>CAZBHS010000062.1:0-23328 GCA_964491915.1 uncultured Clostridia bacterium
GCAATGTCCCTATCGCTACAAACTTGATTCCGGTGATAATGTGAGGACCCGGGAAGTCTTGGGCTCTCAGGATTTTTCGCGAATTCTCGATTATATAGAGGGCTATGACCTCATCGCTATCGATGAAGCGCAATGGATCGATAACATTGGTATGGCTCTAAAAATTATAGTGGACCAATCCCCCCAGACAAAAATTATCGCCACCGGTTCCTCCTCCTTCGATCTGGCCCAACGCCTCGGCGAGCCGTTGACAGGCCGCAAACTGACGCTTACGTTGTTTCCTCTTTCCCAGATGGAAATGAGATTGCATTTCAATAACCATGAGTTGAAAGAAAAATTGCCTGAGTTTTTAGTGTTCGGTTCCTATCCGGAAGTTGTGAGCGCTCCAACCAGAAGGGAAAAAATACAATTGCTGAATGAACTGGCTGATTCGTATTTGCTCAAGGATGTTCTGGCTATGGAGAGGATCCGCTCGCCCCGCGCTCTCCTCCAATTGTTGAAACTATTGGCTTTCCAGGTCGGCGGCGAGGTCTCGCTCAACGAAATCGCCTCCCAAATAAAGATCGACATTAAAACAGTGCTACGCTACCTGGACCTGTTGGAGAAAAGTTTTGTCATTAAGAGAATCGGCGGATTCAGCCGCAATTTACGGAAAGAGGTGGTGTCCAAGGCCAAGTATTATTTCCTGGACAACGGAGTGCGCAACGCGGTGATTTCCCAATACAACGATCTCGAGGACCGCGACGATGTCGGCGCTCTGTTCGAGAATTTTTTAGTGACGGAGCGGCTTAAACGGAATGCCTATCAAGGCTTTTATGGATCTTGCTATTTCTGGAGAACCTATGACAACCAGGAGATCGACTGGGTGGAAGATCTGGATGGCACGCTGTCGGGCTATGAATTCAAATTTTCAAAGAAAAAAAGACCGAAGGCGCCCAGGGATTGGCGGGAGAATTACAAAGGCGCGGGCTTCCAGATTGTCAATAGCGACAATTATCTGGATTTTATCTTATAGAATGTCGAACCGTGGGTTCTAGCCCCGGCGGTCTTGGAGGATTTTGTCCCAGGTTTCTTTGAAGATTTCGGGGGTGTTCAGGCTGTAGGGGCATTTGTTGACACATTCCATGCAATTGATGCAGTCCTGGTATTTTTTCGGCAATGATTGGATGCGCTCCCAGGCCCAGTCTTTGAGGTCGTAACGGAAATAATAGGCGCCCAGGAGGTGCAGGAAGGTGATGTTCAATCCCTGGGGGCAGGGCATGCAATACTCGCAGCGGCGACAAAAGTTGCCGCTCCATTCCTCTTTTTCTTTTTCCAGCAGAGCCGTCTCTTCGGCGGTCAGGGGGGTGAGGTTGTCCAGGACCGAGAAATTTTCGGGGATTTGTTCTAGTTTATCCATTCCCGGTATGGCCACGTCGGCGCCGTTGGTCAAGATGTAGCGAAGGTTCAAATCCACACGCCGCAATGCGCCGCCGGCCACCGGTTTCATGGCGATGGTGCCGATTCCTTTTTGTTTGGCCAGGGGGATGAGTTCGTCGATGCAGGCGTTTTCGATGATGTTGAAGGGGAATTGCAGGGTTTTGAAGTCATAGGATTCGATGGCTTTTTTCAATATCCAGGGTTTGTGACCGGTGATGCCGATGGTGCGAATCTTTCCGGCTTTTTGCGCCGCTTCCAGACCTTCCACCGCGCCGCCGCTGGCCAGGACTTGCTCCAGTTCTTCCTCTTTGGAGATGTTATGCAATTGGAAGAGGTCGATGCGATCTGTGCCCAGTTTGTGGAGGCAGGTCTCGATATCCTGAGTCACGCCTTTTTTGTCCCTGCAGTAGGATTTTGTGGCGATGACGATTTTATCGTAGTGTCCCCGAAGCGCAGCCCCCATTTTATCTTCGCTGTCGGTGTAAATGCGGGATGTGTCGTAAAAATTGATCCCCGCGTCCAGGGCTTTGGCCACCACCTCCACCGCCTCTGCTTTACTGAGACGCTGGATGGGAATACCGCCGAAACCGATGCGTTTCACCTTTAAATCTGTATTGCCTAATGTTATCTCCGTCATCATCATCTTCCTTTTTATTTGAGCGTTTCTTTACTGGAGAACGAGCGGTCGATGGCAAAGTCGCTGTAGTCCATCAACCATTCTCCCTCTGTCATGAAGTGGGCCATATTCTTACCGATGGAGGGGCCGAACATAAATCCGTGTCCGCACATTCCGGAGGCAACGTACAATCCGTCGATCCCGGTTTGGTCCACAATGGGATTGCCGTCCGGGGTCATGGTGTAACAACCGGACCAATGTCTCAGTATGCCGGCTTTTTTCAAATCCGGCACCAGGCGAATCATCCGTTGGGCCAGTTGCGGAACAAAATCGACGGTCACATCTTCGCGGATGCCGGGGACATTGGGGACCGGTGTGTAACACCCGATAATCTGCCCGGTAATCAATTGATGAAAGTAGCAACCGTCGCTGCGGTAATCCACCAACATCGGTTCCATGAATTTAGGCACCCTTTGGGTGATCATGGCTTCATGCCGTTCCGGGAAGAGGGGGAGGTCGAGCCCCACCAACTCACCCAGGCCCTTTGTCCAGGGACCGGCGCTCAAGAGTACTTTCTCCGTCTCGATGACGGAACCGTCTTCGAGAGTCAAGGTGAAACGACCGTTCTTTTTGATTCCGGTCACCGGATTGTACATCACGCACCGGCCGTTGTTCCGTTCCAGAACGTCGCGGTAGCCTTTGAGCACCGTGAACGGAAAAGCCTGGGCGTCGTCCGGGCAATAGGCGCCGCCCAGAAGGTCGTCCGTATTGAGTCCGGGTACAACGTCCCGGCACTCTGCGGGGGATAACAAGGAGACATCGATCCCTTCGGACTGTTGTATTTTAATATTATTCTTGAAAATGTCCAGGAGGTGTTGGTCATGGGCCAACAAGAGGTAGCCGCCTTTATGAAATTCCACTGAAAACCCGAACTCCTCTTCCATTTCGGAATACAACCGGATACTCTCTTTCATCAAGCGGATTGCCGCGGGGATGGAAAATTGATGGCGCAAGCCGCCGATACAACGGCTGGTGGAACCGGAGCCGATGTATTTCCGTTCAATCACAGCTACATCAATACCTTTGAGGCTCAAATCATAGGCTGTGGCCATTCCGATAATGCCCCCGCCAATTACTGCTATATCTACATTTTTTTTCATAATTCCTCCAAACTGAACGACACTCCGGATAAAAAAAATTTATAGCACAGCAAAAATTGTAAGTCAAGAAAAAATAAAAAGGCGGAACTCTGTTTGACAAACGGCTTTTTTTATTGTAATTTTATATGTTATGTCAAAAGAGGGCTGGTTTTTTTTTGCCAAAGGAGAATCGAGATGGTCGCGATTGACGAAACAGACCGCGCGCTGTTGTTCCATTTGAGTTTGAACGGGCGGATGGGGATCACTCATTTGGCGGACGTGATGGATACTTCGAAACAGATGGTGGCCTATCGGCTGGGACGATTGCAGGAGCAGGGGGTTATCAAGCGGTTTTACGCCATCACCAATATCTACCGGTTGAGAAAGACCCATTACCGGGTGTTTATAAAATTCCAGAATCTGACCATCCCAAAAGAGCGGGAGCTCAAAGACTATCTGGTGAATCACCCGAAAATCGCCTGGGTCATTTATCTCGATGGGGATTTCGATATGTTTTTTGTGGTGTGGTCCGAGAACATCATCGAGTTCGAAAAGGTGTATGACGAGATCATGGGGCGCTACGGAACATTTTTTCAAGAAAAAAACTTCTCCATTGCCACCCGGATCGAATATTTGCCCTATTATTTTATCTCTCCGGACGTGCCGAAGACCGATGCCGGCCTGGTGTTCGGAGCCACTTATTCTTATTGGGAATTGGATGAGCTGGATAAAAAACTTCTGACCAGCTTGAACCGCGACGGCAGGATGTCGCTGGCCTCTTTGTCGCGGCAATTGAATGTCACGTCAAAAAAGGCGAAGGCCCGGATGGATGAATTGATCCGGGCGGGTATCATCATTGGGTTCAATGTGAAACTGGATCACGCCCTCCTGGGGTATGTCTACCGGAAGGTATTGCTCAAATTGAACGATACCTCCCGGCACAACCTCGAACAACTGACCGCTTATCTAAAACAGCGGCCCGCCATCATCTACCTATTGAAAACCATCGGACCGTACGATTTCGAGTTCGAACTCATGACCCGGTCCAATGAAGAATTTTACGATATTGTCAAAGATCTCAGAATTCGCTTTTCCTCCAACATCAAAAACCTGAATATGGTTATCATGAAAGAGGAATCCAAATACGAAGATCTCCAGCTTTATTGAGAGACCACCGGTTTACGCTTTCTGCGGAAATCCTTGATTTTTTCCACAATCATATTGAAGAGGAAACCGATTCCTCTGAAAATATAGCGTCCGAATATCAGAAGCAATACGCCCACAGCACCTAACATCATGGAGGCGAACAAGCCGATGATACCTTCGGCCACGGGGCTGGAAAAATACAGCATGTGCGTCACTTCGACGCCGGTGAATTCCACTATCTGATCGAGATACGCCGGATCCACGATGCGGATGATACTCACCACCATTCCGGCCAATCCGGCGATAATAAATGAGCCGGCGGTTACGAAGTAGGCGAAGATCAACGCCAATACTCCGCCCGCCAAACCGAACAACAGGCCGATACCTCCGACCCCTATGGGAAGCCCGAACAGGCCGATGAGAACTCCCGCCAGGATATACAGGGGGAGGTTTCTGCTCTTGCCCATCTTGACCACTGTTCCGGGTATTTTGTCGGCAAAGACTTTAGACGGTTCGCCAAGTTTTCCCAACACATTCAAGATTCGGTCCACCTCGTCGGGGGCGGTGTCGTTCACATAAGATTCATAAATGTGGGATTCGATCTCCCGCACCGATTCTTCGCGGTCTTTCTCCGGCATCCCCTTCAGGTGGTCTTTCACCCGGCCTAAGTAATCATTGACAATTTTTTGTACTGTGTCAGGATAATGATGATTCATCGCTCTCTCCTTTTTTTACGGAAATGTGTTTTGATTCCGGGGAATCGTCATTATTGCCGACGGTTTCCCGGACCTGGCGGATCATGGCGACAAGATTGTCGAATTCTTCGCAAAGAGCCGCCAGGGTTTCAGTGCCTTTGGGTGTTAATGAGTAATATTTGCGTGGTGGTCCCTGGGACGATTCTACCCATTGACTTTGAACCAATCCCTCTTTCGCCAATCTCGAGAGGATGGGGTAGAGGGTTCCCTCGTTGATGGATATTGACACGCCGCCGGTAATGGTTTTTACCAGTGAGTAACCATAATGTTGCCGGTCTTCCAGGGCTCCCAATATGGCTAGCTCGAAAACGCCTTTTCTCAATTGTTTAATTTTATTTTCCATTGTTTTTCCTTCTGCAAGGTACATTGTAATATAAGGTAGACGGTTTAGTCAGGTACTTTGTTCCATAAAAAAATGTAAATTTTCTATTTCGCCCGGACCCTGGAGAAGTTCTCCGAGATCCGGGCTGAGGTGTCGCAGCAGTTCGTTGGTTCGCTTACTTGACGTAGCAGGTCACAGGAAGGGGAAAATCGCCGAAGCGAGTCTTTGTTTGCGGCTCGCCGCCGTCGTCTTTGCGGTCTGTGCCGATGCTGTAGAGGATTTGTTTCTGGTCGTTCCAGATGTAGGGTTTGCCCGAGCAGGGATCGGGGGTTTTGTAGGTCTCCAAACGATCGAGGATCGTTTGCACCGGTTCGTTGGGATTGAACTCCTTGTGCAATTCTGCCGAGATGCGTAATATTTGGTAGGTGGTCTTGACGCGGTTTGATTTCAGGATCACCACCGCCAAATTTCTCCCGCCTTCGATAGCGAATTTGTGCATATGAAGTTTGCCGCCGGGATTTTGCACCCACCAGAACAGTCCTTTGACCGGGCTCTTGGGTTCGAAGGGATCATCTGTCCATTGATAAGGCGGGACGCGTTCGGCTTCGACGATGGACAGGATGATTTGATCGCGGAGGTGCAGGGTACGGTTTTGCTGAGTGAACAAGCTGAACCACAACGATTTGAAAAATCCGAAGCCAGGTTCGTCGAAAAAGCGTTTCCAATTATATGGTGGACGGAACTGGTATTCGAACACCATTGGGTTACTGCCGTATTCCTCAAACGCCAACGGCGGGGTTCGATCCAGAATGAGCTGATACACATCCGGCGGGCATTCGGCGCTGTTGATGAGGCTGGCCATCGCTTCGCAACTCATGCGGATGATGGCTTTGGCCACCAAATTGGTAATCAAGGTGCGGCTACCTCTCATCACTTTTTTCGTGGAGTCCACCAAATCCAAAAGATTGCCTGTCCCTTTCATCCAGTCGCCGTCCAGCGCCATTGTCATGGAGCGGAGGATGTAGAGTTTCGACATGCCTAGATAGGTGAGCAAATGGGGGATGGGGATGTCCATGCGGATGATGGTGAGGTCCTGAAATGTCTCCGTTTCCAGGAATTTCTGAAACCGTTCCTGCAAAAAACCGAATTCATTTTCCAGGACCGTCAGTGTGTCGCGATTGGCCAACACCTGCTGGCACCAGTCCAACGAAGTATTTTGGGGGATATTGAGCCACTGGGCGTCGGGCCCCAGAATTTTCCGCCAACGGGCGGCAAAAGTCGCCTCCGCCATCTTCTTGTATCCCTTTTCATCGAACGCCTTGATATTCTTGTCGTTGTCGAATTGGGGATCGAATAGGGGCCTATATTTCATTATCACCGCTTCAGCCTCGATGTCGGTACCTTTGGGTTCCGGCATGGTCCACAACCGGTAATAGCCATTGCTGCCATCATAAACCGGATTCTTGATCTCCCGCAGTTCGAGATATTTCAGTTCCGGCGGCTTGGTGTCGAATTGATTGATAGCGATATAAAGCGCCAACAAACCCAACACCACAATAAGAATGCGTAAGATTGTCTTTTTCATATTTCCTCCTGCACCCAGAATACCCTACATTCTACCCCAAGTCCTCTCCAATAGGTAAGCAAAAAGTAATCTTTTGGTAACCGTTTATTGTGTGGAATGAGTTGGTGGGATTAAAACCCAGGGGGACGGGATCGTCGGCCCCGGGTTTTAAGGAGGCATCGGTTTTATTGTAGTTTGGGTACTAGGGGGATGACGATGTCGCCTTTCCAGTCGTTTTTGGCTGGTGTTCCGCCGTCGTCCACCCTGTCGGTTCCGATGCTGTACAGGAGTCTTTGGTTTTTGCCCAGTTTGTACGGTTGCCCCGTACAGGGATCCGGGAGTTCGTTGTAAATTTGGAGGCTACTAAGTGTCTCCCGGACGGTTTTTTGCCCGGTGTATTCCATGTGGAACGCCGCAGCGATCCTGGTCATGTCATAGATCGTTTTTACGGTGTACGATTTGTACACCACGGTATTCATGCTGCCTGCCGAAATGAATTCGAAAGTTTGCGCTTCGGATGGATCGAGGAATTGGTGAAATCGGGTTTTGCCGACGGGATTCTGCAACCACCAGAGGTTGCCCTTCTTGACCCCGTTGTTCTCCAGGATTCCATCCTTCCATTGGAACGGAGGCGTTTGTTCGCTATGAACCAGTTTGGATAAAAAATTGTAGAAATATTGCAAGGTTCTGTTCTTCTGGATGAAGAAGTGGTCGCTGACATGGTGGGCCGTGGCGAACCCTTCGGCGATCAACGATTTGCGGCTGCCGAACTCTTCGTATTGAATGGGGGTGAGCCGTTGATATATAAGCGCCGGGACCGTATCCGGGCAATCGGGATGGTTCATGACGCTCACCAGGGCCTGGAGCGAATATTTCAACACCGCTTTGCCGATCAGGTTGGTTATCAATACAAGGCTGCCTTTCACCGTCCGTTTGCCGAAGTCCACGTGGTCCAAAATCCGGTTGACGCGAGCGTCCCAATCGCCGGCCGCGGCGTCTCTCATATTGATGGCCAGGAACAATTTGGCTGTATGGAGCCATGCCAGCAGGTTGGGGATGGGAGCGAGAGCGTTCATGTCTCCGTCCAGGACCGGAAGGGTGAAATCTTCAAAGAGCTCCGCGTCGATGAGCTTTTCGTATCTCTCCAATTGCAAGACGTAGATTTTTTCCAACGCCGCCAATTGTTCGGTCTCTTCCAGGACCAACGGGAGCCAGTCCTTGTTGGGATTCTTCGGCGGATCCGTCCACTTGCTGTTCTTCTTGAGGATGTTTTTCCGCTGATCGTTGATCTTTTTGTAATGGCCTTTGTTGTAGACTTTCACAAAGTCCAGGCCCCACTTTTTAATGTAGTCCCGGGTGGCGAATTCCGGGTCGTGGACTTTTTTGTAACGCTCCAATGTCTCCGGCGCGTCAATGTCCGTGCCCGCCGGCTCGATCAATGTCCACAAACGGTAATAACCATTCTGCGGATCGAACGACGGCGGTGGAAACAAACTCTCCAACATTGCCCCCACATTGGTGATATCCAGTTTTTCCCCCACGTCGAATGTCGGCGCCGGACCGTCCAGCAATACGTTGGAAGCGAAAAATCCGATGGCTAATAACAATATAACTGCGAAAATTATTGATATTTTTCTCATGTGACCTCCAGATGTAAAGGATACCCCAAAGAAAAATAAAAATCATCAGCAAGTGATCAAAAAATTGTTACAGGATTGTCACAAAATCTTCAGCTTGTAGCCGGCTCCGTGGACTGTGAGGAGGTGGAGGGGGTGGGCCGGGTCTTTTTCGATTTTGACCCGCAGCTTGCGGATGAAGTTGTCGATAGTTTTGGGGGAGGGATCGTAGTCTTCTCCCCAGATGCCGTCGATGAGTTGTTGCCGGCTGATGACGACATTGGGCCGCTTCAGGAGGTAGCTCAGGATGTCGTGTTCCTTGGGGGAGAGGTGATGCTCGTTGCCGTCCCTGTGAATCAAGAAGTTGTCGAGCTCGACGCGGGCTGCGCCGATGACGGTCTGCTGGGTGGATGTCGATTGATCGCCGCTTCGTTTCAGGATCGCCTTGATGCGGGCAAGGAGCTCCATGGCGCTGAAGGGTTTGGTTACGTAATCGTCGGCCCCCAATTGAAAACCCAGCAATTTGTCGCTCTCTTGCGACTTTGCCGTCAGCATGATGATGGGAATCCGCTTGTCTTGGCGGCGGATTTTCTGGCACACTTCATAACCGTCGATTCCCGGCAGCATGAGATCCAGAATCACCAGGTCCGGTTGCTCTCGGTCCAGTTGTTTCATACCCTCGGCTCCGTTAGCGGCGGCCGTCACCCGGTAGCCGTGAAATTCCAGTGCCGCTTCGAGCCCCATCACGATGGTGCTGTCGTCTTCTATGATCACTATTTTTGTCATGGTTCGTCACCTCTTGTCAATCGGTAAATAGACCAGGAATGTACTTCCTTTTCCCGGCTCGATCGAGACTTCCACTTTACCGTTGTGTGCCGCTACGGCGTGGTGGACTAAAAACAGACCCAGACCGCTGCCTTCCCGGGCTTTGACGTGAGTATCACAGGCACGGTAGAATTTATCGAAAATCCGTTGCCTGTCCCTCTTGTCGATCCCCATCCCATGATCCTCGACCGCCAACACCGCGTAACGCTCCTCTCTATACAGGCGGACCTCGATGAACTTTTCCTTGTCCGAATATTTGATGGCGTTTTGCAGGAGGTTGACCAATACCAGTTTGACCGCCTCCGGATCCAGTTGCAACGGCGGAAGCGCGGGGTCGATGTCCTGCCGGCAGGTAAAGCCCGCCGCTTCGATGTGACCTCTGTATTGAGCGAGGGTTGAGGTCACGATGTCCTGGATTCGGGCCTCGGAGAATTCATATTGCTTTTTGCCCGAATCGATGCGGGAAAAGTTGAGCATGTTGTTGACCATATCGTTCATGCGGGAGGTTTCCGCCATGATGGTTTCGAGGAATTGTTCTTTTTTTGCTTCGTCTTTGATCCACCCACGGCGGATGTTTTCCGCCAGGAGTCCCATGCGGGTTAACGGGGTTTTGAGGGTGTGGGATACGCTGTCCACGAATTCCGCTTTGAGGCGCAAGAGCTCTTCCTCGCGGGCGATGTATTTGTAGAAGATACCGGTGCCCACGGTCATGACAATGATGAGGAGGGCGATTAAAATGTAACTGGAGCGTATTTCTTTTTTGGCCAGGCGGCCGAAGAAATCAGGCCGGTTGGAGAGCAGCAGGATATTGTATTGGGGGAACAAGTCGCTTACCGGCAGGGTGATGAGCTTGAATTGGAAGGCGTCCTGGGTGTTTGGCGCGGCGTTGTTTCTGGATATGCGCACCCTCAACCGGGGATCTTCGATGCTGCCGGCGGCAATGTCCTGGAATAATTGGCGCCGCACATAGTTTGACGACGGTTGAAAGCCGAAGACCAGATTTTGAGACAATTTCCGGGACACCACGTGAAAGGTCTCGCCTGTCCCCTTGTCCGCGATTTTTGCGGCGGATGTTTTTTGGAGAGGTTGGCTGGTCCAATGGGGAGAGCGTTTGACCGTTTGGTAATACCGGGCTTTTTCATCTGTGGTGGTGTAGAGCTCCCGCAATTTTATGGAGTCGGAATCTTCGCTGTAGTCGTTTGAAGACGGGGATTCCAATTCGAAGAACATCCAACTGAGCGCAATGTCGATGTTGGTGGCTTGTTTAAGGCGGTCGGAGGCTTTGGCGCGATTGAAGCGTTCACTCGCTTCCTCGTTTTGAATTGGGTATTGGTTCAGGTAATCCAGGGCTTCGTTTTTGAACAATTCCGAGATGCCTGGATTTGAAATTTTGGGGCTCGAGATGATGGTCTCGTATAATTGCAAGTAATATTTTAGCGCGTAATTGTCGAGGCGCATGAGTTTGTATGAGAGGGCTGTCTGCCGCAAGGTGAGAAAATATAATTCTTGCTCAGTGTTAAAAAGAGTTTGGAATGTGCGGAGATTTTGGTGATAATACCACAAAGCCTGGCGGAAGCGGTTGCTCTTAAAATAGCACCGGGCCATGGCGTTCGAAATATACAATCTGCTGTTTGGGCTGGCCGCGGTGTGAAACGCTTTTTGATAGAGGGTGATGGCGTTCGAGTACCGGCGGTTTTCCACCTCTAGCCGGCGGCCCTTGCGGTAGACGGAGCTAACGACCGGGTCCGTCAGCGCTTTGTCGGCGATGGCGATGCCGGAGCCGGGGGTTTTGCGCGAGAAGGGGAAACGGAATGTTTTTTGCGTTAGCTCCAGGACAAAGGGATATTGAACGATGGGATTGTCAAGCACGATTTTTTTTATCTGGCCGAGCAAGGTGTCGGGTGAGCTCCTGGAGAATCCGCTTTCATTGACTTGCGCGAAAGTTCTTTTCAGAACCGATTGGGTTTTTTGTTCCAACTGGTCTCTAATGGCGGCGACGCGGTCTTTGTATTGCCCGGCGAGCCTCAACTCCCGGACTTTTTCTTGTTGGGAGACCATGGTGATGGCCAGAGCGCTGATCACCGCGGCTGACACGATGATGACGCTCATTAGTGTGCGACGAAGATTTCGTTTGATCCTGAGTTTGGCCCGGCGTTTCATCGACAAGGGAAAAACGGGAGGGGAAGGTGTCCCTCATCACCTTCCCTCACCCTTTTTCTTTCTATGAAAACCTGCTTCTCGTAATCGGCCGCCCCACCCCGGAGGCAGCCGCTACCTATTTCACAGCAGGAAAAGGAGGTCATATTTAATTTCCTTGAACGTACAGAATGACCGGCAATGTAAAATCACCGTATTCGGTGTCTTTTTGAAGAGCGCCGCCGTCATCTATGCGATCTGTTCCAAGACTATATAATATCTGCTTAGCTTCATCCCAGATGAAAGGATTGCCGCTACAAGGGTCTGTGGTCCACGTAGCCGGGATTTCTTCCAATATTTGGCGTACCGGTCTTTCAGGCTTGTATTGCTCATGCAATTGAGCCGATATCCTCAACATCTGGTAATATGTTTTCAGACGAAATGATTTTAGCACAACTGCTTTAAAATGTGTAGGGGAGAAATGGTGATCGAACAAGATTTTTCCCCCGGTATTTTGAAGCCACCAAAACGCGCCGTTGGTAGCGGTTGAAATTTCCGGCATGTCCCGCTGCCATTGAAACGGCGGAACCTTTTCATAGTGGATGGCTTCGGATATTTCATGCTGAACCATATCCAGCGTACGGTTTTTTTGGGTTAGAAATTTTAAGGCGAACGCCATGGATGGGGGAAATTCTCTGTCGATATATTTCCACTGTTCCAATTGGTCTTTGTATCCCACATACTCGCATATCAGGCTGGTGCGGGTCCCGTATTCTTCATATTGTAATGGGGGAGTGTGCGAGATGATCAGTTTGAATACTTCCGGCGGGCACTCCTTTGCATTGATCAGACTGCCGAGAGCTTGAATGGATATGGATGTGATGGCTTTGGCGATGAGATTGTTCATCAAGTACCGGCTCCCTTTGACCGCTCGTTTCCCGAAAGCGATTTGATCCAGAATGTTCGAAGCGCCGCCGGTCCAGTCGCCTTCTAAAGCTTGAAATAAGTTGACGGCGGTGTAGAGCTTCGCTGTTTCCAGCCAGGCCAGCAGGTTGGGGAGCGGCGCATCGATTGTCAGCATTGTGAAGTCCGCGTAATAGGGGGCGTCGATCATGGTTCGGTAGCGGCGGAGGAGTACTTGAAGATTGGGATGCAGGTTTTTGAGTAAATGGCCGGCGGCTTTTACCTGACGCATCATGTGTCGCGCTTCGTACACTTTTAAACTCAATCTCAACCTGGCGTATTCCGGTCGGTAATGTGTCCTGTAGCTTTCCTTGTATGCGGCATGGTCCCATTTAAGTGACGGGGCGCCATCCATGGCCGGGTCGTGGAGGCGCCGGTATACCCTCAAGTGGTCGTGCGACATAATGTCTACTTCCGGCGGTTCAGCGAGCGCCCATTGAATGTAGAAGCCGTTGTCGTACCCGAATTTGGCCGCGGGGATATCCTGAGGTGCAAACGGAGGCCCGGATGGAGATTTGTCCAGTTGATTAAATAGGACAAACAAGGCGAGGGTGCCGATAATTCCTGCAAGCGTCAATGACAGTTTTCTCATCTCGTACAATTACTCCACCATGGAGTCTAGCACATAAGAGAATGGGAAAAGTCTTCAGAAATTAATAAAATTGTCACAAAATTGTCATCTTGAGTTTGTAGCCGGCGCCGTGCACCGTGAGGATATGGTCGGGATTTCTTGGATCGTCTTCGATTTTTGTCCTGAGTTTCAGGATGAAGTTGTCGATCGTGCGGGGGCTGGGAAAGTAATCTTCGCCCCAAACTTCGTCGATGATCCGTTCGCGGGTGATTACTTCTTCCGGGTGCTGGATCAATAATTTCAGAATGTGGCATTCTTTGGGTGAGAGTTGGAAGGTATGGCCGCCTTTTTGGATTTCGAAGTTTTTCAGGTTGATGTCCGCGTCGCCGATGGTGAGCGCCGTATCCTGGCTCCGGCGTGAGCCGCTCCGCTTCAAAACCGCTTTGATGCGGGCCATGAGCACTTTGACGCTGAAGGGTTTGGTTACATAGTCGTCGGCTCCCAATTCAAAGCCCAATAATTTATCGGATTCCTGGCTTCTGGCGGTCAACATGATGATGGGGAGCTGTCTGTCTGTTTCGCGGATTTTTTTTAGAATTTCAAATCCATCATGATCCGGCAACATGATGTCGAGTATGATCAAGTCCGGTTGCTCTCTGTGGGCAATTTCCAATCCCTGTTGTCCGTTTTGCGCTTCCAATACCGTGTGGCCATGGAATTTTAACGTGTCGTTGATACCTTCCAGGATCGTGGCATCGTCTTCAATAACCAGGATTTTTGACATTTAATACTCCATTTTATGGGTTTCGATTCGTTCTTGGTCCAAAGGAAATGAAATCGTGATCGTGGTACCTTCCCCGGGAAAACTCTTCACGCCGATTTCCCCTTTGTGCGCCAATACCGCGTGTTTGACCAGATACAAGCCCAGACCGCTCCCTTCGCGCGCCGCCACCTGCGGGGAATTCACGCGGTAAAATTTCTCGAACAGACGGGGAATGTCCTGTTGTGGGATGCCGTGGCCTTTGTCGGAAACTTCCAGAAGGACGCGGTCTTTTTGCCGGGATGTTTTTACAGAGATGAATTTATCCTCGCCGGAGTATTTGAGGGCATTCTGTACCAGATTCATGACAATGAGCTTGATGGCTTCGGGATCCATAGCGAAGAGGGGGATGTCGTCCTGGTGGCGGGTTTCGATCTTGAAGCCGGGGATATTGATGTGAGCGGTGTATTGGTCCATCACTTCCTGGACGATCACTGGCAGTGATCGCTTCTGGAATTGATAGGTTTTTTTGCCCGCCTCGATTTTGGAGAAATTCAGCATGTTGTTCACCAACTCGGTGAGCAAGTCTGTTTCGCTGATAATAGTCCTGAAATATTCATCCCGCCTGGACTCTTCGTTGATCCAGCCCAATTGCAGCTTTTCCGTCAACATGCGAATCCGGGTCAGGGGGGTTTTTAGTGTGTGGGAGGCGCTATCGACAAAGTCGGATTTGAGTTTCACCAGCTCGGCTTCGCGGGCGATGTATTTATAGAAGAGGTAGGTTCCTAATATCAAGGTGAACAGCAGTGCGATAATCAGGATGTAGATGATGCTGATTTTTTTTCTGGCCCGGGCTTCGAAGAAGTTTTTTTCTTTGGCCGCGATGATAAGGTCGTTGCCCAGGAGTGTTTTTTGAAAGGAATAGGACAAGAGCGTATGGGTGAACTGGTTCTCCGGGTATTCTTGCGCTAGATCCGTGTTTTTTTTTATGAAGAGATAGGTGAAGTCATCCTCTTTTCTCATCTCATCGAGAGCCTGAGGCAGCAGAATTGTGCGAATGAACCGGTCTGAGATTTTGAATCCGAAAAAGACGGTTTTACCGCCGTCCGTTTGGGGCATTTTTTGCAGGGCGATTTGTTGGATGATATTGGATTCCGGATCCAGGAACCTCTGGATTTGCAAGGTGGATAGCCTTAATTTGGGCCAGTGGTTGATGCGTTTGATCCGGCGGTAAAATTTTGTTTTGTTGTCTGTGGTGTCAAAGAGTTCTTTTAGTTTCAAGAAGCGAATGTGGTCGGTGGGTGTAATCTCCTGGTCCAACGATTGGGTCTCTTCTTCAATATCGAAGTAGCGCCATCTCAGTGAAATATCCAACTGACTCGCCCGGTGCAAGCGATCGATCTCCTTCGCCTTGGTGAAACGGTTGAGCTCCAGCTTGTCCTTGTCGATGTATTGGTTGAGGTAAGCCAGGGCTTCGTTCTTGAAATAGTTCAATGTGCTGGCGTCAGCCGTGATATGATAGCGAGGTATTTCTTCATATAATCGCAAGTAGTATCTGAGCGCCCGTTTGGCGTCCCCTTTGTTTTGATAAC
Organism: uncultured Clostridia bacterium; assembly: GCA_964491915.1. Classification (GTDB taxonomy): domain Bacteria; phylum Acidobacteriota; class Aminicenantia; order UBA2199; family UBA2199; genus JAHELQ01. The sequence continues at coordinate 15,425 of CAZBHS010000062.1, forward strand.
TCAACGCGGCCTGGCGCAGCGTCCTGAAATAGAGGCCCGGGTCCTTTTCCAATTGTCCGGGGTAACGGTCTAAAATTTCATTATAATAGGCGATGGCCTGGGAATATTTCTTCATCTTGAAATAGCATCGGGCAACCGCGTTAAAAATATAGGGTTCGATATGGGTGCCGCCATAATTGTTCAAGCAGCGCAAATAATTGCGTATGGCCTCGAGATAGCGATGGCGGTTGAATTCAATGTCCTGGGCATGCTGGTACAACGCCCGGATGTCCGGGTTGTCGATGTTCAATTCCGGCGGATTAATGGCGGCGGGTATCGCTTTTCCCGTGAAGGGGAACAGGAATTTCCCGTCCGCGTTGATAAAAAACGGATATCTGGCGATGGAGTAGCGGATCACCAATTTTTTGATCCTGGAAAGGACCTGCTGTTGGCTCGAAAAGTCGATGGAGCCGGATGAAATATCGTCGATTGCCTGTTGGATATATTTATGAGTCAGAGATTCTAACCGGCTGGCCGCCTGGACAATGTTTACCGATAGATCTTTTTTGACGTTCAGGATAATGTCGTTTTTTTGTTGGCCCACAAAGTAGATGCCCAGGAAGCTAATGATAAGCCCCGATGTGATGACAAGGCTCATCAGTATCGCCGGTAGATACTTTCTCAATCGTTTAATCCTGTGACGTTTCATCATGTCCTGGCTATTTTAGCTTTTATTATATCAGATTACCACGTTTGTGTGAAAAAATTTTAATTCGCCTGCAAAGATATTGAATATGATTTCAATTTTTCCTATAATTTTTTTGAGGAAGCAATGAGACACTTTGAAATTTCGAGCGATGGAGATACGTTTTCTGTGGAAGACTTGCGGTTTATGTATGAGCATACTCCCAATGGGATTGTGTGTGTAGACTCAAATGGTATTATACAACGATGTAACAAGGCTTTCAGCGATTTGCTGGGCCTGGGGATTTCCAGTATTGAGAAAAAGCCCATTGCCGAGTTGATGGCGCCTGATACTGCCCAATCAATTGCCAATAACCTTCAGACAGTATTGAACGGGGAAATTCGCGATGAAGAGATCATGTTTATGCGTGAAGACGGGGTACCGGTTCCGGTGATGGGGCAATGGTTGTCTTTGCCCGGAAAGGACGACGGGAAATGCGATTTCGTTATATTTATTCGTGATCTGTCCGAAAAATACCAAACTCTCGAGCAAATTGACTATCATCATTCTCTCGAGCGGGCGCTCGCGCAAATCTCCCGTGATTTCGTTCATATCGACAATGCCGATCATTCAATCATTCTCAATGTGTTGGGGGAAGCTATCGGTGTTGACCGGGCCTATAGTTTTGAATTCAAAGGGAATGGTTCGATAATGGACAATACCTTTGAATGGTGTAGCGATGGTACCCCCGAGCAAATTCAGAACCTTCAAGGGCTGGACTCATCGGCATTCCCCTGGTGGATGGAGACCTTGAGAGCCAAAAAAAATGTCGTGATCGACGATGTGGATTCTCTCCCCCCTGAGGCTACCGCCGAGAAAATAATTTTGCAAGAACAGCAGATCAAGTCGTTGGTCTGTGTTCCGATATTTCTGGACGAACATACCCTGTTCGGATTTATCGGCTTTGACGACACTAAAAATAAGCGGAACTGGCGGGATTATGAAATACGCATTTTGCAGATGGCCGCCGAAATCATTTCCGGCGACGTTGACCGCCGCAGAACAGAAGGGCTGCTGGATATGGAGCGGCGGCAATTGCTGTCGCTTTTCGATAGCATCACCGAAGTGATCTATGTGGCTGACCCGGTAACGTATGAAATCATATATTGCAACCCTTATCTTCGCGACCTGATTGGGCATGATCCCATCGGGAATTTTTGTTACAAGGAATTACAGGATTTTAACGGACCCTGCCATTTTTGTCCCAACCGCCTGGCTATGATTAGGAAGGGAGAACCCTATCGTTGGGAAATGCAGAACAAAAAATTTGACCGGGACTATCTGGTCACCAGCAGGATGATCAAATGGCCGGACGGTCGGGACGTGTGTTTCGAGTTGGCCATCGATATCTCCAAAAGAAAGAAGGGGGAACGGGAACGGTCCCAATTGGAAGACCAACTGAGGCAGGCGCAAAAAATGGAGGCCATCGGCACATTGGCCGGAGGCATCGCCCATGATTTCAATAATATTCTGGGTGTGATCATGGGGCATACGGAGCTGGCGCTTCACGAAATACAAGATACCCGCTTCGCGGTGCAAAATCTCAACCAGGTCATCAACGCCGCCCATAGGGCCGAGGAGATGGTCAAACAAATCCTGGCTTTCAGCCGCAAAGAGGAGAGTGTGCAGCGGCCGGTTGTCTTGAGCAATATTGTCCGTGAATCCATGAGTCTTCTGCGCTACACATTGCCGGTCGCCATAGACGTCCAGATAGATGTTCCCGCTGATATGAAGCCGGTGATGGGCAATGCTACCCAAATCACCCAGGTGATTATGAATCTGTGCGCCAATGCGGCGCACGCTATGAAAGAGAGCGGCGGCTCCCTCGAAATTTCAATCGAGGAAGTGGACCTGGATGCGGCCGATATCGGCGTTCAGGAATTACCTCCGGGACGTTACCAGCGGCTATCGGTGCGGGATACTGGACACGGCATGTCTCCGGAAATTCAAAACCGGGTGTTCGAGCCCTACTTCACCACCAAAAGTAGCGGCGAGGGAACCGGTATGGGATTGGCGGTCGTTCATGGGATTGTCAAGAACCATCACGGTTTAATCAGAGTCTCCTCCCGCCATGGCGAAGGCAGTGAGTTTCGTGTCTACTTCCCGGCCATTAAAATTGTAGACGCCAACCAGACCGAAGCCGTACTCAATCATCTTGCCGCCCAGATGGGGCAAAACGAGAGAATCCTCTTTGTGGACGACGAACAGAGTCTCGCTGAAATCGGCAAAAAAATGCTTGAGAAAATGGGCTATTCGGTTGATTCCCGCACCAGTAGCGTGGAGGCTTTCGCCTGTTTCCAAGAGAATCCCGCCCGCTTCGATCTTGTGATCACCGATATGACAATGCCCAATATGACGGGGCTGCAATTGACGAAAAAAATTCGCGCCTTGCGGCCGAAGATACCCGTTATCATCTGCACGGGATTCAGCGAAAACATCAACGAAGACAACTTCCGCTCCCTTGGCATCGACGGTTATGTGATGAAGCCTATCATCATGAAAAAAATCGCCGAAGTGATCCAGGATGTATTGAAACAACGGGCCTATATCGACAACAATAAAATCTAAACCTACAACTGTTTCCATAATTCTTTCAAAAAAATGCTAAAAAATTAGCAGGAGAGTTGACAATTAAATAAAACGATGCTATTTTTTTAGCATGTTAAAGTTTTAGCATACAGGAGACGGTATTATGGAATGCAAACAAAGGATTTATCGCTTCAACGTTGGTGGCCGGTACAGTTTGAACTGCAGCAAACCTCCGGTTACGGTCCCGGCGATAAACGAAACTTTTTATTCCCCACAACCGTCTCATCTCTATGTTGGAGGATCCTTATCATGACTGGACAGAAGAATCTGAGCCGCCGGGAGCGGCAGATTATGGACATCATCTATGAAGCCGGCGAAGCCACGGCCGCACAGGTGTTGGAGCGGTTGCCCAATCCACCGAGTTATTCGGCGGTTCGAGCGCTGCTGAGGGTATTGGAAGAGAAGGGCCATCTCACCCACAAGCAAGATGGACCCCGCTACATCTTTCTTCCCACTATCGCACCCGAAGAGGCGCGGCAAAACGCGCTTCAACATGTGGTCAAGACATTTTTCGACGGTTCCACCGAGAAGGTCGTCGCAGCGTTGCTGGACATCTCCGAAGACCAATTGTCGGACCGCGATTACCAGCGGTTGCAAACACTCATCGATAAGGCCCGCAGCGAGGGGAGGTAACCATGGAATCGTTATTTGCGGAGCTTGCCATCAAAAGTTCCATCTTGCTGGGAGCGGCGCTCGCAGCCGCCTATTTTCTCAAGGCGCGGGCTCCATCGTTGCGCCATTCCATCCTCTCGATCGCTATCATCAGCCTATTGATTCTTCCTATCCTGACCTTCGTCGCGCCCGGTTGGCAATTGAAAATATTGCCGGCCCCCAAAGAAGCCGCGCCTCGACTGGAACATGTGACTGAGCACGTGGTCGCCGAGCAACTGATCGAATACCGCGTCGTCCCCAGCGCCGAAGAACCTCTGGTCTGGAATGCCGCCGCAACGGTAAACCTCGCCGAACCGCCGCCACCTCCAACTCCAACCGGACATTCAACGCTCAAAACGCTATTACTCCCGGTTGCCTGGCTATTGGGCCTTCTGTTTCTGTCCATCCGTATCATTGCCGGGCTTTTAGGCGTGTCACGGTTGACCCGCTTCGGGATCTCCCTGTCGGAGAATCCCTGGCGGTCGCTTTACCGTTTGTTCATGAAAAAAAGCCCCATCAAACGAAATGTGAAATTAGTAAAAAACCGCAGAGTGCCTGTCCCCATGACCTGGGGCGTGCTCAAGCCGGTGGTCCTGATGCCCCAGGACTCGGCCTCATGGTCGTTTCACCAATGTTCGTCCGTATTGTTCCATGAATTGGCGCATGTGAAGCGGGGAGACTTCCTGGTAAGGATTCTATCCCGTATCGCCTGCTCCATCTTCTGGTTCAACCCGTTGGCATGGCTGGCCTACCGCGCCATGATCCGCGAGCAAGAGAAAGCCTGCGACCTAATGGTCCTGCAAGCGGGCATCAAACCATCGACATACGCGTCGTCGTTGTTGCAAGTAAAGCTGGCATCCACCGGTTCACAACGCCTGGCTGCGGCCGCTGTCGGCATGGCCGGGGATTCAGCCCTCGACGAACGGCTCACGACAATATTAAACAAACACATAACCCACAGGGAGGTTACTATGAGAACGAAACTTATAATGATTGTTTTATTTATCTTCACCATAGCGCTGGTTGGCACCGCCAATCCGGCGCAGGCCACCACAGGCCAGCAGGAAAAAAAGATCGAAAAAAAAGAAGAGAAGAAGCTAATCTGGGTCGAAAAGGAAAAAGGCGACAAAGACTGCGAGCACAAAGTATGGGTCGTAGCCGCCCCCCCCGCGCCTCCTAAATTGGAGAAATTGGAACAGCAGTTGAAGGCCATGGAAAAAGCGCTCGCCTCACTGGATAAAGATAAAGTCCAGGGTCTTGAAGCCATCAAAAAGCAGCAGGCGGCCGTCAAGAAAATTACCGACAAAAAAGTCAAGAAAGAAATGGAAAAAATGCTCCAGAAACTTCATGCCGATTTGGAAGCCAAAATGCTGGTTCATGAGAAATCACTCGAAGCCATGGAAAAAGCCATGGAAAAGATGGAGATAGAGCTTCAGAAAAAAGTCGAAAAAATGAAAAAGATCGACGTCCACATGGTGGGCGAGCACGGTGATTTCGACATCGAAGACGAGCATGACATCCTGGTCGATGTCCACGAGGAAGGCGACCACGACGTGCTGTTCATCTCCGAAGGCCCCGGAAAAGGCCACAAACTGAACATCAAGATCGACATGGACCAGAAGCTAACCAAAGACCAGATGGCAGAGCTCAAAAAAGCCCTCAAAGAACTGAAAAAAGACCTCCCCAAAAATTTCACCATCGACTCAGAAATCACCAAAGAACTCCAGAAAATAAACATCACAGCCACCAAAGCCATCAACGAAAAGATCCACGAAGCCCTCGAAGAAGCCATGGAAAAGTTCGAACAGAAAATGGAAAAAATTCTCCCGGAAAAAGAACACAAGATCGAGAAACGAATCAAGAAAAAAGTCATCGTAAAAAAGAAAAAATCCGAAAAAAAATAACCTAATCTTCTCCCAAACATTCATTCAAAATGAATGCCCTCCCGGGAGCCCCGAACCGGCTCCCGGGTTTTTTTTCCTCAATCACATCAAAAAACAGGCCGCCTTAGTTTTTATCTGTCCACAAACTCACCCTTGCGATTCATAGGTGAACGTTGCGGACTTAGCGCCAATGAAGATAAAACTATTGGAATTATTAACATAAATCCAAACTGCAAAAGAATCATTTCCCTTTGGATTTTTAATTAAAATGGGGGTCTACCCTCATTTTCATTGCGAGCACGGCCAATAAAAGCTCCTATTAAAGCACCGAGAGGCATCCCGACGAGAAAGCTAAAAAGACCAATAAAAGGTATTAGTATTAGTGGAGAGTCTTGAGCGTGAGGTCCAAAAAAATATCTATATAAAAGGTAGATGATAACTGAGATTGAGGTTAGACTTCCTGATATGATGCCTCCAACTTTCATACTTTTATAATACACGATGGAAGCAAGCGCCTTATCGGAAATTTTTTTCTTTATTTGTTTTTCATTTCCCGTATAGAATTCAATTTCTTTCATTGGAATGTGGAATACACCGCAATTTTTGCAAAAAGAAACACTGTTTTCTTCTCCTAGAATGTTGGTGATTACGATGGACTCGTCAGATCCATTAACCTTAAATAATGGCAAAAAGTCCTCCCAATCGCCCATAATCATTTTCTTTTTGCAAATTGTGCATTTTTTTAGCGAGAGTGTAGAATCAATTAAATTAGGGCATTTAATATACTCAGGCTCAGTGCGAATGATTTTTTGGAAAGGATTTATTTCGCTTGCTCGAGAATCGATCTTGATGATACCATTGTTCCCAGCAATAATAAACATTGGTAGATTGTCTTTCCATTTTCCTTTTAAAAAACCAACATCTTTTTTCAATTTTATCTCCTTTAGTAACACCTCACATATGCGTAAAGTACCGTTGTGGCAGTATACGCTGTAATCCCAGTGCTAATAATACTTAAAGTACCACCTAGTATTCCGGCTTGAGCCCATTTTGTAGCTTTTATTCCAGAACCAAATTGGTTTGCCCATTTATAACACGACCGTCCTCCTCTAAAAAAATGATAATGGGAATATCCAATCTGTTTTGGCATGTAGCCCCACATACTACTGTTTCCAGTTATAAAATTTATAGTACTTAGCGAATCTTCAAAATCTACAGAGACCCCTCTAGAATCCATCAGCCGTTTAACACAATCCCAATAGCATTCACCCTCTAATCGAGTGTCATTATTAAACAAAGAATCCCAAAAATAATCTACGTAATTATCAATTTTAGTTTTGGGGTATCGAGGGATTTTCCAAGGGCCTTTTGGTAAAGGTGCACAATTTGAAGGCCCCATCCCTGGAGGTGAGACAATCATAAGTCCATAGGGATCGTAATTATTCACGGTATTATTGCGGACAAATTGTTGCATGTTTAATCCATCTGCCATCTGGATTGGATCTTCAGAAATAAACTTTGCGATACTCGGATTATAATACCGATGATAAAAATAATTTAGGTCGGATTCCTGATCGAAATATTTAGACTGGAAGCCGAGGTTGCCTTTGCTGGGGCCACTTTGGGAGAGGAGGTTGCCGAAGGTGTCGGTGTGGCGGGTTGTGACGGTGGATTGGGTTTGGTGGGAGAAGATTTTGTAGATGGTTCCTACCTGGTCTTTGATGTAGGAGTACCAGCCGTATGGGTGGGCGAAGAGGTTGGTCGAGGCTTCGGAGAATTCGATGTGGCCTTCTACGGAGTCTTTGCCGATGCCGTAGGTGTAGCGGCGGATGGGATTGAAGTCCTGGTCGAGTTCCATGGCCAGGTTGTCGCCTTCCCAGTGGAAATTAGTTGTCGTTCCGTTGACGGTTTTTGAGAGGCGGCCTGAGATGTCGAAGGTTTGGCGTAGTCTCGATCCGTCTGGATAGATCATGGTTGTTGGATTGCCCATTGTGTCGTATTTGAACTCCCACTCTTTATTACCAGAATCGATTATTTTTGTCAACTTGGTGGCGTCG
>CAZBHS010000063.1:0-22726 GCA_964491915.1 uncultured Clostridia bacterium
TACCAAAACTTCTGATTCTACAGATGACGGGCAACCAATCATCACCGCCTGGTTCAACCCCTGGCAATTCAGCAAGGAAGAGCACATCATCATCCCCTTCTTCCACACCCTTGTCTACAGTTTCAAGAGATATATAAAAAAACACGAATCACGCACTGATGAAGCATGGGAACAGATTAAAAAATTATTCTACCGGTTTTTCGAGATTCCAAAAGCATTGGCCTACGGTCTGGAAGCGGACATTAAAATCCCATTGCTCCTGAACGCCAAATTCCACCTAAAAGATATTATGGACAAGGCGGAGATGGACAAACAGAAACGCGAAGCAGACGCGAAACCAATCGAAGACAATGTGCTCGAAAAGTACGAATCCCTCTATTACGAGATGATCACTTGCCTCGAAGAAAAATCCAAAGACCTCAACCTAAAAATAGTCGTCTTCATTGACGACCTCGACCGCTGCCTCCCGGAAAAAGCCGTCGAACTTCTGGAAGGCATCAAAGTTCTTCTGGATCTCCCCAATTTTGTCTTTGTCATCGGAGTGGCCCGGGAAGTCATCGAGCGGGGCATCCGGGTGCGGTATCACGACCTCTATCGCGACCTCCCCAAGCAAGAGATCTTCCTGGAAGAAGAATACCTGGATAAAATCATCCAATTCCCCTTCACCCTGCCTGCCCCCGACAATAAACTCCTGAAACAATTGGTTGAAAAACACCTCGAAAAAGTGCCGGAGGTGAATCCCTATCTCAAAATCATCCACAAAGCTCTGGGCATTAACCCCCGCTGTCTCAAGCGTTTTGTCAACAACCTCTCCTATACCTTCTGGGTGGCGGAGGCGAAAAAGAGAAAGGCTGAACAAGAGGATGAAAAAAAGGGGGAGAAGGATGAGGCTAAGATAGATTTTCATCCGGGTCTTCTGGTCAAAATGACCCTCCTGTCCTTCCTGTTCCCCCGCCTGTATCACATTATCGGCAAAACTCCCTCTCATTTGCTGCGTATCCAGGATTACCTCCAATTTAGATCCCAACAGGACAAGGGCAACGAGTTGGGCAAATTGTCCGCCGAAGAAGAAAAAGGCATATTAGCCGAGAACAATATCCAACACCCCGAAGAATCTTTCGGAATCAAAGACCTCAAACTATTTGACCACCCCAACCTCGATAAAATCACCACTATCCTGGGAAAAGAGCAAACACAGCAGGGTGAAAATGCGGAAGAGCGTCTGTTTTTTAAAGATGAAGAGGAGGTGCGCAAATATGTCAGCCTCCTGACCGCTACTTCAAAACAAGAAGAATCCCGCCAAATCACAGGCAATATTATCCGCGAGGCTGTGGCCAAACGGATGGTTAGAATCCCCGGTGGCTCGATAACGTTGTATGATGAAGATTCCGGCAATAAGTTCACCACAACTATCAAGGAATTCCTCCTGGATAAATACCCCGTCACCCAGGACCTCTACCGCGAAATCACCGGCGAAAATCCAAGTCACTTTCACGGGGACTTACGTCCGGTCGAGCAGGTTTCGTGGCTCGATGCCGTCAATTTTTGCAATCTTCTGTCCGACAAGGCCGGGTATCACCGGTTTTATCAGATCGACGACCGTCAAGTAACTCTGAATGAGGGCGCCAATGGCTTTCGTCTGCCCTTTGAAGCGGAATGGGAATATGCCTGCCGGGCGGGTACGACTGGAGAGCGCTATGGCGAACTGGACGACATTGCCTGGTATAGAGAGAATTCTGAAGGCCAAACTCATGGTGTCGGTCAAAAATCTCCCAATAAGTGGGGGCTTTATGATATGTTGGGGAATGTGTGGGAGTGGTGTTGGGATTGGTACGGTAAATATCCCGAGGGAGAAGAGGGGATAGGGCGTGGGCCTAAGAATGGCGATTCCCGTGTTGTGCGTGGCGGTGGCTGGATCGATGATAGTGTTGTTTGCCGGTGCGCCTTCCGTGGCCTCGGTGGGCCTTCTCTTCGCGGCAGCCGTGTCGGCTTTCGCCTTGCCAGGTCTCTGTAGCCACTTTCCCACTTTGCTACTTTGCCACTTTCCACAGGCGCGAAGCGCAAAGGGAGAGGGGAGTATGAGGCGTTGGGGATCGTTGCGGGATTCGCCCTCGCGGTCGCGGGGTATTTTATTTTTACTACTATTGGGTGAACGCGGTGCGTTAGCCCGTCGTGAACCCCAGGCGAGCTCGCGGGGAGTTTGGTTTGTGGACTTTGTGGACGGGGGGGGATTTTGGGGGGCCTGTGCCCATTAGATGTTAGGTGTTTGGATGGGCTTTCAGTTTGTGATCGCCGATGTTGCGGAGGGTGGGATCGAATCCGATTCCCAGGAGTTTGATGGTTTTGGGGGAGGAAAGGTGTTTTTCGAAGTATTTCTTTTCCTCGATTTGGTTGAGGGCCGCTTGCGCGGTTCCGATTTTGAATTCCACGATATAGATGGTGTCGTTGGTTTCGATGATGGCGTCGGTTCTGCCGATATTGGTTTGTACTTCCGCCTGGATATTGATCCCCGCCAATGTCAAGATCAGGTACATTAACGAGTGATAATAGCTTTCATTCGCGGTCTCGAATATGTTGTACGGGATCGAAGCGAACAGTGACTTGACAATATTGACGAAGCCTTCGATATCTCCTGCCTGGATGTGGCGGTTGATTTGAAAGGCGAGGCTTCCGACTTCGTTGGGGAGTTTGCCGCTGAATTGGGATAGTAGGTGTTTGATGAAGGATTCTTTGACTTCGGCGTTGGGGTAGGAGAAGTAGTACATGCGGGAGGTGACGGAGACCGGGAGGATTTCCTTGATTGTGAGGTAGCCGGATTGGAACAGGAGGGAGGCGATGTTGATCCTGTCTACATCGAAAGATTCAAAGACTGAATGGTCGGTTTCGTAACGGTCGAAGGATTCGAAGGGGAATTGGGTGGCGCGTATGAGTTTTACCAGGAAGGTGGGGGTGGCGCTGGTGAACCAATAATTGTCGAATTTCTGTTCCTTAAACAGGTTGAGAATGGAATGCGGATTGTAGAGAAAGTTTTTGCCGTCCCAGGAATATCCATTGTACCAGGTTTTGATGTTGGCGTATAATTCTTTCTCTTGAAGGTGGAGTTTTTTGGCTAATGTGTCGATGTGGGGGTGGAAGTAGTGGGTGAGTTCCTCCTGGGTATATCCCATGATGGATGAGAAATCTTCCGATAGGGTGATGTCCCGGAGATTGTTCAGGCCGGAAAATACGGATACCCGGGAAAATTTCGAGACTCCGGTGATCAGGGCGAAATGGATATATCGGTCCATGGCCTTGATGATGGCGTAGAATCCGTTGAGAATATCACGGTGGACCATGGCTTGATGTTCGATTTCGATTTTATCGATGATGGGTTTGTCATACTCATCCACAAGTACAACCACTTTGCCATTGTGCGCGGACGCCAGCTTGTCGATCAATTGCTTGAATTTCTCGTTGTAATACCGGTCCTGGTCCAATTGGATTCCATACGATGCCGCGATATCGTCCAACAACCGGCCCAGGGACTCCTCCAGTCGCTCGCTGGTTTGATAGTTCAACAGGGTAAAATCCAGATGTATGACTGGATAAGGGGGCCAGTCGATGCGGTCATGGATCCACAAACCCTCGAACAAATCCTTGTTCCCGGAGAAAATTTCGTTCAATGTGGAAATCATCAATGACTTCCCGAATCGTCGCGGCCGTGATATGAAATAATATTTTCCCCCGTCCATCATTAGGTTGTACAACTGTTCCGTTTTGTCAATATAGAGGTACTCCCCTTGGATGAGGTCACGGAACGTCTGGATTCCGATGGGAAACTTTTTCATGCCACAATTATAGTATTAATCTCTTTTTTCCGCAAGTATCGCGCCCTTTTCAGTTGATTTTGGAGGGCTTTTGGGCCCTTTTTTTTGATGGATTGGGGAGATGGTTGTGGGGTGATGCGTTCGGTGGGGGAGTAAAAAAATTAAAAAAATATTCCGGCTTGTAAACCTTTTGTTGTCCGGTTCGGTTATAATGGTATGAAGCCGGTTGGACAGACGGTTTCCGACGGAGTTTTTAGATGTTGAAGCGAATGATTTTTACGTTGTTGATTGTATTTATGATTTTGTTGAGTTTATTTCAATGAAAGTGTTGAAGGAGCAAACTTATGACGCAAGTACAGGCGAAGAAACACTGGTGCTGCAAGCGCAAAACGGCAGCACCGCGGCGTTCGAACAAATCATCGTCCTGTACCAAAAGAGGATATTTAAAATGGCATACGGATACTTAAAAAACACGGAAGACGCGAAAGAGGTTGTGCAAGACACCTTCTTGAGACTGTACAAGTCCATCGGCTCGTACCGCGAAGGCAACCGCTTCAGCTCCTGGCTCTTTCGTATCGCCGCCAACCTCTGCGTGGACCATTACCGCAAGAACAAGCTCAGAAGCCAGCGGGAAGGCGATACAGACAACCTGGTGGGGGATCATTACCAGGTATCGGAAACTGAAGATCCGGAGCAGCACATGACAAACGAAACCATGAAGGCGCAAATCCACGACGCGGTGGCGCAACTGTCCAAACAAGAGCAAAAGGTATTTATGTTGAAACATTACAGCCACTTGAAATATCAGGAAATCGCCGACGTGATGGACATATCGGTGGGAACCGTCAAATCCACCCATCACCGGGCGGTGACCAATCTCAAGAAACGGATCTTGGCCCTGGAAGGGAGGGCGTCATGAACATGTGTAAAAAAGTCAAAGAAAATTTGACAGCATATATCTGCGGCGAATTGTCGCCCCGGGAAAACCAATGGATAGAAGAGCATCTCGGCAATTGCGCCGTTTGCAGCGAAGAATATAATGAGTTGAAACAGATTTTGGGCACTATAGATGAAGCGGACCATGAGACCGATGTGATGATGGAGCAGATGGACTGGGACGCTATGGCGGGCGAAATCGCCGGCCGGGTCCGGGAAGAAGCGGAAACTCAAAAGCATCTGGCGGTTGTGACAGGCGGTAATCAGAGCGGCTCGGGCGCAGCGGTTTGGAAGATGGCCGCCCCGATGGCGGCGGTGTTCTTTTTGGGATTGTTTTTAGGGTATCTGTTGTTTTACTCTCCGGCCATGAAGCCGGTGCTGCAAACCGGCGGACCCGTGACCGACGATGTGTCGTTGGCCAGGCTGGAATCGGCGTTGAACGAGAAAGAGGTGCTGGATTACCTGAGGCAGACGCAAATGATGCTGACGGACATTATGAACCAGCCGGCTGGAGCGACGCAGGCTGTAATGACGGAGCCGTCCCTCGATAGCCGGCGGGCCAGGGGATTGTTGGAGAAGAACCGTTATTTTAGCCAGAATTTGGACCAATCCCGGCTGTCCAGCGCCCGCAATGTATTGGAGAAGACCCGGTTTTTATTGACGGAGATCGTGATGATGGACCGGTTGACACCTGAGCAATTGACATTGCTCAGGGATTATGTGAAGCAGGAACGGTTGTTCTTGAAAATCCGGCTGGTGGAGAAAGAACTCAGCCGTCAAAATGGAATTTAACGAGGTTTAAGATGAACATACAGCGTATCGCAATTTTAATATTGATCCTGGCGGTGGCCGTGGCCCCCGTGCTTGGCGACAGCGACAGCGAGCTCTTCAACAAAGCGAAGCTCTCGCTCTTCGACAAACAATGGCAGCAGGCGCTCCAGGACCTGGATACTCTGATAGACAATTACCCCGACTCCAGCTTCTTGCCTCTGGCGTTGTACTACAAAGCCAAATGCTTTGAAGAGACGGGCCGGCCTCTGGAAGCGGTGAAAATCTACGAGACGTACATCGGGATCTCGGGAAACGAAGGCTTGCGCGAAGAGGCGTCGGTGGCTATCATCGATATGTACGCGTTGCTTGGCAAAGGGGGGGATGCCGGGTATTACAATAAGGTCAGAGGCTTTCTGGACAGCAAGACGTTGTCGGTGCGCTATTATTCGGCATTCAAACTGAGTTATGTGAGGGACAAGACGATCGCCCGGGCCGCGGTGCCGGTGTTGAAGCGGATCGTGGCGGTGGAGACGGACCAGGAATTGGTGGACCGGGCCAACATCGCGCTGATGCGCATCGATCCCTCGTACTTGAAAAAGACCGCGAAACGGAACGTGGCGAATCCCACTGTGTTGAAGATTCGCGTGTTCAACAAAAAATCGAAAAAAGATTCTTTATCTTTGAATATACCGTTCGCTCTGGCGCGGCTGGCTCTAGACGCCTTGCCGGCGGACGACCGTGAAAAATTGAAAAACGCGGGATACAATATCGAAACCATCATCGAATCGTTGGTGGAAACCGGGGAGATCTTGAAGATCGCGGGGGCCGAAGAGGTCCTGCGGATCTGGATCGAGTAAGATTTAGCCAGTCAAACAGGTAAACACATGGATAGCCAACACTACAAGTGTAGGTTAAACTTTCGGAAAAAATTAAACAAAAAAATACAGGAGGAAAGAAGAATGAAAAGTAAATGGTTTGTGGTAATGATCGTGTTGGTGGCGTTTATGGCGGCAGTGGTTGTGCCGGTGGCGGCGAGTGCCGAAAAAGATTACAAGGTAATCAAGAAAGCCAAAAAATCGAATGGCGAATTGAATTACTTCAAAATTTTGGTAACGGACAACAAGACCAAAAAGACCAAGGTGAAGCTGACTCTGCCGATTTCGTTGATTGATTTTCTGGCGGACAACACCGACGGTAAAGTCAAGATGGACGGTTGCTCCATTGATATTCAAAAGTTCTTGAAGCAGTTGAAAAAAGACGGCGAGTCCTCTCTCATTGAAGTGTATGAAGATGACGAGACCGTAAAGATTTGGTTTGAGTAGTTTTCACGATTCAAACATTCACATGAGACTGACCAGGGCGTCGGGGGAGTTTCCCGGCGTCCTTTTTTTTATGTATACTAGTAGGTTTTCAGCATTTTGGTGAGCCAGGCTTTGAAGCCGGCTCCGTGTTTCTCTTTGAGTAGGATGAGAAGGTCGTCGGTGGAATCGGCGTTGGCGGCGATGAGGGCTTTGCAGAAATCCAGGTAGCGTTGATGCCTGAGGCGGCGGCGCAATTCGGCCAATACCAGCGGCGCTTTGCTGTAGAGTAAGAGCTCGGCGGTTTTGATGGACGCGGGGGTGGATTTGTCCGAACGGTCGAAGCCCCAAATGGGGGGGACGCCTTTGATTTCCCGCTCTTTTATTTTCATGCGGGTCTTGTATTCTTCGGCGCCGAATACTTTCTCGAGCACCATGAGGGCGCTGTATTCAGCCAGTCCTTCGTTCAGCCAATCTTCCCAGGTGGTGGTGTCTGCGTTGCGCCACCAGATGTGGGCGGCTTCATGGGCCAGGTGGCGGATGTAGGAGGCGTGTTTTTGGGTGTAGCCGGTATCGGAGAGGTCTCCCAGGACGATGAGGCCGGGTCTGGCGTAACCGCCGCCGCGAGTGCGGGCCGATTCCACCACGGTGATATCTTTGCTCTTGGCGCCGCCGAACCAGGTCTCGTAGAGTTGGAGGATATTGGCCAGGTCTTCGGCGATGGAGCGGGCGGTCTCTTGTTTGATGGTGGAGTAGAAGACGCGGATATTGGCGGTGGTTTTGGCGAGGCGTTCCAGCTTCATGAAGGGGGAGGCGATGATGACGATATCGTTGACCGGGCGATTGAAGTTGAAGAACCAGGTGTTCTCGTTTTTTCTGCCGGGGCCGAAGCCGGCGACTGTGTAGCCGGCGGGGGCTGTCACCGCCATGTCGAAGAGGAAGTCGCCGTGCGCGGGATTGTAGGGGAACCAGGGGAGGTAGAGGCCGATCTCGGTCCATTCTTTGCTGACGATGTTGGCGGACCAGGCGGGCCATTGGGTGATGTAGCCGTCGTATTCCATATTGAATTGAATGGACTGGCCGGCTTTGAGCGGTTGCTTCAATTCGATCTCCAACAGGCGGCCCATGGGGAAGTAGGGGATGGGGGACGGGGTTTCTTTGTCGAAACGGAAGGAGGCGACGGCGGGGCCGGCGAGGGAGGTGACGTCCATTTGCCGGTGCAGGTAGAATTGGATGATGGAGGTCTCGCCTTTGGGTTGGACGAAGCGGACGAGGGTGGTGACGCCGAGGTAACGGGCTTCGGGCTCCAATTGCAGGCGGATAGAGTAGTGGGTGAAGTCCTGGGCCGAGGGGGCCTGCGGTTGGGCTATGGCGTTGATGGAAAGGAAGATGATGATAAGAAGTAAAACCGGGCATTGCTTGATGATTGTCCTCATGTGTTCTCCTGTTTTGGGAATTGACGTGACTTTATAAGATGTCAAAATCCGGAGGAAATGTCAAGGTTTTTTTTCTGTTGCCGGTGTGGTACTATAAAAAGACTGGAGATTATTATCATGAAGAAACGAATTGAATATTTTCTATTGATTGTGTTGCTCGTAGGGGTTGGATTGGCCGTCACTTCGTTTGAAGCGATGGATGCGTGCACCACCGCCATTATCGGTCCCAAGGCCTCCGCCGGCGGCGCCCCCATGCTATGGAAAAACAGGGATACCGGTTATCTGTCCAATAAGGTGATATTTGTGGACGAGTCGCCGTATAACTATTTGGGATTGGTGAACGAAAAAGAGACCTCCGGCCGCTTTGTGTACGCCGGCCTCAACGAAACCGGCTTCGGTATCATGAACTCCGTTGCCTACAATTTGCCGAAAAAATCTTCAGAGACGCAGGATCTCGAAGGAGCCATCATGGCGGAGGCATTGCGCACGTGCCGGACTGTGAATGATTTTGAGGTGTTTCTCCAGAAGAATCTGGGGGAGAGTCTCGGTAGTTGGGCCAATTTTGGGGTCATTGACAGTCAGGGGCAGGCAATGATTTTCGAGGTGCACAATCATGGGTACCACACGTTGGACGCCGCTGCCGCCGGTAAGCATTATTTGATAAACGCCAATTTTTCCCGCAGCGGCGAAGAGGGGACAGGCGCCGGGTATTTGCGTTTTGACCGGGCCACTCAATTGTTCGACACTTTCAAGCCCGGGGCCGTGACCCATTGGCGCATCTTGCGCGAGGTTAGCCGCGACTTCGGCCATACGTTGTTGGACCATCCCTCTCTTGACCAGATCGAGGGGTATTCGGACAAGGAACCGGTGTGGCTGTTGACCGGCGATACATTGAACCGCAATTCCACTTCGGCGGCGGTGGTCATTACCGGCAAAAAGCCCGGCGATAAAAAGTCGCAGGCTTGCATGTGGGTGATTTTAGGCGAGCCGCTGTCGTCTATCGCGTTGCCCTTTTGGGTGGAAGCCGGCGTTGTTCCCGACGCTCTCCATAAAGGGGAGACAGCTCCGCTCTGTAAAGAGTCGATGCGCATCAAAAAGATCTTCCGTCCTTACGATGAACCGGACAAGAAGAACTATGTGCGCCTCACCCGGCTGGACAACAAAGAGGGTACAGGCTTTTTACCGTTGATCAAAAAGACGGAGCTGGAAATCTTCAACGCCACCCGCGCGTTCACCAAAAAACACCGTTCCCCCGGCGAACTCGCCCAGTTCCAGCGAAAGATGGCGGATAAAGCTCTACAGACGCTTCAGAAGATACGGTAGGTTTTTAGCCTTTTGGGGGAGGAGACTAATTGTTTTCGCTGTTGAGTACGATGTCGATGGCGCGGGAGAGGTCGGAGATTTTGATGGGTTTTTGGATTACTTTGCGGAATCCGGTTTCCCGTAGCGCTTCGTCGTCGTTTTCCGAGAAGGCGGTAATGGCGATCACTTTGTGTTTCAGGTAGAGGAAGTTCTTCTTGATCTCTTCCATCAGGGTGATACCGTCCATTTCCGGCATTTTGATGTCTGTAATCACCATCGAGACCTGATTCTGTTGCAATACCTGGAGCGCTTCTTTACCGTTGGTGGCTTCCAGCAGACCATAGCCGAGATGTTGCTCCAGGATGTTGCGCATCATGTTGCGGACTTCATTGTGATCTTCCACCAGCAACAGAAGTTCTCCCTGGCCGCGGGTGTAGGATTGGTCGTAGGGGCACACCGGCTGGACCTCGAGACTTTCGTACCAGGGAATATAGATGCTCATCACCGTCCCTTTGCTGACCTGGGAGTCAACTCCGATGTTGCCTTTCATTTCTTCGACAATCCGTTTGACGATGGAGAGTCCGAGGCCGGTGCCTTTACCTTTTTTCCCTTTGGAGACGAAGGGTTTGAATATTTCGCGCAGCATGCTCTCTTCGATGCCCACGCCTGTGTCTTTGATGCGCAGGCAGACATAGGAACCGGGTTTGATGGCGGTGTTTTGATGATATTGCTTCTCTTTGAGGTCGATGTTGGCGGTTTCGATTGCAATGGTGCCGCCGCAGGGCATCGCCTCTTTGGCGTTGATCACCAGGTTCATGATCACCTGGCTGATTTTTTTACGGTTGCCTTTAAAGGGGTAGAGATTCGGGTCCAGCGTGGTATTTACTTTGATGCTGTCGCTCGCCACCTGGGTCAGGATCTCGTCCCAATCATGGATAAATTTATTCAGGTCAATGGTCTCCAGGGGGGCCTCTTCATTGCGGGTAAAGGATAATAATTGCCGGACCAATCCCGCGCCGTTTTGGGAGGCCTGGATAATGGCTTTGACATATTTCTTCAAGTCGTGGTCGTTATCGGAGATATTGAATTCCATTAACTGGGCGTTACCCAGGATGGTGGAGAGGATGTTGTTGTAATCGTGTGCGATGCTTCCCACCAATGTGCCGATGGTCTCGATCTTTTGCAATTTATGGAATTCCGCTTCGGTTTTCCGCAACATTTCTTCGGTCCGTTTCCTCTCGATGGCGGTGGCGATTTGCTGCGATACAAACATCAGGATCTCTTTTTCCCGTTCCGTGTAGCGCACTTCGTCGCAGTAACTCTGAATCACCAGCGCTCCGAATGTCTCTTCGGTAGCGGTTCTCAAAGGGATTCCCAACCAATATGCACAATCGCTTCCGAGCAACTCGATATTGTTGTTTTTCTCAAAAGCCGACGAGGTGTCCTTGGTTAGAAGCAGCGCGCTGCCGGAGCGCAGGACGTACTCGGTCAAACCGTTTTTCATTCGGCGTTTTTTTTGGGGCGGGTCTTTCTGGTCGATGAAATAGGGAAATTCGATGCTTTCATTTTTTTTGTCGTACAGGGCGATGTAAAAGTTGTTTATCTCAACCAATTCCGCCAATAATTGGTGGATGGCCCTGTATAATTGGCTTAGATCGCGGGAGGTACTGGTTTTTTCGCTGATGCGGAACATGATCGACTGGAGTCGCTCCGCTTGTTTTCTGTCGGTTATATCGGTGACAACCGTCACCACACGGGGCACTGCCTCCCCATCCATGATGGGGATTTTGCGGGTTTCGGTCGTGATCCGGTTTGAATTGATGGACGTCGTTTCCTGTGTAACCGCTACCTTCCCGGTGGAAAATACGGATTCATACTCTTTTTTTTCTTTCTCGCCGAGAAATGGGAAAATGTCTTTGAGTTTTTGGCCGATTATATTTTCGACTTTTAGACCCTGTTTTTGGCACCATTGGGTAAACCCTTTATTGAAAAGGGTGTTGCGCAACTCCCGGTCAACCACATAGATAAGGGAATCGATGGCGTCAATGGTGGTCCGGTACAATAGTTCGGTGGTGGAAACAGCGCCGAGCTCCTGGAGCGGACCGATGGTTTCGCTATTCGGCGAGGCCATTTGTACTCCGGTATTTCATTTTTTTATTCACTATGCCAGGTAATCGATGATTAAACTATCGAATGATTGTACTCCATATTATTATGAAAATAAATAAAAAAGTCAATTAATTGTAGCATTTAATTTTAGAGCCTAATTATTTCCTTGACCTCTAAAGCCTTTTAAGATCTTTGATTTGAGTTTTTTTTCATTTCGATTTTTTTTTTAGTTGGGTCATTCGGTTGGATAATTTTTTTTGTTTATGCTATATTACGGATTTTAGGAAGGACACATGAAGAAAATCAGTTGGTTGACGGTATTTACCCTTTTGGCGATTGCGTGCAGCGCCGTTCGTATTGTTTATTTGTTTTTAATTGATCTTTTTAAATTTCCCGAATATTTTTTGGATTATATTGATTACACCATTGTGGGATTGATGATCTTGATTTTGCTATTCTGGTTGGATTACCGCCAGAAACAGGCGAAACTTCAGGAAAAACTGAAGGCCGATATGGAAGAAAAACGGCGTTTAGATTTCCGAAACGCCGTGGCAGAGCAAAAAAAAGAGCAGAAAGAGGTCGGCGTTTGATATAATTATCCGGCCAGTAAATTGGGCCAGAAATGAAGGATGAGGTGGATGACGCCGAGACCATAGAGGCCGGCTGCGATATCGTCCACCATGATTCCCAGTCCCCCTTTGATTTTTTGGTCCGCTATATTGACGGGAAACGGTTTTAGGATGTCGAAAAAGCGGAACAAAAAGAAGCCGACGACATAGGCTCCAATGGAATAGGGAACCATCAGGAGCGTCACCATCTGACCCGCCACTTCGTCGATGACCACCGGGCGGGGATCTTTTTTACCGAAATGTTCTTCCCCGACAGACGCTGCCGGGATGCCGACGATAAAGATAATGACAATGGCCGCGATTTGAGTTATCAACGATGGTTGCAAAATAGTATTGGCGGCGTAAAAAACCGCGGTGGTAACTAGAGAGGCGAGAGTTCCGGGGGCGATTGGGAATCTGCCGATATTGAAAAATGTCGCCAATAATAGTCCGAATTTTTTCATAGTCTTTCTCCATGTAGGATTTCATTTTCGAATCCAGTAATCTTTATTTTAAAAATATCGTATGTCTCGTCGAATTTTCCGGGAATAACGGTCGCTCCGTCCACTTCCGGCGCCTGGCAGGCGATGCGGCCGATGGTGGCTTCGGAATCCCAGGGGCAGGGGCCCAGAGGCAAGAATTCCTGGGTGGAATCCACCAATGTTTGATTGAAGGCTTCCATATTGAGATCCGATACATCCATCAAAGTCTCGCGCCGGTCTACAGCCTTCTCTTCCTCAATGGTTTGTTGCAGTTTGAACGCTTCGGTTTCTTCTTCGGGTGAATAGGGGAAGGCGCCGATCCGTTCGATTTTCGCTTTTTTCGCGAATTCCAGGAGCTCCGCGAATTCTTCTTCGGTTTCTCCGGGGAAGCCGACGATGAATGTGGAGCGGATGACGGCGTTTGGGAAACGGTTGCGAATGGCGTCGATCAATTGCAATTTGCTCTCCATTGAGCCGCTACGTTTCATGGCTTTCAGCACTTTGGCCGACACGTGCTGGAAGGGGAGGTCGAAATAGGGGAGGATCGATGGGTGATGGAAGGCTTCGATGATCTCTTTATCAACCTCTTCGGGCATCAAGTAGAGAACTCTGATCCAGGTGAAACCGATCTTTGACAGCTCTTCCAATAGCGCCGGAAGCTCCGATTTTTTCTGCCGGTCTTTTCCATAGTAGGTGGAATTCTGGGATATCAGGTTGAGTTCGCGAAAACCGAGGCTGTGATAGAGGCGAGCCTCTTTGACGATAGATTCTGTATCTCTGGAGCGATAAACGCCGCGGATTTGGGGGATGGCGCAAAACGTGCATTGCATGTTGCAGCCTTCGGAGATTTTGATGAAGGTGGTGTTGGGGGTTGTGGTGATGATTCTTTTGTTCTGGTGGTTGTAGAGGAAGAGGTCGTGGTTTTGGTAGTCGCCGGATTGGTCTGCGGCAATCAGATTCGCCAATTCTTCCGGGTCGTTGACTCCCCAGATGATGTCCGCCTCTTTGAAGCTCTCCTTCAATTCCTCTGTGTAACGCTCCGGCAGGCAGCCCATCACCGCTACATGGCGAATGTCCCCGTCCTCTTTTTTTTCGAAGGCCTCGAGCACTTCGTCGATGCTTTCTTCTTTAGCGTCCCTGATAAAGGCGCAGGTATTGATGACCAGCCAATCGGCGGCTTCGTATGAAGGGACGATTTCAACTCCCCGCTCTTGAAGCATGCCGCCCAGAACCTCTGTATCCACGATGTTCTTAAAACATCCCAAACTCACAAATGCAACGGTTTTATTTTTATCGTTCATGTTCCAGTGATTGTACCACTTTTGAGCGGGCTCTGCAATTTTGTTCCCCGGCAAAATCTGAAAATCGCCGGGGCGCTTGAAAAATATCAATATCGGTTTATAATATAGTGGGAACTGATACAGGAGTGGCAAATCATGTCGAATGTCAAAACAAAACGTGGAACTATTGGAATACTGACCGGTGGCGGCGATGTGCCGGGATTGAATCCCGCCATCCGGGCTGTGACGTTGAGGGCTTGTAACGAAGGCTTCCGGGTCATTGGCTTGCGCAGAGGATGGGCTGGATTGATCGATATGACCGGCGAGGAAGAGGTGGATCAAGAGACGTGCTATATGGATTTGACTGAAGACGTTGTGCGGCGAATCGGCCGCAGCGGCGGTACATTCCTGCATTCGTCCCGTATCCGTCCCACCCATGTCCCGTATGAACGGGTGCCGGATCATTTGAAGGACAAATACAACCGGCCGTCCAATGATCTGACTCCGGAAGTATTGAATAATCTCGATAAACTGGGCATCGATTATTTGATCCCTATCGGCGGGGACGACACCCTCAGTTACGCTGTGCATTTGTTCCGGAAGGGCGTTAAATTGGTGGCGATTCCCAAGACCATGGACAACGATGTGCCGGGGACCGATTATTGCATCGGCTTCAGCACATGCGTGAGCCGCACCATCGAAATGACCAACAGCTTGCGCACCACCGCCGGATCTCATGAGCGGTTTTTGGTGATCGAGGTGTTCGGCCGCTACGCCGGCTTCACCTCGTTGATCCCCGCCATGGCGGGAGCGGCGGACCGTTGTGTGATTCCCGAGTACCGGTTCGATCCGGTTAAACTGACTGAAATATTATCCGAGGAGCGGATGCTGAATCCATCCAGGTATTCTATTTTATTGGTCTCCGAAGGGGCGACGTTTCATGGCCAGGACATGGTGTATCTAGGCCATGAAGAGGATATGTACGGCCATAAAAAATTGGGCGGCATCGGCGATTTGCTGAGCGAGAAGCTGAAGGAGTTGTCGCCGCAATTTAACAATGGTCGCCGTATCAACACCATCAGTCAACGGTTGGGGTACCTGGTGCGTTGCGGGGAACCGGACGCTGTGGATTCCATTGTGCCGATGGTGTTCGGCAATATCGCGTTGGATTTGATCCTGGAAGGCAATACCGGATTGTTGGTGGGCCTGAAGAACGGGAAATACGGAAACGCTCCGGTGGATGTGGTGACCAGTTGGAAAAAGGTGGTGGATGTCACCAAGTATTACAATACCGACCGGCTGCGGCCTATGTACAAACAATTTGTCAATATGCCGCTGTTCCTGGCCACCAGTGATTGTTAAGCGCCGCCATGAACTTTGTTGCCCTCACGATAAACGGTCGCCAGGTGAATGTGGCCTTTGACGAGAACAGCATTCACGTATACAACGCGTTTCCCATAAAAGATGATTTGAAGATGCGGGGCTACCGCTGGAATCCGCAACAAAAGAGTTGGTTTATCCGTCCCGAGGATGTCGAGGACGAGATGGCGGTTCTCAAAAACGACCTACTGCCGCCGGTTGCGGTTGTGGAGGAAACAACCGCGGCCCAAAGCGACGAGGATCCGTTTCCTACGTCTTATACTGTTCTGGAATTGCGCAATCATATCGACCGGTTGCTCCGCAGCCAGTTGTCGGGGCAAGTCTGGGTCCGGGGAAAGGTGGCGTCCGAGATCAAGGATTATGCCTGGGGTTCCTATTTCGACCTGTCGGATGAGGACGACCGGCAAAATCTCCATTTTAGCGTGGAGGTGAGGACGCAGCAATTGCTCGCCATCGAGGCCAAACTCAACCAATTGGGGGTGGCTGACTCGTTGGAGAAGGACCTGCCGGTTTTTTTCCTGGTGCAGGTGGGGCTGTCCACCAAATACACGGTGAATGTACGCTTGACCTTGATGGACATTCTACCGGAATACACCCAGTCCCGCATCCGCAACCAGCGGGACATCACGTTGGATCGCCTCAAAGACGAGGGTATCCTTCCCAACCAGAAGCGATTGACGTTGCCGCCCTTGCTCGAAAATATCGGCATCATCACATCGGCGCAGGGTACGTCGGTGCAAGACATTATGGCGGCTCTCCATCCCTTTGAGAAAGCTTATAATTTCTATTTTCTAGATTCCCGGATGGAGGGGGGCCACGCGGTGGACAGTGTGATTCGCGCCATCGATTATCTGGAGAAAAAAGCTGGATTGACCCTCGACGCCATTATCGTGGCCAGGGGTGGGGGCAGCGAACAATCGCTGGCGGTGTTTAACGATTATAGATTGTGCCGCAGGATTTGTATGGCGAAGATTCCTGTGTTGACGGCAATCGGTCACGAGAAGGATCTCTCGGCCGCCGAGTTGTGTTCCCATATGACGCCCATGCCATCTACGCCGACGGGCGCAGGCAAGTTCCTGCACGACCGCGCCCTCTTTTTGCGGCGGCAATTGTCCGACGCGGTCTCGGTTCTGGTCTCTTATGTATCGAGAGTGCGGGAGGGGGAGATGGCGCGAATCAAGGGATTTGTCCGCAATATCCCCGCCATGGCCCGGCAAACGATGAAATTCCGTGAACGGGGCCTGGAAGATATTGTGCGGCGCTTCGGCCAATCGGCGTTGTTTTTGGTGCGGGACCGTGAACAACGGGTGAGCGAACAAATGCGGCAGGTGACCCGTCATCACCGGCGGGAGCTTGATCTTCAGTCCCGGCGTCTGGGGGAGACGATTACGCGGTTGGATTTTTTGAAACGGTTGCGGGAAAACCGGCGGCAACGCTATGAGCTTGGCCAATTTTCGATGAACCTTTTGGGATTGGCGCGGAAGAAAACGCTGGACAGCGAGAAAACAATCGCCGCCAATGTCAGGCTGGCGCAGGCAAGCGACCCGGAGCGGGTTCTCAAGATGGGCTTTACCATGACATTGGCTGAGGATGGGCAGGTGGTCGCGAGCAATGAGGCGTTCAGTAAGCTGGGAGAGGCCCACTTGAAGTTTTATGACGGCATTGCCGCCATTGTCCGTAAGGAGGAGTCATGAGCGAGAAATCGAAAACCTACGAAAAGAACTATGCCATACTGGAAAAGATCACCGAATCGTTAAACAAGGACGAAATCGGCATCGACGACCTGGTGGAGAAAACCCGCGAAGCGTTGGCTTCCGCCAGGGTGTGCATGGACATCCTGAAAAAGCAGAAAGGGGAGTTCAAAACGCTCGAAGCGGAGTTCGCCCAATTGCTGGAACACTCGGATGATAACGGGAATGGCCCCGAACCGGCCTGACGATTATTTCCGCAAAATAAATATCTGGGTGAAGTAAAAGGTGTTGTCTCCCTCTTTGGCCACACCCACTCCGGTCATATCGAAATTGTCTTCGATATTTTCTTTGTGTCCCTGACTTTGGAGCCATGTTTCCACCGCCACGTCCGCGGGATTGTCGAAATCGGTTATTTTAGCCAGGTTTTCCGCGGAATATTTATAGGGGATCACGGCATCGATGGCGGCGATCCGTTGGTCGAAGCCGCCGTGGTTGAATTCCACCGCCCCAGAGGCCATGTTTTGACTGTGGATGCGGCATTGCTCGGCGATTACATCGCTCCATTCCAATTCAGCCAATCCAAGGGAGGCCCTATACTGGTTCACCAGGCGGAAGACCTCTTGTTCCGCTTCGGCGTCGCTCATTCCGGATTTGACTTTGCATCCCCCAACCAGGATCAGCGCAATACCCATCAATACAAGTGCAAATCTGTTTACAGCACGTCTCATCTCTTGCTCACCTCTAAAAACTTATAGTGCCAGATCGGGAGACGCATGTCAATTGTTGACCGGCAAAATGTAAACTTTTTCGAAGGGGCCGCCGGAGCGGCCCGTTGTGAATTACTTGCGGCAAAACAACCGGTAGAGGACCGGTACTATAATGAGAGTCAGGACCGTTGAGGTAAGCAGACCGCAGATAATGGTCCAGCCCATGGGGGCCCAGAGCTCGCCGCCCCGCAATGTCAGGGGGAGTAGGCCGCCGATGGTGGTCATGGTGGTGAGGATGATGGGGGTGAAGCGGGTTTCGCCCGCCTCTTGAAGGGCGGCTGCGATATCTTTGCCTTCTTTTCGCAATTGGTTGGTGTAGTCCACCAAAATAATGGAATTGTTGACCACGATACCCACCAGACTGGTGAGTCCAACAAACGCTGTGAACGAGAAGGTGTGTCCGGTGACAAGCAATCCCAAAATGGAGCCGATGATGGCCAGCGGCAACGCGGCGTACACGATGAGGGGCTGCACAAAACTCCTGAATTGCAGCACCAAGACCGCGAAGATGGCGATGATGGCGAGAATGATGGCGTCTCCCATGCCGCCGAAGGATTCATCCTGGCTTTTCTTTTCTCCCCAGACTTCGTAATAGTAACCTTCAGGCCAATGGTAGCGGTTGAGTTTTCCTATTAACCGGGCGGTGATCTCCTGGGTGGAGTGTCCTCGCGACACATCTGCCGACACAGTGGCGCTTCGTTGCAGGTTGAAATGGTTGATGAGGGAAGAATTGGTGGATAGCTCGATAACCGCCACCTCCTTGAGGGGGATGAGCTGTCCAGAGGCGGTTGGGAGGAAAATTTTGTCGAATACATCGAGTCCCACGTTGCGGTCGAACGCGGAGCGCACCACAATGTCATAATTATTGCCTTCACTGTCGCGGTATTGGGAGACCGGAATCCCGGCGACGGCCATGCGTACCGAGCGGTCGATCTCATCGATACGGACGCCGTGCATGGCTGCCTTGTCGTGGTTGATCTTGATTTTCAGGTCGGTCCTGGCGGTGTCCAGGGGGTTGTCGATATTGATGAGACCGGTTTCCTGGCTGAAGAGTCCTTCGACGTCGGACGCGATTTTTTTGATCATCTCCATCTTTTCACCCTGGATTTTGATCTCCACCGGCGCGTTCACCGGCGGTCCCTGCTCCAGTTCCTTGATTTCCAGCTTCGCTTTGGGATAGCGGGAGAAAGATCCCCGTAACCGCTCGATCACTTCAGCGGTTTTTTCCAAATCCGCGCCGTCGCGCAATTGAACGAAGAATTGTCCGATATTGCTGCGATTTCGCTTCTCGATGATGTTATAGTAAATGCGGGGATTGCTACGGCCGGTGTTGGTGGTGTAGAATTTTACCTCCGGTTGCCGGTCGAGGATTTGCTCGATCTCTTTGGCGATGGTGTCGGTTTTTTCCAGGCTGGTTCCCGACGGCGCTTCGATATTGATAAAGAAGACATTTTTGTTGGTTTTTGGGAAGAAGCTGATCTTGACGAGCAGACCCAGCGCCAGGCTGCATACGAATACAATGATGGCGGCGCCCGCTATGGTTTTTGGATTCTTCAGCGAATAGGAGAGCCAACGGCTGTAGCGGGTTTCGATAAAGCGGTCCAGGGTCCGGCGGAATTTTCCCGGTTCGTTGGAGGTCAAAAGGATGGTGCTCATCAGCGGTGTTACCGCCAGCGCGATGAGCAGGGAGGCCGAGAGAGTGTAGATCACTGTCAACGGCATGCTGCGGATAAATTCTCCCGACACATCCTGCATCATAGCGATGGGCAGGAAGGCCAGAATCGTTGTGGCGGTGGCGGAGACAATGGCCCAACCGATTTGGGAGGTTCCCTTGACAGCGGCCTCCAGACGGCTGACCCCCATGGCGCGGAAACGCGAGATGTTTTCGGTCACCACAATGGCGTTGTCCACCAATAGGCCCAATGTAATCACCAGGCCGGAGATGGAAATCTGCTGCAAACCATAGCCGCTCATGTCAAGAAATCCCAGCCCCATCAAGAGGGAAAAGGGAATCGCCGTCATCACGATCACGGAACCCCGCATGCCGATGGCCAGGAAGATTACGACCCCCACCAGGATGATTCCCTGTATCAGGTTGATGAAGAAGTCCCTGAGGCGGGCATGCACGCTTTCCGACTGATTGTGCACCTTGAAGAGCTGGATGGAGGGGGGGAGTTTGGCGGCAAACGCCTCGACTTGCGGCTCCAGCTTTTCCATGATGTCGAAGATATTGGTGTTTTCCTTTTGGGTCACTGTGACGAAGACCGCCGGAATCTTTTGGAATCGCGCTAAATGCTTGGCATCCTCGTAATCGAGGCTGACCTGGGCGATGTCCCGCAAGTACACCACCTTTGTGCCTTCGGAGTGAATGATTGTTTCCTCGATCTCCCGCAATGATTCGAATGAGCCGCTGGTCTTGATGTTGAACCGGCGACCGCCGCTGTCGATGGTGCCGCCGGGGATATTCTGATTGGCCGATTGGATGGCGCCGAGCACTCGATCGAGAGGGATCTTCATATGAGCCATTTTCTCCAGATTCAACGAGACGCGAATCTCCTGCTCCGGGAAGCCCAGAATGTTCGCCCGCTTGACATTGGGGATCCGACTGAGCGTGCGCTTCAGGCGGTCTGCGTATTTTTCCAATTCCCGGTATTCTTCGCTCTCCGATGTCAGGGCGATTTGCATGAAGTTGGTATCGGAAATGGACCATTTCATGGTCTCCATCCGCAGAATCTCTTCGGGAAGCCGGCTTGCGATGCTGTTGATCTTCTCGTTCACATCCG
Organism: uncultured Clostridia bacterium; assembly: GCA_964491915.1. Lineage (GTDB taxonomy): Bacteria > Acidobacteriota > Aminicenantia > UBA2199 > UBA2199 > JAHELQ01. The sequence continues at coordinate 20,650 of CAZBHS010000063.1, forward strand.
AGAATTTCTCGTCCGGATCGCTGCCGGCCAAAAATTCGATAGCCACGCTCGCCAGACCGTCTTCGCAACGGGAATTAATGGACTTGATATCGTCCAATTCATTGAGCGCCTCCTCGATGGGATCGATGACCAACTGCTCCAGGTCTTCGGGACCGGCGCCGGGGTAGATGACGAAGATACTGGAGCCGGGTTTCGATACCGGCGGGTCTTCGGATTTCGGCATAGTCACGATGGCGTTGACGCCGAAGATGGCCAGGAGGATCACCACCATAATGGTGAACCGCGAATTATTTATGGCGATGCCTGGTAGTTTCATCGCTATTTCTCCAGTTGCGTGACGATGGTCACTTCGGCGCCGTCGCTCAAATAAGCGGCTCCTTCGGTCACCACTGTATCGACCCCTTCCAGGCCATGTGACGTCAAGACCTTACCGTCCAGGATGTGGGCGATACGGATGGGGATTTTTTTGGCCCTGTTCTTTTTGACAGTGTAAACCGCCGCCATGTTGCCTTCCCCCTCCACCATCGCGCTGATTGGAATCCAGCGATAGGTTTTCTCTTGACTGGGGAATATCTCCACCCTGGCAACGAAGCCGGCTGCCAGGCGTTTTTCCTGGGGTTCGAGAGAGAGCTCCACCTCGTATGTCTGGCTGGAGGCGTCGATGGTTTGGGCGATTTCCGACACTGTGGCCGGGCATGTCTCGCCCGGGTAGGCGTCGAAGCGGATGATGGCCCGGTCGCCGTGGGTGAGGTGGATGAGCTGGCTCTCGGTCACCCCCACCTTGACCACCCACTGGGTGTCCAGCGAACCGAAAAGAATCACCGGATAACCGGGCGAGATTGTTTCGTTCTCTTGCGCCAAGCGTTTGAGAACGATGCCGTTTGCCGGCGCTATGACGCGGGAATGGGAGCTGTTGAAGAGGGCGATCTTCAGCCGGGCTCCGGCGATATTGGCGGCGGTGGTGACATCCTGCAATTGCTCCAGAGTGGCGGCTTTGTCGTTGTAGAGGTTGGTGACCCGCTGGAGGTCCCGTTTGGATTTTTCAGTCGCTTCGCGGGCCTGGACCACGTTGGCGTCGATTTCACTGGTGTCGAGGAGGGCCAGTAATGTTCCGGCTTTCACTTTTTGCCCTTCGGAGACCGGGATGCGGCGGATGATACCTCCGGTTTTGAAGGACAGTCTGGCCATGTCCTGGGGAAACAGGCGACCGCTGGTGCCGACCGGCACCGAGAAGGACTGAATCCCCACTTTCCCGGTCTCGATGGGGATGATGGTTTTCGGGGCCTTCTCTTTTTCAACGCGGTTGCAGGCGGTGATGAAGATGATAGAGATGGCGATGCTCGATATTGCGATGATGGGTTTTAATTGTTTATATGTATGGCGCATGGGTTTACTCCTTTGTGGCGTTTGGGTCTTGATTTTTCAATGGGTATAGGGCGCATACCCTTTCGAGGCGCGCCTCTTTCATCATTACATCGAACCTGCTGATGGCTGCTTGCAATTTGGCTGTGACGGCCTGGTTTTGGGCCTGGATGAATTCGATCTGGGGCACCATACCTTCGCGGTATTTGCGGGCAATGATGCGCAACGCCTCGTTGCGGCTGCGAAGCTGGGCCTCGGAGGATGCGAGGCTGCGCTGTGCCACCTCGATCTCCTGCTGGGCTTCGCTCACTTGCAGGAGAATCTGGGCATCCAATTGCTCGAGGCCGGCTTCCAGTTGTTTTTTGCGCAATTGAGCCTGGGCTTTTTGCGCTTTGTCCCGGCCGCCGCGGTAAAGATTCCAGCTCATGACCAGCGAGGCCATCCAGTAATCGTCGTCTTTGCCGAAACTGTAATCGTCTCCTTGAAATCCATAGTCAAGTACCGCCGTGATTGCCGGTAGCCATGAGGCGTTATTCAATTTGATCCCCTGTCGGGCCGCGTCTAGGGCCGCTCGCATCTGAAAGAACTCTTCACGGTGCCGGCGGGCGGATTCCCGTAGGAGCGCCGGGTCGTGACCCCTGACCTCCACATGGATATCTTCGGTCGACCGCGGTAACATCGCCTGTCACACCCCAGTCGGTGCAGACCACCCCGT
>CAZBHS010000064.1:0-22620 GCA_964491915.1 uncultured Clostridia bacterium
TCTCCATGGTGGCCGCCATCCACAAAGAGCTGAACGTCAAAATCCCCCTCAACATCCTCTTTGCAAGCCCCACAGTGGCGGAATTGGCAGAAGCGATCGAGCCGCAAATCAAGCAAACGGACAAACTGAACGACATTCTAGCGCAAGTGGAATCCCTGTCCGCAGATCAGGTCAAAGCCTTACTGAACAAAACCACCACCGGACAATAATGATATGGACAAATTAGAAGACCGGCTGGCCGGACTGTCTCCCGAGCAACAGGAATTGGTCCGCCAGTTGCTGAAGCGGGAAAGCATCGATGTGGGAGATTTGCTGGGGGGAATCAATGTCGCTGAAGCGCGGGATGTCTATCCATTGTCTTCGGCTCAAAAGAGACTCTATATCCTGGACCGGATGGGGGACGCGGGCGACGCCTATCATATCCGCGATATCCGCCCATTGGAGTCTTTCCCCGGCAAGGAGAAAATCGAAGCGGTCTTTCGGACATTGATCCGAAGACACGAATCTTTGAGAACCTCCTTCCATTTTATCGAAGGAGAGCCGGTTCAGCGGATACACGATGCCGGAGATATCGAGTTCTCACTCACTGTGATCGATTGCTCTCATGAAGCGGACGATGGCGACGCCCTATCGAGGACCGTGACCGCCATGATCCGTCCCTTCCAATTGGCTGAAGCCCCGTTGCTCCGGGCAGGCGTTATCCGAATGCCGGAAGAGCGGGCAATCCTCGTTACAGTCATGCATCACATCATCAGCGACGGCACTTCGATGTCCATCCTCTTCACAGAGTTTCAACGGCTCTTTGCCGGCGATTCGCTCCCGCCCGTCACTCTCGCCTACAAAGATTACGCCGTCTGGCAACAGGCCCGCGCCAACGAAGGAGAGTTAGATACCCAGAGACGATTCTGGTTGGATGAATTCTCGGGCCTCGAGCCTATGAATCCGCTGCCCTGCGATTTGCCGCGGCCTCTGGAGGCGGATTATGCCGGCGGCAGCGCGACCCTGCGCTTGACCCATGATGAACGAACAACTCTCGAACGGTTCGCCGCAACCAATGGAGCAACCTTGAATATGGTGATGCTGTCGGCCTTCGTCATCCTGTTGCACCGTCTTGGATGCGGAAACGACATAGTCGTGGGAGTCCCGGTGGCGGGCCGGAACCATGAGCTCTTGCAAGAGATTGTGGGCATGTTTGTCAATACAGTGGCCCTGCGGGTAAGAGTCCAGGAATCCGCCCCTCTAAAAGATCTATTGGAAACAGTGAAACGAAATCATATCAATGCCCTGGAACACCAGGATTTCCCATTCGAAGACCTGGTTGGCGCATTGGAACTTCCACGGGATACCGGCCGCAATCCCTTATTTGATGTGATGTTCGCCTGGCAGGAATTTTCCGGCGAGCGAAGCTCAAAAGCCCCTGCTCCTACTGTTCAGCTCCAGCAGCTCTCGTCGCGCTTCGACATGACCTGGAATGTGTTTCCCCACGCCGATGGCCTGGATATCGACGTGGAATACGCAAGCAGCCTGTTTTCCCCGGCCACTATCGACCGCTTTGGAGACTGCTTTCGCCGGATTTGCCTCTCCATCGCCAACCATCTGGACCTTCCGGCCGGAGCCCTGGATATCGTGAGCGACGCAGAGAAGAATTCGATCTTGTTCGCCTTTAATGATACTGCTAGCGAAGTCCCGGACGAGACTATCTGCCAGGCGTTTCTGAGACGAGCGCGAAAACGGCCCGGCGCCACCGCAGTGGTTGCCGGAGATAGTAGGTTCTCTTATGGCTTTTTACGATGCCAATCGCAATTTCTGGCCCGCCGGTTGCAACGGCGAGGGTTCGGCGTTCACCATATTGTGGGCATCATGATCGATCGCTCGCCGGAGTTGATGACCGGGATTTTGGGAATTTTATTCTCGGGCGCGGCTTATCTTCCCATTGAACCTGGATATCCCCCGGAGAGGATCGCTTTCATTAAAAACGACAGCGGGATGAGGCTCTGCATTGATTCTGAATTCGTTTCGAAGGGCGCGACAACCGGGAATGGCGACGCAGAAACATTCGAGATAGTGAACCCTACGCCCAATGATCTTGCCTATATTATCTACACCTCGGGGTCCACCGGCATCCCCAAGGGAGTTGCTATCGAACACCACTCGATCTTCAACCGTTTGCAATGGCTGCAGCAGCGTTATCCTCTCGGCCCCGGAGATGTGGTGCTTCAAAAAACCACGATTGTCTTCGATGTCTCGGTTGAAGAATTGCTGGGGTGGATTCCCGGGGGAGCTGCGCTTTGTATGCTTCCTCCCGGTGGTCACACAGATTTGTCACTTTTGGTGAGGGAAATTTATCGCCATAAGATCACCGCTATTCATTTTGTTCCTTCGATGATGAAGGTGTTTCTGGATTATGTGGAAGAAATGAAACTCACCCGCCATCTACGGTCCCTGCGGCAGGTGTGGTCCAGCGGCGAGTTTTTGGAAAGTGATACGGCAAGACGATTCAAGAGGCTATTCAAAGGTATAGATGTCAAATACTTGAATCTTTACGGACCTACAGAAACCACTGTTGAAGTCTCGTTTTTTGACACGGATTCAAATTACAATACTCAATCGGTTCCAATTGGTCGTCCCATCGACAACTCGGCGCTCGTCATCGTTAACCGGTATTTTTGTGTTTGTCCAATTGGAGTTCCAGGCGAAATCCTTATCGGCGGAGAGGCCGTGGCCCGCGGGTATTTGAACCAACCGGAGCTCACCGCAGAGCGGTTTGTCAACGCCCCGGTTCCGGGTTTTCCTGAAAAAACATTTCTTAGCGGTGATCTCGGACGTTTTCTACCCGACGGTACGATTGAATGCCTCGGCCGAATTGATCAGCAATTAAAATTGAGGGGTTTTCGCATCGAGCCCGCGGAAATTCGCAATCGAATACTACATTTCCGTGGAGTAACCGATGCGGTGGTTATTCCAGTAGCTGTTCAGGGGGACCGGCAGCTTTGCGCGTACATCGTTGCTTCGACGCCAATTGATTCCGGAGAGCTCAGTGGATATCTCTCCCTTCATTTACCCGCATATATGGTTCCGGCACACCTGATGATCATTGGCGCCATCCCTGTCACTGCAAACGGCAAATTGGATAGAAAGGCGTTACCACTTCCGGATCATCGTGACGAAGTTTCATTCGAACCGCCGCTGGACGGTCGGGAGGGGGCCATGGCAGCCCTTTGGGCCGGTGTCCTTGGGATTGACAAAAAAGGAATCGGTCGATCCAGCAATTTTTTCAGCCTGGGAGGGAACTCTCTCAAAGCGATGAAACTCTGCGCGATAATCAAACGGGATATGGCGCTCTCCCTGTCATTGGCGGATTTTTTCAAGACTCCGTCCATCGAGGGCCTGATCCAATTGGGGCGCGGCCTTGCGTCGCGCACTGATTCAAGAATCCCACCCGTCGAAAAAATGGACTATTATCCGGTCTCGCCGGCTCAAAAGCGGTTGGTGATCTTGCAATATTTAGAACCGAACAGCGCGGTGTACAATATTCCGCTGATGGTCCGCCTCGTTGGCGATGTGTCTCTGGAAGCCATTCAGAAAACCTTCCGCCGGTTGATCCACCGCCACGAAAGTTTGCGCACTTCATTTGCGTGGGTGGATGATGCGCCGGTACAGCGAGTCCATGAGCGTTGCTGGTTTGAAGTAGAAGATATCGCTCAACTGGAAGAGGGCGATGAGGAGAATCTCGGAACGTTATATTTGTCATTTATCCGCCCCTTCGATTTGGCCTCGCCGCCGCTCTTTCGTTGCGGTATCATCCGCTTCCAAAGAGAAGGGGGTATGCTGCTTCTTGATATCCACCACTCGGTGAGCGACGGATTGTCGCTTGAAATTTTACAACGGGAATTCCTGGAATTATACGATGGAGGCAATCTCGAACCCCTCTCGATTCAATACAAAGATTATTCTGTTTGGCAAGCCTCGTTTTTGGTCCTTCAAGAGACTACGAATCAGGAATCATACTGGTTGCGCCGCTTCTATGATGGCGTGCCCCTTCTCGATCTACCCGCCGATTTCCCGCGGCCGGAGATTCAATCGTTTGACGGCGATGTGGTGGCCTTCCGCCTGGAGCGCGAGTCAGTCCGGCAATTGAATTCCATAGCAAACTCGTTAGGGGCCACAATGTATATGATGTTGCTCGCGGTGTGCTCTGTATTGATGGCCAAGCTCTCCGGGCAAGAGGATGTTGTACTGGGCACTGTGCTGGCGGGTCGGCGCAATGCGGATCTAGAGCAATTGGTGGGAATGTTTGTCAATACCCTGCCTCTACGCATGTTTCCCCGCCGGGACGCCACGGTCAATTCTTTTTTCAGAGAGGTTGTAGAGGATACCCTGGCGGCGTTTGATCACCAGGATGTTCCTTTCGAAGCGTTGGTGGAGCGTTTGGATTTCATCCGCGAAGCAGGACGGAATCCCCTGTTTGATGTGATGCTGGCCTATCAGGATGAGGCTGATCTGGGGGAGGGTATTGTTCATCCGATCTCCCGTTTCGATATGAGCTGGACCTTCGCCCCTCATAATGAAGAACTCAGCGGTACTCTGGGGTTTAGCACCGCTCTCTTCCGCCGGCAGACAGCGGAGCGATTTGTCCAATGTTTCTCCCATGTGGCGCGCCAAATGGCCGTGAACCTGGATGCGAGCCTGGCTGAATTGGACATTGTAGCGCCGGAGGAGCGAGAGAGATTGATTCACTCCTTCAATCAAACCCTTTTCGAATATCCTGATGCCGCGCTGGATCAAATGTTCGATTCCCAGGTGGAACGATCGCCCGATTCTGTGGCTCTGGTCTTTTGCGATGAATCCATGACCTACCGGGAGCTTCAACTTCGCTCGAACGCCACCGCGTTCAGTCTTATTGATTCCGGCGTAAAGCCCGGCGGTCTTGTGGGGATTTTCGCGAACCGCTCCATAGAGATGGTTGTGGGAATTCTTGGGATATTGAAATCCGGCAACGGGTATGTTCCTGTGGATCCAACCTATCCGCGGCATCGCGTCGAGTACATCTTCAAGGATAGTAATATTGAGATGATTGCGCTCGATCGAATGTCGGCTTCCGGTAATTTTGGCCATCGGCAGACACTGGTGTTGCCTGTGACGTTTGAGCAGAGTTCCGGTTCCCGGTTGCCGTCGAGGGACAATTCAGCGGCCATCGCCTATGTGATCTACACGTCGGGAACCACCGGCAATCCCAAAGGCGTTGTCATTCCGCATCGTTCTGTGGCGAACCTGGTCTGGTACCAGAAGAACCGTTTTTCGATCGAGACCGACGAACGCATCTTGCAGTTTTCATCCTATTGCTTCGACGCCTCGGTCGAACAATTGTGGATCGCTCTCTTCAGCGGCGCATCGTCTGTGTTAATACCAACCGATGTAATGCTCGATATGGATCTTTTTAATCATTATATTTTGACCCGTCAGGTTACCCACATTCACGCGGTTCCATCGTTTCTAGCGCTTCTCGATCTTCCCGCCGGCAACGCGGTCAAGCGAGTTGTTTCCGGTGGAGATACCTGCCCCCCCGGTTTGGCGGCAAAATTTTCACGCTCTTATTCTTTTTACAATAAATACGGTCCCACAGAAACCACAGTTACATGCGTAGAAACCCGCGTAGAATCATGCGCTGAGGGTGATATCGGGATCGGAAGGCCCATCGGCAATACCCGGGCAGTGATTCTCGGCTTCGATCACAGCCTTTTGCCCTTTGGATTGGTGGGCGAGCTGGCCATCGGTGGAGAGGGCGTTGGACTGGGGTATCTGAACAGGCCCGAACTCTCGGCGGAGCGCTTCATCGACGACCGCTTCTTCGGCGGGCAGAAGCTCTATCTCACCGGCGATTTATGCCGCTGGAAAGAGAACGGCGAGTTGGAATTCCTGGGCCGGCGCGACAACCAGGTTAAAATCCGCGGCTTCCGCATCGAATTGGGGGAAATCGAGAATCGACTCCTCGCCCACGAAAACATCTCGCAAGCGGCGGTGGTATGCCGTGACACGAGTGGAAGCGACCGCTCCCTGGCAGCCTATGTGGTGGTGGCTGGCGATGATGAATTGCCGCTGGATTTGGGAGACTATTTGCGAATCAGCTTGCCCTCTTACATGATTCCCACCTCTTTCACCAGATTGGAAGTATTGCCTCTAAACGTCAACGGAAAATTGGATCAAAAAACCTTACCGCAGCCGGGAATCGAAGGAAGCGATGAATACTCTCAACCGGCAGAAGCCGTCGATGAGAGGCTGCAATCTATCTGGGCGGAAGTGTTGGGATTGGAGTCTTCCCTCGTCCACGCGGATTCGGACTTTTTCAAATTGGGAGGACACTCTCTCAAAGCCATGGTATTGGCCAACCGGGTGAAGCGGGATTGCGGTGTGGAGCTGCCGCTGGTTGATATTTTCAAGCATTCTCGCTTCCATGAGCAGAGCGCGAAAATCGGTTCATTAAGAGCCCAGGCTTCCATCCCGGTGGAGCCGCGGGAAAAACGAGATTATTACCCGGTGTCCAGCGCCCAGAGGCGATTGTATATCGAATGGCAAATGGACCGGGATAGTGTGGCCTACAATATGCCGCTGATGGTTCCACTGGGAACCGGCATGGAAGAGGATGATGTCGAGCGGATTATGAAGCGATTGCTTCACCGCCATGAAAGTTTGCGCACCTATTTTGAAGAATTGGATGATGAGCCGGTGCAACGGATTTTGGCCGAGCCGGAGTTCATGCTTCGCCGTTTGGGAGATGTATCTGGCGATGGAGAACTGCAACAGGTGCTCAACGGTTTTATCCAGCCCTTCGATTTGGCCTCGGCGCCATTACTTCGTTGCGGTCTTGCCTCAAAGGGCGAAGGGTTTGCGCTGTTATTGGACATGCACCATATTGTCTGCGACGGAGCCTCTATCACAGTGTTGGAAGAGGAGTTCGTGGCGCTGGCCCAGGACGCGGGGCTCCCGTCGTTGCGTATCCAATACAGGGACTACGCTGTTTGGCAACGGGAAATGGAGGATTCCGGCCTGAGCGGGCAGGAGTCCTTCTGGATGAAGGCATTGGCAGGAGACCTTCCGGTCATGTGTTTGCCTGAAGATTTTCCTCGCCCTCAGATTCGTAGCTTCGAGGGCGAAATGGCGACTGTTACGTTGGAGCCGAAGCTCTCAAACGCGTTGCGTGAGATGTGTCGCTTCCGCCGGGCGACGATGTTTATGATGGTGGAGTCGCTCGCTTCCATCTTGTTCTCGAAACTGAGTCGCCAGGAAGATGTGGTGCTGGGAACAGCGGTGCGGGGGCGGAATCATCCCGATCTCGAGCGAGTGGTGGGCATGTTTGTCAATACCCTGCCGCTGCGTTCGTTTCCCAATGGAGAAAAGTCCTTTGAGCAATTCCTCGATGAGGTGGGACAGCGAACATTGTCGGCTTTTGACAACCAGGATTACCCTTTTGAGTTGATGGTGGAAAAACTGGCGGGCCGCAGAGATACATCCCGGCATCCGCTGTTCGATATCATGGTGGAATTGCAAGAGGTTGCCGGCGGTCTGGGAAGCCGCCAGGCAACGAACGTCGAAGAGAACGATGCCCCGGAGAACCGGGCGGCGAAATTCGACATCACCCTGGTGGCGGTGGATGACGGAGCGATGCTTGAGATCGGCTGGAGTTACAACCGGTTGCTGTTCCGCCGCGAATCGATTCTACGCTTCCATGACTATTTCGAATCCATCATCGAGACCATCATCGACAATAGCCGGATTCCCATCGAATCCATCGACATTGTTCCCGAAGCATTGGCTCTCGAATGCACCGATGATTGGCCCGATGGCACGGAGCGGCGAATCGACGCCTGGTTCAGCGCCACCGCCGCCCATTATCCAGAGAGGACAGCGGTCATCTCCCCGGACGGTAAAGAACGGATTGATTACCTGGAACTGGATCGAGCCTCGTCGCGTGTGGCTCAAGACCTTTTGCGCCGCGGTCTCGGCCAACCGGCGGTGGTTGCGGTAGTGATGGATGCGTCGATCGAACTTGTCATCGCATTGTTTGCAGTACTAAAAGCGGGCGCAGCGTTCCTGCCTCTGGATCCATCCACTCCTTCAAACCGTCTGGATTATATTCTCAAAGATTCCGGGGCGCGATTTTTGATCGCGCAGGGCGCCTTCGACAAACCGCCGTCATTCGAGGGCGAGCTCTTGCTCATCGACGCGGGGGATGCTGAATTTGAGGAAGAACTCGCAGGCAGCGTCGATTCAAAACCAACGGATCCCGCCTACATCATCTACACCTCCGGTACAACGGGGCGGCCTAAGGGCGTAGTCATCTCTCACGGCAATCTTTCCACCTATACCGCCTGGATCACCGGCGAGGCGGCCATCGGTCCCGGCGACCGGACCATACTTCTCTCGTCATATGCATTTGATCTGGGGTATACCGCTATTTTTTCAGCCCTTCTCAGCGGCGGCGCTTTAATGGTCCTGGATAGGGACAGGTACCTGTCCGCGGAGATAGTACTGCGGGCAATCCAAAAAGAGAAAATTACCTATCTCAAGACCACCCCCTCTCTCTTTTCCGCCATCCTGCGCAGCGGTTACTTCTCCGCTTCCACCAGTTCCAGTCTCCGCTTAGTGATTTTAGGCGGGGAACCTATCAATGTCGAAGATGTGGAGCGGGCGCATCAGTTGTGTGGGCATATCGAATTCATCAATCATTACGGTCCCACCGAAGCCACCATTGGCTGCGTCTTTCAGCGTATCGACCCACAGGACTTCGCTTCATACAAAGAGAAACCGGTCATCGGGCGTCCGATTCGCGGCATGAACGCGTGCATCGTGAATCCCGACCATCATCGTATTCTTCAACCCGCCGGGACAATGGGGGAGTTGGCGGTGGCCGGAAGCGGCGTTGCCTCAGGCTATCTCAACCGGCCGGAGCTGACTCATGAACGGTTCCCTGAAGATGGACCTCTGCGGGGCCGGCGTATGTATTTGACCGGTGATTTGGCCCTTCTCCAACCAAACGGCGCCATCCAATTGGCGGGCCGCATCGGCAACCAGGTAAAGATTCGTGGTTTCCGGGTGGAATTGGAAGAGATCGAAGCCCACCTGAGGCGATGCTCCGGTGTGGGGGAAGCCGCTGTCGTGGCGCGGCAACACGGGGACGGACATGAATTGGTTGCCTACCTCGCTCCCGAAGACGGCATCGACATCAAAGCGGTGCGCCTGAAATTGGCTGAAAATGTGCCGGAGTATATGATTCCCCCCGCGATGATTCTTCTCGACAGTCTGCCGTTGACCGCCAACAATAAAGTGGACCGGAAAGCCTTGCCGGAGCCGGAGTTTGCCGGCGGAGACAAGCAATCCCAACCGCTGGATGGTTTTGAGCAGCGTCTCGCGCAGTTGTGGGGCGGAGTGTTAAAGAGAGAGGCAACGGCTCTTGGCGTCGATCAGGACTTCTTCGACCTTGGCGGGCAATCTCTCAAAGCCACGATCCTGTCGTCCCGGATCCATAAAGAATTCCATGTGCGCATTCCGCTCGCCGAGATTTTCCGCTTCCCCACCATCCGGCAGATGGCGCATTATGTTAGAGAGGCGGATACCCACCTTCACAAAGGAATCGCGCCGGTGGAAAAAAAGGATTACTACCCGCTATCGTCGGCTCAAACCCGTTTATATATTCTTCAGCAGATGGATTCCCGCACTACTGCTTACAACCGCTTTCGTGCGGTATTTCTAGACTGCGCGGTGGATCTCGGCTGTATCGAACGGGCCTTCGAACGGCTCATCCACAGGCACGAATCATTGCGAACCGCCTTTCGGATGCTGGATGACCGGCCGGTTCAGCAAGTGCTCGACCATGTGGACTTTTCCATCTCCCGGAAGCGGGCGTCGAATGTGGATGCTGTTATCGAGTCATTCATCCAGCCCTTCGAATTACATGAGGCCCCTCTCATCAGAGCGGCGATTGTGGAATTGCCGGGAACCAGGATCGCCTTATTGGTGGACATGCACCATATCGTTGCCGACGGGATCTCGCAGGATGTGATGGTGCGAGATTTTCTGGCCTTGTATGATGGAGAGATTCTGGAAGATTTGCCTCTTCAATACCGGGATTTCGCCGTCTGGCAAAGCGGAGACGAGTTTAAACAACGAGTGCGAGCTCAAGAGAACCACTGGTTGGAGCAGTTGTCGTCGCCATTGCCCATACTGGATCTTCCTACAGATTTTCCCAGACCGCAGATCCAACAATTCGACGGGAACACAGTCGCTCTCGAGTTGGGACCGGCGCTCACTCACCGGATCCGCGGCCTGGTGAGAGAAGCGGACGCTTCGTTGTTTATGGCGCTGCTGGCGGTCTATTATACCTGGTTGTCGAGACTGACCGGGCAAGAGGACATCATCGCCGGCGTTCCGGTGGCAGGCAGACCGCATCACGACCTTCACGAGATTTTAGGGATGTTTGTCAATACCCTGGCAATGCGCGGTTTTCCCAGTGGCGAAGCTACTTTTATGCAATTTTTAGGCGACACCAGGGTGCGGGTGTTGGAGGCCTTCGATAACCAGGATGTCCAATTCGAAGATCTGGTGGAACGGTTGGATGTTCGCCGCGATGCCGGCCGCAATCCATTGTTCGACGCCTCCTTCAATGTGTTGAATTATCTTGAAATCGTCAAAAACAGCGCCGGCGACAGTCAGGAAGACGATGATATTTCCTATGAGCGCCGGGTGGCGAAATTCGATCTCAACGCCACTGTGATCGAAGAGGAAGATAATCTGCGAATCTACTTCCAGTATTGCACCCATCTATTTAAAGATTCGACAATCCGTCGCTATGTTCACTATTTCGAACGCATCCTCTTATCAATATTAGACGATCCGCAGAAAAAGCTCAAAGATCTGGATATGGTGCCGGAAGCGGAACTGCGGCGAATTCTTCATGAGTTCAACAATCCTGGGGACGAAGAATTCATCGGCGACAATCTCTGCCTCCTGTTTTCGAAACAAGAGCACACGCATCCGCACCGGATCGCGGTCACCTATGACGCTGAAGCTTTAACCTATGGGGAACTGGGACTGAGAGCCCGCAACATCGCCTCCGCTCTCAACCATAGGGGAGTGGGAGCCGAAGGCATTGTCGCTCTTCATATGCGGCGGTCTATCGCGTTGATCGAATCCATCGTCGGCATTCTACTTTCAGGCGGGGCTTATATGCCTCTGGATTTGGAGATTCCTATCCGCAGGAAAGCTTATATGTTGGCCGACAGCAACGCCTCGTTAGTTCTTACAAGCAACGAGGATTGCGTATCTCTTCCTTCAGAATATGATGGTCGTGTGATGATGTGGGAAGATAGCGATGGAGATGATACTGTTCACTCAGTGAATGAGGCGGCGCTCGCTTATATTATTTACACCTCCGGCACCACCGGCCTTCCTAAAGGCGTGATGATCGAGCATCGTAGCGTGGTCAATCTAGTCAATGTCGTCCAACGGGATATCTATGCCGGTTTTTTTGAAGCGGCGCGGGTGGCGTTGTTGGCGCCGGTTCACTTCGACGCCTCCGTAAAACAGATTTTCCCATCGCTGTTAGGCGGCCACAGTCTGGCGATTGTGCCTGGCCAAGTACGGCTTGACCAGGCAGCCTTGGTCGGTTATTTTTGTCGCCATGCCATCGATATCTCCGACTGTACTCCGGCAATGATGCAAGCGCTCCTGGATGATGGGGATGGCGGTATGCCGGAGTTACCGGTTTCCGTATGGCTAATCGGAGGCGAAGCTCTGGATAAAACTATTTGCCGACGGTTGCTGACCGCTTCTTCGAAAAAGACCGGCACACAGATATTCAATGTGTATGGACCCACCGAATGCACTGATGTGAGCTCCTTCTTCCCGGTCACTGAAGAGAGTATCGAAGACTCCATGCAGATGCCCATCGGCACACCCATAACGAACGCGCGCATTTATATTTACGACCGGTTCGGCAATCTACAACCACCCGGCATTCCCGGTCAGTTGGTCATCGCCGGCATCGGCGCCGGCAGGGGATATCTCAACCGCCCGGAACTCACCTTCGACAAATTTGATAGTTTAGAACCCCGGTTGTACCATACCGGCGATCTGGCCCGTTGGCGGGAGGACGGCCTCATCGACTGCCTGGGGCGCATCGACCAGCAGGTCAAGATCCGGGGCTACCGCATCGAACTCCAGGAGATCGAGCGCTGCCTTCTGTCTCTGGACAGTGTATCCGAAGCGTTGGCGCTGACGATTGCCGGTTCAGGATCGGATCGACAATTGGCCGCTTATGTGGTGTTGAAAAAAGGAGCGGACGATGCGCCTCTGGACAACGGCTCTCTGCGAGATCATCTGGAGGGCTTTCTTCCGGGTTATATGATTCCCGGCTGGATCACGATATTGGATTCATTTCCTCTGACCTCCAATGGCAAAATCGACCGGGCAGCCTTGCCCCACCCGCAAACAGGAACCGGGGAATCGGGGATTCGCCCGCCGGTTGACGCGCTGGAGCGCAAACTAGTGGGTATGTGGGCCCGGTTGTTGTCCCTCGAAGAAGAGGCTATCGGCGCTGACGCCGATTTTTTCCATCTGGGCGGCCATTCTCTCAAGGCAACCATCTTGATGAGCCGGATCCAAAAAGAGTTAGACATAAAAATTCCCCTGGCTGAACTATTCCTCGCTCCGACTATCAAAGGGCTGGCCCGTTACATCCGCGCAAATCGCGATGGAGACTTCGTACAGATTCTCCCGGTGGAAAAGAAGGAATTCTATCCTTTATCGCCGGCGCAGAAACGCTTCTACCTGTTGAACCAATTGATGCCGGACACCACGGCCTACAATATGTCCCGTGTGATCCCACTGCCTCCGGATGTCCGGTTTGACCGGCTGGAAGCGGCATTGCAAGCGGTCATCCAGCGGCATGAAACCTTCCGCACCGCGTTTATCGCCATTGACCACCAACCGCGGCAACGGGTGTTGGACTCTGTTGATTTCTCACTGCGTTATTTAAATGAAGGGCAAGATATCCAGGAATTCATCCATCCCTTCGATCTATCGTCCCCGCCATTGCTTCGGGCAGCCATTTCCCGCGCCGCGGATGGAATATTTTTAGTGGTGGATATGCATCATATTACCGGCGATGGTGTCTCTACCGCAATTTTGGAGGAGGAGATTCTAAAACTCTACGAAGGCTCCACTCTTGAAGGGTTGCCTCTTCAATACAGGGATTACGCCGAATGGCAACTGGCGCCGGCTCAAAAGCGGCACAGCGATTCCCCCGTCGATTATTGGAAATCATCTCTTGCCGGCGACATCCCGGCGCTGAATCTACCTCTCGACTTTCCCCGGCCTCCGGTTCAAAACTATGACGGAGACCGCCTGTATTTTGAGTGTTCGCCGGAACAAACCGCATTGATCCGGGAATTGGCCGAAGGGAATGACGCCACTTTCTTTATGGCTTTGTTGGCGCTATTTTATGTGTTTCTGGCCCGGTTGAGCGGCCAGGAAGATATTATCGTGGGCACTCCGGTGGCGGGACGGGGCCACGCCGACCTGGAGCGGATGGTGGGGCCATTTGTCAATACACTGCCGCTACGGGGAAAACCGGTTGGTTCCAAATCATTGACCGGTTTTGTGATGGATGTGAAAGCGGATGTCGTAGCGGCCCTGGACCATCAACAACTGCCTTTCGAAGAATTGGTGGAGCGGTTGGAAATTCCCCGTGACGCCGGTCGAAATCCATTGTTTGATGTGATGTTCGCCTATCACAACATTCGCCATCGACATCCGGCGGAAGTCCAGGATATTTTAGGGGACAGGCAGCCAATGATTGCCCACAAGCATTCCCGCTTCGACATGACCTGGAGCTTTTCACTTCAAGGCGACCAATTGTTCGGAGCCGTCGAATACGCCTCGGCCTTGTTCAAACCGGACTCTGCCCGGAGGTTTGCCTCCTATTTCAAAGCTGTTGTCGATGCGATTTCCACCTCTGAAGATCTTGTTCTCGGCCGAATGGAGCTTCTATCTCCAACGGGAAAAAAACAGCAGTTGGAAGCGTTCAATCAGACTCGAACTCACATTCCCACCGGTATCACCGTTCTAGACCTTTTTCAAGAACATGTGCGAGCGAATCCTCATCGAGTGGCTGTATCCGGCCCTTCCATATTTGGCGGGAAGACAACCCATCTAACCTACGAAGCCCTCGACCATCTGGCTTCGAATGGTGCGACGGCCCTTTTGGATTATCGTCTTCCCAACGGTTCCATTATTCCGATTATCTGCCGGCATGTCATCGAAATGGCGGCGGGGTTGTTGGGGATTCTGATGATGGGGGGTTCGTTCTTGCCGGTGGAACCGGATACTCCATCTGAACGGAAGCGTTGGATGCTTGAGGATTGTGGAGCTTCTTTGGCGCTGACCCATCGTGCATGGGCAAGCGAGATGGAGTTACCGATTCAGACTGTATTTTTAGATGAGATCGCTCTCGCCGGCCGCATAGCCGCTTCTTCGACGCTGCCTGCGCCGGAAGCGGGACATCACGCTTACGTGATTTACACCTCCGGCACCAGCGGCAGGCCCAAGGGAGTGTTGGTGGGCCACCGCTCATTGCTGAATCTGTGCCTCTGGCATCAGGATGCTTTTTCCGTCACCTGCCATGACCGCGCTTCAAAGTTGGCGGGTTTTGGATTCGACGCTTCGGTTTGGGAGGTGTTTCCGTATCTGACCGCCGGCTCATCGTTGGTGATTGTCCCCAATTCAGTAAAGATGGATCCAATCCTCCTGAACCGCTATTTCGAAACCTATCAGGTCACCATCGCGTTTTGCCCCACTCCGTTGTGCGAAGCGTTTTTGGAACTCGACAATCATTCGCTACGCTTGCTTCTCACCGGCGGCGATAAACTCAAACGGACGAATCCCAACCGATATAGATTGATCAACAATTATGGACCCACCGAAAACACCGTTGTCACCACCAGCTTTGAGGTGGAAGGGGATTTCGCCGACATTCCCATCGGCAAGCCGGTGTTCAACCAGGAAATCTATATTTGCGATCAATATGGAAATATACAGCCAGTCGGCGTGCCCGGCGAACTATGGGTGTCGGGCGTTGGCCTGGCCTCCGGATATCTCAACCGGCCGGATCTCACCGCCGAAGCGTTTGTGCGAAAGCACATCGCTGGAAGAGGGGAGGTTCGAGTCTATAAAACCGGTGATTTGTGCCGCTGGAGACCTGACGGAAATATTGAATTTCTGGGCCGCCGCGACAATCAGGTGCAGATTCGCGGCTTCCGTATCGAGATGGCGGAGATCGAGCACGTCCTCATGCGTTCAGGCCAATTGAAAGACGTAACAGTGGCGTGCCTCTCCCGCGATGACGGCGATTCTTTTCTCGCCGCTTACCTGGTGATGAAAGACAACGACGCCTCGCTTAACTTCATCAGCCAATTCCTGGAAGGTCAATTGCCCCACTATATGATTCCTTCATTCTTGATTCCCCTTGATTCATTGCCTATTACAGCCAATGGGAAAATAGATCGCAAGAAGCTTCCTGTACCCAATATGATAAAGGAGACCATTGACGCTAAGCCCGAGACCTCGTTGCAGCGCCGCTTGCAGCGGATATGGTCCAATGTTCTCCTCATAGACCAGGACAACATCAGTGTGGAATCGAACTTTTTCGCCCTGGGTGGTCATTCGTTGAAGGCAACGATATTGGCCGGCAGAATTCATAAAGAATTGAATGTAGTGATGTCATTGGTGGATATTTTCCGCTACCCCACCCTTCGGGGCCAGGCATCGCTGATCGAATCCTCGGCTCCCCAGCGGTTCAGCAACATCCCGCCGCTGGAAAAACGGGAGTATTATGATTTATCGCCTGCTCAAAAAAGGTTGTACATCCTTCATCAATTCGACCGGCAACACACTGTCTACAATATCCCCATGATGCTCCCAATCGCTCCCACCTTAAATGCCGAACGAATCGAAGCGATATTCGAAGCATTGATCCAGCGGCATGAAAGCCTGCGCACGTCATTTATCACGGCCAACGAGACGCCGGTCCAACGGATCCATCAAAGGGTGGATTTTTCGCTGGAATATTACCATGCGGATAGCAATGAAGATTTAGCTCTCGAAAGGGTTTTTGCCCAATTTATCCGTCCCTTTGATCTTTCCTGCCCTCCGTTGATACGGTGCGGAATTGTGGCTGCGGATGAGAACCGCGGATACCTGATTCTGGATATGCATCATATCATCAGCGATGGGACCTCGGTCCAAATACTGGAACACGAATTTCTCTCGTTATGCGAAGGCGAGCCTCTGTCGCCGCTCCATATCCAATACAAAGACTACGCGACCTGGCTTCGACGCGGCAAGATGAAGGAACGGATAAACGCCCAAGAGAGCTTCTGGCTCGACCGTTTCAGCGGATGGCTCCCGGATGCGGCGTTGCCGACCGATTACCCCCGGCCTCTCAACCGGCGGTTCAGCGGCCAATCGGCGCGGTTCCAGTTGGAGCCGGCCGTTTGCCGAAGCCTGGATCGCTATGGCCGCGGCCATGGACTCACTCCCTTTATGGCGCTGTTGTCATGCTTGACCATTGTGCTGGGCAAATTGTGCGGGCAAGAGGATGTGGTGATCGGAACAGCGGTAGCCGGTCGCAGGCACGCGGATGTCGAGCCTTTGGTGGGGATGTTTGTCAATACTCTGCCGCTGAGGCATCTCCCTAACGGCAGAACTAAATTGAAAGATTATACAGACAATTTGAGACTGCGGACGTTGGAGGATTTTGACAGTCAGGATTTCCCCTTCGAAGAATTGGTGGACCGTTTGCAATTGGAGAGGGAAACCGGCCGCAATCCCTTGTTTGACGTAATGTTGACCTACCGGGAAGCGGAGGATGTGGAGATCGGTGATTCACCGGCCAACATCCATGGTGTGTCGCGGTTTGATATGAGCTGGAATTTTTCAGGCTCCGGCGAGCGGAT
This sequence comes from uncultured Clostridia bacterium, assembly GCA_964491915.1. Taxonomy (GTDB): domain Bacteria; phylum Acidobacteriota; class Aminicenantia; order UBA2199; family UBA2199; genus JAHELQ01. The sequence goes on from CAZBHS010000064.1 coordinate 17,007, forward strand.
GAGCGGATCTGTGGAATTTAGCGATGAATTATTCCGCCGCGAAACAGTGGAGCGGTTCATCGGGTATGTCTCCCAAATCGCCGGTCAATGTTGTGCAAACAAAGAACTAGTATTGAAAGATCTCGATATTTTACCCCCCGGAGAAAAGCGGCGGATATTGGCGCAATCTCGAGGCGAGGAGCTGGATATTCCTCCTCTACCATTGCATGAATTCTTCCGCCGACAAGCTCTGGACAGCGGAGATCGATTGGCGGTGGAGATCCATGACGCCCATCTCACTTACCGGGAACTGGACCGCCGATCAGATCTTCTGGCAAACTATCTTCGCCTTCATGGAATAGGGAGAGGTTGTCTGGCGGCCCTTTTCTTGCGGCGGTCGCTCGAGATGATGATAGGAATCCTCGGCGTTCTAAAAGCCGGAGCCGCATATATCCCGTTGGATCCCGATTATCCGGATGACCGTCTGGAGTTTATTATAAAAGACAGCGGCGCGGCAGCCGTTGTTGTTTCGGAGGATGACCATCCATTCTACTGTCTGCCGTGCAACATTGTGAGTGTGCATGACGCGATGCAGGCGGATAAAAACATTGCGGCACATGAGACGCAAATCAATGATCCCGCTTATGTGATTTACACCTCCGGCACCACAGGCAAACCAAAAGGCGTGGTAATCGAGCATCGTTCGCTGGTCAATCTGGCGGTGTATCAAGCGCGTCGCTTTGGAATTATCAAATCTGAACGAATTCTGCAATTCTCGTCGTATTGTTTCGACGCCTCGGTGGAACAAATGTTTATCGCCCTCTTCAGCGGGGCAAGCCTGGTGTTGGTGAGCATGGCCGCTATCCTGGATATCGGGCTCTTCCATCGCTATATTACAAAAAAGCGCGTGACACATATCCATGCGGTGCCTTCGTTTTTAGCGCTCCTCGATCTTTCGGGCAATACTACAATCAAGCGGGTGGTGGCAGGCGGAGATACCTGTCCGCCGGCATTGGCGCGCTATTTTACCGCATTCTGTGATTTTTACAATGAATATGGCCCCACCGAAACTACCGTCACTTCCCTCGAAGCAGGATTCGGGGAAGCCTTCGATGCGCCTTCCGTTACTATCGGAAAACCGGTTGGCAATACCTCGGCTTATATTCTCGACAAATACGGATGTTTGGCGCCGGATGGAGTGACGGGCGAACTTTTTATCGGCGGTTCAGGAGTGGGGCGGGGATATATCAACCGGCCGCTATTGACCGAAGAAGCGTTCGCGCCTGATCATGTGGCCGGGCGGGGAACAATGTATCGCACCGGTGATTTTTGCCGCCGCAATAATGACGGAACAATCGAATTTTTAGGACGGCGGGACAACCAGATCAAGATTCGCGGCTTTCGCATCGAAGCGGGAGAGATCGAGCATGTACTCCTTGAAGATGAAGGGGTGATAGAGGCCATGGTCGTAGCCCGGAAAAATGAAGCCGGCGACGCGATGCTCATCGGTTACCTGATCATGGAACCAAACGCTCGTGATGATTGTCTCGATGCCGTGCGGCGTCTCTTGAACGAGCGGTTGCCGTCATATATGATTCCGGCTGTATTGGTTCGCCTCGACAGCTTTCCCTTGAACGCCAACGGCAAAGTGGACCGCTCCCGTTTGCCGGTTCCCAAATGGAATTCTCCGGTTGCAGGCGTTGAACTTGAGACAACTCTGGAACGGACATTGCGGAAAATATGGGCGGGAGTATTGTCTCTTGACAAAGAACAAATCGGAAAGGATTCCGACTTTTTCTCCATCGGCGGCCATTCGCTCAAAGCCACTATTTTGGCCGGAAGGATTCACAAAGAGTTGGCAGTCAATCTTCCGTTGGCGGAGATTTTCAATCATCCGACAATCGGGCAATTGGCAGAGCTGATCGAAGCCTCGTCGCCGGAGCGATTCGCATGCATCGAGCCTCTGGAAAAACGAGACTATTATCCATTGTCACCCCCCCAGGCGCGGCTCTTTATCTTGCACCAATTGGACCGGCAGAGCACGGTGTACAATATGCCCATGGCGATTCCGCTGGCCGGCGCCCCTGAGATTCCGGCGCTAATAGAAACGTTTAAAAGGTTGATTCAAAGACACGAAAGTTTGAGAACATCGTTTTTCATTGTGGACGACAGCCCCGTTCAACGGGTGCGTGAACAGGTGGAATTTAAAATCGAGCAATACTCTTCAGAAACACGTGGGCGTTTCATCCGTCCCTTCGATTTATCTGTCGCCCCGTTGCTGCGGGTGGGCATGAGCGAGGGCTTCCTCCTCTTGGACATGCATCATATCATCAGCGATGGCATGTCGCTACAGGTTTTGGAACAAGAATTTATATCCATACTCGAAAAACGGTCGCTTCCCCCTTGTCCCATTCAATACAAAGACTATGCAGCCTGGTTTACAGGCGGCCCAATGCAGGAGCGGCTGGAGCGGCAAGAGGCCTATTGGTTGGATATTTATTCCAATGATATTCCTGCGGTTGAGTGTCCCCTCGACTTACCGCGCCCCCGTATCCCACGCTTCAGCGGAGACCTGGTAAGGTTTAGCCTGGATGATTCCATCTATAAAGGATTGTCCGATGTATGCCAAAATCACGGTATCACCACTTTTATGGTTATAACCGCGATATTCTCCATCCTTCTGGCAAAATTGAGCGGACAGGAAGATGTGGTGCTGGGAACCGTTGTCTCCGGTCGCCGGCATGTGGATGTCGAACGGATGATCGGAATGTTTGCCAACACCCTTGCGCTTCGTATCCAGCCGCATGGTGAAAAGGCCCTGGAAGATTATATCGATGAGGTCCGACGGTTGCTTCTGACCGCTTTTGACAACCAGGATTATCCATTTGAAGATCTGGTGCAAAAACTTCAGCCGGAACGCAATCCCGGCCGCAATCCCCTGTTCGATGTGATGATCGAGCACCATGAGGGCGAAGACGCCAGCGATGATGACCGGCTGCCGATGGCGCACCGGGTGAGCCGTTTCGATATGAGCTGGACCTTTGTCTCCCACGAAAATGGCATCAGAGGATCTGTGGAATTTAGCGACGAGCTCTTTTTTCGCGACACAGTGAAGCGGTTTGTGGATTACTTCAAAACAATTGCCGCCCAGTTGGTCTCGGGCAAGAATCTCTCCATAAAAGAGATTGATATTCTCGGCGCTCGAGAGAGACAATGGATAATGGACAAACTCCAGGGAGAATCCATAGATGTTCCTTGCGAACCATTGCATGGGGCGTTCCAACGTCACGCTTCGATGACAGAAGACCGAGTGGCGGTGGAATTGGAGGATGGCCTGTTGACCTATGGCGAACTCGACCGCCGCTCCAATTGCCTGGCCAATCATCTTGTTCATCGAGGCGCGGGTCCCGGTCGATTGATCGCCATTTGTCTGGACCGTTCGCTCGAGATGATAATGGCGATAGTGGGAGTGTTGAAATCAGGTTCCGCTTATGTTCCTTTGGATCCAACATATCCGTCCGAGAGATTGGAGTACATTCTGCGGGACAGCGGCGCTTCATTGGCGGTGGTTTCAGGCGGCGACAATCCTATACAAAACAGTGGGATCACAGCAGTGGATGTCGATGATAATGTCCGGCTGGAAGAGGCTGATAACCTTGAGCGAACCTGTGATCCAGGGGCGCCGGCCTATGTGATTTACACCTCCGGCACCACCGGCAGACCCAAGGGCGTGGTGGTGGAACATCACTCGATCGTCAATCTTGTCCATACGCAAATCAAACACTACGGCATCGATGCGTCGGATCGCATTCTTCAATTCGCTTCGTTTAGTTTTGACGCGTCGTTAGAGCAAATATTTCTGGCGTTATCCAGTGGAGCCTCGCTATTGTTGGCGCACCGGGAGACAATCCTCGACATCGAGCGCTTCACCAATTTTATTGTATCGAGGCAGGTCACTCATATTGATTCAGTTCCCTCTTTCCTGGCGCTTCTGGAATTGCCGCCCAATCATCACGTGCGCCGTATCGTTGCCGGCGGCGATGTATGCCCAAAGGCATTGGCGGAAACGTTTGGCCGGCAAGTGGAGTTCCACAATGCCTACGGACCTACCGAAACCACTGTCACCGCTCTCACCGGTTCTGTGGGCATTGGTTCGCCATTGGCCAATACACATGCCTACATTTTGGATGCCGACGATTCGATGGTTCCCACTGGTGTGGCCGGCGAATTGGTGATCGGCGGCGCCGGCGTCGCGCGGGGCTACTTGAACCGTCCTGAATTGAGCGATGAACTCTTTGTCCCGGATCCTGTCACAGGAAGCGAACGTGTGTACCGGAGCGGCGATTTATGTCGCTTGAGCAAAGATGGAGAGGTCGAATTTTTGGGGCGCCTGGACTCTCAGGTAAAAATCCGGGGCAATAGGGTTGAACCTTTAGAAATTCAGCATATAATAATGGAGCAAGAGGCGGTAATGGACACGGCGGTGATTTGTAAAGCGGGGGACAACACTGATTCGTTCCTCGTAGCATACCTGGTTCTTGCCGATGAAGCGCCGGATATGGAACAAATTCGTCAGAATGTAGCGCAGAGATTACCTTCTTATATGATACCGTCCTATTGGATCCCAATCGATAAGATTCCTCTCAATTCCAATGGAAAACTGGACCGCAAACGCCTTCCGGCGCCGGAATTTGGAGACGAACCTCGAGCGAAGCTTCCTGCCGACCAATTAGAAGGTAAATTGCTGGATATCTGGTCGGATGTGCTGGGGCTCGCCACATCCAAAATTTCCACAGATAGCGATTTCTTCTCTCTAGGCGGCCATTCATTAAAAGCCACAGCCATGGTCTCGAAGATCCGTTCGCTGTTGAAACTCGATGTGCCGTTGAGCGAAGTCTTTAATTCCCCGACAATCAAGGGCATTGCCTCCTATATTGACAATAAGGCTTCTGGAAGAGAGATTGCCGCCAATCAACAGATTATCCCTCTCAAAATCAATGCCAACGATTTGCCGAATATGTTTTTCATTCACGATGGTCTGGGGCAGGTGACGGGATATTTAAAATTGTGCGATCTTTTAGCGGACACACATAATTATTGGGGAATCCAGACAAAGACTGAAACAGACATTCATCTGGATAAGAAGACGCTTCAAGATCTCGTTGACGAACACGTCGATACAATTCAAACCACACAACCAGGCGGTCCTTACTATATCGCCGGCTGGTCCATGGGCGGGGCCATCGCGTTCTCTGTCGCCCGCTGTCTGGAGAAACAAGGTCATGAAGTGTCATTCCTGGGATTGATCGATGCCGGAATCCCGAAAAAAATATTCAAGAGACGAGAAAAACTGAAAGGAAATATATACACTTTCCACGCCGGAAAAGAAAACAAACACACCCTGGATGACTGGCGACCTCATTGCAGAGGAACGTTTGAATCATACTATATAACGGGCGACCATCATTCGATTCTAACTCCCCCCCATGTAATCGAGTTAGCTGAAAAATTCAGGCGGGCGGTAGAAAAAAAATAAAAGGAGGAATTACAATGGGACATAGCAATAATTTAACCGGCCTCGAGATCGCGGTTGTCGGTCTGGCGGGAACATTTCCCGGAGCAGGTGATATTGACG
>CAZBHS010000065.1:0-2876 GCA_964491915.1 uncultured Clostridia bacterium
TCCCACCAAACCCAGTCCACCATCACCACCCGCCACACCGACACCTTCGGCAACACCCTCTCCCAATCGGGTCCCACCAAAGGCAACCTCGGCTTCCAGTCCAAATACTACGATCAGGAATCCGGCCTGAATTACTTTTATCATCGATACTATAATCCGATCATCGGAAGGTTTACTACAGAAGATCCAATCGGTTTTAGCGGCGGGCTTAATTTGTATTTGTTTACTCCAAATAATCCCATTAATTTTGTAGATTATTTTGGATTAGACATTTTTGACAAAACCCAAGAAGTGTTCACTTTATATGACATGAGCAATAATGGAGATCGTGCAATGGTGCAATATGAAATGACATTATTTACTTTCAATGATTCTATTGAAAAAATAAACCGCTCTTTTCAATTAAAAAAAATTCAACAATTTATCCAGGATATAACAGTAAAACCAATGTGTTATTCACGTTGCTGGATGAAGTGCATGCTCGAAGAGGTTGGAATTGTTTGGCTTTTAAATCAATTTGATGGGAAAGCTTATTCAAAGGTTGTAATCTCACTCATCAGAAGTGGAACAAAGTTTACCAGAATTCTTTCGAAAGCCGTATCTAAGGTTATTAAGCTAAACAAACAATTAACTGTACTTTTTTATTACATTAAAGGTATTTATTGTGCCGCGAGATGCTCTTTATAAACTGAGGGAAAATGCAGAATAGGAACGTAATCGGGTTTCAAAGTCCCCAAAAGGTGACAGTTATTCGCAGAGTCAATAATTCCATTAAATTCTTTATGAAAATATTTCTTTTAATAGATATTGTATTCTTTGTTATTATTGGACTTTCCTTGAGCAATGCGAGCAAGCAAAACTGCCACTATGAACTTGGGGAACTTATTCAAATCTTTGCATTTCTTGGAATCCTAATAATACAATGGAATATATTCCAGAAGGTGAATTCAAAGAGAGAATCCATTTCTAAAAATCAGCACAAAAATAATCTAATTATCACAATAATTCTTGGAATCGGAGGAGCGATATTGATTGGTCTTCATCAAACGTTTGATACTGGGCACTGCTCAACAAATATATCGGCTAGTTTATTAGTTTTGTACTTTGTTTTTTTAGTCCAAACAGTATTATTAGCTATATATTTTTTAATTGCCGCCAAAATAAAAAGAATATGACAGGATACTAGAGGCAGAGTGAAATTATTAAAATAGAGTCAAGATTTTCTGCTGGACTTTAGTAGTGATATGCTGAGCGTCAGTCCAAGAGCTTCAATGCAATTAATGCAATGGGGAAACAGAGGTTGCGTATCATGGGAAGGCGACCACCTGGCCATGGAACTCGACCAGGACTTCACCCCCATCCGCCGCTACACCTACGGCATCGGCAAAGACTCGGTAGAAGGCCACATCGAATTCTCCGAAGCCTCCTCAAACCTCTTCGCCCACCCCTACGGCTGGTACTCCTACATCAAAGACCAGGTAGGAACCATCTACAAAGTCTTCTCCCACCAAACTCAATCCACCGTCACCACCCGCCACTATGACACCTTCGGCAACCTCCTCTCCCAATCCGGCCCCAGCAAAGGAAACCTGGGCTTCCAATCAAAATATTATGACCAGGAATCCGGGCTGAATTACTTTTACCATCGATATTACCATCCAAATATCGGGAGATTTACTACTGAAGATCCTAACGGTCTAAGATATAGCCCCAATTTAACTCGCTCTTTTCTAAATAACCCGATAAATGTTATTGATCCAATGGGCTTGTCGGATATCATTGTTAAAGTTATAAGAACAATACAAAAAAAAGACAGAATTATTGGGAGATTCTATATAGAAGGGAGCGACATAAATGGAAGGGTTACGGAATTACCCTGGCGGGACAATGCAAAATGGGTAAGCTGTATCCCAGGTGGTTGCTATAAATTACTACTCCATAATGGAGGCAGGCACAAAAACAAATGGAAATTAAGTTTTGTTGAAGGTAGAACAGATATCCTCATCCACAAAGGCTTTCTTCCCAAGCATACTCAGGGTTGTTTATTGTTCACGACTGAGTTTAATGAATTTATGGGGTATACAGTGATGGATCTGGCTGAAACAATAATGTTTGGTGGAGATTTTTCCATTGAGGTGCAGTATATGTTAGAACCAGATCTTATGAATTCGCTTTCAGATTGGATATTATGCACATCAATGAAGTAGGGAGTAACTATTGAAAAAAATATTAATCTTTTGCGTGACTGTTATTTTCTGTAGTTCCATGTTTGGCATTATAAATAATGGATGTCTCCAGGAAATTCTTGATTGGAAGAGAATAGAGATTGACTGGAATAATTACATTGAAAATCCTACTGAAATCAATACAAGTATATTAATTGAAGCTTTTCCAAAAAATATTATTATAAGCGCCGATGAAATCAACACCCATAGATCTATTGTAGATAACATCTATGACGATTTAGATGTACTCGAAAGAAGAATTTTAAGTGGAAGCAGAGCGTCCGTGGAAATAGCCTTCAGATTGTATGCAATTACCGATGGGGCTTTCGCAGAAGAACTGACAATTATATTGGGCTTTTATTTGAATAAAAACATTGAGCATTTTCTTGAAACAATATCAAACTATCCACGGCTAATCGAACCTCTTTTAGAGAGCGTTCTTGTAAGTGTAAAACCGGAGCTTCTGGATGATGTCGTAGCTGTAATAAAAGAATTGGAATATAGACGTAAAATCCTCAAAAATGTCCAAAAACCGTCACTTCAAAAATTAAAGAGTAAATGTCTGCATCTGATTGACAAAAATTTAAAGGAATTAAAGGAACTTTCAAAATAACCTCTGAGATCAAACGAATGATTATAATGGAACATTGG
>CAZBHS010000065.1:2952-21461 GCA_964491915.1 uncultured Clostridia bacterium
GATTTTCTCTTCACCCACCAAAATTCTCTCCACTTCAACTCCAGAGGTCTCGGGTTTTATTCGCCAAATTGGATAATTTTTAGCGGCCGGTTTAGGATTACTCTACCAACGCCGTGATGAGGGCGGTGGCTGATAGGGCGGCGGTTTCGGTTTTTAGGATGTGGGGGTTGATGGTGAGGGGGGTGAAATTGTTGGCGAGGAGGAGTTGTTTTTCGGAGGGGGTGTAGTCGCCGGGGGGGCCGATGATGGCAATGATGGGGGGTTGCCAGTCGATGGATTGGATTTTGGGGCCTTCGATGTCCAGGAGGAGGCGGGTGTTGACGTTGCCGTTGCTGGAGAAGTCCATGAGTTGAGGGAGACGAACGGCTGGATAGAAGCGGGTGGCCCAGAGTTTTTTGTTGACTTTTAGGGATTGGGCGGCGATGCGCCGCCATTTGTCCAGCATGGAGAGGGCGAAGGGGACGTCGGTGCGGTCGAAGGTGACGGGGCGGATTTCGTCCACTCCCATTTCGGTTAGTTTCTCGATGAGGAGGTGCATGGCTTTGGTTTTGAGGATGGAGGTGGCGATGATGGTTTTAGTGGGGGGCTGGGGCTCGGTGATTGTTTCTTTTATGGTTGCGATGGTTTGGTGCCGTTGGATGGAGGTGATTTCAGCGATGTGGAGATTGCCGTTGCCGTCGATGACTTCCAGCCGGTGACCGGGTTTTAAGCGGTTGACCGACCGGATATGATGGTGCTCGTCACCGCTGACGGCGATGTCGCCGCCGGCAATGGGGGTGTCGGCAAAAAAGCGCCTGATTTCCATCCGGCGATTCTATTGAACGACGGTCTCTGCGCCGGCTTTGCCGCTTTTCTCTTTTTCGATATCCCGCAATTGGCGAAACAACTCTTTTTCGCGACGGGAGAGACGGGTGGGGGTCAACACTTTGATGACCACCAACAGGTCGCCTTTGTGCCAGGAGTTGACGCTCTTGAAACCTTTGTTTTTCAAGCGGATGACTTTTCCGTCCTGGGTCTCCGGCGGAATCTTGATTTTTTCGATGCCGGTGAAGGTCTTGATTTTTACATCATCGCCTAACGCCGCTTGAGCGAAGCTGACTCTCAACTCATAGATGAGGTCGTTCTCTTCCCGCTCGAAATGGTCGTCCTCTTCCACCTGGATGATGAGGTATAAATCGCCGGGACGACCGCCGCTATATCCAGCCTCGCCTTCGCCGGTAACGCGAAGACGGTTGCCGGTATCGACGCCGGCGGGAAAACTGACCTTGATGGAGCGTTTATCTTTGACCCGGCCTGAGCCGCGGCACTTTCTGCATGGATGGACAATGACCTTCCCTTTGCCCTGACACACAGGACACGGGGTGGCGATGGAAAAGAAACCCTGGCTGCGCCTCACCTGGCCGCTGCCGCCGCACTGGGCGCAGGTTTCGGGGCTCGATCCCGGTTCGCTGCCGCTGCCGCCGCACTCTTCGCAATTCTTCTCTTTTTCGACCTCGACCTCTTTCTCGATGCCGTTAAAGGCCTCTTCTAGAGTGATGGATACTTCCATCCCCAGGTCCCGGCCTTTGCGCGGTCCGCCGCGGTTACTCCGGCGGGAAAAACCCCCGCCGAATCCAAACAGATCGCCGAGGATATCGCCGAAATCAGAGAAAATGGAGTCCGAAAAATCGGAAAAGCCGCGGCCGCCTCCACCTTTGAGTCCATCATGGCCGAACTGGTCATAGATTTTTCTCTTCTCATCATTTCCCAACACGGAATAGGCTTCCGAAGCCTCTTTAAATTTCTCTTCGGCTTCGGGATTGTCCTGGTTCCGGTCGGGGTGATAGTTCATCGCCAATTGGCGGTATGCTTTTTTAATCTCATCCACACCGGCATTCCGTTGAATGCCCAATACTTCGTAATAGTCTCTTTTATTCATGGTATCAATTCTCAAATTCAGATATCAATATATTGTTGATTTTAATCCTGATGGTCTGGATCCTGTTCAACAGGTTATCCAGCGTTTTTACATCGTCGCCTTCAAGAGCGCGCCCCGTTTGATTGAGCGCCTTCTCCACCTGGGCGAGCTCCGATTCCGATAATTTGGCTTTGTGAGCCTTGAGGAAGAATTTCACCGACTCGCTTTCGTCCTTCAGTTTGTCCTTCACAGTATTCAGCCGGAGAACGGCCTTGTCTTTGTCGCGGTGTAATTGGGCTTCGCCCACAATCCGCTTGATCTCTTCCGGAGACAATCCGCTGGCCGGCTGCACTTTCATACTCTGAGTCATGCCGGTTTGTTTATCTTTGGCCGCTACCCGGACAATGCCGTCGGCATCGATTTTAAAACTGACTTCAATTTGAGGTATCCCTTTAGGAGCCAACGGTATACCCACCAGGTTGAAGTAACCCAGCGATTTGTTCTGGGAGGCCACATCCCGTTCCCCCTGCACCACATGGATTTTGACGGTTCGCTGGTTGTCGTTGATGGTGGTGAACACCATGGAGCGTTTGATGGGGATTGTGGAATTCTTTTCGATCAATTTGGTGAACCTGTCGCCTTTTGTCTCGACTCCAAGGGACAATGGCGTGACGTCCAATAGCAACAGGTCCTTCACCCGGCCCTTGATAATCTCCGATTGCAATGCGGCTCCCTGCGCCACCACCTCTTCAGGATTGAGATCCACATAAGGTTCTTTGCCGAACAACGCGGACAATTTTTGCGATACCAACGGCATCCGGCTCTGCCCCCCCACCAGGATGACCCTCCGGATCTGGTCCGGGGTGATATTGATCTCATCCAGGGAGCTACGGATCAACTGAACCGTCTGGTCCACCAGATCGACAGTTTCATGTTCCAGTTGCGCCCGTGTGAGTTTTTTCTGGAAATGGTAATTGGTGCCGTCCTTCTGCCTGAAGAGGTAGGGAATCGAAATGAACGCCTCTTCGTTGAAGGAGAGTTCGATTTTGGCTTTTTCGGCATTTTGCAACACCCGTTGCAGGGTGTTTTTGTCGGCGGGTATATCCGACTTCAGGTCTTTGCCCACTTCGTTGAGTATCCATTCGATGACGCGGGCGTCAAAATCGCTACCGCCGAGGAATGTGTCCCCCAATGTGGAGACCACCTTGTAGACATCGCCGTTCACTTCGACAATGGAGATATCGAAGGTTCCGCCGCCCAGATCATAGACGGCGTACAAACCGTCGTCTTTGATTTTATCCCGGTAAGCCACAACCGCGGCGGTGGGTTCGTTGATGATGCGCGACACTTTGAGGCCCGCGATTTCACCCGCCACCTTCGTGGCCTGGCGCTGGGCGTCGTCATAGAACGCCGGCACGGTGATCACCGCGTCCGCCACCTGGTCGCCCAGATAATCTTCGGCGATTTCCTTCAAGTACTCGAAGAACATCCCGGAAATTTCCTGGGGAGAGTAGAAATCGTCGCCAAGCCTGACTTTGACATCGCCGTTTTCCGCTTCAACGATATTGAAACCGACCCGTTTCCGCAATTCACTCACTTCCGGCGAATCGAACTTACGTCCCATCAACCGCTTGACGCCCCAGATGGTGTTCAAATTATTGGTCACCATCTGACGTTTGGCCACATGCCCGAAGATTTTTTTGCCGTCCCTGTTCCTGGAGACGATGGTGGGAATCACCCTCGATCCTTCAGGATTGGGAATAACCACAGCCTCTTTGCCCTCGAGATAACTGACGCAAGAGTTGGTGGTGCCGAAATCGATCCCGATATTTTGCGGCATAATTAGTTATCCTCTACCTCTTCAGAGGCTTTCTCCTTTGTTTCCGGTTCAACCGGAACAGCGACTTTCGCCAGAGCGGGTCGCAACAGTTTTCCATTGTACAAAAAGCCTTTCTGGTAGACCTCGACCACCAGAGGTTCTTCGATATCATCTTGTTCCACTCTGGACAAAGCCTGGTGAAAATTGGGATCAAAGGGTTTGTTCAACGCGTCCACCTCTTTGACCTCGTATTTTTTCAATAAATCCTGCAATTGTTTGTGAATCATCTCTACGCCGGAAATAATGGAAGCGCCTCCCTCTTCCGGCTTGCGGGCGCCGAGCGCCCGTTCGAGATTATCGAACACCTCGAGTAAATTCAGCAAAAAATCGCTCAGGATATATTTCTGATAATCTTCTTTTTCTTTCTTGATCCGCTTACGGAAATTATCGACCTCCGCCAGGTTTCTCAAGTACTTATCTTTGAACTCATCCCGTTCAGCCGCAACCTTTTCCAGGATTTTTTCCTGTTCTTTCAATTGCTCCTGGAGCTTTTTGGTGCTGACGCGTTTGCGGGGTGTGGTTTTTTTTCCGTTTTGCTCTTTTTGTTCTTCTGGTTCCGGGGCCTCGTGATGCTCCTGGGCATCATTGTCCCCTTGATCGTCCGGGACGTAACTTACTTCCACTTCATTTCCTTGGTCCGACATGTTTATACCTCCAATGGCTTATGGGAAAGAATTTGGGAAAAATAGCTGGAGAAACGTTCCACATTGGAAATCGCATAAGGATAGGGCATGAATTTAGGCCCGATGATACCGATATTACCGATGGGATTTTTCGAATAATAGAGTTTGGAGAAAATCAGGATGAAATCGTCCAAATCCGAAATACCGGTATCGCTGCCGAATACTATGTTTGGGGTGGATGTGCCGTTGCGCAAGATATCGTTTAAAAAATTGGTCAATGCGACCTTCTCTTCCAACGCGTTGACAACCCGCTTCACCTTCCGAGGATCCACAACATCCGAGTCCAGGATATTGAGAGCCCCTTTGAAGAAGAGCTCGGCAGTCAATAAATCCTCGTTGCTAAGGAGATTGTACAACTCCTTATAGATCTTTTTGTATCTCTCTTTCTCCTTGAACAACCGGTTCCTGATTTTTTTAAACGTATTGTGCAGAGTCCTGCCGCGGAAGTCGGCGCTCAATATTTTTCCCCATTCCCGTAAATCCGGTTCTGGATAATTTTCTATTGTGGTGAATATTTTTGAAAAAGTGCAATCGTTCAAGGTTTGGATCACTGTCATCACCCGGTGGGGTCCGACTTTGATGAACTTGATTTTCCTGAAATTCAGGTCGAATATCGAGTTCAAGAATAAAAATCCGATGTTTTGAGTTTGGTCCGAAAGCGAAGAGAGAAAATTATCGGACAGGGAAGTGAAATCAAACGATACGGGATCGATCACCGGCATATCCGCCAATTCGATGTTGTTGTCGAGGTCTTCCATCACCTTGCGCAAGTAGAATTTTATGGCGCGGTTGGTGGGAACCCTGCCGGAAGAGTGGCTCGGCTTGAATAAAAAACCGTAGGATTCCAGTTGTAGAAGCTCTTTTCGGACCGTGGCGGCGGAAAGGGAGACAAGGGGGGCCAATTGCCCGGAGCTCACCGGTTTATGGGTGTCTATATAGATTTTTACCAGGCAATTCAGAATTAAGGAGCTCCTTTTCTTTAACCACATATTGCTAAAATTTTAATATATTATCTTATAAATGTCAATCGGCGGCCCAGCCTGGCGCCTTGCATTTTTTTCGGCTTTTCTTTATAATCACATACCTGGTCATGTCTAATATATCAATGCATTATAAACAGACCTAATTTTTAAGGAGTTGACATGAATTTTTTCATCATCATTATCGGGCTTTACCTTGTTGGATTGACCGTCATGAATTTTTGGCAGTCCAGAAAAGTAAAAAGCCAGGATGACATGATGTTGGCGGGGAGATCGCTCTCTATGACTAAAATGGTCTTCACCCTCATCTGCACCTGGATCGGTTCCGGAACCTTCATCGCCGGCGCCGAGTTTGCCGCCAAAGCCGGTTGGAGCGCCTTATGGCAGCCGGTGGGAGCCTGGATCGGAATTATTATCATTTACTTTTTAGCGGCTAAAATCAGGACCTTCGGCCAGTACACTGTCGGCGATATCCTGGAAGTCCGTTATGGCCCTGTGGCCAGGATATTCGGCGCCTTCGCCATTATCGTCAGCTTCACTGTCATCGTCAGTTACCAATTCAAAGCCGGCGGTTATATCCTCAACGCTATTTCCGACGGTCAGATCTCTGTAAACCAGGGCTTGTTCATCGCCTTTGTGTTTGTCACGGTCTTTACGGCCATCGGCGGAATGGTGGCGGTTGCCAATACAGATTTGCCGAACGGCATCATCATTCTCACCTCCACTATCGCAGCCACACCATTGGTTATCTGGGCGGTGGGCAGTTGGGACAAATTGACGGCGATTTTGCCTGAAACGCATTTCCAGGTCTTCAGCACCGCGTTCGGAGGGAATCCATACTTGAAAATCCCCGCCATCGGCCTGTCGGGCATGCTGTTGCTCCTTGGTGTCCAGAGTATGTACCAGAAATTCTACAGCGCCAAAACCCCGGCCGAAGCCAAAAAAGCCGCCGGTCTCTGGGTCATCGGCACCATCATCGTCGAGACAGTGGTCATTATCATGGCGGTGTACGCAGCGGCCTATTTCTGGAAAGACCTCAGTTCCGGCGCCATGGATCACGCGGCAGTCATCGTGATGGCGGCCAAAAAGATGATCTGGCTCCCGGTGGGCGTGTTGCTCTTGGGCGCCGCCACAGCGGTTGTCATCTCCACCGGTATGAACTACCTGCTCTCCCCCACCACCACCATCCTGCGGGACATCTACCACCGATTTATCAACGACAAAGCGTCGGACCGCACAGTCATCGTTTTACAAAAGTTCTTCATCCTGGTTGTGGGTTGCGTCGCCTTCTTCCTGGCCTGGAAGATGCAGTCGGTGCTGGAGAGCGCCTTCTTCGCCTACACCATCTACGGCGTCGCCATTACTCCGGCGTTGTTGGCGGCATTGATTTCCAGGCGGGTCACTAAAATGGGCGGCTTGATCTCCATCATCTCAGGCACGGTGATTACCATCTTCCTGAAAGTATCCGGCACTATCTGGCCCTCCATCATGAAGCCATTGGGCGATCCCAATGCCGATCCGTTCGGGATTCCCATCATCTACCCCGCGTTGGCGGTATCTGTGCTCAGCCTCGTTGTGGTCAGTATGTTCACCGAGAAACCGTCGAAAGAAGTACTGGATAGATTTTTCCCCGAGAAACCCGAGAAATAGAATTGATCATTATCATAAAATTGCTGGTGATTATCGCGGCGCTATTGGTACTCTTGCGTTTCAAGATCGACCTGGCGCCGGCGATCTTGTTGTCGGGACTGGCGACCATCGTCATGTTCCAGATCAACTTTATGACAGCGTTGGAGGCTGCCGCTAAAAGCGTGGCGGCCCCCAAAACGTTGCAATTGATCGTGGTGATCTTGCTGGTTCTCTATATCGGCAACATCCAGAAGTCCAAGAAGATGTTCGACCGTCTCATCGATTCGTTGAACGTCATGCTCAGGGACCGGCGGATCGTGGCCATGGTATCGCCGGCAATTATCGGTTTTTTACCCATGCTGGGGGGCGCATTGTTTTCCGCCCCCCTGGTGGATGTGTCCACCAAAAATATGGATATGAAACCGGAATTTAAGACCTTCATCAATTATTGGTTCCGCCATATCTGGGAGTATGTCTGGCCCATCTACGCCGGCCTGTTGATTTTCCAGGCTCTGTCTAAAATTCCCATGAAGCAAATTATCCTCTATCAATCCCCCTTCACCATTCTGAACATCGCCACCGGCGCCATTGTCTGCTTCATCTACTTCAAGAAGCGGGACATCCATAGGGAGCCGCCGCAAGCCGCCATCAGCGCCTGGGACACAGCCAAAGATTTCTTCAACGGCATCTGGCCCATCTCGCTAGCCATCCTCCTGTACATTCTTCCATGGAAGCTTTTGCTCAACCATATCCCTTCCGTCATCCTTTATTTGATCCCAAACAAACCACTCAGATTAATTATCCAATCCCCTCTGTGTCTCGCTCTTGCTCTGACCGCATTTACTCTCACGATCTACGTCCGCCTCAAACCAAAGGAAATCGCGCAGGTGATGTTCACCAAAACCATGGCCCGCACCGCCATTCTCCTGGCCTCGGTCATGGCCTTCCAGGGCATAATCGAAGCTTCCGACCTCGCTTCCTCCCTCACCCAGATGAACGTCTCCGTCGGCATGATCATCCTCTTCTCCTTCCTCATCTCCTTTTCCATGGGTTTTCTCACCGGAATCAACGCCGCCTACATCGCCATCGCCTACCCCATCATCTTTCCCCTCATCCAAAACCTCCCCAACTTCGTCACCCTCTCCCTCTACATCTACATCATCGGCTTCGCCGGCATCCTCCTCTCCCCCCTCCACCTCTGCCTGGTCCTCACCAACGAATACTTCAAATCCTCCCTGGTCAAAGTCTACAAATACCTCATCCCCCCCGTCCTCATCATGTCCCTAATAGCCACCACCCTCGCCTTCGTGTTGTAGATCTTCACCTCAGGTCCCGCTATCACCAAAATAGAAGGCATTTTCCGGTTGACAACCAATGGTGAAGCGATTAGAATGATAAATAGTTAGGTGTATATACTTTTTGTGGTAGGTGTTTTGTGAGCCTTGAATTTGTAAAAAAACTGTTGACACAAACCGAGAGCGTTAGGCTCGAATTTAAAGAGTCTTATCGCAAGCTTCCATCAAATTTGTTTGAAACAATTTGTTCCTTTTTAAATCGGGATGGCGGAGATATTTTATTGGGAGTCAACGATGACGGCGAGGTGACGGGGATTGCGCCCGACAAAATTGACACCCTCAAAACAAACATTGTAAACCTATCCAACAATGCACAAAAAATCGATCCTCCGTTTATCCTGTTTCCTCAAACGATTGAAATCGATGGTTCTCTATTGATTCACATCCAGGTACCCCAAAGTTCTCAAGTACATAAAACCGCAAATATTATTTTTGACAGAAGCAATGATGGAGATTTTCGAGTGGCTACTCCTGAAAAGATCGCCGATATCTACAATCGCAAGAGAAACCACTTTACAGAAGGAATGGTCTACCCTTATCTGACTTTTGGGGATTTCGAACAGGAGCTTTTTTACAAAGTCAGAAACTTGATAAGAAGTAAAACGCCCGCTCACCCCTGGCTCTCCTTGTCAGATGAAGATATGCTGCTGAAAGCCGGCATGTGGAAACGGGATTTCAGTTCCGGACAGGAGGGATATACTTTAGCCGCCGCCCTATTGTTCGGGAAGGAAGAGGTCATACAGAGTATTTTACCCCATTATAAAATAGATGCCCTGGTTCGAAGGGAAAACATGGAACGGTATGACGACCGGCTAATCATTCAAACTAATTTAATCGAAGCCTACGATCAATTAATCAGTTTCACCGCCAAACACCTCCCGGACAAATTCTTTATGGAGGGAGATATTCGGGTTAGTTTGAGAGAAAAAATTTTCCGGGAAGTCATCGCCAATCTCATTGTTCACCGTGAGTATACCAACGCCTTTCCTGCCACATTCACCATCTATCGAGATTCTGTAAAGGTCTGCAATGCCAACAATCCACATGTCAGGGGGCCTCTCCATCTCGATTCGTTCTCTCCGTTTCCTAAAAATCCATATCTCTCCAAATTCTTTATCCAATTGGGCCGGATGGAAGAACTCGGATCCGGGATTATCAATATCACCAAATATCTAAAAAAATATGTGCCGGGAGCAACACCACAATTCATTGACATCGATATATTCGAGACAATCATTCCATTGATACCTGAACCGGAATTCGGAATGAAAAACAAAGAAGGGGCCCAAGATGAGGTTCAAGAATCCTTGAATGGAACCGAGCGAAAGATTCTGGATTATAGCGAAAAGCATGTCTGGAACAGAGGAGAATTGGTTCATTTCCTGGGATTAAAAAGTCTCTCCGGGCATTTGAAGAGAGCGATGAAACGTTTGCTCAGCAAAGGAATGTTAGAGTATACGCTTCCCGACAAAATCAAAAGCGGAAACCAAAAGTACAGAATCACGGATAAAGGCAAGCGAGTACTGCGGGCGAATGGAGGCTGATGTGGCTGTGCCGTTGGTTGAAGTGACTCGGGGTGGTGTGGTCGAGAAGGTGCACCGGGGGCATGTTGTTGTTGTGAACCGGGAGCGCGAGGTTGTGGCTTCGTTGGGGGATCCTTATATGGAGACCTATATGCGGTCGTGCGCCAAGCCGGTGCAGGCGTTGCCGTTGGTGGTGTCCGGCGGGGCGGATGTGTACGACATTAGCCCGAAGGAATTGGCGATCATGTGTGCGTCGCATTATGGGGAGGCGTTTCATATCGAAGTCATCGATGGGATTCTGGCGAAGCTTGGGCTCTCGGAGGCGAATCTCTCTTGCGGGGCGGCGGTGTCGATCAAGATGGCTGTCGCGTTGGAGCAGGCGCGGAAGGGAATTGTGCTGGATCAGCGGTACAATGATTGTTCGGGGAAACATTGTGGGATGTTGACGTTGTGTTTGCACCGGGATTATCCTCTGGAAGGTTATATCGAGCCGGAGCATCCGGTGCAGCGGGAGATATTGGAGACGTTCGCGGCGTTTTGCGAGGTGGCAGTTGGGGATATCGGGATTGGCATCGACGGTTGTTCGGTGCCGGTATTTTATCTGCCGCTGTTTAACATGGCGCTCTCTTATGTCAAATTGACCAATCCTGAATCGTTTGATACGCGCTTCGAGAAGGCCTGCCGGCGCATTGTTGACGCCATGACCGGTTATCCTGAGATGGTGTCGGGGAGCGGCGGATTCTGCACTGAGTTGATGCGTCACACCGGCGGTAAGTTGATCGGCAAGGTGGGGGCCAACGGGGTGTATTGCGTGGGGAGCAAGGAGAACGGTCTCGGGTTGGCGGTGAAAATCGAGGACGGCAGCATGGAGGTATTGTCCACAGTGGCGCTTCAGGTGTTGCTGGATTTAGACCTTCTGACACCCCGGGAATACGGCCAGTTGAAGGACTTTCATATCAGGGGCATCACCAACGACCGAAACATTGTCGTCGGGGTGCAGAGGCCCTGCTTCAAAACTTTTTAGTCCAAACAGCAGTATCATATCTTTTACGGAGGAACAATGACAGTGAAAAAATCGATGGTGATTGTTTTAGTGTTTTTTATGGCCGGCTGGATGTCGCTTCTGGACGGCAAGACAGAACAGAACTACAAATGGACAGCGGACAAGCTGCTCACCAGCCCGCGGGTTGGGGGATTCGAGATCTCCGGCGACGGGGACTGGGCCGTCTGGTGGTCCAGGAAGTGGAACCTCAAAGAACACAAGCAATACAATGAGCTCTTTCTCACCTCTTTGAACGATAAACCGGAGGATGTGCAATTGACCCGCGGGCAGGATACATTTTCCGCCGTGCAATGGGCGCCGGGGGACAAAAAGATCAGTTTCAAGACCAGCAGAGAATTCAAGGATACCAAGAAGAACAACCTCTGGATTATGAATATCCATGGGGGCGAGCCCTATCCGGTCACCAACTTCGAGAACGGCATCGTGTCGTATCAATGGCTGGACAAGGAGCGGGTGTTGTTCACAGCCCGGGAGGCCAAATCCTTGCGGGAAACAAAAATCAAGAAAGACAAGAACACGGCGGTGATCGAGGAAGACGAGGAGCACCGGGTGATTTACCGGCTCTTTGTCCATAACATCGAGACCAAAAAGACGGTTCGCTTGACGGACAATCACAAACCCATCGAGAGCTTCGTTGTGTCTCCCGACAAAAAATGGGCGATCTATGTGATGAGCATGAGCATGTTGTATGGGCAGGACACGGAAATCCGTCCCAAATTTTTCCTCATGAATATCGCCTCCAGAGAGACCACCGAGATTTTTTCGCAGCCTTCCATCAAGCCGCAGGGATATTTTCATTGGGCTATGGACAGCAGTGGGTTTTACGCTCTGTCGTCTTATAGCACCCATCCCAAATATATCATGGCCTCCATCACCAGGGTGCATTGGTTCGATATGGCTACCCGTAAGCATCAGGAGGTGGATCTCGGTTGGGAGCGGTCGGGCCGGAGATTGACAGTCACCAGGGACGGTTTCGTTATGTCGCTTCTGGATGGCGTCCATTACCAATACGCCCGCTACACTAAAAAAGGCGATACCTGGAAGCGGCGGTTCATCGCCGGGGACCGGCAGAAAAACATCATGACCTTCAATCTGGCTGATAATGGCAAGACCATTGTGTATGGCTATTCAACCGCGTCGCAGCCGGTGCGTTATTATTCGGCGGAATTGAAGGGGAACAGGTTCTTGAAAAAGCGTGAAGTGATGAAGATAGAGTCGCCGCTCAACACATTGCCCCTTGCCAAACGGGAGATTGTCACCTGGAAGGGAGCCATGGATGATACTGTCGAGGGTATTCTCTATTATCCGGTGAATTACGAGGCGGGCAAGCAGTATCCGTTGATCGTGATGATTCACGGCGGGCCGCACGGGGCTGACATGGACTTTTTCTCCGACCGGCTGTCGTATCCCGCCCATCTGATGGCGGAGCGGGGGGCCTTTACCTTGAAGGTCAATTATCATGGCAGTTCCAATTACGGTTTGGCGTTTGGGGAATCCATCGCCGGGCATTATTATGAATACGAGGTGCCGGATATCGAAAAAGGCGTGGACAAGCTGATTGCCCAGAAAAAAGTGGATCCCGGAAAGCTGGGGATTATCGGCTGGAGCAACGGCGCGATTTTGGGTACGGCGTTGACCATCCATACCCGCCGCTACAAAGTCGCCAGCCTGGGAGCCGGGGATGTCAATTGGACCAGTGATTACGGCAATTGCGCATTCGGCGTCGCATTCGACAATTATTATTTCGGCGGTCCGCCGTGGCAGCGGGTGGAGCATTATATCGCCAAGTCGCCGTTGTTCAAATTGCATACGGTCACCACCCCCACGTTGATATTTCACGGCAGTAAGGATCGGGCGGTGCCGTATTCCCAGGGTTGGGAATACTATCGCGCCCTGAAAGTCAGCGGCAAGGCGCCGGTCAAATTTATCACCTTCCCGGACGAAGGGCATGGGCCTCGTAAGTTGGCGCACCAGCGGGTCAAGTTGAATGAAGAGATAGCCTGGTTCGAGAGATATCTGTTCAAGACCTATAAAGAGAAGAATGAATCCCTCAAGAAAGGAAGTCCGCTGGACAAGCTGGAAGACTGGTTGCAAATCGCGCGGCACGATGGATTGTTCGGTGTCATGAAAGACGGTAACCTCTTGCCGGAAACTGTGGAGTACAAAAAAATGACAGTGGGCCGTTTCGAAGTGACCCGCGCCCAGTACGCGTCGTTCGCCGCCGATTATAAATTCGCCAAAGGGACAGGCAATCTTCCGGTCACCGGTATCGGTTATGAAAAAGCCAAAGAGTATGCCGCCTGGCTCAGTAAGACCACCGGCCACTCCTACCGCTTGCCTAACGGCAAAGAGGCGGAAACTCTTTACAAAAAAAGGTCGGGCAATACGTTTGACTATTGGGCCGGTTACACCCTCGGTCCCGGTGACTACAAAAATCTTCAAAAAGAGATCGAGGGCTTCAAGGACAAACCCGTGCTTCTCAAGCCAGTGGGACGTTTCCCCGCAACAGGAGAAAATCAAGTCTTCGATCTGGGAGGCAACGCTTCAGAGTGGGTCGTTCAAAAGGACAACACCGGCATTGCCATGGGCGGAGCCGCCGACCTCCCCACAGACACAAAGTCCGACATCCCTTCAAAATCAATCTACACCGGTTTTCGCATCATTAAAGAAAAAACGAAATAATCCCAACCCCAAGGACAGGCCCCGCGCCTGTCCTTTTTTATTAGAACAATTGATCGACGTCGCCGGAGCCTTCGCGGAGGATTTGAGGGGGTTCCTGGGTGAAGTCCACCACTGTGGAGGGGGCCATAGGCATGATGCCGCCGTCGAGGACGAGATCCAGATCGTACTTGTACATCTCGGCAATATCATTGGGATCGGTAAAATAATCATCCGCTCCTTTGGGAACAGAGGTGCTCAACATCGGGCGCCCCAACACTTCCACCAACGCCATAGACACGGCGCAATCGGGGATACGGATGCCGACGGTTTTCCGTTTTTCCAGAATACTCTTGGGAACCTCTTTGGAGGCCGGAAGAATGAAGGTATAGGCGCCGGGCAACACCTTTTTCATCACCCGGTAGGCGTGGTTCGACACATGGGCCCAATTCGAGACCTCCTGGATGTCGCCGCAAATGAGGCTGAGGAGCTTTTGTTTGGAGACCTTTTTTATTTTGAAGATGCGGTTGACCGCTTCCTTGTTCATGATATCCGCTGCCAGGCCATAGATGGTATCAGTGGGATAGACAATGACTCCCCCATTTTGCAGCACTTTGACCGCGTGGAGGATCTGCTTTCTGTGTGGCGTATAGTATTCGACACTTTGAAGTTCAACCGACATGTTTTAATCCAGTCCTTTTCACTAAATAATAGGCGATATTATAGTCCAAATTCCCGGAAAACACAAATTTAACCCCTTGGAAATTTTATCAAAATCATTTACAATAGACTGTCATATCTCGATTATCAAGATTTGAAAAAATCGAAGAAGAGGAAAGAAGAATGAAAAACCGTTTTTTTATATATAGTTTTGCTATAGTTTTAGTGATGATTGCGACCGTCACTCCGGTACACGGGGAAAATATCGAATTCCCGCTGGTGCAAGCCATGAGTTATTTCCCCTACTCCCAAAACCGGGTATTGGAACAAAGCGAAGTGTCCGTAGGCCTGAGCCTGTATTACTCGAATGTTTACACCTTTGATTTGCTGGGCCGGACCTTCAACGATTTCGAGACCTCCAGCTTGCTGCTCGATGTGCGCTACGGCATCACCGACGGCATCACCCTGGAGTTCTACGGCAAGGTCTCCTCCATTTTTGGCGGAGAGCTGGACCAGTTCATCGAAAACTTCCACGAATCCTTCAACCTACCGGACAACTACCGTTACGCTTTCCCCCGCGATTCCGTGGTCTATTACCATAAAGACAATTTCTTCCACACCCAAAAGCGCAATTTTGTCTCCCCTCTGATTCTCGGCGCCTTGTTCCGTTTCTACGAAAACGACACATTCTCGCTCAAATCACGGCTCGCCCTGGGCATCCCATTGGCTGAGCTGCCGGGATTCGTCTCGGACCAACCATTTTTAAGCGCCGGTTTATTGATGGGCGTTCGCAGCGGCAACGTTTCTCTGGAAACATCCGGCTACATCTCCTTCTTCAAAACCCCCAACTGGTTGGACACCGAATCCATCGATACCCGCATCTTCTACTCCGACACCCGCCTCACCCTCGGCCGCTTCATCAGCGGATTCATCTTCCGCACCTCCCCCTTCCGCGAAGGCGACGCCGCTCACGACGCCTACCAGGTTTACGCGGGGTACCGGATCGGCAAAGGGATCGAACTCCTCATCATCGAAGACTTCGCTCCCTTTGACACAACCCCGGACATCAGTTTCAAGATCGGCGTCCGCCTAAAATAGCAACGTCGCCCCCAAACGGGCGGCGACGGGGGAAATTCAAGGGACAGGCGAGTCATCAACACAATCATTCAATTCTCGAGAGGGAGAAACAAAATAAAAACATAATTTTAACGATACAGCAGGTGGAGAAATCAATTCTGGAGGTGATTTTTCTCATTCTGATAGTGATGAATCACATTCTCGATGTGGAGATTTGAATTCTGGAAATGATGTTTCACTTTCTCGACCATTAGAATTGAAATAATCAGATGATTTTTTCAATTGTG
Source organism: uncultured Clostridia bacterium (assembly GCA_964491915.1). Classification (GTDB taxonomy): domain Bacteria; phylum Acidobacteriota; class Aminicenantia; order UBA2199; family UBA2199; genus JAHELQ01. The sequence goes on from CAZBHS010000065.1 coordinate 18,644, forward strand.
GAGGTGGAGAAACTGTAAGTTGAAGTCATTTTTCAGTTTCCGCATCTCGACAACTCCCATGTCAATCGGGCGTAAATGCCTGGCCATTAAACGTGAACGCTTCTTTGGTTAAGTTTGGTAGGTTCGAAGTTACCTGTCCCCAAACTTATCCATCTCCGGCTTCATATTCCGCACTTCCCCCATCCGCGAAGGAGACGCAGACCACGACGCCTTCCAGGGCTATCTTGGTGTCAGGATCGGCAAAGGGATCGAACTCCTCATTATCGAAGACTTCGCTCCCTTTGACACGACCCCGGACATCAGCTTCAAAATCGGCGTCCGCCTAAAATAGCAACTTCGCCCCCAAACGGGCGGCGATGGGCGGCTGAAAATTCCGCTCCATTTTAAAGCGGGGATCGGTATACAGCTCATTATAAGCAACATCTCCAATTGATTTGAAGCCTTCGAAAATGAGCTGCGGATCAATATAAACGGCCCACCAAAGCTGTTGATACACCCGCCGGGCAATGTCATTGTTAGTGATATTATCAATATTGAGACTCAATTGCAGATTGAAATGGTGGCTCAACTTGAGGTTGTACTCCAGGTAGGTGTTCAATTGCCAAATCCAGGGAGTGCGCCCCAGATCGCCACGGCCGTAAGGGTGCCATCCATCGACGCCATTCAGAGGGGTTTCGGTTTGCACCGGCGTTCCGCTCATAGCAAAAGCGTTGAAACCGACGGTGAGACCGAAATCAAATGTGTAAGCGCCATAGGCTTTGATTTGATGCGTGCGATCCGTCGGCAAGAGGCCTAGAACTTCTTCCCCGTTGTGGTTATAATTGGAATACCACGCATTGAAAAGGGGTGACAAATAAATCTGTTGCGGATCAACCTCGGCTGCGTTCCCACTATAATAGTGATACCAGACATCAAATTCCGATAGCTGTTTTTCGGAATCGATCTCTAGAGGGGAATAATTGCCGTACAACCTGCTCCAGGTGTAAGAGATCCCGCCGAGCCAGCGCCTGCTAAATCGTTTGTCCAGCCTCACGGTAATCGCAGTGTAGCGGCGCACCGCATCTACACTTTCAACACCTTCCGGCATTGTTCCCAACTCCTGCGCCTCGTTATACCTATCTTGAATCCAATCGGAACCGGGATTGGCAATGAAATAGACCAAACCATCGGGATATGGCACGCCTATATCCTCAACAGCGTTTTTTATCCAGTTGTGAACAAAACTTACATTCAACTCAACATCCGCACTCAACCATTTCAGAATGCCCAGGCTCAACTCATGTTTCTGTAAGGGTTTGATATCCTGTTGCGTCTCGCTGACTTTCGTGAGCCCCCAATCCTTGGATTCAAAATATCGCCCCTCCATATAGGAAGGATTCGGTTGTTCCACCACATGATACTCTTCCCAAAACGGGCGCACGATATCGTAATAATGAGACGTCCACCTGAAGCCTCCATACCGCTCCTGGGCCACAGTCCACTTCATTGTGTCGAAGTAGACGCCATAGTTCCCAAATATCGTTGTTTTTTTCTCATCTCCCCATTCATAGACAAACCCCAGACGCGGGGAGATCCTATCCAACAAGCCGAACCGGATCGGCGACTCGGAATCAACTTGATCATCACTCAATGACGGCACCTCGTCACTTTCGAGTCTCACGCCCAGTTGCAAGACCAAATTTTTCACCGGGTTCCATTCATCTCCCAGGAACAGGGCCAGGGAATCCACGCTACGTTTGAAAATATAACCATATGGTTTTCTTACCTCCACATAACCGAGAGTCGTAGGAATGGTTTCACCGGAAGTTGGAGATTCGAAATCATACCCCCAGACAAACCTGATGAGGCTATTCAGAGCATTATACTTATCCACTGTCTTGCGTACGAATCGCCCCCCTACAGTGAGATGATGGTTTCCCAGCCACCGCAAGTGCGTTTCCAACACCCCACTCAACATGAGGCGGGAGGCGATATCCCTTTTGCATAGATATCTGGCGCAACCTCTCAGTGCCTGAGGCCAATAATAATAAATGGGGACTGGCGGAATGGCGTAGCTATTGACGCTCCCCCAATGCCTAAAATAAGGCGCGCTACAACTGAAATCGTCGGACTGGTTTCTCCGCCAATAGCCGCCGTTAAGATGAATCGAAACATTCGTGCCGGAATAGTGCGCATTACCTGCCAGGGAAATGGAGGGATAACGCCAACTTTCTTTTTCATACTCGACGAAATGATTGCTTAACCCACTGCGTAGAGGAAGTCTCCCTTCCACTCTGCGCTAATCCATGAGGCCGCTCAGCGACAGGCGGATCCGGTCGGTGAGAAAGGCTGTCAATTTGAGTATCCCCTGGTATTCGGTGGTTTTTTGGGTGATAGTGCGGTCCATGTCCGGCTCGTATATGAACACCGCGTCGCGGGTTCGTCTTTGGAAGGAGGGGATGAAGCCTCCGTAGAACCAGAGTTTGTTCTTGACGATATAGCCGCCGAGTGTGACGCCAGGTTGCCAGCGGATCCAGGTGTCTTCCGGATACTCTGCGTATTCGTCATACGAATAATTATGATCATGATGCAGCAACACTTTTCGGGGTTTTCCGTCCAGCCAATCGCCGGTGACGTTGAGCTGCAAGGAGCCGTGAAATTGGTTGCCGCCGCTTTTGGTGACCACATCGACCACTCCGCCGGTGGAGCCGGCCCTCGACGCCGGCAATCCGGATGATTGAACACTGATCTCGTCCACAAAATCAATGTGTACGTCGATGCCGTTGATACCCGAATAAATTGTCGTTGTATCGGTTCCATCCACAAAGAACAAGTTCTC
>CAZBHS010000066.1:0-21067 GCA_964491915.1 uncultured Clostridia bacterium
CCATCACCAACGACGCAACCGGCCTCCCAATCTACCAGCAACAAGGAACAACCGCCCTAACAGCCTTCCAACAAAAAATTTTCACCCGCCATTTCAACACCGGAACAACCCCAGCCGGAAGCTATACCATCACCTGCCGCGTCTCAAACGAATCCACCGATATTTCCCGGGAACTCCCCGTCACCATCCACCCCACCAAATCCCTCGAAGGCACGCTCACAATCACACCCACCCAAATCATCTCCGCCATCGACGCATTCAACCGCCCGGTCTTCACTCAATCCGACCTCACCCGCATCCTCCCCCTCAACCTCACCCTCACCTACACCGGCCAGGACCCCCAAACCATCACCCTCAAAGAACTATTCCCCTACGGCGCAACCGGCTTCGGCTACAATCCCCCCCTCGAAGACCCCGACCAACTCTCCTGGACGCTCACCCTGGCCGCAAACTCCGACTGGAACCTCTTCTACTGGCTAAAACTCCCGGACGACATCAACACCTACTCCGTCAAAACCGAAATCTACGAAGGCGCCAAACTCCTGAACCAAGCAACCATAGAATTTGAAGTCTCCCAAACCGTCACCGCCCGCATCACCGAAATCCTCCAACAAATCGACTATCTCACCCTCTCCTCAACCGACCGCCATTTCGCCACCAAAGCCGCCACCCATCTCCAAAACCTCCAATCCCGCACCCCCCAGACCATCGACGAATACTTCGCCAACGTCAAAGACACAATCTCAGCCGCCCGCGCCATCGCCTCCATCACCTCCACCGACCCAACCCCCATCCGCCGCCAAATCCAGACTCTCATCCCCACCCAAACCCGCCCCCTCTACGACCGCCTCATCTCCCTCCAACCAGCCCAGCTCAACACCACCCTCAACCGCATCATCACAGACTGACAACCCAATATTTAAAATAAAAAGCGGCCCCACCCGGGGCCGCATAAAAAAAATTTCCATAAGTTGAAAATAATAATACCATATGCTATTATTAGCCCTTATCAGCGGTTCAAGACAATTCAAAATCGTCAATCCAGGTGAAATGTAAGCATAATAGGGTGAAAAAAGGAAACTACATCGATAGGTGAATCCAGACGTTTATTACTGTTACTAATTCCATTTAATGGTCTCCAATCTATTCTCGCTTTCTTTGAATCCCAAGAGTTATTGAAGGATTCATATTTAACGGTGATATGATTGGTCTTTATCGGAAGAATCTTGAAAAGATTGACAGCATCCTCGCGGTTCTGTCTAAAATATACAAACAATTAAATTCCAATAAAAGGCCAGATATTTCAGAATTTTGGAGTTTGTATCAGACATATTCTGAAACCGCTCTGTTTGGAAACTACGCTTCTGTTCTTTCAAAAGACGCTTTTAATTAAAACCAGATGTTGTTTTACTTTTGAGGAGGGACCAGTAAACGATGAACATCTTTAAACTTGAGTTTTTTAGAATTTTTAACAATAAAAATAGTATCATCTATCTTTTAATGCTCTTTGTTGTCGCGATGTGTTTTGTGAATTCAGGTGTTTCCGACTACAAAGATTTTTTATCGGGGGAGAGCGATTTTAAGAAATATGAGCAAGATAAAATATCGCGTTTTCGGACGTATTCGCAATATGCAGGTTATGGATTTAGAGTTTTGTTCGAGCCGTCCCCGTTGAGCATCTTTTTTGAAAAGGACAAGTTGCGTCAGTTCCTCGAAAGTAATGTGGATGTCAGTGAAAATAGCAGAGTGATAATGCATGTCAAAGGCAAAGCCCTTACAGTTGACAGAAAACAAATGGATTTTGCTGGAATTCTTTTCTTCTTTGGTAGCCTGTACATGCTATATTGGGGTGCCGCCAACTTCAAGCGGGATAAATTTCTAAAATATATTGTGTTGAAGGAGAACTTCTTAAAATCTATTTTTTCAAGACTCGTTCTGTTGAATCTCCTATTCGGCATATTTTTTGCGATGGGCTATTTCCTGGTATTGGCTCGTGGGATTTCATTCTCTGCCCTTGAGCGCAGTGTGTTTGTTTATTATAGCCTCTTTACCCTCCTATTTCTCACTTTCTTTTACATGTTGGGATTGCTCGCCTCTGTTTTGTTTAGGGAAAGAACAGTAATGATTTCTCTTCTTATTTGGGGAATCTTGATTATTATGTTGCCTGAAGTGGGCCGCACAGTTCTAAATAGTAAAGCGGATGAAATTCCCGACTTTGAATCGGAAAATGTCTGGAAGCCGCTAGCTATCCAGTATTTGAAAGAGGGATATAAGGTTAACAGAAAAATAGAAGCCGCGTTCAATGCCGGTGTTCTAAAAACGATCCACAGTGTAAATAGGCATTCAATTCTTTTGCCTTCCTTGATTATATAGTGAACCTGAGAGATGGATTCCTGAATTTCTATGTCACGAAAAGGTTTATTGAGAATTCGAGGACGATTGTCCCCTTTATAAAAGCCGAAGAAAACATTTTCAAGGCGCAGAGCCGGTTGCCGGGGAACTATTGGGTTGTTTTGTCTTCCTTTTGTGTGTTTTTGTAACGGAATCTTCTACTTCGGAACCCGATTCATCTACTTTTGTATCAGAATCTTCTGCTTCGGAACCCGATTCATCTGCTTTTGTTACAAAATCATCTGCATCGGTTTCCGATTCACCAGTACGAGAAACCAAACCATCTACTTTAGTCATAAAATCTTTAGTTTTTGTTCCCGATGCATGTGATTCGATGACAGATAGAGATGAATCTGAAGCAAAATTAGATGGTGCCGGAACATATTCATCTGATTCCGCAACAAAATCAGATGATTCTGATACAAAAGTGGATGATTCCGAAACAGAAGCAGATAAAACCAGGATTCCGTCTACTTAAACCGTCACAAGGGCGGCTCAAGCAAGGGCGAAATCCCCGGTGGCCGAACGCCCGCTCGCTGGCTATAGGCCTCTTGACAGAAAAAGAAGTTTCTTGACTTAGTAGGGGAAAAAAGATAATATTTGAAGGAATCCCGTTGGGATTTTAATGGTTTGCACCCTTGAACCAAATACCTTGACTGCCTCTATTGAGGTTATGACACTAGTGTTTTAGTTTCCAAAAGGAGTATGAAGTATGGCGGACATAAGTAGGCGCCGGTTATCGGCAGTGGAAGGCGACAATGAAAATGGAGAATTTACATGAATTACAGTGTCCACAATACAATCACGAACTTTATCTGGAATATTGCCGATGATGTCCTGAGGGATGTGTATGTCCGGGGCAAATACCGGGATGTCATTCTGCCGATGACTGTGATCCGCCGGCTTGACGCGTTGCTGGAACCGACGAAAGAGGCTGTCCTCGACATGAAGGAACAACTCGATGCGGCGGAAGTTGCCAATCAGGACGCGGCCCTTTGTCAGGCTTCGGGCGAGGCTTTTTTCAACAGCTCGCCGTTTACCCTCAAGGATCTGAAAAACCGGGCCAAAGCGCAGCAGTTGCGAGCGGACTTCGAAGCCTATCTAGATGGTTTCTCTCCCAATGTGCAGGAGATTCTCGACAAGTTCAAGTTCCGCAATCAGATCACGACTCTGGTTGACGCGGATATCCTTGGGGCGTTGATCGAGAAATATTTGAATCCAGGTATCAATCTGAGCCCAAAGCCGGTGTTGGATGCCGATGGTAACGAAACGTTTCCAGGGCTGGATAATCACGGGATGGGTACTGTATTCGAAGAGTTGATTCGCCGTTTCAACGAGGAAAACAACGAGGAGGCCGGAGAGCACTTTACCCCTCGCGATGTGGTAACGCTGATGGCGGACCTTATCTTTTTGCCGATTGCCGATCAAATCGAGTCGGGAACCTATCTGGTGTACGACGGGGCCTGCGGAACCGGCGGTATGCTGACGGTGGCTGAAGAACGGCTGCATATGCTTGCGCAAGACGCGGGCAAGGAGGTCTCCATTCACCTCTACGGCCAAGAGGTTCAGCCGGAAACCTACGCAATCGCCAAGGCGGACCTGCTGCTCAAAGGAGAGGGGGCCGAGGCCGCCAATATCAAGTACGGCTCCACCCTGTCTGCCGATAGCTTCATTTCCAGTCAATTCGATTTTATGCTGTCCAATCCCCCTTACGGCAAGAGTTGGAAAACGGATATTGACCGGATGGGGGGCAAAGGGGACTTGAAAGATCCGCGCTTCATTCTTGAATATGGGGATAATCCCGAATACAAGATGATCACCCGCTCCAGCGACGGGCAATTGATGTTTTTGGTGAACAAGCTGAAAAAGATGAAGGACAAGAGTAAACTGGGTAGCCGCATCGCGCAGGTTCACAACGGTTCGTCGCTCTTCACCGGCGACGCTGGACAAGGGGAAAGCAACATCCGCCGCTGGATCATCGAGAACGACTGGCTGGAGGCCATCATCGCCTTGCCGGAGAATATTTTCTACAATACCGGTATCTCGACCTACATTTGGGTGCTGACCAACCGGAAACCGGTTGAGCGTAAGGGTAACGTGCAACTGATCGACGCAACCGGCTGGTATCAGTCGCTCCGCAAAAACATGGGCAAGAAGAACTGCGAGCTGAGTGAAGCTCACATTCGGGATATCTGCCGGCTGATCACCCAACCGAAAGAAACGGAGCAGTCCAAAATTTTCGCCAACGAGGCATTCGGATACCGGAAGCTGATTGTCGAGCGACCGCTGCGTCTGTCTGTTCATTTAACGGCCAAAAACCTGCATCGTTTCGAACGGCTCTGCACAGAAGCCGGGGATACGGTTCTCTACCCGGTTGTCGAATCTGTGGCCGACAGAATAGGCGAAGGGCCTCATCTGAATTACGACAACTTTTTAGATTCTCTCGAGTCCCAGGCAAACGAAATGGCTGTGAAGCTCCCGGCCAAAAGCAAAAACTTCCTGAAGGCCAACCTCGCAGTCGTCGATGAGTCGGCGGATCCGGTGGTCAAAAAGGTTCACAAGGCCGCAAAGGTCCAACCCAATCCGCTCTACGGTTTATATGAAGCGGCACTAGACAACAAAAACGTCATTGTAGAGTACGAACCGGATTCCAATCTGAGGGATTCGGAGCAGGTGCCCCTCCTGGAAGATGGAGGTATCGCAGCCTTCATCGAGCGGGAAGTTCTGCCATATACGCCGGACGCCTGGATCGACGGTTCCAAAACCCAGACCGGCTACGAGATTTCGTTTACCAAACATTTCTACAAGCCAGTTCCCATGCGAACGCTGGATGAAATCAAAACGGATATTTTCGCCATCGAGCAGGAAACCGAAGGTCTGCTAGAAGAGATTGTCGGGGAGGCTCAATAATGAAGCCCTACCCAAAATACAAGGCTTCGGGTGTTCATTGGATTGGGCAAGTTCCTGACCATTGGGATGCAATTAAAACAAAATACCTTTTTAAAGAGCGCGTGGAAAAAGGGTATCCAAATGAGCCACTACTTGCGGCCACGCAAACAAAAGGGGTTGTTCCAAAGGCGATGTATGAAAATAGAACTGTCGAGGCTCAAAAAGATTTGCATCTTCTAAAATTAGTAAGGCAGGGTGATTTTGTCATAAGTCTCCGATCATTCCAGGGAGGAATAGAGTATGCCTATTACAGGGGAATAATAAGCCCTGCATATACCATAATGGTTCCTCAGAAGAGGATTCTGCCTGAATATTATCGGCATTTAGCAAAGTCAAAGGAGTTCATCTCACTGTTGAAAACTTGTGTGACTGGAATTCGGGAAGGGCAAAACATAAATTATGAACTTCTAAAAAGATCACCGATGCCTATTCCACCACATGAAGAACAGTTGCAAATCTCCCGCTACCTTGATTGGCAAACCTCCAAAATCAGCAAATTTATCAAGGCCAAGAAGAAACTCATTACTCTGCTGAAAGAGCAAAAGCAGAACATCATCAATGAAGCGGTGACCAAAGGCATTGATCCCGAAGTCAAAATGAAAGACAGCGGCGTCGAATGGATTGGCGAGATTCCAGAGCATTGGGCGGTATTCCCGTTTACCAAGGGAGCGATAGAAATGTCTGATTATCGAGGTGCAACTCCTGAAAAAGTTGATTCAGGGGTGTTTTTAGTAACCGCAAAAAATATTGGACTTGGATTTATTGATTATGAGTGTAGCAGAGAATTTGTTACGAAGGATGGATATGATAAGATTATGAAAAGAGGAATGCCAAAAATTGGAGATCTTTTGTTAACAACAGAGGCTCCTCTTGGACATGCAGCACTTATTGATAAGGAGGATGTTTGTTTAGCTCAAAGAGTAATTCGATTTCGTATGAATTGCAGTTTGTTTAATGAACAATTTGTTCTTGCATCTGTTATCTCAAAATATTTTCAAGACCAGCTAAAGTGCAGAGCCACTGGATCTACAGCATTGGGAATAAAAGCGAGCAAACTTCCGCAATTGCGGATTTTTAGGCCCCCTATTGATGAACAAAAACAGATAGCAAAATTTATCGGAAAAGAGACAGCTCTCATCGACAAAACCATCGTCCGTACCGAACGGGAAATCGAGCTTATTCAGGAATACCGTGCTCGTCTTGTTTCGGATGTGGTGACCGGGAAAGTTGATGTGCGTTCTGTGGAGATTCCGAAGTTTTCGTTTTATGAACTGCTGGCTCAGGAGCTTGAGAGGAGGTTGCATTGTTGGGAAGGAGGGGATGATGAAGAGGGGGATGGAGAGGAACTTGTTGGGGAGGGAGTTGAAGAATGAGATGTAGCGATACGAGCGAAGCTGGATTTGAGACTATTATTGTTGAATCGTTGATCGAGGAGGCCGGGTATCAGGCGGGAAACTCCGGGGACTATGACCGGTCTTTTGCGGTTGATTTGGCTAAACTGACAGAGTTTATTCAAGGTACACAGCCGGAGGTGGCGGAACGCCTCGGCCTTGAAGGGGAGACTCCCGAAAGACTAAAATTCCTTCATCGGTTGCGAGGGAAAATCGCCAAACAGGGGATCATCGATGTGTTGCGCAAAGGGGTGAAACACGGCCCCGACTCTATCATGCTCTTCTACGGCAGCCCGACGGCGAACAATGAAAAAGCGAAGGAATTGTACGGCAAGAACATTTTCAGTGTGACTCGCCAGTTGCGCTACAGCGGCAGCGAAACCAAATTGGCGCTCGATTTGGTGATTTTTATCAACGGCCTGCCGATTGCCACCTTTGAACTGAAAAACAAGCTCACCAAGCAAACGGTGGAGGACGCTGTTCAGCAGTACAAAAACGACCGGGACCCCAAAGAACTCCTGTTTCAGTTTAAACGCTGCCTGGTCCACTTCGCGGTTGACGACCATGACGTGCGCATGTGCGCAGAGCTGAAAGGCACGGACTCCTGGTTTCTGCCGTTCAACAAAGGGTATAACGACGGCGCCGGCAACCCTCCCAATCCAGCGGGACTGGCGACCGACTATCTCTGGAAAGAGATCCTTACCAAAGACCGCCTCACCGACATCCTGGAAAACTACGCCCAGGTGGTTGAAGAAAAAGACGAGAAAACCGGCAAGAAAAAAGAAAAGCAGATTTTCCCCCGCTACCATCAATTGGCGGTGGTGCGCAAACTCCTGGCGGACGCCAAAAAGACCGGAGCCGGCAAACGGTATCTGATTCAACACTCCGCCGGCAGCGGCAAATCCAATTCCATCGCCTGGCTGGCCCATCAATTGGTGGGACTGGAACAGGACAAAAAGCCGGTGTTCGATTCTATCGTCGTGGTAACCGACCGCCGCCTATTGGACAAACAGATCCGCGACACCATCAAATCCTTCGCCCAGGTAGGCAATGTGGTGGGCCACGCCGAACGCTCCGGCGACCTGCGCCGCTTCATCAAAGAGGGCAAGCAGATCATCATCACGACAGTCCAGAAGTTTCCTTTCATTCTGGCGGAAATCGGCGACCACCACAGGCAGAGCAAGTTTGCCATCATCATTGACGAAGCCCACTCCAGCCAGGGGGGCCGGGCCGCCTCGAAAATGAACATGGCGCTCTCTGCGGATGTTACGAATAGCGAAGAGGAAGCAAGCTTCGAAGACAAAATCAACGAGCTGATGGAAGGCCGCAAAATGTTGGCCAACGCCAGCTATTTCGCCTTCACCGCCACCCCTAAAAACAAGACCCTGGAAATCTTCGGCCGGCCGGATCCCCAACCGGACGGAAAGGTGAAGCATCACCCCTTCCACAGTTACACCATGAAGCAAGCCATTCAAGAAGGCTTCATCCTCGATGTTCTCGAGAACTACACCCCGGTGGAAAGCTATTACCGGTTGGCCAAAACCGTGGAAGACGACCCGATGTTCGACTCCAAAAAGGCCCAGAAAAAGCTGCGCAACTATGTGGAGTCCAACACCCACGCAATCCGCGAAAAAGCGGAAATCATGGTGGACCATTTCCACGCCCAGGTGATGGGACACCGTAAGATAGGCGGGCAAGCCCGCGCCATGGTCATCACCAGCGCCATTATGAGGGCTATCGAATACTTCCACGCCATCAACGAGTATCTGGACCGGAAAAAACTTCCATACAAAACAATTGTGGCGTTTTCAGGTGAACATGAATACGGCGGCCAAAAGGTCACGGAGGCCACATTGAACGGCTTTCCCAGCAGTAAGATCTCGGACCGGATTGTCAAAGACCCGTATCGCATCCTGATTGTGGCGGACAAATTCCTCACTGGATATGACGAGCCCATGATGCACACGATGTATGTGGACAAACCGCTGGCGGGAATCAAGGCAGTGCAGGCTCTGTCGCGGCTGAACCGCGCCCATCCTAAAAAACACGACACCTTCATCCTGGACTTCTTCAATGGCGTCGAGGTCATTCAATTGCCCTTTTCCGATTATTACCGCACCACCATACTGAGCGAAGAGACAGACCCCAACAAGCTCCATGATCTGAAAGCCGATTTGGACAGTTGCCAGGTCTATTCCCCCGGGCACATCGACGATTTGGTGAGCCTCTATTTGGATGGCGCCGAGAGAGATACCCTCGATCCCATTCTCGATACCTGCGTCGCGGTGTACACCAGCGACCTGGATGAAGACGGCCAGGTGGATTTCAAAGGCAAGGCCAAGGCCTTCGCTCGCACCTATGGCTTTCTGGCTTCCATTTTGCCCTATTCAAACGCCGACTGGGAGAAGCTTTCGATATTCCTGAACTTCCTGATCCCCAAGTTGCCGGCCCCCAAAGAGGAAGATCTCTCCAGAGGAATACTGGAAGCCATCGATATGGACAGCTACCGGGCCGAAGTTCAGGCGAGCATGAATCTCACCCTCGCAGACGAGGATGCGGAACTCGGCCCTGTTCCCACAGCAGGCGGAGGCGGAAAAGCGGAGCCTGAACTGGACCGGCTGAGCGCTATCATCAAAGCCTTCAACGACCTGTTTGGCAACATCAACTGGAAAGACGGGGATAAAATTCGAACCGTCATCGCTGAAGAAATACCTAAAAAAGTCGCCGCCGATCCCGCGTACCAGAACGCGATAAAAAATTCCGATAAACAGAACGCCCGTATCGAACACGACAGGGCGCTGAGTCGCGTCATGGTGGAGTTGCTGGCGGACCACACAGAGCTCTTCAAACAATTCAGCGACAATCCATTCTTCAAAAAATGGCTCGGCGACACCATCTTCGGCGTCACCTACCAGTCTGCCGACCAAATGAAAAAGAGCGCAAGATAGTTGCTGCGCAATTTTCAAATTGCCTTGTGCGATTTGCCAATAATATGGAAGGCATTCCCGCCTGTCCCCGGCTCTTCCACCTGTTTGAAAATCGCCCCTTTGCAGAAACGAAAGAAAAATAAAAAATTTCATGATAAGCTCCTCATTCATGTCAAACAAAAACTTTCACACAAAATGAGAAAGAGGGGAAGAAGGGGGTGATCTGGGGGGCGAATAGATGGATGGGAAGGAATAGTGCGATGATGCTGAATAGTAGGATAGATCCCGGGATTGGGTAGATCTTTGGGCGGTTCATGGTTGCTTCCTTTTTCAGGGCGGACCCCTGAATTCTATGTTCACTTGATTTTTGTAAGAGCTGAAAGCCAGGTGTATTTAATTGGATTTGCTGCCGCGTATTGGCCATGGTCAGGCCGGGCATTTTTATGTTTCACCGGGCTGCGGAAAAGCAGAGACATTACGTCCTGGAGGAGATGCTCTAAAATCCGCCATTTCCTTTGAGGAGGCCGGGAAAGCCGTTTTGTCTGAAGGCTTCGTAGATGGCGACGGCCACTGAATTGGAAAGGTTGAGAGACCGGGCTTGCCCTTGCATTGGGATGCGGAAACAGGCGTTGGGGAATTGATGGAGGATGGCGTCCGGAAGTCCCCAGGTCTCTTTGCCGAAGACCAGGGCGCAGCGGCCGTCGAACCGGGCTTCGTAATAGGCCATGGTCGCTTTTTTGCTGAAAAAGTAGAGGTGTGTCGAGGGTTGGGTCTCGAAGAACGCGTCGAAACTCTTGTGGATCTGCACATCCATGAGGGACCAATAATCGAGACCCGCTCGCTTGAGGTATTTGTCCTCAAGGGAGAAACCCAGCGGTTCGATAAGGTGAAGGGTCGAGCCTACGGCCGCGCAGGTGCGGGCGATGTTACCGGTGTTTTGCGGAATCTCCGGCTCCAGGAGCACGATGTCCGCCTTGAATGTTGTGTCGGCGTTGTGCGCGTGTTCGATTTTCATGGAAATAATGGTATCGTAAAATAGAAACCGATTCAAGGGGAAAGGGCGTTTTCAGGAGTGGAGGTTTAAAATTTTTTTGTTTATACTATAATTGGTGTAGTGGAGAAAAAAATGATGGTACAAAAAATTGGAATTGTCCTGGCGTTGGCGTCGTTTCTGGGCATGAGCGGGTGCGTGAAGGATGTCAAACTGGATGCCGGGACCCAGGACTTTTATGATAGATATCGTGTGTTTATGACAAGGGATGAGCTGCAATTGTTGAGAAATTTGCCGGATGTGGAATCGAGGCGGGAGTTTATGGTGGATTTTTGGAACTCGCGGGATCCTGATCCCTCGACTGTGGAGAACGAGTTCAAGCTGGAGGTGGACGAGAGGATCGAAGCGGCCAATCAATTGTTCCGGGAAAGCGGCGGACCAGGGTATGATACGGACCGCGGCAGGATTTATGTGTTGTTCGGGCCGCCGGACAATATGTATCAACGGAGCTCCATTCAGAGTTACGACGGCACCGGAGTCGAAATGTGGATCTACGACCGCTGGCAACTGGCCATACCTTTTGTCAGTAAATTCGGGTCCAGATACCGGATGAGCACCACCAATCCCTCGCTGTTGGAGGCCATCAACACACTGAAAGAGGAGTCGATCACCGCAATGGGCAACGGCGGCCCCGGCTTGTCGCCGGAAATCGAGTATGACGGCGGTAAAAATGCGTTGGTGGTGTCGGTGGAACTGTCGCAACTTTCGTACCGGCAGGAGGGTTCGACGTATCTGGCGCAGGTGAAGGTGGATGTGGCGTTTTATCGCGGCAAAGAGGTGGAGCGGGTCGATAAGACAGAGAAGATCGCTAAAGGTGAGCGGGAGTTTCTGGATACCGACCGTTTCAGGATCGAGGTTCCACTACCGTTTCCCAGCGGCAAAGTGATGGCCAGAGTGGTGGTGTCCGATGTGTTGGGGAACCGGAGGGTAAGAAAAATCAAGACCGTCAGAATAAAATGACCGGACTAAAAGCGCGAATGAAAGTTGAAATTTATCCCGGTTGATATTATATATAGGTTTGTTATAAGAGAGGTGGGGATATGCGTGAGGCAGATGAAAGCGAGCGTCGGCAGTTCCAGAGGGTGCAAAAGCGAATTATGATCAAGATAGATGATAAGCCCGGATTGTTGTTGAATATCTCCAGAGGCGGCATGCGGATCTCGTCCACGTTGGAACCGGTGAAAAAAGAGGTGAGCATAAAATTGCACGCGGCCGACAATGTTTTTTCGGTTTTCGGCGAGGTTCGCTGGGTGGACCGCAAATATTCAGTCCAGAATCTTAAAGATATAGGAATCAATGTTATTGCTGCGGAGGTGCCCTTTTTCCGCTTTCTCGACAGGATTTTGCCGGAATATGAGTTGCATTGATCTTTAGCTTTGCAGCGTCTCGATGAATTGGTAGTAGTCATCGGGAGCTTCGACGATGGAGATGCCGATATCGTACAATTTCTGCAGCGCGACTTTGCGTTTGATCCAACGAACGTCTCCTTGCAATGTTAGATTTTGGCTTTCATTGTTCAATTCGATGCGGATTTTTCGGTGGTTTGGAGCGGTGCCGGACGAGACCCTGATGCCGTTTTTTGAAATGTCCACCAGAATTGCCGAGGCTTGATCCAGTTTAACCATGGCCCTTTTTTTCATGCGAACTGCCTTCCTTTTTTCCATCCGCCACTCCCCTTCGTCCTAAGATAAATGATATATAGCATAATAAAAAAAAATTTTCAATTAAAAAGTGACCCGCTTGTTTCATATTCGAATTGATTTCTTTTTTAAGAATTGATATAAATGATATCTAGAATGTTTTATCTGAAATTTTTGGAGGCGTAATGAAAAAATCAGTAGTGGTTGCTTTCGTGATCATGTTGGGAATTGCTTTAATGCTTATGAATACAGCCTGCAGGCAGGAGCGGGTAAAATTTGAAGAGGCCCAGGCCGTATGGGAGCAACAGGTCCGGGCTATTAACGCCTATATAGATGGGATGGCGCAATCCCGCACATCCCAGGAGATGGTGGAAAAAATCGATGTGTTCGCAAATGATATGGAAGAGCTGATTCCCCGGATCAATCAACTGCTGGTCAAATTCACTTCCGACCAAACAACGGCGGGAACGGGTGAAAATGAGACCATGGCGAAATTATTGGCTGTGGTTCGGTTTACTGAGAATTTGGGCAAAATGAATATCAAGAAGTACCGGAGCGACGCCGAAGTTATGAAGGCCCGCGAGAAATTGAGTTTCACATTCACGAATATCAAAGACGAGAATTTAACGATCGACGAAGAGTTAATAAAAAAAGAGTACGCCAATTTAGTGGAAGGAAAGATTAGCGGGGGAGAAAATCTGGAGAAACTGTCTGTTAAATTGGGAAATGCCGGCCTCTCGTCCAAAGTGAAGATCACGATGGCGATCCTCCTGTCCACCGGCCGGGGCATTCAATCGTTTATCAATGATTATGAATATGCCCCTGATGTAAAGAAGCTGGATGAGTTGAATTATTACAAAAACTTCGTACCCCTGTACATGAAACAATTGTCCACCAAGGATGCCTGGGGTAATGATTTGTATTACCGGGCCGACGGCGATAGCTTTTGGGTCGGTAGCGCCGGTAGCGACGGAAAATTTGAAGGATTCGACCAGCAGGGCCACTATACGGATCTGACGGGTAGGGATATTATCCTTACCGGTACGAAATTTGTCTATGGTCCTAAAATTGTACAGAAGTAATTGAATGTGTCATATAAAAAGGACGCTTGTCTCCAATAGATCTGGCATTGAATATGCACGCTTTTAGTGTGTTTGAATGTATGAATCTTGGAGGAACTAACATGAAACGCAGTTTAATTTTAGTATTTGTTTTGCTGTTGGGTGCAGCCATTCCCGGCTATGCCGATGTGGAACCCCAGCAGATTTTTGGTTATATATCTTTAGTGGAAGACAGTGCATTCGTTCTTCAAGAGGGAAAATCCGAAGCGCAGAAAGCAATGGTAAATTTTCCGCTGATGCCTGGAGATATTGTTTACACAACGGGAAAGGGACGGTGCGAGCTTCAGTTCGATAATGGAACCGTGATGCGTATCGACAAGAACAGTAAGGTAAAGATTAAAACCATCCGGGCCGAAAGTTTGACCACCAAGTGGAAGATCACGTCGCTGGAACTCATGGCGGGGAATATTTATTCGATGAACAATATTTATAACCGCGAGATGTTCCAGATTATCACTCCTCATGCCGCCTTTAAACTGTCCAATGATTCCACCTCTGCCATTTCTATCGATGAGGACGGTTCCCATATTTATGTGGATAGAGGGAAGGTGGGCGTGTTGTTCGGCGAAGGACCCAGGGCCGTCAAGAAAGAATTCATCCGGGCCAAAACCGGCTCCGTCATTACTGTCGGCAATGAATTTAAAATGGACAGTAAACGGCGGAACGCTGAATTCCATATGTGGAACGACTATGTAAACAATAATTTCAAGGATTTGCACACCGGGATCAGCCGGGTCCCGAAACCGATCTATAATTTTCCCCGTTCAATTGTGGAATTCGCCGAAAAATGGTCCAGCATCTACGGCGAGTGGGAATACGACGATATACTCGGTTATGTTTGGAAGCCGTACCAGGAAAGTTTTGCCGACCGCAGACCGTTTTTTGACGCCAAATACGTTTGGGCTAAAAATCAGTTGTACGTTGTGCCGACCCAGGCCTGGGGCTGGGTGCCCGCGCATATGGGGACCTGGCATTGGATGAAAAACAAAGGCTGGGTGTGGATCCCTGGAACCGCGTTCTCTCCCGGTATGATCGATGTCAACATGCTGTGGAATATGATGAACGGCTACCGCTTCCAATTCCTCTGGTCCATGTACGCCAGCAATTGGAACTATTGGTCTGATTGGCGTTACTACCCCAGGGGATATAGACCGTTTTTCACCAATACCCTGGATTATTGGATCGATTCCATCTACGGCGGTTACAACGGATATGCCACCTATCGCCGCGAAGGAGCCACTGCCTGGAGCCGTAAATACAAGAACAAACTGGTTGGAGACGGTAATCTGAGCAAGCCGATGTTTAATGGGGTGCCGAACCAGATCGTGACCATTATCAAGAGAATGAATCGCGCGCCGTTGCAAGATTTGAGCCGTCATATCAATCCCAATCGTAGCCAGTCGTTTAAAAAAGCTCCGGGTCTTGATATGAACCGGATTAAAACCTGGTTGATCTATCGCAACAACATCTTATTCAAACAGAACAATTATATTGACAAAGAAAACGCACTCAATAAAAACGCGCTGCGAAAAAACGCGGTTGTCAAATTCGAAAGGGATTGGAATCCCGACCGTGTGATCTCCCGGAGACTTGGGGTGCCGCTGAAATATAATAGTAAGTATAACGCCATTGTCATGCCTAGTCTGAAGATTTCGTCCCACAATGTCACCAGTAAAATCAAGTACAACTTGAGAAATGTGAGTAGAACGGAAATCAGGAATGGGACATTGAGCCGGGCCACTCTCATGCAGAATATGCAGCGTCGGTCGTCTGTTTACGGTAGTACCGGATCGCCTTATGGCCGTGCGACTTCGGTCGGCGGACACTCGAGCGGCGTTTCCAATAACACCAAAAGTAGCGGCGGTGTGTCGTCCAAGGGTGAAAAAAAATAGTTTTTGATGTTAAAAACATACAGAAGCCGGGTATTCACCATACCCGGCTTTTTTTAGTTAGCGTTTCCGTCATTGATTTAAAATAGTGAAATGTGATATAAATAGCATATATTGTGAAAACCGGAAAATTATATTTGTTGGAGAAAAAATAATGAAGAAAATAGTAGGCATTTTGATGGCGGTTATGTTGTTGGCCGGTATTATGTCAATGAGTGGATGTAAAGCGAAAGAGGGAATCTTCAGGTTTGAACCAGGTTATTACATGAGGGCCGACCGGGATTTGACCCAGGACTTGACTTCTTTCGTGGCCAGTGTGGCGATCTATGCGGACAATGGCGTGGCGGGTGAAATTGTTGATTGGTCGTTTGAAATTTCCGACGATGAAGATGAATTTTTATTTGAGATAAATCTAGATAACTATGACTCCTTCTGGTTCCCGGTGGTACTCGATCCGTTCAAGACAAATATCGAACCTCTCGAGTCCAATGGTCTTATAAATTTGTTCGCCAATATCCATAATACAGCGACGACGGTTCCCGGCGATATGTTCGACGGAAAAAACCCGCATTCTGTTTTGATGTATTGTACTGTTCGCGATGAAAAAGGAAATGAGCAAACTCTCGAAGCCCAGATGGTCATCCAGTTTTACCAGAAGGGGGAATAGATCGGGCTAGAAAATTGTTTTTATGAACCAATAGATAAAGGCGCACCCATAAATCACCAGAAGAGACCAGGCGATAAAGCTGATTGTCGTATTTATCCGTTGTAGGATGCGCCCCCTGGTTTGACCGCTGCCTGGTCCTCCCCGGAAGAGTAACCAGGCGACCGTTAGTATCAGGATGATGAGATACAGCTTTTTCATGACGCTAACAATCGCCTGCCGAAGGGGATTCTGTCATTGAACGAATTACTGGATAATGCCTTTGTTTTTCAAATAATCGATGACGAGGGCAACCTCTTCTTTGACTGTCAATGTATCGGTGTCCAGTACGATTTCCGGCTTCAACGGTTCTTCGTACGGCGCTGAAATTCCGGTGAACTGGGGAATTTCGCCGGAGCGGGCTTTTTTATACAAGCCTTTGGGGTCGCGCTGTTCACAACTTTCCAATGATGTCTTGACGAATACTTCGATAAAGCGGCCTTCTGTCAACAAGCTGCGGCAGAAATCGCGGTCTTTCCGGTAAGGGGAGACAAACGCCGTGGTGGTGATGACGCCGGAATCGGCGAATAGATTTGCCACCTCTGAGATACGGCGGATATTTTCTTCACGGTCTTCGGGTGAAAAACCGAGATCTTTATTCAAACCATGGCGTACATTGTCGCCGTCCAAAACATAGGTAAAATGTCCCCGCTGATGCAATTGATAGGCAACTTCGTTGGCGATGGTGGATTTACCGCTCGAAGGCAGGCCGGTGAACCAGAGTACCACTCCTTTTTGTTTGAGGAGCGCTTCGCGTTCTTCTCTCTTGACCGAGTGCTCATGCCATACGATATTCTTCGCTTTCTGTTCTTTCATGTGCAAAAACCTCCAGTGTATTGAATGCTACAAGATAACAGATTATCAATCTTTGTGCAACCCCGCTAGGTTGTCGTCCGTTTGCCGAAGAGGATGATGACCGCGGCGCAGGCTGTGATGGAGAGGAAGATGGCGATGATGTAGGGGAGGCCGAAGGAGATGGGGATGATGCCCAGGAATAGGGCCGCCAGAGCGACTGTGAGGGAGTAGGGGATTTGGGTCTTCACATGGTCGATATGATCGCACGACGACGCCATGGAGCTCATGATGGTGGTGTCGGAGATAGGGGAGCAATGATCGCCGAACACGCCGCCGGCCAGAACCGAGGAGATGGACAAGACCAGGAAGAGTTTAAAGTCCGGCGCGCCATGCATGATGCCGACGGCGATGGGGATGACCAGCGGGTACATAATGCCGATGGTGCCCCATGAAGAACCGGTGGAGAAAGCGATGAAGGCCGACAGGATGAACACGATGGCAGGCAGGAAATGGTAATCCAGGTGGGATGACAATAGGGTTACCAGGAAATCGGCGGTGTGAAGCTCTTCCAACACCACGCCCAGGGACCAGGCGAGAATCAAGATCACCACCGCCATCATCATGGACTTCATCCCTTGCACAAAGGCGGAAACTCCGTCCCTTAGATTCATGATTCGTTGGGCCACCGCCATGACCAAAGCTGTGAACGCTCCCATCAATGACGCCCACAACAATACCTGGAACGAATTGGAGGCCGAGATGATACTGCCGAAGTCCCGGAGAAAGTCGCCGGAAGACAGCGTGGCGCCGCTCTGGAGCAGACTGCTTTTTCCTGAAATGTACAAACCGCCGAATGTGAACACGATGACGACGATGATGGGGATGAGGCCGTTGTACCAACGGCAGCGGGTATTGGGCTCGGGCGAGAGACCGGAGGATTCGAAATCCGCCAGCGGGATGGCGTTGTCGCGAAGAACTTTACCCTCGCGCGCTCTTTTCTCAGCTTTATACATAGGACCGAAATCTTTCTTTAGTGTGAAAATCAAGAACACGAACAATAATGCCAATATTGGGTAAAACCGGTAGGGAAGGGACGATAGGAAGAGATTGTAGGCGTCGTAATCGATGTTGTACGCTTTGAGCGACTGGTTGATGAGGGAGATCTCGAAGCCGATCCAGGTGGAGATGATGGCGATGGAGGCCATGGGGGCGGCGGTTGAATCGACGATATAGGAGAGTTTTTCCCTGGAGATTTTCCATTTGTCCGACAGGGGGCGCATGGTGTTGCCTACGATCAGGGTATTGGTGTAATCGTCGAAGAAGATGAGTATTCCCATCAGCCAGGTGTACATCTGGGTGGTGCGGGCGGAGTTGACCTTTTTGGACAGGCTGTCAACGATCCCTTTGACGCCGCCGGATTTGCTGATAATGCCCACCATTCCGCCGAGAAACAGGGTGAAGATGACAATCGAGGCTCGCTCTTTGTCCGCCAGAGCTTCCAAAATGTATTTGTCTACGACTTTAAAAAAGGCGGTGATCATGTCGAAGCGGTTGATAAAGAATGAACCGGCTAGAATGCCGATGAATAATGCTAGAACAACTTCCTTGAATATCAGCGCTAGAATGATGGCCAGTAGGGGGGGGAGAATCGTAAGGAGGCTGTGGATGGAGTAGGTTTCGAAGGTGTGGGTTTTGCCGTTGGCGATGATTGTGATATCGTATTTCCCGGTGTGGTCGAATGTTATGGCTTGCCCTGTGATTTCCGCGCCGTTGACAAAAATCTTGTCTATTTGCCCAATATCCTTGAGCTCGAGTACTTTGCCCTTGAACCCGGTATCGGGGATGGCGAAGGCCTTGCCATCGGTTTCAGCCGGAAGTATCGTTGCCGTGAATAAGAGGAGAAAAAGGATTACCGCAAGATTTTTTTTTGTCATTACCACTCCTGTTTTCTGTTCATACGTCATTTATATTAGTATGCCGGGGAAATTATTTCAAGGTCTTGGTACGAAAATTTCCCCGGAGAGGTTGCGGATAAAAAAGATTTACAAAAAAAACAAAATGTTTTACAATATTTTTGTGATTGAAAAAAGGTTTCTAAAGAGTAGAATACCCCCTGGAGTTCGGGTACCATGATCATCATTCCGGTATCTTCTGGAAAGGGAGGTGTCGGGAAAACCACCTTTGCCCTCAATTTCGCCCTCAATCTCTCGCGCACCAAACGGACGGTGTTGGTGGATCTGGATGCCGGGACCTCCAGCGCCCGCAACTTCTTGAACATGCCGATAAAAGAGGATCTGTATCATTTTATCAAAAAAAACACCCCTATCGAATCCTGTCTGGCGTCTTTATCCGGGAGTCTGGATCCTGAACGGTTGTTCGGAAAGTTCAGCCTTCTCGCTTCCCCTAAACATTTTGTGGAAGATATCGTCAATTTCAAATTGCCGGTGAAACGCAAGTTATTCCGGGGTATCAATTCTTTGGACGCGGACTTTGTGATACTGGATATGAAGGCGGGGCTCGACAATCATGTGCTGGAGTTTTTGCCCTTTACCAATACCGGCATATTGGTGTTCACCCCGAAGCTCGGCGCCGCCGCCAACGCGGCGGCTGAAATGGTGCGGGCGTCCCTGCTGCGGTCGTGCCGGATGTTGTTGAAAGGCACTTACCGCAGCAATCCGTTGCTGAGGCGTATGAACGAAGCGGACCGCCTGGGCCTTATGGAGATGACCCAACGGCTGGAGGATGGCTATGACGGCGGCACATTCAACTTTGACGACTTCCTGGATTCTTCCTTAGAAGCCTATCCCGATAATCCGGCGATTCCTTATTTGCGGCGTTTGATCCAAAACTACCGGGTCTATTTTGTGATGAACCGTTTCGATAGCCTGGAAGAGTCGGCTAAAAATATCATTGAACCGTTTACCGGACGGATTGGCGAGTCGGTGTCGGCCAAGGTCGCCATTCACAATCTAGGCTGGCTGGTGGAAGACCCCGCTGTGCAGGCGGCATCCGAGGAAGGAATCCCTTACATTTTGATGCAGTACTACCGTCGAAAGCGGAAAGCCGAAGAAGAGGAACGCTGGGATGCCTATTTGCACAAGATGATGGGGGTGGACTATAAAACCTCCGCTCGTCAATCTGAAACGCGCTCCCCAAACCAGGTGATCCGGCAATTGGAAATTCTCGAAAACATGTACGCCCATAATGCGGGCCATGATCCTCTGGCCAACATCGATTTCATCACTGAACGGGTCAAAGATGTCACCATTTCCTCCATCCACCAATGTGGAATGAAACAAATCCTGCCCCTTGAAAAATTATTGGATACAGTACTGTTTTGAGGGAAAAATTAATTCATTAATTATTAAGAAATTCATCTATTAAGGTTGTTTTTTCTGATGATCCTTGTATAATTTAAACTAATTAATTAATGGTCTTAATTTAACAACAACAGGAGGACTCACATCATGTCAAGAAAGTATAATTTCTATGCCGGGCCGGCAATTCTTCCCATGGACGTTATGCAACAAGCCCAGAAAGAATTGTTGGATTTGAATGGGATCGGCCTCTCCGTTCTCGAGATCAGTCACCGGTCAAAAGATTTTATGGCCATTGCCGATTCCGCTGAAGCGCGGATTCGGAAGCTTTACGGTGTCCCGGATAATTATTCGGTGCTGTTCCTTCAGGGTGGCGCATCCACACAGTTTGCCATGATTCCCATGAATTTATTGAAAGGCGGAACCGCCGATTATGTGAATACAGGCTCGTGGGCAAAAAAAGCCATTAAAGAGGCGAAACTCTTTGGAAAGGTCAATGTCGCGGGTACGTCGGAAGACAAGAATTTCAATTATATTCCCAAAGACCTGAAATTCTCCTCCGATGCCGCTTATGTTCATGTCACATCGAATGAAACCATCGGTGGTATCCAATTCAAAGAATTTCCCAAAACCGGCGATGTTCCGCTGGTGGCGGATATGTCCTCGGACATCTTCAGCCGTCCCGTCGATGTTTCGCAGTTCGGGATCATTTATGCCGGCGCCCAGAAAAACATGGGACCTTCCGGGGTGACCCTGGTGATTATCCGCAACGACCTGATTGAGAATGTGGCTGAAGGATTGCCTTCCATGCTCAATTACAAAGTGCAGGCGGATAACAAATCCATGTACAACACGCCTCCCAGTTTTTCGATCTATATCGTGAATCTGGTGAT
>CAZBHS010000067.1:0-19474 GCA_964491915.1 uncultured Clostridia bacterium
TCCGTGCCGTCGGGCAAGTCGATTTCCGGCTTCACAATATGCAAAAACGAATAGGGATTCCCTGCGGCGTACGCCTTCGCCTCTTTGGAGTTGAGAACATCATACGGGGGCGAAGCTACCTTTTCCACGATATTTTTGTTGGGTCTTACACCTTTAAAAGGTTCGATTCTAGCCATGTCAATCCTCCTAATCAGCCGGAGACCGAGGAGATGAGAACCTCGAGCGCCGGAGCCGTCATGAATTGTTAAATTGTAGAATACATTATAGAATAAAGATCAACAATGTCAACACGATGCAGAAGATATCGGATATTAAATTCAAGAGCCGGGAGAATCCGGTAAATTAATAGCGATGGTCATGGTTTCCCCCTCGACAATCACTCTACCGAATTTGTTTCGATAGTCCTTGAACGCCAAACTTCGTTGACTCTCGGCAACAACGTCGAGGTAGGAATCGAGATTCGCCTTCAAGTGAGCCAACGCTTCCTCAGCCTGCTGTTTTCCAGGATAGGGGATGATGATCTGTGTATACAAGCCACCGGTTTCCAGCTTATAATCCGCGGCAACGCCGAAGATTTCTCCCTTCAAGAGCAACACATCATCTTCTCCCAGGGTGACCAGGGACGATAGGGAATACATCCCCCTGATCAAGCGCTCGCTTCCGGCTACCCGCCCTTCCGCCGGCAACGGCGCGAACAAATCCGCGGGCTCCGCGAAAGCGATCTTTTTTTGGGCCGCCGACAGCAATGCCGTCATCACCGGAGCCACCGTTTTTTTACCGCTGTAGTTGTTGACCACCAGCAAATAATCCCCATACAGCGACATCAACTGATAGGGATCGCCGGTGCTTCTACCCGGCACTCCGTCGATGGGGCTCTCCTTTCCGGCCTTCATCAAATAAATACCGAGGGCCGCTTCCGGCGAGGTCATTTTATAGGCCTCCAGCGCCAATTCATCGTCGCCCCTGGCATAACGTTGGACCGTCAGCACATCGAATCCGAATTCCAGGAAGAGCTCCGAACCGCCGTTGATATGCCCATACAAACCGTTGCGGTTAAAGGTGCGGGCGGCTCCCTTCAATTGCCAACCATCCGCGAAATCGCCGGGCGGTAGTTCGATCCCGGCTGAATATAGCGATAGGGCCATCGCCAGGATGGCCGCCGACAAACCGATATGTTTCATGTTCGTTTAACCAAGTGTGATTTTTCGATGCTCGAGCTTCGCTGAATCCACGACTCCCAATCCGAGTTTCTCCGCGTAACGCAGATATTCGGTGTAGCGGGGATGCTCGTTCACCTTCACACCCATCGCCTTGCGCTTTTCCACCATCAAGTTGTGGCAGACCAAATCCAACGCGAACGGATCTGTGGCAAAAAACAGCCGGTTGTAATTGTAGGTGAACCTGGCAACCGGCATGGGGCCGCCGTCATACTGGCCGATCAGACCGTCGGTGACATTCAACACCAGCTTGTCCCGCACCGGCGGAAAGGCCAATACCTCGGCGCAAACATTGAAGAACAGCGGGCGATGAAGCCGTCCTGTATTGCAAATGGCGCCGTAGCCCATATTTTTGGTGGCCATGGAGACGCCGTTGCCGGTGTTCTTGAAGACCGGCACATTGATGATCTTCGTCAATGTCCGAGTCAATAATTTTCCGAAATAGGAATGTTTGCCGTTGAACACATGCTGGTTCAAGTAGGGTAAATCGGTGGGGGCGTCCACCTCGGCCCAATAATAGACATCTTTGTCGAATTGATCGGCGCTCACATGCTTGCCGTCTTTGCCCAACCATTTGCTCTGGTCTTCGCTCTTGCCTTCGGCCGCCGCCTCGTCCATGGTTTGCAAACCGACGATGCCGACGCCGGGAAACCGCTCCGCCGTGTAGCCCGCGTCTTTGAGCATATAATCGAACCGGTCCCAGATGATGATGTTCTTGGCGGGAATTCCGCCTTTCTCGAGCCAGGCGATCAACTCGTCCACAACTTCCAGCCGGGTGGAAATCAAGCCGGCGCCGACTGGATTCACCTTGATACCAACAACGTCGTTTTTATTGAAAAAAAGTTTGAAACTATCTTCCAGGCTCTTGCCGGTCAATCCCACGATACCGCGGGCAACCATTTCTTTGACCGCAGGGCCATTGATGGTTTTTTCTTTGGTGGCCGCCGGATGGCTGACCTCCACCACATGTCCGGGGAACGCGCCGGGAAGCGAATGCTTACCTTTGGGAATCTTTTTGGCTTCATCGATATTGGTCTTGACCGTTTTAGGCGGAAGCCGTTTATTCTGATCCTGCGACCACAACAATGGCGAACCCAATACCAAACCCGCTCCGCCGGCAACCTTCAAAAAGTTTCTCCGGCTAATATCCCAATAACTTTTAATACTCTGGTAACGCCGCTTACTCATCCTCTTCTCCTTAATTTTTCTCTGCCATATTTAAATTATACGCTTCCCGGAAGAAAAAAAACAAAAAAAAATCGGATTTAAAAAAAAACTATTAGTTCATAATGAGTTGGTTCACTTCGTCGAGGTCGCGAACATTGATGAGGGTTACATCTTTACCCGCATCGCGCGCGGTCCGCTTCAAAATTCCGGCCAACACTCGGCCGGCGCCGATTTCAGCGAATTTCAGCATATTTTTTTCTTCAAGAAATTTCAGCATTGTGTCATGCCAGTAAACCGGACGGGTCACTTGCTTTTTCAACGATTCACGCGCCACAGCGCCGGATATCATTTCCTTCACCTCAATATTGTTGACCACAGGAAATTTCAAATCGCTGAATTTTATATTGTCCAGATCCACCGCCAGCTTTTTCTCAGCCGGAAGCATCATTTCCGAATGGAACGGCGCAGACACCGGTAAATATTTCGCTTTGCCGTCGATTTTCCCGATGGCTTCGGCAACCGCGTCTTTGGCGCCGGATATGACAATCTGTTTGGCGCTATTGATATTTGCAAGCCCAACCGGTCCCTCGACCTGCTCCAACGCTCCTTTCACCGCGTCGATGGAGGCGCCCATGATGGCTGCCATCGTACCCTCGCCCACAGGCACGGCTTCCTGCATGTACTTACCTCGTTTGTGAACCAACAATACGGCGTCTTCGAACGTCATGGCTCCGGCGCAGAGCAGGGCGGAATATTCGCCGAGACTGTGCCCGGCGGCTATCGCCGGTTCTTTTCCTAATAAATTAAATAAAATATAGGATACTGTCAATAATGCAGGTTGTCCATTGTATGTGAGTTTCAGCTCTTCTTCAGGTCCATCGAAACAGATTTTCGAGAAATTGTAGCCCAAAATCTCGTCTGCCATGTCGAACGTCTTCTTTCCAAATTCAGTGTTGTCATATAGATCTTTTCCCATACCCACAATCTGGGACCCCTGTCCCGGAAAAAGAAAAACATATTCCTTCATCGGTTCTCCTTAGTCAAGTAAAATTATAACATATCGGCATCCAAATGACAAAGAATGTGTAAGATTCTCCCTCCCGTCAACTTTTTGTTACCCAAAACACTTTTCACAAAAGGCTTATCAAGATCTCAAATCAGGATAGAGATTCGTTTCCCCTTCACTTTTGGCCACAATGACAGCCCCCACGCTATCGCTGAAAATATTGATCATGGTCCTGAACATGTCGATGGGACGGTCCACAGCCAACATCGTGCCGATAATCACTCCTACATCCGCGTCTCTAAATCCAATGGCCTGGGTGACAATAAAAATCACCACCACTCCGGCGGCGGGAATACCCGCGGCTCCGACAGCGGATAACAGCGCGGTCAACACTATCAAAAACTGCTGCATTAGGGTCAACTCCAAACCCAGCACCTGACTGATAAACAGAACCCCGGCGCATTCATACAAGGCGGTGCCGTTCATGTTGACAGTAGCGCCCATGGGCAAGACAAAACTGGAAATCGTGTTGGACACACCGGCCTTTTTTTCCACATTGCTCATGGTGACCGGCAGAGTGGCGTTGGAAGAGCAGGTGGAGAACGCGGTAATCATTGCCGACGCCATGGCTTTGAAGTGCAGGATGGGATTGATGCGGGTGGCGAGATAAAAAATCAACGGCAACACGATAAACATATGAATGGTAAAACCCGCCACAATGGTGATAATATACAGGCTCACAGTCTTGAACAGGTCCAATCCCGCCGACGAGACGGTCTTGGTAATCAATCCGAAGATGCCGATCGGCGCCACCTTGATCACATATTCGGTGATCTTCATCATCATCTCGAACAAAGAGCCGAACGCTCGCTTGAGAAACGACTGGCTGTCGGGCTTCAACTTGGTGATGGCGATCCCCATAAAAATAGCGAAGAAAATAATGCCCAGCATATGACCCTTGACCGCCGCCTCCAACGGATTCAAGGGAATCATATTGATGAGAATCTCCCCCGGCGACGCCGGCGTCTTCAAGTTGGCGGGATCGAAACTCCCGTGGCCCGGAATAGTGGCCCCCACACCCGGCTGCATGACATTGGTCACAATCATGCCGATCATAATGGCCAACAAAGTGGAAACAAAATAATACGAAAAGGTCTTCAAGCCTAAACGCCCGATACTCTTGCCGTTGCCGACGCTTGCCACGCCGCTGACAATGGAGGTGACGATCAACGGGACGATCACCATCCGCAACAAGCGGATAAAAATGGTGCCCAGCGAAACAATGACATTGTAAATCCAACCGGAGGGTTCGCCATTGTATATCAACTGAAACACGATTCCCACAACGATGCCCAATACCATCGCGATCACTATTTGCCAATGTAGTTTTAATTTCATGTTTTTCATTCCTCCGGGCTTAAAGCTCTCAGCCGCGCTCGCCTTCCAGCCGCGCCAATGATCGAGGCGACGATCAGCGGCGCGCTACTTTCGCCGAAGACATATCCGGCAATGGCGCCTGGAATAAGCCCGGCGAAAATGCAAGCGGTCAATGAAATTTTTTTATGTCCCATTGCCCCTATTCTAAGGAATAGCAAAAAAAAAGTCAAAACTGTACAATTTTCACGGATTTTACTATAATGGGCAAATGGACATCGTAACGTCATTCGCAGGTTTAAGTGTATTGTTGGTGGTGGGCAAGTTTCTGAGATACAAAATCAAGTTACTACAAAAATTATACATCCCCACCTCCGTGATCGCCGGCATTCTAGGACTCATCCTCTTGCAAACCATGGGCGACGCCATCCCCGCCGGTTGGACCGCCGGCTGGAGCGCATTGCCGGGCTTCCTGATCAACATCGTATTCGCCGCATTGTTCCTGGGGGTCACCATCCCCTCCTTCTCCACCATCTGGAAAAAATCAGCCCCCCAATTGGCCTACGGTCAGATCGTCGCCTGGGGCCAATACTTCGTAGGCATGTCCCTGGTATTGTTGATATTAAAGCCTTTATTCAAAGTGCCGGATGTGTTCGGCGTCATTGTGGAGGTGGGCTTCGAAGGGGGGCACGGCACAGCCGCCGGCCTCAAAGAGACCTTCGCCACCTACAATTGGGCCGAAGGCACCGATTACGCCCTGGCCTCCGCCACCTTCGGCGTGGTGACCGCCATTGTGTTCGGCATCATCCTCATCAACTGGGCCGCCCGCCGCGGCTACACCCACCAACTCAAACCCATGGACAAACTGGGAGCCGGCGAATGGGGCGGGTTCTACTCCCCGGACCAGCGTCCGGTGGCCGGTATGCAAACTGTATCCGCCGATTCCATCGATTCGCTGGCTTTCCATCTGGCCATTATCGGCGTCGCGGTCCTCATCGGCTTCGGCATCAAGCAGGGCCTCCTGTTCTTCGAATCCCTGTCGCCCGCCATGAGCAAGACCAAAATCCTGGCGGGATTCCCCCTATTCCCCCTCTGTATGTTGGGCGGTCTAGCGGTACAGATTTTTGTCACCAAAGCGGTCAAGGTGTTCCCCATCGACCACTCGTTGATGCAACGGCTCAGCGGCACGGCCCTCGACTTTTTGGTGGTGGCTGCCATCAGCACCATCCGCCTGGAGGTCATCGCCAAAGATATCCTGCCCTTTATCACCATTGTCATCGCCGGCGTGGCCTGGAATATTTTCTGCGTCATGTGGCTGGCCCGCAAATACCTGCCCAACTTCTGGTTCGAACGGGCCATCGCCGAGATGGGCCAATCCATGGGCGTCACCGCCACCGGGCTCTTGTTACTACGGGCGGTGGATCCCCAAAGCGAGACCGACGCGCCCTCGGCCTTCGGATACAAACAATTGCTGCACGAACCCATCATGGGCGGCGGCTTGTGGACATCGCTGGCCATTCCGTTGGTGATGCTCAAAGGCGGTTGGGTCGTCTTCGGTATCAGCGCCGTCGTCATCTTCTTCTGGTTCGTCATGCTATCTATCATGAAAAAAAAGAACACCGAATAAAAAAATGAAATGCCCTAATTGCAACAAAAATCATAAATACAGCGGCGGAATGACCTGCTCCTGTGGGTATCACTTCGTGTTCAACCCCAAGCGGGACCAATTCAGCGACGGCAAGTTCGCCGCCGCCATTGCCCAGGCCGGCAACAACAGAACCTATGTCTTCACCAGAAACCAACTCTACACAGCCTTCCTGCGAAGACGGGAAAACAGTATCGGCTGCTTCATCGTACTTCTCTCCATCGCGGTGATCGCCGCCATCTTCGGCCTGGCGCTGGGCATTCCGGCCCTCGGCGTCCCGGCGCTCTTCATCGCGGCAATCAGCCTCTTGCTCTTGCTGAAGGCCAAAAACAACCCCAACACCACCCGCCCCAAATTCGATTCCCTCCTCTCCCGCTGGCTGGCCCAACACAAAATTCCCAACATGATCGAAAAACCGGACATGTACCAACCGCCCCCCGATTGGCCGGAACCGGACATCTACAATTACGGCGTCGAGCGGATCCTGGTGGTGCAACACGACCTATTGGCGGACCTGCTGGTGCGGAACCACTTCCACGCGGAGCAGTCCTGCCTCGTGGTCTCCGTCAACCACTACCCCCAATACATCTGGCAGCGGGCGGAACACATCCTCCGGCTCCCGGACCTCACCAGCGTGTTTCTCCTCCACGACGCCACCACCCAGGGCTTGCGGACAAGCGAACGCTTCAAAGCCTCGCACGCCCAGTTTTTGGGACACAACCGCGTCCTGGACTTAGGCCTCTTCCCCGGAGACGCCGACAAAATACCGCTCTTGAGCGCGTTAAAATTGAAAAAAGAAAGTATGGACGTACCGGTGGACGCCCTCCCCTACGCCTACCTGCAAGGTCTCATTGCCCAGTCGATGCAGGAAGGCATACCGTTTCACACCGCCCTGGCATACCGGATCCAATCCGGTTCCGACGGCGATTCGGGCCTCGACAGTGATTCCGGAGGATCATATGGATAAAATAAAGTCTTTTCTACCACTAGTGCTAATCACCTGCCTGATTGCCATCGCAGGCATCAACTGCGGCGCCATCGCCCCCAAACAGGGAAACAAATTGTTCCACCAGGGCCGGGAGTTCGTGGTCACCGGCAAATACAGCGCCGCCGTCCCCGTGCTCTCCAAATACATGCATCTCCACCCATCCGGCAAGCACGCCTCCCGCGCCGGCCTCTTCCTGGGCAAGGCCTACCTGGCTCTCGGCAACACAGCCAAAGCCGGCGAAATATGGAGTCTCACAGTGAAGAACTACCCCGACAGCCTCGAAGGCCACAAATGCCGCTATAAATTGGCGTTCCTTTACATGCTCACCGGCGAGGGCGACAAAGCCATCGACGCCTTCGGTCAATTGGCCGACTCGCCCGACGGCCCCCTGGCTCCCGAAGCTCTGGCCATGCGAAAATTCCTATCCCCCTCTCACTGACATGGGCGCGCTATTCGGTTTCTCAGGTCCCCCGGACCCAAAGCTCCTGTCCCGCATGGAACGCCGTCTGGCCCACCGGGGCGCAGGCCCGTCCACCCACATCATCCAGCCCGAAGCCACCATCGGTTTCAAACCGAAATTCGAGCCTTACATCACCGCCTCGCTGGGAGCCGGCGCTTACCGATCAAACGGTTGCGCCATCGCCCTGGCCGGCCAATTGACCAGTCCCAAACCCACCGCCGCCACCCTGCAGCTCATATTGCAATCCTATCGCCAATCGGGCGCCGCAGCCCTCGATGGCTTGAGAGGCTCATTCATTTTAGCCCTCCAGGACGGCGACACCATCATCCTGGCCCGCGACGGCGCCGGCGTCAGAACAGTCTATTACGGAGTCAACGACAACCGCTTCCTCTTCGCCATCGAGCCCAAGGGGATCACCGCCGATCCCAGCTTCCCCCGCCGCATCCGCCCCGGAGCCGTGGCTCAATACCTCACCTTCAGCTTCATCCCCGGCGCCGACACCATGCTCGAAGGTTTGTTCGAACTCCCCCCCGGCCACAGGGTGACCTTTCAGCCCCGACAGGGTGTCAAGCGACACCGCTATTTTTTCTTCGAAACCGCAGAGGCCGATGCGCCGGATGACGAGGAGCACTGGATCGAAACATTCGACAAGGCCTTCTCCGACGCCGTAGAGGAACGGCTCCCCAAAGGCGAGCCTGTGGGCATCTTTCTCTCCGGCGGCATCGATTCTTCCATCGTGGCCAGCGCCGTGGCGGAGCGGCACCGCCATCCGGTCAAGAGTTACGCCATCCATTTCGGCCCCAATTACACCCACGAACTGGACTTCGCCCGCGCCGTGGCGGAGCGGTGCCACACCGACCATGAAGAGATCCAAATCCTCCCCAAGCATTTCCTCAAGCGGCTGCGCCAGATGATCTGGCACCTCGACGACCCCATCGGCGATCCAGTGACTCTCCCCAATTTCGAGCTATCCCGCCGGGTGTCGGGCGATGTGCGCTGGGTGTTCAACGGCGAAGGGGGCGATCCCTGCTTCGGCGGTCCCAAGAACACCCCCATGCTGTTGCAGCATTGGTACGGCGGCATCGAGCGGGAGCCCAATTTCCGGGAGGTCCACTACCTGGCCTCCTATCGCCGGGCCTACGATGAGTTGGATTGGCTCCTGACTCCCGAATGGAAGGCGCAAATCGACCATGAACGGGATCTGGTCGGCGTTATCAAGCCCTTCTTCGACGCCCAAACCCCCAAAGGCTTCCTGGAGAAGCTCCTGGCCATCAATATCCGCCTCAAAGGCGCCCACCTCATCCTCCCCAAGGTGGACCGCATGACCGGAGCCTGGGGTATCACGCCGTTGTCGCCTTTGTTTGATGAGCGGATGCTGGAGCTGGCCTTCCGCATGCCCGGCCGCATGAAGCTCGACAACGGCATCGAGAAGGTGGTGCTCAAGCGGGCCTTCGCCCACCGCTTGCCGCCGGAGATCATCGCCCGCCCCAAAAGCGGCATGCGGGTGCCGGTCCATTTCTGGTTCAAAGGGGAGCTCAAGCGCTACGCCCGCAAGATCCTCAGCCGGCGCTCCATCGAGAAAGCAGGCATTTTCGATCCCCAACGGGTCAAGCAATTATTGGACTATGATATCGCCGAGGGCCGCGGCCGCTACGGCCTCCGCTTATGGATGCTCATCACATTCGAAATCTGGCGACGCATGATCGTCGAAGGAGAACCTCTGTAATATGGAAGGTCTACTGCTCATCGCCGGCTACGGGTTGCTGGCCTTTGCCCTGTCATGGTTTTTTTCCCGCAAGTCCGGCAAATCCAAGGAGCAATTCCTCCTGGCCAACCGTTCCCTCGGTAAATGGGAGTCCGCCTTTTCCATCGCCGCCACCTGGATCTGGGCCCCCGCACTCTTCATCGCCGCGCAAAAGGCCTACACTCAAGGACTCGCCGGTCTATTCTGGTTCACGGTCCCCAATGTCCTCTGCCTCATCATCTTCGCCTTTTTCGCTCAAAAGATCCGTCAAAAGATGCCGCGAGGCTTCACTCTCTCCGGCTTCATGAAAGAACGTTTCTCCCGCCGGGTCCAGGATCTCTACATTGTGGAGCTCACAGGCCTGGCGGCATGCTCCTTCGCCGTCCAATTGTTGGCCGGCGGCATGGTGATCTCCTCCCTCTCCGGCATCCCCTTCTGGTTGGTGACCGTGTTGTTGGCGGCCATCGCCCTCAGTTACTCGCTCTTTTCCGGTCTCAAGGGTTCGGTTATCACCGATTACGCGCAAATGATCTTCATTCTCATCGTCGGCTTCACCCTCATCCCCTGGGCGGTGCTCAAAGGCGGCGGTATCGACGCCATCATCGAGGGATTCGGAGGAATCAGCGGTGAATTCGGCTCTATTTTCAGCGCCAAGGGGATCGAAGTGGCCATCGTCTTCGGTATCCCGGTCTCCATCGGCTTGTTGGCAGGTCCCTTCGGCGATCAATCCTTCTGGCAACGGGCCTTCGCCACCCGCGAAAAGTACGTGAAAAGCGCCTTCATCACCGGCGCCTTGATTTTCGCCGTTGTCCCGCTCCTCCTCTCCCTCACCGGCTTCCTGGCGGCGGGCAATGGTTGGCAAATCACCGACACGGCCCAAACCAATCTGGAAACCATCCAGCGCCTACTCCCCGCCTGGACCATCATCCCCTTCGTGTACATGCTGCTCTCCGGCCTGGTCTCGACCCAGGATTCCAATCTCTGTTCCATCGCCGGCATCGTCGGCCACGATCTGGTCAACCGCAAGCAATCATCGAGCCCTCCTTCCGAGCAGGCCATCATCCGCTCCTCCAGAGCCGGCATGCTGGGTCTCGCCGCAGTCGCCATCGTCATCGCCAATATCCCCGGCATCCGGATTCTCCACCTCTTCCTCTTCTACGGCACTCTGCGCGCCTCAACCCTCCTCCCCACAGTCATCACCCTATTGACCGACAAAGTCTCGGAAAAAGGCGTCTTCTACGGCATCCTGACATCCATCCTCATCGGTCTCCCCATCTTCACCTACGGCAAGCTGACATCCCACACCGGCTGGATCGTCGCCGGTTCCCTCATCGCCGTCTCCGCCTCCGGCCTCATCACCTATTTGGCGACGAAATTCAGCTCTGAACGCGGTTGAGTTTGTGGAGGTTGGGGGCCGCGGAATGGGGGGTGGCGATTACCAGGCGGTCTCCGGGGGCGAAGGTTAATTCGGACGACGGGATGAGAGTGCGCTTTTTGCCGATTGCCCCTTCGTGCGCCAGGATGGCGTAATCGCCCAGTTTTACCAATTCACTGGAGGTCATTTCCGAGAGGGGAGTCCCTTCTCCGACGATGAGCTGGATGTTGAGCATCAAGTCGTCCCCCACAAAAAAACTACCCACCACAGACGGATCGATGGCCGCCATGGCGAATGCCGGCGCCGCCAACGCCGAGGTGCTGAGGGCCACGTCGATATCCATGCCGTCTTGAAGTTTGGCCGCCAGGTTTTGGTCGAATATCCGCAGCACCACCCGGATGTCTTCGTTCACCGACCGGGCGTTGAGGGCCGCCTCGATGTTGACCAGATCTTTATCCGTTGCGGCGATAATGCAACGGGCGTCGGCGATGTTCACCCGGTCGAGGGTTTCAGGCAGGCTGAGGTCGCCGATAACCACCGGGATTTTTTGGGCCTTGAGGGTATCCACGAATTTGACATCGCTGGATTTTTCCAGCACCACCACTTGTTCGTTCATTTTGTGAAGCCATTGGAATACCCGGTAACCGACGGTTCCAAGGCCGCATAGGATGATATGGTCTTTCATTTTCCGTCTCCTCACCCCCAGGAATTCTTCGATGCGGGCTTTGAGTAAAAAATCGGTGACAATGCCGAAAAGAGCTGCGAAGCTGGCTGTCCCCACCAACATCAAAAACATGCCGAAGATTTTGATGGCGGGTCTGGTTTCCAACAGGCTGATGTCGCCGAAGCCGATGGTGGTCATAATAGTCAGGGTAAAGTACACCGCGTTCAACCAATCCAATCCCATCGATAAGTGGAACACCACCACCGCGGTCACCAGAAAGATTAGGCCTGCCAGCAGGACGAACAAAAATAATTTTCGCATGTCTCAGTAGGTTATACTATGAAACCACAAAAATTTGCAAGACTAGATAATCTTTAAAACAATGTGCGGGTGAGGGTCGTTTTGCCGGCCTCGTAGTTTTCGTCGGGGGGGAGGTCCGGTTTGGGGGATTCCTCGTTGGCCAACCTATCGCAACGTTCGTTCTCGACATTGCCGGCGTGGCCTCTGACCCAGACGAATCTGACATCGTGGACATCGCAGAGTTCGAGGAGAGTCTTCCAGAGGTCCGCGTTCTCCGCCGGGCCGGATTTGCCGCGGTTCCAACCATTGGCCCGCCACTTTTTGGCCCAGCCGCGGGTGATGCCGTTGACAACGTATTGGGAATCACTGTGCAGGATCACCTTCGAGCCGTTGTCGAGGCTCTCGAGGCCTTCGATACAGGCCAGGAGTTCCATGCGGTTGTTGGTGGTGCGTCTGAAGCCGCCGGAGAGTTCCGTTCGCTTGCCGCCGTCCAGGATCACCACGCCGTAGCCGCCGGGTCCGGGGTTGTTCAAGCAGCCGCCGTCGGTGTACATGATGATCTCATCGCCGCTGGGGGCCGGAGGGGGGGATGGAGCCGCGCTCGTTTTGGCGGTCGAAGCGGAAGACTCGCTAGCTCCCGACGCCATCTCCGCCAGCCATTGTTCCGCCTCTTCACGGGTGGGGAAGCCTTTGTAGCGGGGTTTGGGAAAGCCCTTGACCTGGACTTCCGCGCCGCCGGCGCCGAACCATTGGGTATAAATGCCCGGTACCTGTCCCCGGGCCACTGCGTAGAATTTCTTTTTTGCGTTTGCCATGATGGAAGAATATACAAATATTTCGCTACAAAGTCAACGACCGGTCCATCTGGAAATCGAACAGCGCATC
Source organism: uncultured Clostridia bacterium (assembly GCA_964491915.1). GTDB lineage: Bacteria > Acidobacteriota > Aminicenantia > UBA2199 > UBA2199 > JAHELQ01. The sequence continues at coordinate 12,826 of CAZBHS010000067.1, forward strand.
GAGGAATTCCCGTCTCGACCAGGGCTTCTGCTCGCCAAAATAAAAAAGATGCGACGCCAGATCGGTATCCGAAGCTCCAAAGCCCTCCACATACGACGGCGCGATCCCCATCATCCGCCGCGCCAGAGGGACCTCTAACCTAACCTTACTTCGAATCGAGTACACCTTCTCGATCCCCATAGCAGAGGGCAGGATATAATCAATATGCCAACGAACCTTCTTCGTTTTCAACCGGTGCCGCTTCACCCGCGCCTCCAGTCCCTTCATCGCCGACCCCACATACACATAATACCCCGGAGCGAATCGTCTCCTCCCCAACGCCCCGACCTTGAGTTCAGTCTCGATGGGGTTATGCATCACCAACAAATAACTCCCATTATCCCCGCAATGCCGAAGCGGCGTCGCCAGATCTATCGGCACTTCGACCAGCGAATCTGTATCGATGGTCACAGGATCCGTCAATTTCAACCGGTAGGCAAGCGACGAGCAATGCTTCAATCCCGCCGACGTCCGGCAATACTCCGGGTCCGTGTGCCGGTTGGGCATAAACACCCGCGCGTTATAATTGGTGATCAAATACAATACCGCGGTCTCGACCTCGCCACGCCCCGCCAACGCGTCCAGGTCTTCGATATGCCGCCGCCCCCGGTCCGTCGGCGCATCAGGAAACATCGCCACCCCTTGATGCACCAGATTGCACGACTTAACCTCCAGCATCGCCGGCTTCCGCCCCCCATCCTCGCTGGACAGCATAAAATCGAATTTCGACCGCGCCATCGACACTTCCCGCCGAATCAACGGATAATCCACAAACCCAGGAATCTTCCCCCCTCTGAGCAACCGCTCCACCACATAATTCACTTTAATGGTATCCAACAAAACATACGATCCCTGATAAACCGTAGACACCACTCGATATCTATACTTGCCCCCGTCCGCGGGAATCAAAAAAAACCTATGCCCCGGCACCCGGAACTCCTCCATCCGCCCCGGATTCGCCGCATGAGCATCCACAATCGCCCCATCATCCATCTCAAACCGCATCACAAAGCGGTTCAACCGCTCCACGAACCCAACTTCGACCCACGTCTTCCCATCATACAAATTCACAAGTTCCATCCCCCATTATACCAGCCCCCCCAAACAAAAGAAACGAGGAGGGGCGCAAGCCCCTCCTCTCCACGACTTACTGCTGATTACCTGTCAAGCTCAACTTGCACACGGAAGAAGAGGTCATTGGAAGAAGAGCCACATAATACCCAGCAATCATGGTTGCAATCTATCCACGCTCGCCTCTCTCTGAATTCCCTCTTCATTTTTTTGGTTTCTTTGTTGGTTAGCTTTTTAAGCATATTCCATCTCCTAAATTTATATTTAAGCCGGAAGTCCAAAATCAAGCCCCCGGCCTATCGTCCCTTCTCCCCATATTAACTCCGGACGCCCAATCAAGCAAGCATCCACACACCAAAAACTATCCCAAACGACTCTCACTCCCGGACAACCAGTCCCACAATCATGCGACCGATCCTAAAAACCACCGGTATCCCAACAAAATCCAACTGACTATCAACCGCTTCGATTGGAAAAAAGAGCCGCAGATTCATCCCAGGTCTCACTCGCATGTTCATCCCCAACGGATTCAGTTGCATGGCGGACAGATTGTCCTGAATCTGTAACGCATTCATCAGCATGAGTAATAAATTCACCAACCACTAAAGCACATTCATCACTATACCCGACCCATTCATCTGCATCCATAACACATTCACCAAAATGCATAACAGATTCATCAATAGCGAAGACCCATTCATCTCAATCACCAACACATTCACATGAATCCATAACACATTCACCTAAATCCATGACACATTCAGATGAACCCAAAACAAAACCAGGTAAAACCCCCACCCAATCACCATCTCCAAATCACCCCCCCAAACATCACGATTTTACCCCATTGAACATTTTTCCCCCATCTGCTATCTTAAAACCAACAAAAAAAAGGAGTGTGAATGGCGAATGGAGCTAAAAGACATTTTAATTCCAGGAATTATATTTATATTGGGTACTATAATAACAATCTATCAATACCGCAAAAACAAAAAGCTAACTGAAAGGTTATTAAAACTTGAGAACGAAAAATTCAATTACCAAATCACCCAGGACGCGCAAAAAGAGCTAGCACAGGAAATCACACAAAAAAAACAAATCGAAGAAGAAAAATCCGACACCCAACTCTACCGCGACCACATCATCGAAAAATTCCAATACCTCGACTTCACCGGCCTGAACGCCTTACTTCAAAAACCCCTCAAACTAGAACGCATCTACGTCAAACTCAAAACACGCCCCCAACGGGAAAACAATACTTACAAAACCATCAAAGATTTTGAGCAACTGGCACAAGAAGACTCGGATGATAGGAATGAAGAAGAGGCTCTCAAAGCTGGCGAGTTGACCGACATTTTGGAAGAAAGAATAGAGCAATCACAAGAAAAGAAAAGACCGCTCAAAATGCTGATCCTCGGGCATCCTGGAAGCGGCAAAACCACATTGATGAAATGGATCGCCCTCCAATGCGCCGGACAAAAAGTAGAATTTCTAGCCGGCAAAATGCCGGTCTTCATCGCCCTCAAAGATCTCGGCAAAGATCCAGACGGAACCTTCAGAATCCTCGGCATCGAGAAATTAGTAAAAAAACAAATAGAACACGAAAGCCTCGAATCCACATTCTTCGACCGGCACTTCAAGAAAAACGAAGTGATATTCCTATTGGACGGCCTCGACGAAGTGGCGGATGAAACAATCCGCAAAGAGGTTATCAATTGGATACAAAAACAAAACATCAGAAAAAACACCCTCATCGTCACCTCCCGCTTCTCAGGCATCCAGGCGGAAAAAGGCCTCAAATTCCACGACGCCTGGCCGGCTTTCTGTATCAAGGATTTCGACCTTGGCGACATCGAATTCTTCCTCCAAAACTGGTATGAAAATGTCGAGAAAGCAATGGCTGAAAACTCCGAAGCCAAGGCTCTCAAAAAAGCGGAAACCAGATACAAAAAATTAATCGAAACCATCAAAAGCGACCAATACGAAAAACTCAGGGAACTGGCAGTCAATCCTCTTTTATTGACCATCATCGCCATCGTCCACCGGACCCGCGCAGTCCTACCCAAAGAACGACACAAACTTTACGATGAATGCGTCAAAGTAATGATCGAACTCTGGAACGTCGCCAACAGAAATCTCGACATCAATTTCTCAGTAGACAACAGCATCAACCACCTCTCCAAAATCGCCGTCCACCTCATGAAAGAAAACCGCCGCGAAGCCACACTCAAAGTAATCGAGGGCCTCCTCCCGCCAAAGATCGAAGATCACCCCGTATGCTTTTTTCTCGAAGAGATGGTCCTAAAAGCCGGCCTCCTGTACAAATCCGAAGGGCAATACGGCTTCCTCCACCTCACCTTCCAGGAATACCTAACAGCCTGGAATTTCTCCAAACGGGACAACCCCGAAGAAATCCTGGAATACAGCGACAAAGACTACTGGACCGAAACCTTCAAACTCTTCGCCAACATCAGCAACCCCCGCCGCTTTTTCAATACCATACTAGAACGCCTGGAGACCGAAACCTACTGGCGACAGATGAATCTATGGGAGGACTGCCTGCGAGACATCGCCATCGAAGACACCCAACAGGAACTGGAACTAAAATTCGCGGGCCATATCCTCAACCGCCTCCCCCAATTGGGCCGATCTGAAATAGACGAAGAAAAAATCAACCTCTACCACACCCATTACCCAATCTTCAAGCATCATGAAAAGTTTCCCACCAAAGCCTGGGATCTATTTTCAAACCCCCAACACCCATTCGTTCAAACAGTCGGAGCCAACCTACTGAGCCTGGGCGATCCCCCAACAAGAGACCAATTGATCAATACAATAAAACACCAGATCGATAAATTTACGACACTCCCCAATCCCTCGCGTTCGCAAACCGATGATTTTTTCTTCCGCCACAAAATAAGTTTTTTCCTTTTGATTGTAACTCGCGAAAAATTATCCGACTTTCAATACACAATTAACAAACTAAAGGTAGATTCTCCATTAATAATATTATTAGCCCTCCTAGACCTCCGAGACCTCCGATACCTCCGAGACCTCCTAGACCTCCTAGACCTCCGATACCTCCTAGACCTCCGAGACCTCCGAGACCTCCGATACCTCCGAGACCTCCGAGACCTCCGAGACCTCCGAGACCTCCGAGACCTCCGAGACCTCTTAAAAGAATTTTATCAAAAATACGAATCAAACATTCAAAAAAACAAAGATAAAATTTCCGCATGGGCGGATCAAGCCATAGATCGCCTTCATGGAATGCCGGACGAAAAACTCCTGGAACATTTCCCCGGCACTACGGAAGAGGAGTTGAGAGCGTTCCTGGAAGAGAGGGTTAGGAGATGATGGAAGTCGAAGACATTCTCTTGATCGTGATTTCTGGTGTCGGCACAATCTTCGGCATCGCCGGTTTTGTTTGGGGAATCCGCAAGGACAAAAAATACCGCTTGAGCAACGTCTCTTAGCTTTCTGCCGGCACAATCGCCAGTCTGAATCCCAGGCCATGGAGGACCGTCTCGAGTGTGCCAAGCCGATTTAAATCCCACCCCCGGCTTCGGTCACAGTACGCAACGCCAGAAGGAAGGCCTCGCTATCATTGTCTTTATCATATTCCTCTAGAGCGGTGTTCAAATAAACCGCCGCTTCTTTGGGATCGGTCAACGTCTCTTTCAAATACTCTCTAAATGTTCTCACTTTTTGCCTCCAACTTTTTCCACCCCCATATTTTCCTTCCGTAGAAATGAACGTTTCATTGTACCAGGAAAAAAGTCACATTCAAAATCTTGCCTGTCCCCTAAGACCTCTAAGACCTCTTCCATCTCCCGCTGCGCTTGTTGGGCGAATATGCATTGGGGGCCGCCGGAAGCGATGGCTTTCTGGAAGGAGGTTGCGGCCTCCGCATTGTTGTTCTCGATCTTATAAAAGACCCCCATCCGATAGTGGATGCCCGAAAAAATCTCGTTGGTATCTTCCCATTGGCTGTCGCTGAAATAAGCGCCCGCCGATTGGTTGAAATAATCGAGAGCGGCGGTGGTGTCTCCTTTCTTCAAACAAACCCAGGCCCGCTCGAAATAAAAGATCTTCCGGGCCGCCTCCCAGAGATTGTCGTCGCTGCGCAGTCGCTCTTCAATGGCGGCCAGATGAGCTTCGGCTTCCTTGAAGTCCTCCAGGTGTTCTGCCAGAATCGACGCCGCCTCGGACCGGGCTTCGACGCTCTGGGGATCGATCTCCAGCGCCCGGTTAAAATACCGGAGCGCAACCTCCCAATCGCCGAGATGCGCGTAACACCGCCCAAGATCAAACAAGGCCACCCAATCATCCGCGGCTTCGGACAAATACCTCTCCAGAACCTTGACCGCCTCCCGGTAATCGCGCCCCTTCATCAAGTCATACCCTTCCTCGTAAACATCCATCCCTTCAAGCGGCCGACCTCTCCCCGGCGACCGCCTCAACCACAACCAGGCAAACCACGCCAAAAAAACCAACACAACAACTAAAACCAAATACGCTCGACTCATCTTAACTCCCCGTCGATTTTACCAACAATCAAAATAATTATCAAAGACTCGCCTGTCCCTTTTTTTTCTTCCCCTACTACTCTCAAACTCTTCCCGGCAAAACCTCCAATCATGGATCGAAAAATCGGGAACTCGCTCAAGAAAGAGCGTACTTACAATGGCGGGTGTTAATCGATGAGCGCTTTTATCTCCAAGATAATATCGTACAATTCCGGTTCAGCACTTTCAACGATCTTTTCTGATAGATGCTTGTGGTGAGGGAAATTTGAGAGGTTGGGATGATGGAGTGAATTGTCATACCGGAAGATTAAAGCTTTTTTTTCATTAATATAATGGTAACGGTATTTTGGTTTTTCGTGAAGCTCCATACTCTTAAGCTCCGCAAAATGCAATTGACTATTATTATAAAAAACGATTACCCCTTTTATGTACCCCTTTGTGTCATTGTAGATTTTTTTGTCTACAGAAAAAGATTGGATTACCGGTTTAAAAAACTTGATTGTCTGTTCAATTCCTTCGAAGTAGAGCTCTATCATTACGTTTCCAATTCAGATAACTTCTGCCTGTCCATCACTTGCATCTCATATATTCCGGCCCATAACATGAAGTCTTCACTATCCTCCATTTCTCCCTGCTCGTACTTTTTATAGAACTCCTCGGTGGTTAACCGGTATTTTTCTTCATATTTTTTTAAATCGATCTCGATATTGATAATTGCTCGCTTGAGTTCGTTAGCTCTATATTCTATCAATTCCTGGAAAAAAACCTCCTGATCGGGCACTTGCTCCATGATCCGTTTAAGTTTCATTTCCGTTTCCGGCTTTACATTTATTTGCAAATTAAGCATTTTTCCCTCCTAAACCCTCGGTTAGAGTGAAATTCAATAACATATCAATTATATCTCTTCTTTTAAATTTATTCAAACAGACAAATCAAAAGCTCGAATGGCGCGGCGATTCTAGGGGATGATGTATTTGAAGGCTTCGATGGCGCCGTTGTCGAAGCGGATC
>CAZBHS010000068.1:0-19267 GCA_964491915.1 uncultured Clostridia bacterium
TACAGCTTGCCATCTCCTAAATATAATTGTTTCAATTTACATTTCATCAGAATCACTTATAAAAATAGTCAACACGTTTTCTCTGGAAATCGCCCCAATAGACCATTTCATTCAATTTATAATTTACATAATAATAATCCAAATTTCTCTTAAGGTGTTCGTATACAATTTGACATTCATAAACAAAAATATTTCTACAAAAGGATTTTATAAACCTCTCGCCTGCAATTACGACATAGCTTACAAAAAGGCTCAAAATGAATAAATCAAAAAGGGAGAAAAAACAGCAGTTAAAATTGCGCAATCTATTTTGAAGAAATAGAGGAAGTAAACATGCCCAATAAGACGAAGATAGAATGAACCGAAACGACATGGAATCCAGTAACGGGTTGTAAAAAGATCAGTTCCGGTTGCAAGAATTGCTATGCAGAACGGAGGGCCAAACGTCTTCATGCTATGGGTCAAAAACGCAATAAACAGCGAGGTGAATTTTGTTGGAGAAACTATTAAAAACTCTCAAAAGGGAGACAAGAAAAGGGGAAACAAAATGAGTAGTACAGGCAAATTAAAATATTCGAAGCCGGAAATTGCAACGTTTAATTTGGAAGAGGGAGTAATTGACACTCTAAGAGAGCAGTTTACAAATCTGTATGCTGGTTCACTAGGAAAAAAGATAAAACTCCAATACAATAATACGAATCAAACCTACTTCCTCAAGCCAATCTATAATTTCCCCAGTAATTTATCAGAATTTGATATTTTCATCGTCAATATGTGCAGCAATGAGTATGAAGATTATAATTCCGAGGACCATATGGAACTAGATTGTGAGCCTACCACCTCTAGTTTTTTTGTCGTAAAATATCCTGAAACTATTTTCGATCCAAGGCCAATCGCCATTGCCGACTTAAGAGATAAACTTGACAGCACTAGTGATCGCAAACAAATCTTTATCGTTTTTGCAGATAAGCCAGAGATTACGCAGTATGAGACGAAGGAATTAACTCAATTCACCAATCCAGCCGGAAGTATAGAAAGTTCGGAAGAATATTTTGATAACTATACGCTTTGCAAAAGTAACTCGCTTACAATAGAAGAAAAATTCGGACATTACTTTGAGATTATCTGTCCGAATTCGAAATTAAGAACAATTCTCGAGAAACATCTTAAAGGTTCAGAATATAGGGCAATTTTTAATTCCCAAAAACAAAAGAAGGCATTTACTCCATATATCCTTAATAAAGATAAGGAAATAGTTTCATGTCTCGATATCGAGCAGGACAAATCCATTTTTTATTTTCCCAATATCCAAGACAAAGCATCCTTTTTATCAGAGGTTCTGAATGAGTTTCTACCAGAATATGTCGCTGATCTTTTTCCTGAACACACGCTCAATTCCTGGCTTAAACACAAGGAGTATTATTTGCCAAAGCATATGGAACTTACTTTTCAAAAAGAACAAATAGAAAATGATTATAGAAATGAGGTAAACAGAATTGACCAGGAGATAGAAGAAATCAACAAAAAATACTCTTTTCTGCACGACATGCTGACGGAGACTGGAGATGAATTAGTGAAAGCAGTCAAACATTTTCTAGAATGGTTAGGGTTTGAAAATGTAATTAACTGTGATGAAGAGAACCGAGGAAAAAAAGAAGAAGATATACGGATAGAGCTGGATGATGGCTTGATTATAATTGAAGTAAAAGGAATTAAGGGAACATCAAAAGATGATGATTGCGCCCAAATTTCCAAAATATACGGACGACGGTGCGCTGAAAGGGATACAGCTACTAGCATTTACTCACTTTACATAGTAAACCATCAAAGATCCAAGGCCCCAAGAAAAAGACATCATCCCTTTTTTAATGATAAAACTAATGATGCCAAAATAAGCAAACGGGGTCTATTGACTACGTGGCAGCTTTTTCGACTCTGCTTTCTTATTGAGGATGGAATTATTTTAAAAGAGCAAGCTCAAAAATGCTTGAAGAATAATGGAATAATTGAATTTTTCCCTGAAAATTCAATACAAATAGGAAAATTCGATCAAAAATATAAACAAGGGAGTGTTATTATCCTCCATCTTCAAGGCATCAAGATATCTGTCGGGGATGAACTACTTTTAGTATTCGATAGAAATGATATGGAAATGGAAAAGTTTGAAGTTCAAAATATCCAGGTTTATGATGAAGATGTTCAGGAAGCTGAAGATGGAGACGTTGGCATCGAATTAAATGGTAGTATAAAGAAAAAGTGGAAAAAGGGAGAAGTTTTTTTATTAAGAAAAGAAGAAAATCGGGAAAAAGGTGTGGAACAATGACGTATATACTTAAAGCGCACTTCGATGTAGTCGAGAATAGCTTGCTGGCTCTTTACAAAGTTCAGGATAACGCTGGACATAATTTGCACAAAGGAACTCCAAGAGAAAGGTTCATCAGTGAATTTCTTAAGGACCACCTTCCTGAAAACGTATTGATAGGGACAGGTGAAATTATTGACCATACATCTAAATCAGGGGGAAAAAGGAATCAGCACGATATCATCCTTTATAGGAAAAATTTCCCAAAGCTCGATTTTGGAGCAGGTATTTCGGCTTTTCTGGTTGAATCTGTAATAGCGACAATAGAAGTGAAAAGCAAAATAACCAAAAAAGATCTGAAACAAGCAATGGTGGCTGCTAAAAACTGCAAGTCGCTTGAAAGAACTTGCCTGGCTGATAAGAATGGACCACATAAAAATTCCCTAAGACCATATAATTATGTAGTCGCATACGGAGGCAAAGTAAAAAAGATAGAAACCGTGAAAGGATGGATTGATAAAATTAAGAAAGAACTAAACATTCAAGATTTAGCCATCGGCAATAATAAGAAGCAAGCCGGAGCAATCGATGGTATTTTTATTCTAAATAAAGGATTTCTATTTTTTGGAGATATGAATCAGAGAGATAAAAATAATAAAACCCAAGAAATAGAATGGACATATCAAGCCTCAACAGAGGACAATCTATTAGCATTCTTTTTAATTCTAATTGATGTTATCCTGGGAAGTGAAATAAAATATGAACCCTTAGAAAAGACGTATCTTTCAGAATATGAGCTGGAAAATTTGAAATATTTTTATAAAGACAGCGAGGAATCAAAAAAATGACCGCGGTGTTTACGATTGTTTCGATGGTGTTGGCTGTGACTGGGTTTGTTGTGGGGTTGGAGCAGTATCGGAAAGGGCAGAAGTTGTTCAACGACAAGTCGATTTTTACAAAATTTCTCAAGCACTATCAAACCAGCGGTGTCTTCACCCTCATGCAAAAATTCGACATCCATTACTCAGATTAGAGCTCTCAGGAATCATCTTCGCTCTTGAATTTTTTTTGGGGGCGGGGGATAATTGGGGCATGGTATTCTGGAAAACGTTGTATCGGATTTTTATGGTGGTGGGGATTTATTTTACGGCGGCGGGATTTGTGGGATTTATATCGCTGGCGTTTTCGGCTGAGGGGGCGTTCGACTTTTTGGGGTCGTCGGTGGAGTGGCCCATGGGGTATTCCCAGGGAGTCGTTCAAACACGGGACGGTCATTATATCGCCATTAACGAGATGGCGGGGCGTGTGCAGTATTACGACAACCAATGGAAATTTTTGTGGGGTATGCGCATCGAGTCCGGAGGCGGGATTTTCAAGATTATCGCGGTGAAAGACGACAAATTCGAGATGGTGACTGCGCGGCTCAACAATCGTTATATCATCGATTCCAAAGGCAAGGTCCTGTCCAAAACCCAATACCCCGAGGAGGTCTGGTATAGTGAATTCGGCAATGTGGGCCGCTCCGCGTGGGTGCCCACCTACTTTTTTCTCATCCCCTTCGCCTCCCCCTATTTGGCCTTCCTCTCCATTTTCGCGGGCTTCATGCTGTTGGCGTTTGTAGCCAAATTCCTCCGCGACCGCGCTGAACCGGCCAATACCTCAAGCTGATTGTATTATTGCAAACTATTCATTTTCTGATAGAATATCAATGTACTCAATTAAAAAGGAAGGTTTAAATTCTAATGTTAGATAAATTTGAGAAGTACCTGGAGAAAGCTGTAGCTCAATACTGGCAAACACGCCAATATCAGAAAAAAACGCAAATGAAAAAAGGTTCTTTAGACACCGGGTCTAGGAGCGCAGTCACAGGAGGCGCCCAGATGGATGGATTCATTCGTCTTTTTTCTAACATTGCCACTGAAACTGGTTTGGACAATAAATATATTTTTGTGAAAAAGAAACTTGAATTACCCGGTTTTTTTCGCCCCACAAAAGAATGGGATTTTTTAGTAATCAAAGAGAATTGTTTAATTGCGGCAATTGAAACAAAGTCCCAGGTCGGCCCTTCATTTGGGAATAATTTTAATAATCGCGTGGAAGAGGCGCTAGGTAGCGTCGTTGATCTTTGGACCGCATTCCGGGAAGGCGCTTTCAATGGTGGAATTCAGCCGTTTATAGGATATTTTTTTATGCTGGAAGACTGTCTTGCATCGAATCGACCGGTGCGAGTAAAAGAACCACATTTTCCGGTGTTCCCTGAATTTATAGATGCCTCCTATATGAAGAGATATGAGCTCTTTTGCCGGAAGCTTGTGCTCGAACGCCACTATTCAACAGCCGCATTTATCACCTCTGAGTCTGCAACCGGTCTGAATGGTTTTTTCAAGGAACCTTCCAAAGATCTTTCGAGTTCTAAATTTTGTAAATCCTTGATTTCTCATATAGGGGCCTACCTATGAATGAAAATCCTCAAAAAACATACCATAAATTAATAAATGGAGACGCCAGGGATCTCACGCATCTAGAAGATGAATCCATACACCTGGTGGTAACCTCCCCACCTTACTGGAATTTAAAACAGTATAATAGCCATCCGAATCAATTGGGACATATCGATGATTATGAAAACTTTTTAATGGAGCTGGAAAAGGTGTGGCGCCACATTTTCAGAGCGCTAGTCCCTGGAGGACGACTCGTGTGCGTCGTGGGAGATGTGTGCGTTTCAAGGAAGAGTTTTGGTAGGCACCTGGTTTTCCCCCTTCATTCCGATATATGTGTAATGTGTCGAAAGCTTGGATTTGATAACCTGAATCCAATTATCTGGCATAAAATTTCCAATGCCAATTTTGAAGTGGAAAATGGTTCGAAATTCCTGGGGAAACCCTATGAGCCGAACGCCATCATCAAAAACGATATTGAATTCATCTTAATGCAAAGAAAACCGGGAGGTTACAGAAAGCCCACTGACCTGCAAAGGCAGATGAGTAAAATCGATAAACAAGATTTCGACAACTGGTTCAGGCAAATATGGACAATTACCGGAGCCTCAACAAAACACCACCCGGCACCATACCCCCTTGAACTTGCAAATCGACTAGTCAGAATGTTCTCCTTTTCTGAAGATACAGTTTTGGATCCATTCTGCGGCACAGGCACAACAATGCTCGCGGCTCTTTTAAGTGGTCGTAATAGTATTGGAGTTGATATCGATCCTGAGTATTGTAGACTGGCGGAAAGCAACCTTAGAAATGAGAGCGATCACTTATTTATAAATACAGAAATTATCATCTCAAACTAACTACAATTTTGAAGAACGGAAACATATTAAAACAAGTTTAGTAGTCCGTTGTAGAAGGTTTCCTGGTTGGTGGCCAGCCATTGGAAATGGGTTGCCAGTTCACCGTCTTGCCAACGATGGGCGCTGTCTTGTTGTAGTTCCCCCAGCTCTTTCATTTTGTCGATGGCGTCGTCGAAGGATTCCAGCAGAGCTGAATCTTGCAGGCCGTGATCGGGGAAATGGCGGACAAAGGCGTTGAAGAATTCGCGGGTCATGGTGAGGGATGAGAACAGATCCCAAAAGATCCCGTTTAGGAATATCTCGAGCTTCTCGTTGTTGCCCGGGACATCGAGGGTGCGCTCCAGGTCGCGAACAATGGCTCGCAAGGCGCCGAGGCCGGCGTGGACGCGGTAGAGTTTGCCCTCTTCGGTGTGTTCGACAATCCGTGTGCCGGTGAAGGTGTCGATGTGACGCTGGAGTACATCGAGGCCGTATTCTTTGATAGAGGGCTTCTGGAGTTTGCCGAAGTCCACATCGATCATCTGGAACGACTCGAACCCCTCGAGGAATGGGTGCCCTTGCAAAAAGTCGATGGCAGGCAAGGCCTCGAGGCAGCGATGAAACTCCTCTGCCGGAACAATGCCGAAAAAATCGAAGTTGGGATCGAAAATCAGGTAATCGCCGTCAACAATATCCACCAACAAGAAGGAATGCATGGTGTGCAGCGGGCGGGTGGCGATAAGGTCGAGGAACGCCTCTTTGTCTTGCTTGTAATCGGGGGTGTAATGGAGAAAATAGGTGGAGCCGGACACAAACACCAACCGCCCCTCTTCCAATTGCCGGCGGCACGATAACAATTGCTCTTCCAATGAGGGGAAGGTCTTCACTTCATAGGTGATCCCCAATGTCTCCATCATGCCGTTCATGCCGAAAATCGTCCCAAAGGGCAGCAAGAAGACATATTCGAAGGACGACGCCTCGCTGTTGACATAACCGTTGATACCGCCCCCTTTGGCCAGCAAGGCAAAATGGCGCTCCAGACGGTAATCCTCTTCATGGATCAATTTCTCGATGACGCAGCCGAGGAAACAATCATAATAGATGGGATACTGGTAGTCGGGTTTGTAATCCCCATTAAAATGGCGCGCCAACGGGCGATGGCCGATCTCCCCTTTTAAATAGAGAGCGAGCTGCCGCACGGTGGGGGCGTTGAAGATCTTGGCCAGCGGCACCGACACGTCGAACGCCGCTTCGATTTTTCCAATCAATGTCATGGCCCGGAGCGAATGGCCGCCCAATTCGAAAAAATTGGCCTCCACACTGAGTGAAGCGGCATCCAATTGCAACGCCTCCGCCCAAACACCCGCCAGTTTCTCTTCCACCTCATCCGCCGGCGGGACATAGGCCCCTTTATTTACCACTTGATCGGGATCCGGCAAGGCGTTGCGGTCCACTTTACCGCCGGGAGTGAGAGGCATTGCCGCCAATGGGATCAAATAGGCGGGGATCATATAATCCGGCAAGCGGTGGGCGAGATATTCCCGTAAATCCTCGATACCGGCGGCCCCCTCATGGGCTACAAAATATCCACATAAAAATTTCTCTTGATTTTCCCGCTCCTTGACAACCACCGCCGCCTCGGAGATCCCGCCGCATTCCAGGAGGCGCCGCTCGATTTCGCCGGTCTCGATCCTAAAACCGCGAATCTTCACCTGCCGGTCCAGCCTTCCTAGAAAACGGATATTGCCGCAATCTTCCAAACGGCCGCGATCACCGCTGCGGTACATCCGTTTTTTGCCGTTGAAATGGTTCGGCACAAAACGGTCATGGGTCATCTCCACCCGGTTGAGATAGCCCCGGGCCATTCCCGCCCCGGACAACACCATTTCCCCCGCCATCCCCCGGGGCAGCAGTCCCAGATCCGCGTCCAACAGATAACAGGCGGCGTTGTCGATGGGTTTGCCGACGAGCACTTCGGCATCCGCTCCCAGCAGGCGATACACAGTCGAGCACACACTATTCTCGGTGGGGCCGTACTCGTTCACCAATTCCACATCCGGCAAAATCTCCATATGCCGCCTCACCAGATCCCCGGTAAAATGATCGCCGGCCACAGTGACGGAGCGCAATTGCCGCAGGCGGTATCCCAGGCGGTCCAGCAGCATCCGGTAATAATTCGGCACTACCAAACAATGGCTCACCCGGTTGTCCAGGATCAAACGGTCCAAGTACGGCACATCGAAGCGGTTCTCGTCCTGTTGCAATAACAACCGCGACCCGGCGCTCAAGGGAGTGAAAATGTCCTCCACCGAGCTATCGAAGGAAAACGACGGCATTTGCAGCACTGTATCATCACAGTCAAACCCATAAAAACGGCGCCGCCAATCCAGAGTGTTGGTTATGGCCCCATGCTCCACCATCACCCCTTTGGGAATGCCGGTGGAGCCGGACGTGTAGATAATATAGGCGAGATTCTCCGCATCAGGTTCTTTCATCCCGGACTCAGCCACCTGAAGATAAAGCTCCTCGTCGTCCAGCAGTAACACATCGCCGTCAAAGGGAGAACCGTTCAAAAGATCCCGGTGGGTCAACAGGAGCGACGCGCCGCTATCCGAGAGCATAAACTCCAATCGTTGGCGCGGATAGGTTGGATCCAGCGGCAAATAGGCGCCGCCGGCCTCCAGAATCGCCAGCATCGCCACCACCATATCGAGTCCCCGCTCCACCATCAAACCCACGATTGTCTCAGGTCCGACCCCAAGACCGCGCAACCGCGACGCCAACGCCCGCGCCCGGCTCATCATATCCCGGTAGGTCAGCTCCCGGTAAGCGATCATCACCCCCAGCCGGCTGTCCCGCGCAGAGCGGATGGCCTGGTTGGTGCGGGCGTAATAATGACTCACCTTTGAATTCAGCGCCTCGTCCTTGTAGTAGATATAGGGATAATAAAATTCATCCACATGGGGATACACATCATTCTCTTCAAAATTGCGGCGGCTGATCTGGAGAAAATCCTCAAAACTCCGGGCCAACGAATACATGCCGAAGCGCTCCGGGTCATCCAACACCGGCGCCCCCGGCTGGGCGTGAAGCCGGGCCCAGAAAAACTCGCTAAAATTGCGGTATGTGCCCATGATCTTCGCCAGCATGGCCTCGCTGGCGGCGATATCTTCAACCGTGAACAGCGGCAACCCGGCGATGAGATTGATAATCAATTCATTGTTGGCATATTGCTCGCACAACTCCAAAAACCCGATGATCTCATCGTCGGTAGGCTGCGGTTTGACCAGCTTCTCCCGTTGCAGCTCCAACCGGTGCCGCTCCGACAGGCTGCACAGGTCGAGATTCCAATACACATACTTGAATGTGGCGTTCACATACGCCATCAGCTCCGGCGACGGCGGAATCACATTGGTGATAAAACAAAAATGGCCGCTGAGATCGATGCCGTCCCAAATACTACGGCAATACTCCAGCAAGCGGCGATTGGAAAAATCGTCGAATAAAAATTTCAAGGTGGAGGTATAGGGGCGCGCCGCCTCGATGTCCTTGCGCACCTCGCCGGCGGGCCTCAAAAACATATCGCCGCGATTGAAGGTCTCCCGCTGCGCCCGGTTGCAGCCGCCGCAATAGATACAATCCAGCAAGCAGCCCCGTTGGGTGTAGATGAAAAAGATCCCGAAAATAGGGGCGTAAGTGGAGAGCATCACCTCGTCCAGATGGGAGAGGTAAATCTCCGCCGAGTTTTCTTCGTTGTGGATATAGGTGATGGGATTTTTTATCACCTGTCCCTCTTTTTTAATCACGCAATTGGGAATATCCGCCTCGCCGCGGCAAAGTTTAAGTAGCGGCAACTCTCCATCGCCGCGAATCACAGCATCCACACATTCATAATCGATAATTTCCCGCCAATAGTAAGAGGCTGAATTGCCCCCCACAACCACCAGCGTCTGCGGCGCGTGCTCTTTGACAATACGGCAGATCTCGAGCACCCGGGCGATGTGGAGAAACCATTTCATACTGACAGCCACCACCCGCGGCTTCACCCGGTCCAATAAATCCGTGATATTCTCCAGCAACGCCTCTTTGTCCCAGCTATTGTCGCTGTACCGACAACGGGCGGTCACCCCGTTGCGCCGCAAATAAGAGGCCAAATACAACAATCCCGTGCTGGACACACCGGGTGTGTCGCCCAGCAGCAACACCTCCGCCGCTGGCGGCTCGGAGTCGCGGTGCAGCAAGCCCTCCAGCCGCTCCTGCCCCTGGGGTTTCCAGACAGCCTCAAACTCCGGCAGCGTGACCGCGGGGTCTGTCCCCCGCCAATCGCAATCCACCAGCTCCAACAAGTTGTCGCGAAACGCCGCGGAGATGAAGGTAACCACATCATCCCCATCGCCCTGAAGCTCCAGCTCCAATTTATGGGAAAATTTATTGGACAATTCCAGCACATCGTCGGCTCCCACAGAATAGAGCAGCAGATGGAGATGATTGCCCCGGAGCCCCGCCATCACCGCCTTGACGCTATGGAGACCGTCGAACGAGCGCAACACCGCCAATGTGGCGCGGCTCACCACGACGCTGTTATGCTGCCGGGTTTTCAAAATCATGTAATGGGCGCCGCAGTCCGGCAGCTCGATCCGGGCTTCAAACAAAAAAGGATTGAGCCTGAAGCGGCACGGCAGCAGCATCTCGAGGGCAGACTCGTCCACCGCCCCGTTTTTGAGGGCCTCCGCCAGAGGCCGCAGATCCACCGGCATACGCAGGGCGACATCATCGGGATAACGAGCCGCGGCTCCCCGCGCCAAACCGTTTATGGTACGGCTTTCGGGGCCGTCACCGCAGCTATTGGTCAACATCCGCACAATGTCCCGCGCCTGCTCGTCATCCACCAACCGGATGTTCCGCACCAACACGGCGGGATCCCCCAGCGACCGCCGCAGCGTCGTGAGCAACGCGTCCGCCACCCCCCGCACCGTCTCCGGCCGGAAGCGGTGTTCGTCATAGCGGATCACACAAGGGAGTCCGTCTGCCGCGAGCCCGAACTCCAGAGCCACATCGAAGCGGACATCTCCCTCTTCATCCACGTTCCCCTCATGGATATCCGCCATAGACAGTATAATATTGCACAAAGACAGGGGAGCGCCATTACCGATCGCCGCGATAATTTTATCCAGAGGATAATAATGATGCTTGTACCCCTCCACCACGGTCCGGCTCACCGCCTTCAAACACTGCCGGAAACTACTATCCGGAACTACCCGGTCGCGGAACGCCACCCAACGGTTGAAGTCCTGGGGATTGGCCTTGTACACCGGCGACGCCACCACCACGTCTTGTTTGCCGGTGAGTTTGTAGAGGGCTATTTTCAGAGCCGCCAGCATCACGATATAGATTGACAACGGTTTGTTCTTACCGGCCCGCGCCACGCTCTCCGCCACACCCGCCGGCAGCTCGACCTCCAACCGACCCTCGCGAAAATCCTTGCCGCGGTTCCAGTCGGGCGCCAGCTCCAGTCCGGCGGGATCGCCGGCAAAGCTCTCCAGCCAATAATTCTTCGCATCCTCAAAATACTCCATCAGCGACACATCCATCTTGTTCATCTTCAGCTCCCGGTAGAGGCCAACGCGCCTCCAAAAAATTTTAGATATTGGTGTTTCATCTTATCCCACGAAAAATCCTCGTTCATGCCCCTGACCATCATATCCTTCCATTCATCGGGGCGATCAATATAAACGGCGGCCGCCGCGGTCACGGTCCGGTTCAACGACTCCCGGCTATAGTGATCGATATAAAAACCGGTGGCCACCGCCGGATCGTCAAAATAGCACCGCACCGTGTCCTTCATCCCCCCCACCGGCCGCACCAGCGGCACAGTGCCGAACGCCATGGCGTAGACCTGGATCAATCCACACGGTTCGAACAGCGACGGCGCCACCAACATGTCGGCAGCCGCCAAACAGCGATGGGCCCGCTCTTCATCATAACCGTTCACAAACACAAACCGGCCGCTAAACCGCTCTTCCAACCGCTTCAACTGCTGTGCCAACGGGCCGTTACCACCGTCCGCCGGAGTCCCCATCACCAAAAAGCGCACCGACTCCCCTAACAATTCCGCCATATTCTCGTCCATCTGTTCCCATTCCTTGCCGAAGTCCACCAGCAGGCCGATGCCCTTCTGATAGGTCAAGCGGCACAGCATCAACACCAACGGCGGCCCCGTATCATCCGGCCGTTCAAAGCCGTACCGCGACAATATCATCCCCTTCAACCGCTGTTTGGCGTCCAGCGACTCCTCATCGTAACCTTCGGGCAAAAAGGGACTCCGCTCCGGCCGCCACAAGGAATCGTCGATACCATTCAAAAAGGGCAACACCCGGCGCCCGCACAAATCCAGATACTTCAACCCCGGATGCGGCGCCTCCAACCGCTCCAACTCCCCGGCGTAGCTGCGGCTCACAGTGCCGGCGTGCCGGCAATTCTTCAGCCCCAACCCCAGCATGGAAGCGGAACCGAATCTGTCGAAAATATCCTGAATCTCCCGCCGGGCCGGCGCTTCTAGAAACGGCAGGATATCGGGATAGATCTCCCCCTGGTATTCGTAATTGTGGATCATGAACAATGTGGCGAGCGGAAGCCCATGCGCCACTTCATCCAGCAATTCAGGATATGCCAGCATGCCGGCGGTTTGCCAATCATGGCAACAGAGAAAGCGGGGGACGATCTGCTCCTCCATCATCAAGCGGTACGCGGCCCCGGCAAAATAGAACAGCGGCACAATATTGGCGGGCGACGAATAGGGCTTGTACTCATCGTCGCTGTCGCCGCCGCCAAGAACGCGGCTGTCCGCCAAACGGACAAAATAATAATCCACTCCAGCGGCGTTGAGGCCATAAACGGAAAATTCATAGCCCACCCCTTGATATTCGAAACAATACTCCCGCTCGAGACTTTGCTCCAGCCCCGTCATCTGTCCGTCGCAATAGAGGCAAATCATCACATTGTGAAAGTCCGGCCCCTCGAGATTCTTCGGCAACCCCCCCATCACGTCCCCCAGGCCCCCCCGCTTGAAATAGGGCGCCACCTCTGTTGTGATGTGTACAATCGTGTGTCTCGTCATATTATGCCCTCAACGCGATTTAAAATAGAGGACCCGGCTCTGCCATGGCGCCAGAGGCGCGTCGCCCTCCAGCGTCTCACCGGTCAAAAGATCCGCGGCCCCAACGCCGCCGGTCACAGGCCCCAGATCGACCATCGTCTCCTCCGGCCCCAAATGGATCAAAAACAGCACCGCATCATCCCCCCGTGTCCGCAGCACCCCCAATAACCGGTCATTGCGGCAAGCGATCGGCACAGACAGTAACGGACTCGCGAACACATGGCCAAACCGCTTGCGAATCCCAGTCAGAGTTTTAATCAACCTCACCCGGACCGAGCCGTCCACCGCCTCCCAATCCATACACCCCCGGTTTGCCGGGTCATCCCCCCCCACCAGTCCGGCCTCGTCGCCATAATACAGCACCGGACAACCGGGGATCGCGAACATCAGCGTCAGCAGCGGCTCAAAATAGCGCGGCTCTTTCAATATGGAGACCAGGCGCGGCACGTCATGGTTGCCTAAAAAATTCCACGACCGGTTCACACATTCCACCGGCACAAAAAACAGCCAATTCAACAGCGCATCCGCCAATCCCTCCAGCAGCGGCGTCCCGCCGGCGGTCAATGGAGCGATCACATCCCAATACAACGGGTAATTGGTCACCCCATCGATGCCGCCTTCGTCCATCAAGCGGTCCACATTGCCGTGCCACACCTCCCCCACCAGCGTAAATCCCGGCTTCGACGCCCGCAATACCTCCGCCAGTTCCGCTACGAAACACATCGGCAGCGAGGTGCTGGTATCGAGGCGGTAGCCATCGACGTCACAGGCTTTCACCCAATAACAAGCAACATCCAGCAAATACTCCCGTACCTCCGGCTCTTCAAAATTGTACTCCGGAAGCGACGCATCCCCCTGCCAACAATCGTAAGAACACGGATTCCCCACTTGGACAGGAAATTCATGGATATGGAACCAATGGCGGTACCGGGAATCGCGGCCGAACTCAACCACATCCCGAAAGGCGAAAAACCCAGCGCCGCAATGATTGAGGGCCAAATCCAACACCACCGCCATCCCCCGCTCATGCGCCTCCGCCACCAATTCCCCGAGGTCCGCCTCTGTCCCCAACAACGGATCCACCGCGTAATAGTCGATGGTATCGTAACGATGGGCGGTGGCGGCGTGAAACACAGGATTCAAGTACAGAAAATCCACCCCCAAATCCTTTAAATAATCCAACTTATACGTAATGCCGCGAATCGTTCCGCCGCAAAAGCGGTCATTGCGCGGCGCCGCTCCCCACGGCTCCAGCCCATCCTCATCGTCAACCGCAAACCGGCAGAAACGATCGGGAAAGATCTGATACCCCACAGCCCCCGGCCCGATGGTCCGCTTCCCAGTTCCCGGATCCGCAGCCGGGCAACAAAACAAATCATCCCGGCTCATCTCCGGTCGATACTGGCTGAAGCGATGAGCATAATACTCCCGCCCATCACCCCTCACCCGCAAGCCGAACTGTTCCCCCCTCACGGCTTCAGGCAAACACACATCCCAGTATTGCCGGTTTTTATAGGCGAACGCCCGCCGCATCTTGAACTCCCCAAGCCCCGGCACAACGGCATCCACCCCTTCAACCCACCCATAATGACTCCTGGCCCGCAAGCGGAAGCCGCTCCCCGCCTCCAACCACAAAAATCGCGGCGATTCCTCAAATTCCAGCAAGCAAAACGGCACAGTGCCCACATGCCTGGAACTCCGTTTCAAGGGATCGCGGTTTGACGCCAGATCCTCCATCTTGTTGAACACAGGGGAGGAAAAATCGCCGTTCACAAAAAAATGGTAATACACATCCCCCCGATCGATATCCGCCTCATACCAGAAGACATGGTCGTCGCGCCGTTTCATTTCCGCCCGGCGATAACGGCCGAAGGGAGGGAATATACCGATATGAACGGATTCAACGCCGGCAGTGGGAGATACATATAAAAATTCTAGTTTCACCATGATTTGAAAAAAAAAGCATATGAATATAGACTTATTCCAAAAATATTTGTTTGGCGATGAACAAACAGAAGGTTAAAAATAACAAATATAGGGAGTTGTGTAAATCGATAAAAACATGAACCGGAGCAATTGTCCGGCTTTTAGGCTAAATATGGTAGTGTCCCTGCCAACGCGGGAAAATAGCGGTTAGAGCGGCGGCTAGTCGTTCAGAACCTGTTCCTGCTGACGGATGGATTCCTCGTGGATATATTGGAACAACTGAAAAATAAACTCCTCGGACAGATTGCTCCGCGCTCCCTTCTCGATTCTGCTCTTCACCACTTCGTCCCAACGGCCGGGCTGGAAGATGGCGATATTGTTTTTCATTTTGTGAACCGAAATCTTGCGGGCGTTTTCCATCCGTTTGGCCAGAATCTCGATGAGTTGTTCGTCGTAATGGTCGATTCCGTCCCGCAGAGACTTCAATTGGGCCATCACGTCCAGACTGTTGCTGGTGGCGGCTCTGAATTTCAGATTGTCCATCAACTCGAAGAACGCGTCCGGCGTCAATTGCTGCCTGGCGTCGCTCAACGCCTCGTCGGGATTGATGTGCACCTCGATCATCAGTCCGTCAAACAACAAATCCAACGCTTTCTGGGCCACTCCGAAGATCAATTCCCGTTTGCCGCAGATATGACTGGGATCGCACACAAGCGGTATTCCCGGCACCATCCGCTTCAGCTCGATGGGAATCCGCCACAGCGGCTGATTGCGGTACAATTCTTCCTTGTAAGTGGAAAAACCGCGATGGATGGCCACAATCTTCTTGACGCCCGCCATATTGAGGCGCTCCATGGCGCCGATCCACAATTGCAGATCCGCGTTAATGGGATTTTTCACCATC
Organism: uncultured Clostridia bacterium; assembly: GCA_964491915.1. Taxonomy (GTDB): domain Bacteria; phylum Acidobacteriota; class Aminicenantia; order UBA2199; family UBA2199; genus JAHELQ01. The sequence goes on from CAZBHS010000068.1 coordinate 15,566, forward strand.
ACCTGGGCGTCCACTCCCTTCAGAGCCTCGGCAATCTCCTGCACAGCGAAGGGATTGGGGGTGGTGCGGGCGCCGATCCAGAGGATATCGATACCATGGGCAAGAGCGTCCTCGATTTGTTTGGGATTGGCCACTTCGACGGCAACCGGCAGACCGGCGGCTTTACCAGCGGCTTTTAACCATTTCAAACCGGGGGTTCCGACCCCTTCGAAGGAATTGGGGCGGGTACGGGGCTTCCAGATTCCGGCGCGCAGCACATCGACATTGCGATCCTTTAACGCCAACGCCGTCTTCATCACTTGCTCTTCGGACTCGGCGCTGCACGGGCCCGCGATGATCATCCGGTCATTGGAGGGGATATTCCACTCAGCTAACGATAGTACATTCAAGTTTGTATTCATTGGTTTACCTCAGACCTTATATAGCTTTAGCCAGAATATTATTTTAGCAAAGGCGCAAGTCTTTTACCAATAGTTTTTAAAAAAACAACCAAAACAACCGTTTTTCGCCGGAAATAGTGAAAAGATGCCGTTGCGCCGGCGCTTTACCGGCGCAACGGTTCTATTTAATAGCGATAATGATCGGGTTTGTACGGACCTTCCACAGGCACGCCGATATAGTCGGCCTGCTTCCGGCTCATTTTGGTCAGATCCACACCCAGGCGGTCCAGATGCAGACGGGCAACCTCTTCGTCCAATTTTTTGGGCAAGGTGTACACGTCGATATCCATCTTCTTACCGGCCAATTCGATCTGGGCCAGGCACTGGTTGGTGAAACTGGTGCTCATGACAAAGCTGGGATGACCGGTGGCGCAACCAAGGTTCACCAGGCGGCCTTCGGCCAACACGATGATGGAGTTGCCGGACTGCAAGGTCCATTTATCCACCTGCGGTTTGATCTCGACTTTGGTGCATTTGCCGGAATCTTCGAGGTAACTCATCTCGATTTCGCTGTCGAAGTGACCGATGTTGCAGAGGATGGCGCCGTCTTTCATCTTTTCCATATGCTGGCCGTCGATAACGTGATAATTACCGGTGGCGGTGACAAAGATGTCGGCCTCTTCCACGATGTCGTCCAGGTTCACGACTTTGTAACCTTCCATCGCCGCCTGCAGGGCGCAGATGGGATCGATCTCAGTGACATACACCTGGGTGCCGAAGCCTACCAACGACTGGGCGCAGCCTTTGCCGACGTCGCCGTAACCGATAACAACGACCTTTTTGCCGGCCAACATAATGTCCGTGGCCCGTTTGATACCGTCAACCAATGATTCGCGGCAACCATACAGGTTGTCGAATTTGGATTTGGTAACCGAGTCGTTCACATTGATGGCGGGGAACAAAAGTTTGCCCTCTTTGGCCAGGTGATACAGTCTATGGACACCGGTGGTGGTCTCTTCGGAGACGCCCTGGATCTTTGCGGCCATTTTGGTCCAATGGTTGGGGTCTTCTTTCAAAGCCATTTTAATACGATCCATCAGGATCTGGAATTCTTTGACCTCATACTTCTTTTCCAGAAGCGACGGGTCCTTCTCGGCGTTGACGCCCTCGTGCACGATCAAGGTGGCGTCGCCGCCGTCGTCCACGATCAGGTCCGGGCCTGTGCCGTCCGGCCAGGTTATGGCCATTTCCAGACACCACCAATACTCTTCCAGGCTCTCGCCTTTCCAGGCGAACACCGCGGCCTCGCCTTTCTGGGCGATATACGCGGCGGCGTGATCCTGGGTGGAGAAGATGTTGCAGGAAGCCCAGCGCACGTCGGCGCCTAGTTCCACCAGGGTGTCGATCAACATCGCCGTCTGGATGGTCATATGCAAACTACCGGTGACTTTCAGGCCTTTCAATGGTTTTTCCGGGCCGTATTTCTCCCGTACAGCCATCAGTCCGGGCATTTCGTTTTCAGCCAATTCTGCCTCTTTCCGTCCCCATTCGGCGAGGGAGAGGTCGGCTACTTTGTGTTTCAAAGATAGATCCAATTTTACAGGTTCCATGTTTGACTCCTTCTAAAATTTCTAAGCATTATTTTTCTTTGGTTTTTCGGCCGAAAGGATAAATCCTTTCAAGCCTTTATTTAATCTGAAATATTCGATACCGCTTACATGAAAACCGGCTTTTTCCAACCATTTGCCGATTTCGTCCTCGGAGAATCCCAGCCAACGGTCTCCGTACCGTTTGCGCAAGTCTTCCAATTGATGCCTCAGGAAGTCCACGATGATAAATTGGCTGCCGGATTTCAGCACCCGGTAGATCTCTTGCATCGCGCTCTGGGGCGACTGCAAATGGTGCAGCACCATGTTGATGATGCCCAGGTCCGCTTCGTTGTCCCGAAGAGGCAGATGGCGGATGTCGCCGATACGCAAGTTGATATGGTGTTCCACCTCTTTAAACCGGCTGCGGGCCTCACCCAGCATGTTTTCACTGCGATCGACACCAATGACGTACTCGGCTTTGTGTTTGAGATAGGGCAACAAGTCCCCGGTGCCGCAGCCGAAGTCCACGATGGTGTTGACCGCCGGGATGTGGTCGATGATAAACTCGTTCAGATCGAAGACGCCGATGATGTCCTGTTTCAATTTTTCCCAGTCTTCGGCGATAGCGTCGAAGAATTGGGTCGATTGTTTGGACCGTTCGTCCACCACCCTGCGGGCGCGGGTCAAATCCTGTTGGAACACCGGATCCGTATCCAACAAATAACGGATGGAATTCAAAAAGTTCAACCCGTCCCCCGCTTCGGACGCCGAATAAAATGTCCACAATCCATCGCGGCGAAAGGTCAGCAATTTTGAATCGGTCAGAATTTTCAGATGGCGCGAAATCCTCGATTGCCCCATCTGCAGAATCTCCACAACCTCGTTGACATTGAGTTCATGATGCAGGACAAGGTTCAATAAGCGCAAACGCGTTTCGTCCGCAAGTGCTTTGAAGTAGTTGACTGGCTCCATGGAATGACTATATCAAGATATATTGATATAGTCAAGTACTTTGACTCAAAAAAAGACAAAAATACGTGAATTACCACAATTCTACCACACCCCCCACCAAAATTCCACTCGGTAAACCCATTTTCCCGTTAATTCCACCACAATCTCCACCCAAATCCCATATTTTTTTTATAAAAACTCACCCATCTCAATTTTTAACCCATTTTGTCCAGTCAATGGGGCCGCTTTAAATAGAGCCAAACAAAACAAAATAAAATCTTTAGATCCAGGATATTGAAAATTTTGCCCCCCTTCATTATACTATTCTCGCTACCTCCGTTAATAATCACCATTAACTGGAAACCATAGCAACCAAACTAACGTTCCACCCATAAAGGAGGCTTTCATGACTTGCCCAAAGATCTACCCAATCATAGGATCTATCCTACTATTCAGCATCATCGCACTATTCCTTCCCATCCATCTATTCGCCCCCCAGATCACCCTCTTCGGCCCCATCGAATTCATCCGCCTCAACGGCGAACCGGCCACAAAAACCGTCACCTTCGACAGCCCCATCTACGTCAAGCAAGGAACCATCACCATCTTCAACGGCGAGTCCAACGACAAACACCGGGTCACCAGCGGCAACGTCCTATTCAACGGCCAACCCGTCATGGCCCCCAAAGATTTCAAAAAAAAGAACCCAAGACTCCAACAAATAGTCGAAATCAACGAGCACAACACCATCACCGTCATCCTCCGCTCCAAACCCGGAACTC
>CAZBHS010000069.1:0-17323 GCA_964491915.1 uncultured Clostridia bacterium
ACGACGCCCAGAACTTCCTGAAAGAAACCATCAACAACGACGGCAGCAAATCCTCAGTCACCCGCAACACCCGAAACGAAATCGTCTCGATAACCGACGAAGAAAACCGCACCGTCACCCTCGACCGCGATTCGATGGGCCGCATCCTCAAAGAAACCAGCCCCTCGGGAAGAACCGTTAGATACGAATGGGGCATCGACGGCTGCGCCTCCTGCGGCGACGCCACCAGGTTGACAAAAATTATCGATTCTGGTAATAAAGAGTGGGAGTTCGAATACGACACAATGGGCAATCCAACCGCAATGATCTACCCCGACGGCTCGAGACTCAGCCAGACCTTCGACATCTCAGGCCGTCTTACATCTCAGATCAACAAACATGGGCAAATTGCTCGATATATATATGACTCCCAGAACCGACTTGAAAAAAGGATAACGCCTGAAGGTGTAACTAAATTAGAATACGACGGAAGGAATCGAATTGTCTCCATACAAGATCCCTCATACCACTATACTTATCGTTATGGAGTAGCCAGTGACTGGAGATACATCGTTGAAGAACGAAATCAAACCACAAATTTATGGACTCAAAATCTTTCAAACATCTATGGCCTTCCAACCGATTGGATCGATTCTTTCCAATGGCACAAAATGTATGTCTACAATTTCACCTCCTCCACCGGAACCCCCATCGGCCCCACTCCCCAGGAAGTCCTCTACTACAAACAAGACTACGGAACCCCATATCGCGTCAAATACACCTACAACAACGCCATGCAGCTCGAGCACAAAATCAACACCCTCTTCCAATCCGACCAATCCTTCGGCTACAAATACGACACCGGCTACCTGGCGAGAATCCGCTATCGCCCCTCCAACTACAACGGCGCCTACCCCCGCATCGACGAATTCTTCACCCGCGACAAATCCGGCATCATCCAAAACGTCACCCTCGACAACGAGTTCACCGTCCAATACAACGACGACCTCGAAATCACCGCCGTCAACCACACCCTCCCGTCCCCCCACACCGAAAACTACTCATACGACTTTCAAGGCAACAGACTGTCATCCCACACCAACGTCTACACCTGCAACAACCTCAACCAACTAACTGAATCCTCAACTCATCTCTATACTTACGATGCAGACGGAAATCTCACCCGTGAAACTAACAAAATCACCGGAGCGCAAAAACTCTTCTGCTATAACAGCGACAACTGCCTGATAAAATTTGAACACATTCCTGCTGGTCAAACTAATCCTGAGACCACTGTTACTTATACTTATGACGCTTTTGGCCGTAGGCTTTCCAAGACTGTTAATGGAACTACAACCCACTTCCACTGGGAAGGAAACAATTTAGCTATGGAACTCGATGATTCTTTTAATCCAATTCGCCGTTATACTTATGGTTTTGGTAAAGATTCAGTAGAAGGGCACATAGAATTCTCCGAAGCTTCTTCCAACCTCTTCGCCCACCCCTATGGTTGGTACTCCTACATCAAAGACCAGGTAGGAACCATCTATAAAATTTACTCCCATCAAACTCAATCCATTGTGACAACCCGCCAATTCGATACCTTTGGCAACCTGCTCGACCAATCCGGCCCCACTAAAGGTAACATCGGCTTCCAGTCCAAATACTATGACGTTGAATCCGGCTTAAATTATTTTTTTCATAGATACTACTTTTCAAATATCGGAAGATTTATAAGTGAAGATCCTATTGGAATAGAAAGCAATACTAATCTTTATTATTTTGTTCTAAATAATCCTTCAAATTTTATGGATCCATTTGGCTTGCAGGCTGATCCTTTCTATGATAATCATAAAACCAAACTGCACATTTGTTGTATTATGTCTCGTTCTGGACTTTTATTTGATGAGAAATGGAAAGGAGAAACAGCATTTATGGCTTACCAGCATAAAACAAGTTCAAGCTTTTACATTTATGAATTAGGTGGGCCTCCTCGCTATCACAGAAGAACCAGGGATTCCTTTCCAAAGCGTGGTGGATTTCGTTTTAAAGGTCATTTCCATACCCATCCGCCAGGAGGAGAAGCTGAAGATAATTTCAGTAGTGCGGACAAACGAATTTATACCATGCAAAAAATCACTCCTTACTTGATTGGTGGTACTAAGATAATGAAATGGGAAGGATTTGAAAAATATTTAGGTGAAACAAAAAAAATGAAAGAATGGTGCGAACAAAACAAATGTGAATGGGAGAAATACTGCCCTAAATCTCAAAGTGAATAAAAGAAAGAGAAGATGTTTAACATAAAAAAATATAAATTCAGACATGTTTTCGAAAAAGATTTCATCCGCGACATCGCCATTTTTTTAATAGTGTTTTTATTCTTAGGTGTTTTTTTGAATGCTTCAGAGAAAGGTAAAGAATGGTTTTTAGAATTATCTGACCATCTTGACTATCAAAAACGAAGCGATGCAGAAATCAAGCGCTCCATAGTTGAATATCACAAGATATTGCTGAAATGTGGATTAAGCGAGCAGGCCTTCAAGATTCTTAGGTTTGAAAATTTTGAGATTGAAAAAGAATTCTTCATTAGATACTTACTTAATAATCATTTTTTAGAGCATTCTCCGTCAGTCGGTCAGTTGAAAATTGTCTATCGAGAATTATCGAGGTTGCCTAAAGATGTTGATTTATTCAATGAATACTTGAAATTGTTCAGTTTTGCCCATAAATTGAGAGAGAGTGATTTAGCTGAAAAAATTCTTCTGATAGCCAGAAAGTATCTTAGTAAAGAAATTGGAAGAAAGTCATATGCAAGAAAGGCTGCAAAATTGGCGAGTCTATACTCTCTTTATAAGAAATTAGGGAAGCATGACGCAGCAGAAAAAGTAAAAAAAGAGATGGCGGCTTTAGCTGAGTTAATCCGGCCACAAGTTAATAAAAAGGAGGATTCCAGGACGGAACTTGTTGAATACTCCATTTGTAATAGCTATATTAACGCTCATATCCAGTTGAAAGAATTTGACGCCGCCAGATATTGTTTAAAGAGGGTTGAGTCAATTCTCGACAATCTTTCGGATCGAAATATAATGGTACGAAAATACAACTTGATCACCTTATATTATGAAATTGGAGCGATAGAGGACTCTCGGAGAATTCTTGAGGCCTTAGTAGATCAGATGATAGTAAGTTATCTGAGAAAAGCCCGATGCTCGAATGGGAGCGAAAGCCTTTTCGACCTTCTTGACTATTTTTTCAGCTTGCCTCTTGATACAACTTTCTATTTGGTTGTAGAACCAGACTTTTTTTTAGAAAAATATAACGTTATTCAGACTTTTTCCAATTTTGAACTTGAATCTATTGCCACACGTCTTCTTATCAATATATATATTCACCAGAAGAATTTTAAACTTGCTATTGAAGTAGCGAAATCTTTTAAAGAGAAATGGCCGGAAGCAAAGAATGACACTGATGAAAATTATTTTGCTATTGCAGTAGCTCAACAAAAGTATGATCCTAATTTTAATTACAAAAAATACAAATATAAATTTAAGGACAGGTATTATAACTTATGTCTTGATTACTATTTTTCGAAGGACTTAGTAGAGAGAAATTCGCAAGACGAAGGAAGGTTTTATATTGAAAGAGCCCTTAAAATTCTAAACAATTATACCAATCCTCAAACATTTATCCGTCTTAATGAGATAAGTTATGATTCAATTGGAGAATTGTATTGGAAATTGGGTGATGATGAAGGGTTGACCAGGACTTTAAATTGGGTAATACGCAGGAAGGATGAATTGGATTGTAATATTGCGGGAATCGTGCAATATCTCAAGAGATGGTTGCTAGATGTTTACCTGAGAAAAGGGAAATTTGAACCAGCCTGGAGGATAATCGAATCCACAGATGATTTTGATCTAAAGTGTTTGGGGCTACTGTATTCCGCAAAATATTTTCTTGATAAAGGACAAATTAAAAAAGCCGAGACGATGTTTGAAAGAGTTCTTAAAATATTTAAGAATAGAAAGATAAATGACTTTACTCTCATCTATGGAGAATTTTATAGGGTATTGTTAAAATCTGATACAACCTGTTTGCTGACTGAGAAGGAAGCGGAGATATCTGCCAAAGAAAATATTCGGTGGGGGAATTTGTAACTATGTGGGGAAGGGTGCGTATAATATTTTTTAGGAAGAATATTGTCAAGATTGGAGGAACGGGTATGAGGCAGGGTATTAAATTCTCGGTTGGTATTTTGGTATTATCCTTTTTGATGTCGTTGTCGGTTTTTGCCGGGGATGGGGGGAAGAAGGATATGAGTGTGGAGTGGATGTATGGGGAGGAGGGGATCAAGGCGGTGAGTTATCCGTTGGTTCAGTGGTTGGAGGATAATACCGTTTTGATTTATGACTCTACGTTGCCTGCTGGGGAGCGGGTGCTTTATAGAATGGATCCCCGGAGTTTGAAGCGGGTGGCGCTTTATGATAATGAGAGGGCTTTGGGGAGTTTGAAGGGGATTCTGGGGGAGGATTGTCCCGAGGTGTTGCCTGGTCCGGGGACGGTTGATGGTTGGGGGCGTTGGGCGGTCTTCAACTTGTTGAACGATATCTTTTTATTGGATTTTAAAAGCAGTACTTTCACTAGAGCCACTTCGTCGGAGGAGGAGGCGGAGATTGGGGTTGAGTTTTCGCCGGATGGGGGGAAGATCGCGTATGTGCGGGGGCATGACCTGTTTGTCTATGACATCGAGAAAGGCAAAGAGATTCGGTTGACTGAGGATGGGTCGGAGACGTTGTTGAATGGGGAGTTGTCTTATCTTTATGAGGAAGATGTATTTTATAGGAAGGCGGGGATATGGTGGTCGCCGGATTCTGAGGCGGTGGCTTTTTTGCAGAGCGATCTGTCTACCCTCAAGACATTGTATTATGTGGATTTCAAGCCTCATTTCCCGAGGGTCATTCCGCAGCGTTATCCCTTGACTGGGGATGCTTTGGAGAAAGCCCGGGTGGGGATTGTTTCGCTTCAAGGGGGAGAGTTGACGTGGGTGGATTTGGATATGGAGCGGGATGGATTCGGTTATGTGGCCCATGTGGATTGGCTGCCGGACAGCAAGCGATTGGCTGTGCAAACGCTGAACCGGGGGCAGGATGATTTGAGACTCTATTTTGTGTCGCCGGAAAATGGGAAGAAGAGGTTGATTCTCGAGGAGCGGGATGACGCCTGGGTCAATATTTTGGATGATCTCTATTTTTTGAAGAAGCGGTCTAATTTTATTTGGGGATCTGAGCGGAGCGGATATAAGCATTTATATTTATATAACAATGATGGGACTCTTCGCAATGCCATCACAGCAGGGGATTGGGCTGTTCGGGGGCCGACGCAAATTGGATTCTGGTATGGGAAATCGGTTGTTCACATCGATGAGAAAAGAGGGACGGTCTATTTTACGTCGATCGAGAAATCTTCGTTGGAACGGCATTTGTATAGTATTGGACTCAATGGCGGGAACAAACGCCGTCTTACGAAAAAGGACGGCTTTCATTCGGTCTTCTTTAGCCCGAACGGGCGGTATTATTTCGATTATTTCTCGACAATTGCCAGTATGCCGGAGGTATCTCTTCATCGTCGTAACGGCAAGCGGTTGGCGACGATTCACCGGATGGGGGAGGGCGTCGAAAAAACATTCGATCTCCAGTATCCCGAGCAATTTACCATCCGGGCAAAAGACGGGTTTCAATTGCCGGCTCAATTGTGGAAACCGAAGGATTTTGATCCGGGGAAAAAGTATCCGGTGGTGATGTACCATTATGGGGGGCCGCAGGCTCCGGTGGTGCTGAATCGCTGGAATCATTATACTTTTTTCAACCAGGTGTTGTTGCAAGAGGGGTATCTGGTGTTTACCGTGGATATTCGTAGTTCCACCGCCATTAGCCAGGAATTGGCCGAGACTGTGCTTCACAAAATGCACACTGATGAAGAGTTGCGGGATTTGTTGGACGGTGTGCGCTGGTTGAAAGGGCAGGCTTTTGTGGATCCCGACAGAGTGGGGATTTGGGGCTGGAGTTACGGCGGGGCCTCGACATTGCTGGCGATGACTCATTCGAAGGAGTTCAAGGCGGGGATCGCGGTGGCCGCCGCATCCGACCTGCGCTACCATTCTTCCAAATGGTCGGAATTCGCTATGAAGTCGCCGAAAGATTTCCCCGAAGCTTACGAAAAGGCGTCGTTGGTGAAACACGCGAAGGATTTGCATGGGCGGTTGTTGTTGGTGCATGGGACGTATGATTTTAATGTGCGGATACAGAACGCCTGGGCGTTTTCCGACGCGTTGGTGCGGGCGGGGAAACCGTTCGATATGATGATTTACCCCATGAGAACCCATGGCATCAGCGACGCGCCGGCGCGGATTCATCTGTTCAACAAGATGGTGGAGTTTTGGAAATTATATTTGTAAAGGGTATGTCTCACGATAGATAAATTGGGGGCCGCCCTATGTGGCGGCTCCTCTTTTTTGTTTTAGCCGGTAGATAAAAATTCGAATGGAGCTGAGAACAATTGTGGCGGTGATGACAAAATAGACGGTATCCACCACCAATTGGTCGGTCACGATGTTTTTTTCGATGGCGATGATCAAGATGGCCACCGGCGCGATGCCCCGGGGGAAAAGGGTGGCAAGCAAGCCGCGGTCCTCTTTGTTGAAGCTTCGGGCCACCAATGGAGTCAAACTACGTCCCGCCATCAACGCGACGGCAATCAAACTCCCCAGCCCAATGACTTTTAGATTCTGAACATTCAGCAACATACCGATATATACAAAGAAGAAGGTTTTCAGGAAGAATGATATTTCTCCATAAAATTCCATCTCCTTTCGGGAAATAATTTTTTCGTTTTGTCCATTCGCCTCCTGGTCGGAGGATGTGGTTTTGCCGCGAAGGATTTTGCGCCCGATAAACAGCATTGTCTTGGAGTTGGTCAGGCAAATGCCGAAAAATAGGGAGGCGATGGCGCCGTTTCCCCCAAGGTATTCGGTGATGAAGTAGAGAATGATCAGATAGGAGATGGTGAGGAGGTAGTTTTTGTCTTTCTCGATGAACCGGCCGTTGTATTCCAGGAATATCCACAATGCCCCGGCGCCGACGCCGACAATCCCCGCCACAGCGAACAATGACGTGATTTGGGATAGAATGTTTTTAATGTCCAGGACATGCAATATCTGTATCTCCATCATGGTGAGAGCCAATACGATAGCCAGGACATCGGTGATAGCCGACTCCAGGGTGGCGACGGAGAATAGTTTTTTATTGACTCCCAATTGTTTGAGCACAGGGATGACAAACGCCGATGTAATTCCGCCCAACGAGAAGCCGATCATCATGGCCGCTGGTATGTCTTGCAACATGACGATGAATACTCCAGCCACCAGGATGGAGGAGAGGAAGAAATTGAACATGCCGATGGAAATACCCGTACCGATGCCTGAGGCGAAAGATTTGAGATCTATGGACAGAGCCCCTTCGAACATCAAAAACAATAAAGTGAAGGTTGTGAATAGGGGGGCCACCCGGCTCAGCGATTCGAGTTTGATCAATTGCGTTCCACTTGGTCCGATGGCAAATCCCAATATAATCAGGAACAATATATCGGGGATCATGAATTTTCGGAAGACCCATTCGGCGATATAACCGAACACAACAATCAGGGAAATTAAAAGTAAAATGGAATTAATGGACATACTGCATTGTAATGGATTTAAAATAATTTTTCAAGAAAAAATGACGGGGCGGCGAACCGGTTAATCGTCACTACCGCCCAATAGGCCTGAGCGGATCAAAAAATACAATAGTGTCATGACGGCGGATGCGGCGGCGGCCACATAGGTCATGGCGGCGGCGTTCAACACGGCTCCGACCCCTCTCATGTCGTCGGAGGAGACGATATTGTATTCCTGTAGCATTTGTTTGGCTCTAGACGATGCGTTGAACTCCACAGGCAATGTGACCAGTTGAAAAAACACCACCGCGCTGAAGAGGATGATGCCGATCTTTACGAGTCCCATCATACTCAGAAAGAAGCCGGCGATGATGATGATCCAGGCGAAGTTGGAGCCGATGGAAGCTAAGGGAACCATCATATTTCTCAATGCCAATGGGGAGTAGTTCTTGGCATGTTGCACGGCGTGTCCGGTTTCGTGAGCGGCGATTCCAATCGCCGCCACCGATGGACTATCATACACAGCCGACGATAGCTTGACCACCTTTTTGGTGGGATCGTAATGGTCGGACAAAAAACCGTCGGCTTTGCGGACATCCACATGGGAAAGACCGTTACGATTCAAGATCTGCCGTGCCACATCCGCTCCGGTCAATCCGGATCGGTTTGGAATGCCGGAGTATTTTTTAAACGCGCTCTTGACTCGAAATGACGCGAATGCCGATAAAATGAGCACCGGCGCCATCATCAACCAATATAGGGGGTCAATTCCATATAACATATCACTTCCTCCTCATCCATTCTCTTCTCAGTCATATCCATTCTTTAATACTATATTTTAGAATATATTTCATCTTTTGGCAAGCGCCCGGTGGACATTCCGATGTTATGTATCGTGGTGTGATTTGTGAAAAACATAAACGATTTGACTTGACATTCGAAGTCAAGTTTGTTACATTTTGATTTATGATAATTGTCGGAGCCTGAAACCACTCCTGGATTTTATTGTAATGTTGTAACCACTTACTAAAAAAGGGACTTTGTTGGATCGTTAACATATAATAAAGGAGGTTTTATGAAACACAAGCGTTTATGGGGAGTTCTTTTATGCCTCTCTTTCCTTCTTATTCTCTTTAACACAAGTTCATTCGCCCTGGAAGAGGGGGGGTATGTAGGCGCTCCGTTTGGGAACGATGTGAACACTGTCTGGAATTTCTTGAGGTATTTCAACTACGAGCAGTATTATTGGGCATACGATTTCATGTTCAGGAACATGAACAACTACTATGTAGATGATATGGATATCGCCTATTATTGTGGATATGGAATGTGGACCCGATGGATCACCGTGTTCGGCGCCTGGCCGTGGTGGTGGGTACCCATTGACTACGCCTATGCTGGAAATTCGCCGCATCGTGGCTATGGAGATGTAGACCTCGAGTTCCTTGTCGTCCACGCCTCTTATAGTATTCCAACTCCCTGGAGTGTGTTGGATTGGTGGTCGGCATGGGTTACGGAACCGAATGATATCTTCGATGGTTTGCATCAGTTGCATGGTTTCTGGACCCAGAGGTATTACTACACCGCCCCCAGGATTTCCAGAAATTATGGATGGATGGTATCCAATGGATTTAATATGGGATTTTCCTGGATGTTCTCTATCTGGCGTTATGGCGCCCGTGTCTGGTGGTGGCCGTGGCCGTGGAACAATCTGATTGAAAGAGGCGCCATCGTGATGTGGCCGCCGTCTTTTTGGGATCGTTATTGGATGAATTGGTGCGCGGATCCTCCGTCGAATCACCAGTGGCTCTGGATTTTCTACCAATAAAAAGGGGGTGAGCTATGAAAAAAAATATGCTTAAATCAATTTGCCTTTTGGTAACGGTTTGTGTCATGGCTGCTTTCCTGCCCGCCAGTTCAGTTCCAACGGTGACTTTCTCCAGCAACTACTCTGCTTTAGATCTAAGTCCGTTTGCCAATATTTATCATCATAACGGCGTCGTTCTGAGCATCGCCGAAGGTAAAACGTTGGCGAACAAGATCTTCTCTCATTGCGGCTTAACTGGAGAATTTACTCTGAATTCAGGGATGTCCACCTCCGACATGTTGGTCTACACAAAAAATGGCGACGAAACCGGCATTTGTATGATCGGACTCACCACCGGCGAGATTGCGTTCAGCGCCGGAATGGGGGATATGGAAGGCGAGTGTGACACTCCGGGGCTCATCGGTGAGTCTCAAGCGGAACTCTATTGCCAGAATCATTTGACCGATCTCGGTTTGTCTCCTTCTGGAGGTATGACGAAGTTGGATGTCACCACTTTCAAAATGATGGCTCTAAATGTCGGTAGCGAAAAGGAATTTTCAAAAATGATCACCATAGAAAACGGCCGCAAATTGCTTGGCATCCCCGTCATCGGCAATAGCCGCGTGAATATGGGATTGGGCACTGGCGGCGCCATGAAGTTTTTGATGTGGAATTGGATGGGATTGATTGCAACACCGATCTCCCCAATGGATCTCCTGAGCGAGACCCAGATCAAGGACAGAATCGGTCAGCAGCTTAAGACATATTTTGTGGACGCTAAAGAGATAATCGTTCATGAAAACTTCCTGACCTATTACGATGATGGAAAGCTTGGTGCCGAACCGTCTTGCATTGCACGCATCGATATCGTTTCGCCGGATGATAGCCACCAGGAAGGGGAGTGGGTCTTCTCTGTGTTGGTAAATTCCTTCGTTGACTACGCGCATCTGGAGATGAGTTCCACAACTCCGATCGACAACGGCCCTCCTTCTACCGATACTGACGACGAATAAGCTTTAAAGAAAGAAAATGAAATTTCCCGGTTTTTAACGTTTTGTTAATGATCCGGCAGAATCCCGGGAAATAGATCTAATAAAAGGGCCTCTCCGCGGAGGGGCCTTTTTTTATAGTGATTCGCTGCAAAATCCTCTTCACCAAAATCGAAACCATAATTTATTTTTTATTGAATTTTTTTGCAAGAAAAGACTTTAGCATGTGTTCTTTATTTTTATGGGTTGGATTTAAGATTATATTTTCCGCTGGACGCTTAACGAGTGATATATGCGATGAAATTGAAAAAGGAGAAAGGAAAAAGATGATGAGACGAAGAGCGTTATGCCGCCTATTGGATGTAATCGGCGTTCTATTATTGACGGTGGCTGTTATGTCTGCCGCCGGGCAGGACCCTTCCGGTCGAAAGGGGCCTTTGAGTGAGATGTTGAAATTGGACGATCAGCAAATGCTCCGTTTTGAGGAGATTCTCAAGATGGAACACTCGCAGGCGAAGCTGGATCGTGAAAATTTCAAAACCAATGCCGTCGCTTTGATCGAAGCGGCCCGGCGTCGCCGTTCCATGGTGGACAGCCACATCGAGGAGATGCTTCAGAGCGAACAAAAAGAGCGCTTTGAGAGCTTTAAACAGCAGCGCATTCATCAACGGGAAATGTTTATGTTGACCGAAGGTTGTCTACTGACGCCGGAGCAACGGGAGCAAGCGCGGGAGATTCTGGAAAAATATCGTCCTGGCGAAAAAGGAATGAGGCCCGATGGCTCGAACGGCCGGGAAAATGGAATGGATCGTCCCGGTGGCGGAAGGATGGGCGGCCAAATGGGAGGTCGCGGCGGCATGGGATCAGGCGGAAGAGGGGGAGATCGCTTTCGCCGAACAATGGAAGAGATGGATTCAAAGAAAGCGAAGGAAATAAAGGAAATCCTCGATCCCGAACAAAAAGAGTTGTATAAACAAGTCCGCGGCATTCAGAAGGCTGAGCGGAAACAAAGACACCAATAAAGGAAGGTGGACCAAATATGCGTTTTTTTAGAAAAAACAGGTGTATCTATTTTTTTATCATTTTAGTGACCTCTTTAAGCATGACCGCCGGACTAGCGGCGGAAGGGGGTAAAATTGAGGGTGTCGTAAAGACGGAGGAGGGCGCTATTCTCCCGGGTGTTGCGGTATGGATCAGCAATTCCACCATAAAAACCCTTTCCGATGAAAACGGACACTTTGTCTTGGCTGCCCCTAAAGAATCAAAAGTGGTGGTTATGGCGTTTCTGGATGGTTTCGATATTGGGATGCAGCCTGTAGCGGTTATCGAAGGCAAGATTGCGTCCATAGAATTTAAATTGAAGACCGAGACTCTATCGTATGAGGTAACGGTTACGCAGGAAGCGCCAAAATTGATGACTCCTTCGGCGAATATCGGCGTTGTGACGGTGAAACCCGAGGAACTGGCTTCTTTGCCGGGAATCGGCGAGCAGGATCTCTTCCGCTCCATGCAGTTCATGCCGGGGATCAGCGCCAGCAACGAATCATCGTCGGGGCTGTATGTCAGAGGCGGCAAACCGGATCAAAATCTGGTGTTGTTCGACGGCTTCACAGTGTATCATGTGGACCATTTCTTTGGCATTTTCAGCGCTTTCAACGCCAATGCCGTTGACGAGATCACTCTTCACAAAGGGGGATTCGACGCCAAATACGGCGGCCGTCTCTCCTCTGTTATGGAACTGACAGGCAAGAGCGGCAATCAAGACCAATTTAAATTCGGCGCCGGTATCAATTTTCTCAGCGCCAACGCCTACGCGGAAATTCCTTTCGCCGGCAAAGGGGGATTGTTTTTGTCGGCCCGTCGTTCGTTCCAGAGTTCGTTGTACGATAAGATTCTGGATAAATACAACGACAACGACGCTCCGATGCAACCTCGTCCCGGTGGAGGAGGTAGGGGTGATAAATTCGCCGCCATGTTCGATACGGCTCCGGCGTCTTATTTCTATGATCTCAACGCCAAAGCGTTGTTCAAGCCGTCGGACAAAGATGTACTGACCTTGAGCTTCTACAACGGCAGCGACGACCTGGATAATTCACGGGATATGGAGATTCCGTCGTTCATGTCGGAGCGGGCCGCGCAAATGGGGCATGAAATAGACGTGGAAGGGAGTATCATCGATGTGAATGAATGGGGCAACACCGGCAGCTCTTTCAATTGGCATCGCCAATGGTCGAACAAGTTCAGCACCAGCCTCACCGGCGCTTATTCCCGCTACTTCAACGACAAAGACTTCGATTCCTCCATGAATGTCACTATCAAAGACGCCGATGGAAATGAAATCTTACCGGACGACGCCCCCCCCCGCCAAAACACATCCCGGGTCAGCGGCGAATACAATGTGTTGGAAGACATTACAGTGCGCCTGGCCAATTCATGGAACGTGAGCGACAGCCATTTGCTGGAATTCGGCGGACAAATCGTTCGCGATAAAATCGGCTATCAATATAGTACTACCTCGTTTCGCCGTCCAGACGAGGATGAGGGTGAGGATGAAACGGTGGAGCCGACTTCCATCCTGGATATCGACGACCAGGGAACGATTGTCTCCGCTTACTTGCAGGACAAGGTGAAAGTGGCGAAGTTTTTGACTTTGACTCCCGGATTGAGGCTCAGTTATTTTGACCGGACCGCCGAGACCTATTGGGAGCCGAGAGTGTCGTTCGTGGCGAACCTTTCGGACCGGATCCGGTTGAAAGGCGCCTGGGGCAAATACTATCAATTCGCCAACAATTTGGTGCGCGAAGATATTTTGCAGGGAAACCGCGAGTTTTGGATTCTGTCGGATGGGGAGACGATCCCTGTGAGCTCCGCCATTCATTATATCGCCGGTTTCAGTTACGAGACCAGGAATTTCTTGTTTGATATCGAAGGGTATTATAAAGAATTATCCGGACTGGCGGAATTCGCGTTCCGGTTTACTCCTCAATCCGAAGGGGAGAATTATCTGGATTATTTCTACAATGGCGATGGTATCGCCAAAGGGGTGGAAGTGCTGTTGCAGAAGAAATACGGCAATTTCACCGGTTGGTTGTGTTATACTCTGGGGCAAGTGGAATACACGTTTCCCGATTATGGCGAGGATCCATTCCCGGCATCCCATGATGTGACCCACGAGGTCAAGCTGGTGGGCACCCTCAAGCGTGGCAACTGGGATCTTGCGGCTACATGGATCTACGCCGGCGGCAAACCCTATACCGAACCGTTGGGAGTCACCCAGGAGTTCATTTACGATGAACGGCTTGACAGGGAGATCGTGGTGAACCATATCGAGTACGGATCGAAGAACGGCTCCCGCTTGCCGGATTATCACCGCCTCGATCTGTCCGCCACCTATAATTTCAACCTCTGGGGCGGGGATGCCAGCGCCGGATTGTCGTTGTTCAATGTCTATGACCACACCAATGTTTGGCGCAAGGAGTATTCGGTGGCGGATGACGAACTGATAGAGACCGATGTCTCCTATATGGGATTCACTCCCAGTCTGTTTTTTAAACTGACCTTTTAAACCACTATTGGCTGCTGGAGACTGGCCGGAGATTGGACCTCCCCGGCGAGTCTCCCTTTAATTACGAAGAAATTCGTAGAAAAAAGTTGACAAAAAGAAATTCTTGAGTATACTTAATTACGAACGGCTTCGTATTACGACGTTGTTCGTAATTAAGGAGATAACAATGGCGGAAGCAGGGAAAGTCAGGCCCACCGAGTCGGAGTTGGAGATACTTCAGGTGCTATGGAATCATGGACCATCCACTGTCCGGTTTGTGAACGATAAACTCAACGAGAACCGGACCGTGGGGTATACCACCACATTGAAAATCATGCAGATCATGAATGAGAAGGGATTGCTGCAACGGGACAATAGCCAGAGAAGCCATCTTTTCCAGGCAAACGTCAAGGAATCGGAAACTCAGCGGGCATTGTTGGACAAGTTCATGAACGCGGCGTTCGGCGGTTCCGCCATGAAGCTGGTGATGCAGGCGTTGGGGAATCATAAAGCGTCGCAGGAAGAGATCGACCGCATCCGGGAATTCCTGGATCAAATGGAGAAGGATCATGCCGGCAATTCTTGATACCATATTAACCGGAAGTTTCGCACAGGCCTTGGGTTGGACCATCGTCCACTCCATCTGGCAGGCAAGCGCGGTGGCGTTGTTGCTGTTCATTATTTTAAAGGTATTCAGAAACGCGTCATCCCAATGGAAATACACCGCCGGCGTTGTGGCGTTGATTGGAATTGTAGTTTTTTCCGCTATCACTTTCGCGGTGACTTTCCATTCATTGGGCAATTCAAGCTCTATTCAAGCGGGATTGTCTCGATCCGCATTCGCCGGCAATTCCGCTTCACCCGCGCCTATCTCGCTATTGGACATTCTGAAACAATTCGTAGATCGCCACATGCAACTACTGGTTTTCTTCTGGGTATTGGGGGTCGTCTTTTTAATCTTGCGCATGGTGGGGGGATTATTCTACAATCGCCGGCTCAAGACTAAAGATGTATCGCTGGCTTCGGAATATTGGCAGGAACAATTAGATAAACTTTGCGACCGGTCGGGATTGCTGAAGCCTGTGGCGTTGAAAGAATCGCTCCTGGCGAAAGTCCCCATGACCATCGGTCATATCAAGCCTGTGATTTTTTTCCCGGTGGGCGTCTTGACCGGACTACCGCGGGAACAAGTGGAAGCGTTGTTGGCCCATGAATTGGCCCATATCGTGCGCTCCGATTATCTGGTCAACATTTTTCAGGGCTTTGTGGATATCTTCTACTTCTATCATCCGGCGATTCATTGGATTTCAGGTCTCATTCGCCAGGAACGGGAACATTGTTGCGATGATATGGCGGTCGGGATGTTAGGCAACACGTTTCATTTTGCCAGAGCTTTGGCCAATGTGCATGCCTGGGGAAACCGCCGGGCTGTGTACGCCATGAAACTGGCAAAGGATCAGCATAAATTATTCAATCGTATAAGGAGAATTATAAACATGAAAAAAGAAGGCACACATTCCTTTGAGGGATTCGTTGGTGCCTGTGTTTTGGGGGTATTACTAATCGTTACCGGCTTTAGTTTGGGTACGGCCGGTGTATTGAACGACAATGCCGGAGTGGCGGCGCCGGTTCCGGCGGAGAAAGAGAAGCCGGCGGGCATGATCACTAAGCTCATGCTTCAAAAAGAGGACAAGACTCATGTCATTGACATGCGGGGAACGGGAAAAGCCGGAGATATCGTCAAGTTCATCCTAAAAAATGCCGAGTCAGGCGATGTCCTTTGGAAGATGGAACAGAAGATGAAAGGGGAAACCTTCGGGTTGCAAACCAAAGTGTCGCTAAAGAAGGGAAAATACTCGTTCTCCTTCACACCCAATATGAAGGTGAGGCTCAAGTTGGTGAAAGGAGCTGCACACAAAGAGGGAGAGGAGATTCAGAAAATTCAGAAATACTTTCAGAAATTTTCCGAAAAGATAAAAATTCTGGAAAACAAGGGCTCCAATCTCACTGCGGAAGAGAAGGAAGAGCTGGATGGTCTGCGGAAAAAAACCCATGTGTTGAAGGATCAACTGAAGACTTACTATAAAGAACAGGCGCTCGAAGCTGAGAAAGAGAGGGAATTGAAAAAGCGGGAACTTGAAAAGCTTTATCAAAGAAAACAGGCTCTAGAAGCGGAAAAGAAGCTTTCCGAAAAGCAAAAGGAAGAGCTTGAAAAGATCACCGCGCTATTGGCGGCGCGAAAACGTGAGTTGGAGAAGGTAAAGATCGCGGCTGAAGAAAAGAGGAAAGCCAAAGAGGCGGCGAGGAAGAGAGCTTTCGAGGAAAAGTTCAAAAAAGTGACGTACATGATTCAAGAAATGGAGAAAAAAGAGGGAGATTTAAGTAAAGAAGAGACGAAAAAGTTACAAAAACTCCGGCAAATGAAGGAAACCCTTCAGGCGGAAATCAAGAAATAATCAAGTATAGACCCAAATTAACCAAAACATAGGCTAATGCACGGCAGTTCTGCACGTCTCCAAGGGCCCGGAGACTGCAGAACTGCCTGTAGCTATTTTTTATCTTTCAGTTTGGAACGTCACTGCTTTTTCCATACTCCGTGAGTGTTCGGGTTCCGGCGTATTCCTTGTTTGACGGTTTGGCCGCCCATGAGAAGTGATTTTTTTGCCGGATCCTCTCTTCTTTCCGGGATGATCAGTTGATCGATGGGACATTGCGACCCGTCCGGCACAGAAATATTTGCGAAGTAAAAGAGATAATGATAGTATGTGCCACGGAAATTTGAGAATTCCGAGAGCCAATGGGTGTAAAAATCTCCGGGAAATTGCTTTGAATTCCATTCCAATTTATTGACCGCCGGTTCCATGGCCACCACTCCCTGGGGATACCAATTAAAGCAGGTATTGGGCGACACGGTGCTGACGGATGAGGTTTGCAAACTCAAGAGGCATGGAGCGGGCGGTTCGTCACCGATGACATAGATCTCCATGCTTTGGCCCGGCATCAACTCATACGCCGGGGAAAATTCGTGATTGAAATTCGTGTCTGTCGCAATGCCACCGTTGAAGCTCAAGCGATGGACCAATATTTTGTTAGGCGTGATATTCAGATCCCCATCCGCACAATCGATCACCCCGTCGCCATTTTTATCCGCCACATCGAATAACGCCGGATCGTCCCAATCGACATACGTCCCGTTGAAACACACCTTATCCGAATTGTTGAAAATCGTGAGAGGCGACGGTTCGCTCACATCGCGAAAACCAATCGCCACTCCGGTTTCGGTTTCGAATC
>CAZBHS010000070.1:0-8655 GCA_964491915.1 uncultured Clostridia bacterium
CCCTCCAACCAGCCCAGCTCAACACCACCCTCAACCGCATCATCACAGACTGACAGACCAAAATCAGGCAATGGGTTGACTTTTGGGGGGAATTTGGGTATAGGTAGGGATTGAGATTTTAGGAGGATAGTATTCGTATTGTTGATTTGAGCCATACTGTGTGTGTTGGGATGCCGGTGTTTCCCGGGACTGGGGCGCCGTCTATGACTGTGCCTTGTACGATTGAGAAGGATGGGTTTCGGGAGACGGAGATTCGGATGTGGTCGCATGTGGGGACCCATATGGATGCGCCCGCTCATATTATTAGTGGCGGGGCGACATTGGATGCGTTCGATGTGGTGTCGTTCGGCGGGACCGCGGTAGTGGTGGATATCGGGACTCTGAGGAAAGATGAGATCGGGGTGTCGGATTTGTTGGCGCATGAGGAATTGCTGATCGAGTCGGACTTCTTGCTGCTCAGGAGCGGTTGGAGCGAGCTATGGGGTGAAGAGGGATACTTTCACGGTTATCCGGTGCTGTCGGGGGAAGCGGCCCGTTGGCTGGCCACCCTGGACCTCAAGGGGATCGGCATCGATATGATTTCCATCGACGCCGACGGCAGCGCGGACCTTCCGGTTCACAATATATTACTTGGCAATAATGTGTTGGTGATCGAGAATTTGACCAACTTGGGAGAACTGCCCGCCTCCGGGTTTACTTTCTACGCCTTGCCGTTAAAATTCGCAGGCGTTGACGGCTCTCCGGTGCGGGCGATCGCTGTTATTTAGATGTTTCCAAAAATTCCAGTTCCAATGTGACGGGGCTGGAGATGGAGATGCAATGGGCGTTGTTGTTTTGCATCTGTTCGTTCGGCCCCACCATCACCATGCCGTGATTGGGCTGGGTTCCCAATAGCCAATCCTTCACGATTGCGGTGACATTTGTGGTGCTGGAGTTTATATCCGCTCCGACGGTGAAGAGATGTTCGTATGAGCCGTTCCACGGCTGATTCAAATAATAGAGGGAGAAGGGACCGAGGGCCGCTGGGCTGCTGAGGTTGTTGGTGAAATTGTATTTGAGGGTCGCCTTCAAGAGTAAGCCTTTTCCTTTGTAGGCATCGATATTTGCACCCAAAAAACTGCGATAGATGTAATGTTTGTGGTATTCGCCACTGTCGTAATAATTCTGGAAGCCGATTCTCATCTTGCCGGGACCCGGATCCTGGAATTCACCCGGAGGCGAGACAAACTTCTTGCCGCTACCGAACATACCGCTGCTGCGGGAGTCGTGTTCGTGCCAACGGCATTTGTTGACTATGTTGACGGGTATTGTGTAGACTTTGTTTTGGGTTGCGCGGGAAATATGGAACATCGTGCCGATGCCGGCGGCGTTGCCGTCAAGGGTGGAGATTTTGATGGTGAAGTTGCCGGGCCATTTGTACACGTCGTGGGGGATGGTCCAGGAATAGGCGCTGACAGTGGAGGTGACGGAGGTGTGCATGATGGTGGCGATATGGCGCACCAGTTTGGTGCCGTTGTAGTTGTAGAGTTCGATTTTTATCTTTTTGTTTTTGGTGAAGTTGTTGTTCCATTTGATGTCGTGGGGGCTTCCGGTAACCCAGTCTGTGCCGGTGGTGGGCGCGATGATCTGGATGATTCCCCTGACCTTGGGCGGTTTGTTGATGACCTTGAATACCCGTTTGATTGTGAAGATGTCGCTCAGGTCGCCGATGTTTTTCTCTTTGACTTTCACTTTGACGCGGTATTTACCGGTCCCGATGGTATGGGGGATCGTCCATTTGAACACGCCGCTATTGGGAGCCGCGGCTGCGATGACCCACGCGGCTGTGGTTTGGCCGGGGGCCCACAGGGTGATTTTTACCAATGGGTCGGTGACTCCGGGTTTGATCCACTTGATATCGTAGGATTCGCCGGTTTGCCAGATGTCGGCGGCGTTGGGCCGGTGGACGGTGATTGATTGGCTGTATGCCAGAGTTGTTGCGATTATAATAGTCAGTAGACATAGGGATAATTTTCTCATGTTACCTCCAGGTTTTTATATAAAGTCGAACCGCTTGTTATCTCAGGATTTAATTTTTTTTAATTTATCCGCTTGTTGGACCAGGATGCCGGTTACGATGAGGGTGAGGCCGATGATCGAGGAGCCGCGGATGGTTTCCCCCAGGATGAAATGGATGAAGATGAGGGAGACGAAGGGGGCGATGTAGATGAGGATACTCACTTTGTCGGTGGTGGTCGAGAGTTTGAGGGCTTTGATCCAGAGGAAGAAGGAGAGTCCCATTTCGAAGAGACCGATGTACACGGCGCCGGCAATGCCGGCGATAGGTAAGGGGCGAATGGGATTGAAGAGGAGGTAGAAGGCGAGGGTGAACAGGAATCCGGCGCTGAAGTTGAGGAATAGGCGCAGGATGGGGTCCATGGTGTCGCGGGTGTTCATCAGCCAATAGAAGGACCAGATGAGGGAACAACTCAATGCCAGGGCCACGCCCAGGGGGTTCTCGATCTCCAGGCCCGTGATATTGCCGCCGGTGGAGAGGACGGCCACTCCGCAGAAGGCGATGATGATGGCGATGATACTGCGGCCTTTGATTTTTTGCTTCAAGATGGGGATGGAGAGGAGGACGATTACGATGCCCCAGATCATGTTCAATGGCTGGGCGATTTGGGCGGGCAGGAGGTCGTAGGCTTTGAAGAGCGCCAGGTAGTAGAGGAAGGGGTTGAGGAAACCCAACGTTGTTGACCAGAGTAGGTCTTTTGCGGATACGCCGGACAGGAGGCGGAGGTTCCCTTGCAATAGCAGAATCACGAAGAGGCACATCATGGAGGTGAAGCCTGCGATCAGGAGCAGTTCGACGGAGCGGAGGTGCTGGAGCGATAATTTGAAGGCGGTGGCCACGGTTGACCAGGCGAGTATTGCCGATAGGGCGTAGATGTACGCTTGCTTTTGATTCTTCATCAAAGGCCGCGGGCTGTGTCGCGGATCAAGCGCCAGGCGGCGTCGATGTGTTGTTTGGTCTGGTTGGTCTGGCCGATCACCAGTCGCAGGGTATAGATGCCGTTGAGTTTGGTGTGGGTGAGGTAGAGCTTGCCTGTGTCGTTGAGGGTTTCCAATAGGGTGGCGTTCAGGGTGTCGATGTGTTCGACGTCATCCTTGGATTCGGGTTTGTAATGGAAGCAGATGGTGGCGAAGGGGACGGGGGCCAGGAGCTCGAAGTCCGGTTCGGCGTCGATTTCCGTTGCCAATTCCTGGGCCCAGCGAATGTGGTTCGCGATTTTTTCCCGTAGCCCTTTGGCTCCGAAGGAGCGGATTACGAACCAGAGTTTGAGGGCGCGGAATCTTCGTCCCAGCGCGACGCCCCAGTCACGGTAATTGTTGACTACTGAGCCTTCGCGGGTCTTGAGGTATTCGGGAAGGATTTCGAAGGTGCGGATCAGGGCGCCTTTGTCTTTGACAAAATAGGCGCTGCAATCAAAATTGGTGAACATCCATTTGTGGGGGTTGAAGACAAAGCTGTCGGCCATTTCGATGCCGTCGATCATGGTTCGTTTTTCGGGAAGAAGGAGAGCTGTGCCGGCGTAGGCGGCGTCCACGTGAAGCCAGAGTTTGTGTTTGCCGCAGATGAGGCCGATCTCTTTGAGTGGATCGATAGCTGTGGAGCCGGTGGTGCCGAGGGCGGCTACGACAGCCAGGGGGACGAAGCCTTGTGCGCGGTCGTTGTTGATTGCCAGTTCGAGTTTTTCCGGGATCATGGCGAAGGTGTCGTCCACCGCCACTTTCCGCAATTGGTCGCTGCCGAAGCCGGCGATTTTCACCGCCTTTTCGATGGACGAGTGGGCTTCGCCGGAGCAATAGACGGTGAATTTTTTATCGGGAAAGCCTTGCCGGTTGATGGTGAAGTCCGAGGCCTGCTCGCGGGCGGTGAGGAGGGCGCAGAGGGTGGCGGTGGAGGCGGTGTCCTGGATGACGCCGGTGAATGCTGCCGGAATGCCGGTCAATTGGCCCAACCATAACATCACCCGCTCCTCCAATTCGGTGGCCGCGGGGGAGGTCTGCCAGCTCATACACTGGGCTCCCATGGTGGACATCATCATCTCCGCCAGAATCGACGGATAGCTGTTGTTGGCGTTGAAATAGGCGAAGAACGACGGGCTTTGCCAATGGGTCATGCCCGGCAGGATGATGCGGTTGAAGTCTTCCATCATGGTGGCGAAGGTTTCGGATTCTTCCGGCGGGGACTCGGGTAATTGCCGGATGATGTCTCCGGGTTTTGCGGGGGATTTTACCGGGTAGTCTTCCACGCGCTGGAAATAATCCGCCATCCAGTCCGCCATCTCATGGGCGTGTTTCCTGAATTCTTCGATTGTCATGGTCCCTCTCTATTCGCTGTAGCCGATACGTTCCAGGGGATTGACAAATGAAGAGGCGATGTTGGTGAGATGGGATGTGATCCGTTTGAGGAACCGGAGGTAGAGGGTCACGGCCACTGCTTCGCCGGGATTGAGGCCTCCAACCTGGTTTTTCAATAGCCGGCCGAGGGCGTCGTGGATTTTGCCGGTGATATCTCCATGCAGATCCATGGCTTCGCGGGCGATGTCTTCGTTACGCTCTTTGAATGCCGCCAGGGTGAGCTCGAAAATTCTGATCATGTTTTTTTCCACAAATTGAACCGTTTCTTCGATTTCTCCACCCAATAACATCTTGGGATAATTTTTCGCCAATTCCACGATGTTCTTGAAATAATCGCCGATCCGCTCCACATCCGTCAGGATGCACATGAGAATGAGACCTGCGTTCAGATCTTCAGCGCCGGAGACAGCGAGCTCCGTAAAGATTTTGCGGCGGGCCTGCATTTGGAACCGGTTGATTTTTTTGTCCTCTTTCTGGATATCTATCTTTGATTCGCATTCGTCGGTTTCACGCAATTGTTTCCTGACCTCTAGAAATGTGATGTATTCTTTGGTCAGGATGTCGTAGGTTTGGGCGAATATCTCGTCGATATCACTCTTTTTCGTGAACAAGTACAATAGTTCTTTCATTCTGTCACCTCCAGATGTAGATAATCAACATCGGTATAATGAAAAATTGTATGATAACATAAAACAGGGGAATTAATCTATTTTTCACAGAATAAAAGGCTAATTTTTGGGCCAGGAATATGGGGACCTTTTTGATGGGGGTAATCAGAATGGTGCCGGTGAGGTTGAAGATTGTATGAGCCAGCGCCACTTGCAAGCCCAGGGGGCTGCCTACGGAGAAAGAGGCCAGCAATGTGGTGACTGTGGTGCCGATGTTGGCGCCCATGGTAAAGGGGAAGATTTGTTCGATGGTGAGGATTCTGGCGGCGGCGAACGGAACCGCCAGGGATGTGGTGACAGAGCTGCTCTGGACAACGGCTGTGATCGCCGCGCCGGAGGCCATGGCTCGCCAGTAGGTCTTGAAAAAATAGGCTCCGAATATCTGTTTTAGTTTGTCCAGCACCAGGCGCTTGATCACCACCACCATGTGTCTGAGAGCGAAGAATAGGAATAAAAGCGCCACAATCGCCACCATAATCGCCTTTTCCCCTAACAAGGAGGTGATGAGTTTGACCACTGGTTTGGTTATCAGGTCCAATGGTTTGAACAAATGCATGCCCCCTACGGACTTGAACGCCGCGGTGAAGAAAAGGGAGATCCTGGAAAGGTAACCGAAATAGTATTCCAGAGGGAAGATGAGGCTCACGGCAATCAGGTTGAAGAAATTCTGTACAATAGCGGCGGCGAACGCGTATTGGAACTCGTTACGGCGGGTGATGTGGGAAAGGGAGACAAGAACGTTGGTGATACAGGTTCCGATATTGGCGCCCATGATGATATAGAGCGCCAGGTCCATTTGGATCGTTCCGGCGGCAACCAAAGCCACGGTCAGCGATGTGGTGGATGAGGACGATTGAACCAATGATGTGGCGAGAATTCCAATGAACAAGCCCACAAAGGGGTTCGAAACCTGGTTCATTAGTTCTATCACATGATCACTGGACGCGATCTTAAAGGCGGCGGCTACCAGCTTGATGCCCAACAAAAAAAGATAGATACAAAAAATCAGTAGACCGACATTGAAATATTTGTTTTCTGTTAGCTTTTTCATTTTTGATAGTCGAACATTTTATCATTAAAGAGGGAGGATGACAAATACAATTTTAACGGAATATCCATGCTATACAGGGAAAATCTATTATTGTCGGACGTAAAAGAATTTTTGCTTTGTTAAGATTGTGTTAGGAAGCGAGGCGCTTATTGACTTTGGCGGCTTGGTCGTGTATCCTGATTTATATTTTTAAGGCCTAAAAATTCAAAAACATCGTAGAGGTGCAAGAGTGGGAATTTATCTAATTGCGGTTGTGATACTGGTAGGTCTAGCTATTTCCGACCTAATCGTCGGTGTCAGTAACGACGCCGTGAATTTTTTGAACTCATCCATCGGCTCTAAAGTGGCGCCCCGTTATATTATTATGATCGTTGCCAGCCTCGGCATGGTGTCGGGCGTCACATTCTCCAGCGGCATGATGGAGGTGGCGAGGAAGGGGATTTTTCATCCGCAGTTCTTTTCCATGCCGGAATTGATGGTGGTTTTTCTGGCGGTCATGTTGACCGACATTTTACTGCTTGACCTGTTCAATACATTTGGATTACCAACCTCGACCACGGTTTCGATTGTGTTCGAACTCCTGGGAGCCGCTGTGGCGGTGTCTTCCATCAAAGTGATGAACGCGGGGGAAGGGTTCGCGTCCATTGTCAAATATATAAATACAGCCAAAGCGTTGGCGATTATTTCAGGTATTTTGGTCTCAGTGGTGATCGCTTTTCTTGTAGGCGCGATCCTGCAATTTATCACCCGGCTGATTTTTACTTTCGATTTCGAGCGGCGGCTCAAGCGCTACGGCGCTATTTGGGGCGGCATCGCGTTGTCCGCCATTGTCTATTTTATTCTGATCAAAGGAGCCAAAGGCGCGTCTTTCATTTCCAAACAAGATGTGGCCTGGATCAATGCCCATGTCGGTTTGATCCTATTGGTGGGATTTGTGGTGATTGGAATCATTCTTCAAGTGTTGATGCTGTTGACCCGGATCAATGTCTTGAAAATCATTGTGTTGGTGGGAACCTTTTCATTGGCCATGGCGTTCGCCGCCAATGACCTGGTGAATTTTATCGGCGTGCCGCTGGCGGGCTTGAATTCCTACCAGGTGGCCGGAGCCGGGGCCAATCCCTTCACCATGACAATGGAGGCGTTGCGAAAACCTGTCCAGGCGAACACCTATCTTTTGCTATTGGCTGGTTTCGTAATGGTCGTTACATTGTGGACTTCGCGTAAAGCCCGTACCGTCAGTAAGACTGAACTCAGTCTCGGGCGGCAGGAAGAGGGGATCGAGCGTTTCGGCTCCTCATCGTTGTCCCGGGCCATTGTTCGCATGTCTACCTCGGCGGGGGAAATCGCGAGGAACATCATCCCCAAACGTTGGCTGCGCGTACTCGATAAGCGGATGGATGACCGGAATTACAAGCCTCAACCTGGCTACGACGGGGAAACCCCCTCCTGGGATTTGCTTCGGGCCTCGGTCAACTTGATGGTGGCAAGTTCGTTGATCGCCATCGGAACTTCCTTGAAGTTGCCTCTCTCCACCACCTATGTGACATTTATGGTGGCCATGGGAACGTCGTTTTCCGACCGGGCCTGGGGTAGAGATAGCGCTGTGTATAGGGTAACCGGTGTTCTCACCGTTATCGGCGGTTGGTTTTTTACCGCTCTAATGGCCTTTACCGTGTCCGCGGTATTCGCGTTGGCGATTTTCTTCTGGAAGATACCGGCGGCGGCGGTGATTTTGGGAGTGGCTATTTTCTTTTTGGTCCGCAATTTCCGGTTGCATAAAACCAGAGAGAGTGAAGACGAGGCGTTGGAAGTATTCAACTTGAAAAAGGTCAAGGATGTGGATTTCGCCATCGAAACCAGCTTTCAGCATACCGGCGTCTTTCTCAACAAAATTAGCGAGAGTCTCGATGCTTGTTTCCAGGGGGTTCGCAGCCAGAACCGGATCAAACTGAAAAATCTCAAGAAAGAGACCAAGAAGATCCAGGATTGGGCCAATATCATTGTGGCCAACATCTTCAAGGTGCTCCGGTTGTTGGAGAAAGAGGATGTGGAGACCACCCATAAATATTCACGCACCATCAGCGCTTTGCAGGAGATCACCGAAAGCCAGAGGGATATTGTCGTGAGGGCTTACCAGCATACCATCAACAATCATAAAGGGTTGTTGCCGGAGCAATTGGATGAGTTGGAGCAAGTAAAGGACTGCCTGACCCATTTGTTGGGTATCACGTCCGCCTCGTTGATGAAAAAAGAGAAAATCGACGATACTGTGCTTCTCAAAAAAACCGAAAAAATGGATGCGTTGATGAAATCCTTTAATCTCAACCAGATCAAGCGTATTCAGAATGAGACATCAAAAACCCGTCTGAGTATTCTTTTTTATGGATTTATGCGGGATTCCCAGTTAATCGCCGAAAGCTTGTTGAGTTTACTCAAAATCTTCAACCATAGTTTTTTGAACCGAAAATAAAAATTTCATATACTGCAACGGCGGGGCCTAAAAACGGCCCCGCCGCTCTTCCAAATTTT
>CAZBHS010000070.1:8714-16199 GCA_964491915.1 uncultured Clostridia bacterium
ATTCACCCGGGAAACTGATAACCGATCGTTACAAAGGAGATAATTCGGAATGCGTGAAGCGTATGGGAGTAAAATATACAAGCCGGTAAAAAAACAGCGATGGTTTATCCCCCTGATTGTGATCGTCGCCATCCTGGCGGGCGGGTACTTCTTTTTCAAGTTCCTGAGCAAACCGGAAGCGGATGTAAACGCTTTGGACGTTTCTCTTGCCGGCGAACCCAATGCCGCTCTCAACCAGGAGGCGGAATCCACCTTGAAAGATATTCCGCCCGCCGCTGAAAAAAAAGTCGGGCAACCGTCCCTGAAGGTCGCTTCCGATAAAAGAGCCGCCTCCGCCTCAATCGCCGTGAATCCCCCCGGTCGTATGCCGGATTTGTCGGATAAAAGAAAGCAGGCTCTCGAATTATACAATAAAGGGAAATTCCGGCAGGCTCTGGATTTGTATTTGGAAATCAGCGACGAGGATATCACCGCGTATGCCTCTGTGGGTATGTGTTATTATTTTCTCGAGGAATATTCCCGGGCCCGCCGATATCTCGATGATGCCCTGGCCAATAATAACGACGAT
Organism: uncultured Clostridia bacterium; assembly: GCA_964491915.1. Classification (GTDB taxonomy): domain Bacteria; phylum Acidobacteriota; class Aminicenantia; order UBA2199; family UBA2199; genus JAHELQ01. The sequence goes on from CAZBHS010000070.1 coordinate 9,283, forward strand.
TTTGACGCCAGAAAGTTTATGGCGTTTACCTCTTACCGGCAGGATTATCTGGAAGAAAGCCGCGATCACGCAAAACAAGCTCTTGAGATCAAGAGTAAAGATAAAGAACTCAAAAGCCTCCTGGATAAGTTAAGCAGGGAAATCTCCTTAATGGACGACGGTTACAAGGATGTGCGCATCCCCAAATTCAAGCTCCAGTTCAGTCGCGAAGATCATCAGGATGCCCGTGATTTGGTGCTGGACATCCTGAAAAAAGCGTACCGGGAGATCGGCCGGGAGTTCAATTATTATCCGGACCAGGACATCACTGTTATCCTCTACAACGAGAAAACATTCTTTGACGTCACCCGCTCCCCCGGCTGGGCCGGCGGTCTGTATGACGGGAAAATCCGCTTGCCGATTCACGGTTACGAAGGTCAGGAGGAAGAGCTCGAGAGAATTCTCTTCCACGAGTACACCCATGCCCTGGTCCATTTTTTGGCCGATCGCTGCCCCCTCTGGCTCGACGAAGGATTGGCGGAATATTTCTCACTGGGGGATGTTCAAAAAATCAAGCAAATCCTTCCGCTAAATATGTTGGAAAGTCGTTTCCCCAGGGATCCCAATGTGGTTATGATCGCCTACCGCCAGAGTTATTCGGTGGTTTCCGACATGGTGGACAAATTCGGCCTCTACAGAATTAAAGAGTTACTGGAAGCTCAAAAAAAACACCAGGACATCCGCAAATCCTTCGACCAGGTACTTTACACCAACTACGACCGCTTCATCGAAAATTGGGGTAGGGACTAGGCTATAGGTTTTCTCCTTTCTAGTAAAAAATCAGTAAAATATTAGTAAAAAAATCTAACGATATTATTGAAAAAAATTAACAAAAGCATTAATATATAAGTGTTTTGTTTTGAAATTATAGTAAAAAACCAGTAAAAAATGGAGGATGTTGTGGGTAAAACACGGCGATATGAAACCAGCCATCCCTGGATTGATTTTACAATAGATACAACTAAATTTGATTATGAGCTCTGGATGTTATTGGGGGAAGCTCAAGCTCAGTGTGACTATATCTCCGGCGTCCCGTTACGTCCGGATACAGCCGAGGAGGTTCATAAAGTATATTTGTACAAGGGAGCGTTGGCTACGACGGCGATAGAGGGCAATACCCTCTCGGATGAGGAAGCCAGGGATTATCTTGACGGAAAGCTGGAATTGCCTCCGTCAAAAGAGTATCTAGGCAAGGAGATCGATAATATTGTCGCGGCTTTCAACCGCATTATGCAATTAATAAAGGAAGAAAAGGATTGTGAGTTATCTCTCGAGAATATCGAGATGTTCAATAAGATGGTTTTGAGTGATCTGGATTTGATGGAGGATGTGGTTCCCGGAGAGACCAGGCGGCATTCAGTGCTTGTCGGTAGATACAGAGGGGCGCCGGCGGAGGACTGTTCATATTTGATCGAACGGCTGTGTCAGTGGTTGAATGACCGGGATTTTACATTGGGAAAGCGCTACGTGATTGCAACCGGAATTTTGAAGGCGGTTTTAGCTCATCTCTATTTTGCCTGGATTCATCCTTTTGGGGACGGTAATGGGCGCACGGCGCGGCTGATTGAGCTTCAGGTTTTGCTTAATGCCGGAGTTCCGTCCCCCGCGGCCCATCTTCTCAGTAACCACTATAATTTGAGCCGCTATGAATACTACCGTCAACTGGAATATTCCAGCCGGGAAAAGACAACTATCTCGTTTGTAAAGTATGCGATTCAGGGTTTGGTGGATGGACTGAAGGAACAGTTGCAGTCTTTGCGTAGTCAATTGGTGCAGGTGGCCTGGGAGAATTATATCCATGATTTATTCAAGCAAAAAATCAGTAAGGCGCAAATTCGCCGTCGTCACCTTGCCATTGATTTGTCCAGGGCGCTCAAGCCTGTAGATATCTCCGACCTGAGATTGTTGACTCCCCGGTTGGCCACTGAGTATACAAGAAAAACTGCGAAGGTTATTTATAGCGATATCAAAGAATTACAGAAATTAAATTTGCTCCGCTTTACTGAGAAGGGGATAGTGGCGAATCAAGAGATTATCCAGGCGTTTCTACCTTTTTGCAAGAAGAATAATTAGGGGAGCGGTCTCTGGGGGGCGTTGAGTTGTTTGAGGAGGAAGGCGGCTTCGGATCTGACCGTCTCGTCGGGATCTGAATCGGCGGCGTGGCGGAGGATTTTTTCGGTTTTCTTTCCGGGGGAGCGGCTGATGATCATGAGAGCTTGCTTCCTCACCATTGGGTCTTGATGGTCTGCGATAATGGAGACCAGGATATTGGAGGCTTTTTCCAAATCAATGGATATTAACGCGTCCAGGGCGGCCAGTTTCAGTTCAATCTCATCCGCCCGTTTGCTATCCACCCCTTCCAGAATGTATTTCTTGTATGAGTCCAATCCCCGTTTCATTAATTTCTGCGCTATATCCACCCGGAAAATTTTCGCATCGTCTTCCCATTCGCTGGCGGGGAATTTTTCCACCAGATAATTCAGGTGTTTGACCGCTGTTTTGAGGTTATCCACCGCTTGCTCATCGTCTGATTCCCGGCTTTTTTTGTTCAAGCAATAGGCAAGCCAGTAAATGGCGCCCGGGGTTTCGCTCCCTTCCGGCACCTCGTGACGGAATTCAGCTAACAACTGGATGGCTTGATCCCAATTTTTCCGGTAAATGGCTTTTTTCGCCTCTTTGAGCTTGAGGCTGTCCGCTTTCTTCAACACAAATTGAAGTGGGGTATCCTGGAATTCACTCAAGGAAATTTTTTCCGGTAGGTTTTTGAGGCCTTTATCTATTTTTGTGTATACGATTGCATATGATGTGCGTTTGCTATGGCCTACCTCCTGGGTGAAGCGAAAACGGGCTGTTCTTTTCACCACCCGGATGTTGCGGGCGGTAACGATTGTTTGCTGGGCCGGCAGGTATCCTTCGGCATTCACCGAGATTCGCCAAATGCCCAGTTCATGGAACGCCAATGCCCACTGGCCACTGCTATTGGTTGTGGTCTTCCTGCTATAATCCAGATGTTCCAATGATTTTGCTGTGACGACTGCATTTTTGATGGGTTCTTTTTTAAAATTCATCACTGTTCCCACCAGGCGTATCGTCTCCTGGGTGGGGGGCAGCGCTTGAAGAGATGACTGGACTGCCAGCATCCCTAGAATGAAGACAAGAATCAGATGAATTGAACGCTGTGCCGGAGTTTTCTCAAATTGGTGCAGTTTCATTTTTTTCCCTCATATCGACTCACGGTTTTTGGGCCGCGGCGTCACATATTTAATTCTGAACAGGATTTGCCGTTCCTGGATCAAGTTTTTCAACGCCTGGAGCGCGTCCGGGTCATCGGATGTGAGATTGGAGATCTCGGTCAACACCAATTCCAACTCATCCAGAAGTTGGAGCAATGTGCGTTGGTCGTTGCGGTTCATGTGTTTTTTGAGCAACCTGTTCTGTAAAAGTAGGTGAGAGACCTCCCGGCTCTCTGAAAGCCTGGCCGGATAACTATCTATCCGTGTGTCGTAATTGGCAATCTCCATGATCACCGGGAGGGTTTCTTCCACGTAGCGGGTGAATAACGAGGCAAGGAAAGGTTTGTTTTGGAATTGATCGGTCACTAAATGTTGGGGTGGAAACAGCATAAATTTCCCTACGAAAACACCCAGTAAAAAAATGGCTGCCGCGGCAGCCGAAGCAATGGCCCACTTGCGCGGGCCCCCATGCAATGGCGTTATTTTTTGAGGAGTTTTTTTTGTTTTTAATCCTTCCTGGATTACCCGCCAGTTTTTGTCCCAATCTAAATCGGGAACTTTATGTTGATCTCTCTCAATTAAATTCAAAGTTTGTTGAAGTGAAGCGAGATGTTGCCGGCAACCGTCGCATTCGGAGATGTGCTTCTCCAGTTTGAGCCGGGCATTCTCTTCTAATTCATTGTATAGATATAGGATCAGGTTGTTTTTATCGACATTGCATCCCATTTGCTATACCTCCGGTCCCAGAGCGTGGAGGCTCGTTCTTAGCCCGTTTACCGCTCTGAATAGTTGTTTTTTTACGCTTCCTTCGCTACATTTCATGATTGTGGCGATCTCTTTTATTTTTAGGCCCTGGTAGTGTTTGAGGGTGAATATCATCCGCTGCTTCGCAGATAACGTGTCTAGTGCGCTGGCCAGTCTTGTTCTTATCTCTTCGTCCATTGCGTTTCGTTCCGGTGTGCGGGAGATTTTGTGATCCTGTCCCGGAAGAATGTTTTTCCGGGAATCGGCGACTGTCTGTTCCAGTTTTTTTCGTTTCAAAAAATTGATCGAGGTATTGACACAGATCCGGTATACCCATGTGGAGAATGCGCCGCCTCTGTTTGGGTCGAATGACTTGATGGCTGAGAAGGCTTTGATAAAAATTTCCTGCAAGAGGTCTTCGGCGTCGGCGGAGTTGCCGACGTATTGAAAGGCCAACCGGAAAATCATCTCTCTATTCATAGAGTAAAGAGCCTCCATCGCTCTATTATCACCTTGCCGAGCATTGACAATCAATTCTAATTCTTCTACATTCATCATTATGACTGGTACTGAAAATTATTAAACAACAGTGAACGCATAAACGTTGACCTTGTTTTTTATTTTTTTACTTTTTTTATTATAACTTGAAAAACCCTATTTCTTATACTAAAATTTATTTGTGGGATGGAAAAGAGAGAGTGGCGAAGGAGAGTCCGGATGGCTGGTGGAAATGGGACCGAGGTATGCCGAGCGAATGGCGGTTCTCCTGAAATGAATCCCCGCATGGGATGGTTACTTTATTGACAATGGGGGATGTTGTCTTTAAAATAGTGGTTAATGACGACTAGAAAAACCGAGTTTTTAACAGTTGACCGGGATTATGGCCCTGAGGAATTCAAAGAGAAGGGCTCCCGGTTCATATCTTATCTCTTCAGGGTGAAGGACAGGGTAGAAGCGGATGCTGTGGTTGCCGAGCTCTGGAAAAAGTATCAGGACGCCACGCACGTGTGCTACGCGTTCCGGTTGGGTAATGGAAACGAGCGATATTTCCGTTACAACGACGACGGCGAGCCGGGCGGAACCGCCGGTCGTCCCATTTACGACGAGATTCGCAGTAAGGGCTATTTCAATGTTCTGGTGGCGGTGGTGCGGTATTACGGCGGCACAAAACTTGGCACCGGCGGTTTGGTGCGGGCGTATGGCAAGGGGGCGCGGCAGGTGATGGATGCTTCCCGTCCGGTTACCATTTTGGTGAAACAAGAGGTGGCGGTGGCGTTCCCATATGATTTCACTGGAGATATGATGCATATTGTGAACCATTTTTCGCTGGAGATTGTGTCGCAAGACTATACGCCCGACGGCGCCACCATAAAATTGTCGGTTCCCATCGGAATTTTGGACAATGTGTCGAAAATGTTGACGGAAAAAAGTTTTGGGAAATTTTCCTTCGAGCCGGCCACAAAATAGTGATTGCGAAAAAAAAATAGAATGATTACAATAGAGATGCATGTTTGGAATCAATGAGAGGAGGAGTTATGCCGATACTTACGATCAATATATTGGAGGGACGCGACGACCAGACCAAAAAGGAATTGATAAAAAATGTAACCGAAACTGTGGTGGACACACTGGATGTACCGGTGGAGAGTGTCAGGGTGATGATCAATGAGCTTCCGTTCGGTCATTATGGCGTCGCCGGGTTGCCGGTCAAAGAATACCGGTTGAAAAAAATTAAAGAAAAGAAAACCTAGGGCTTATGCGACATTTTCTCGATGTCGAGGGAATTACAAGATACTATTATCTTTTTGTTCCCGATAGCGCTTTGGGCGGCGAGGCCGTCCCCCTCGTTCTTTTATTGCATGGAGCCGGCGGCAATCCCCGGACTGTGAAGAATTTGACCGGCATGAACCGGTTGGCGGAACAAGAGGGATTTATTGTCGCTTACCCGCAGGGGACCGGGGCAAACGAGGGGGACTTGACCTGGAATACCGGTCATTGCTGCGGATTCGCCTTTGAGAATGATATCGATGATGTGGCCTTCGTTGAAATTCTTATCGGTGAATTGGCTCTCGAATGGCCGGTGGATGAACAACGAATTTTTATCGCCGGTATATCCAACGGCGCCATGATGACCCACCGCTTGGGCTGTCGCCTGTCGGACCGGATTGCCGCCATCGCCGCTGTGGCCGGCACGATGCCCCCCAATTGCCAACCGCCGGAGTCTCCCGTACCGGTGATCATGTTCCACGGAACCGCTGATTTATTTGTTCCTTATGACGGTGGACTATCCGATCCTTCAGTGGTGAAACACCCGGTCGAGCACAAATCGGTCCGTCAAACCGTCGAGGCCTGGATTCGCTTCAACGGCTCCGGTCAGACGTCCGGTATCGAGCATGATGGAGTGATGAGAAAAGAGTCCTATCACTCGGACGATATTCGTGGGGATGTCGCTCTCGTCACCATCGAAGGGGGCGGTCACACCTGGCCCGGAACAACGGTTGGGGAACCCAAATCCAACGACCCGATGCAACAACTATCCGCCACCCAAATGATCTGGGATTTCTTCACCCACCACCCACGCCAATCCAAAACTCCATAAATTAGCCGAAATTTGTGGAGTCAAACTCCATAAATTAAGCGGAATTTATGGAGTTACGCTCCATAAATTTTGACACAAATTTAGATGTGTGGTATTTTATTACCGTATAAATCGATGTATTGAGGAGTAAGTCTATGTATGGGCGGATTTACGATGATCTGGACAATTATTTAAAACATGGGAAGGCGTTAATCCTATATGGCGCCCGGCAGGTGGGAAAAACAACCCTGTTAAAACGGTTCCTCGAGCAATGTCCCTATCGCTACAAACTTGATTCCGGTGATAATGTGAGGACCCGGGAA
>CAZBHS010000071.1:0-15847 GCA_964491915.1 uncultured Clostridia bacterium
ATTTGGTTTTTAGGTCGGGGGAGTCGGCCAGGACGAGGTGGTATTCGAGGCGCCAATGGTAGCGGGGGTAGCCTTTTTGTTTGGGGGGCGTGGTGGGGGGCTGGTCGGTGGGGATGGCGAGGTCCGGGGTGTAGCTGAGGGGGATGGCTGGGGAGGCGGGGTAGTTTTCCGTCAGGGTGACCCATTGTTCGAAAATGACGGTTTTGGATATGCTGGATTTACTGCCGCTGCTCTTGCGCTCGTATCGTTCGGCGATCAATCCCACCTGGGCCGATTCTATCAGTAATTGCTTTTTGAGGATTTGGCTGATGGTGAGTTTTATTGTGTCGCCGGGTTTGAAGCTCGGTGTTTTGACAAAGATGGAGGGCTCCTTGATGTTGGCTTGCAAGGTAATGTTTTTGATGGCGATGGAAATCATGGTGGCGGCGATGATGACGGCCACGAGAGAGGAGATGGCGGCGGCGGTTCCGTATGGGGCTTTTGCGTAGGTATAATAATGAAGCAACGGGGCGCCGCAGCCGGCGGTCCAGAGGGCGGTGATGGCCGACGTTCCCTGGATGCGTTTGGCGATGCTGGAGGAGGGAAGCATTTTATAGAGGGAGGATCTGGTGACGGCCGGCGGCCTGGGATTTGTTTCGGAATTTCCGCCGGAGATCAGGAAGTAGAGGCCGAGACACACAAAAATCATGGGGAATAGGATGAAGATATAGGGAAAAAAGAGATACTTTCTCATTAAAAATGATTCCGCCGGAAACGCTGGATTATAATAGGCTTCGGTGGTGGAGCCGATACCGTAAGAGTCGATGATTTCTTGCGCCCAACCGTAGCTGGATCTGAGACTGATGGGTAATACTGTGCCGCTATTGAAATTTCTGCGGCCCACGGTGTACGTATAGTTGACCACCGGCTCATAGGTGACGCTGGTGCGGCCCTTGCTGTTGCGCGACACATGGCGCTCGATGTTTTTGGAAATCACTGTGGCCTGGACCGGGACAAAGGTCTGGATTTTTTTGTGTTGCGATATCACCTGGCTGGCACCTATGCCGATAAAAACGATGCCGGCTAACATAAATATTGCGGAGAAGATTTTAGGCATTGTGGAGACTCCTTTTTGATCGTAGTCTTTTTTTATAAAGTTGTATTGTATAACTATTTGTCATTGTATTTCAAGTTCTTTTCCGGTTTAGGCGTTGATTTTAACGGTTGGGGGAGAATATTGTGATTTATGGTGTGGCGTCGTCGTACAATGGGGATGGAGAAAATGATGAATGGAACCGGATCCGGCCTTTTTCGACATCTTCAGGATTTCGGCTTCGATAAAAAAAGCGAGGCTTTGATACCAGCATATCAAAACCTCGCCTGAAAAAAGTGTCAATGCTATCCAAAAAACATGATTAACACTAAAAAGGAAGTCACTAAGCAAAACCGAATATATCTATTCTTGCGAATCATCGCAACCCTCATAAGAAGTGTGATCGGTTAAGTTAGATTAACTCCATTAAAAATCACACATTCATCCTTTTTTGTCAAGAGTAAATCAAAAAAACAGAAATATTATGTCCTCCAACCTTCGCCCTCGCTTGCTAATTCTTAGGGCAAATATTATCAATGGTTACATGAACAAGCTTCCGGTAAGCATCCAGACCTTCAGCGAATTGATTGAAGAGGGGTATTTGTATGTGGACAAAACCAGGGACATTTTCAATCTTATCGACGCAGCCGGCAAGAATTTTTTCCTGTCGCGCCCCAGGCGGTTTGGGAAATCGTTGTTGGTGTCAATCCTGAAGGAGATATTTTCCGGCAACAGGGAGTTGTTCAAAGGTTTGTGGATCTACGACAAACTGGATTGGACGGCCTATCCTGTCATACACATCGATTTTTCCGGTCTCCGCTACAGCAACAAGGAGGAATTGGAGGAAACTCTCGATTTTCTTGTGGAATCCAATGCCCGGAAGTTCGGAATTCAGCTCCGCTCAAAAGGTTACGATAAAAAATGCAAAGAGTTGATCACTGTTTTATCCAAAAAGAAGAAAGTGGTGTTCCTGGTTGACGAATACGATAAGCCGATCATCGATTATGTGGACCGCAAGATAGTGGCGACCATGAACCAGGAGATTCTGAGAAGTTTTTACGCCATCCTCAAAGGCTCGGACGAGCACATAAAATTCGTTTTTTTTACCGGTGTGTCGAAGTTCTCCAGAGTATCTGTGTTTTCCGGTCTGAACAATTTAATAGATATCACCATGGATCCCCGCTTCGCAACGATCCTTGGCTATACCGAGGCGGAGCTGCGTCATTATTTTAGCGGACGGTTGGCGACGTTGAGCGAGGCGACGGGAGCTTCGGAAGACCGGTTATGGCAAGATATAAAGAAGTGGTACAACGGTTATTCCTGGGATGGAGAGACGTTTGTGTACAATCCGCTGTCGATATTGGAAGTGTTCTCCCGCAACAGTTTCGGCAATTATTGGTTCGAAACCGCCACTCCGACGTTTTTGATGAAGTTAATCAAAGAATACCAGGCGCCGTTGCCGGTTTTGGAGAACTACGAAGCGGACGACAGCATCTTCGAGTCTTTCGACATCCAACGGGTCAATCCCGTCTCCCTTTTTTTCCAGGCCGGCTACCTGACCCTGAAAAAAGTGGAAAAAATTTCCCTCACCCGCTCCATGTATTATCTCTCCTATCCCAACATCGAGGTCAAGGAATCGTTTTTTAAGCATAGAAAGTAGAGGGATCCCAACCTCCAGTTCTGCTTGAGTCCTTTTTTCGTTGAAAGGGGGAATTATTATATTACTATATTTATAGTAAAGCGGCGGAGAATGTTGACTATCGATTGGAGGTGGACCGGATGGTTTTTTATGATTCGTCCGTCTTCCCTGAGAAAGATAATCCTCTGGGTAGACCGTTTTATATTTATTCAATGGGTCGCGATGTGCTGAATCAATTGCAACGGTGATTTGTTTATCACTGGAATGGATCAGTTGCTCAATCGGGAGGGCGGTCTCGAAAGCGGTAGCCTAAAAGAGATTCTGGTGACGCGTCGCAATCACTTCCTGTTTATGCTACCCCGTAGATTTTCAAGCGGGGAAAAATTCTATATCGGCGGACTAGTGGATAGCCGGAAACTCAAAAACGAGAGTCGCGCCGTAACACACTGGGAGTTGATTCTCTTTATCATAGGATTCTCCGCTCTATTGATCAGCATACCATTGATCAAACTTCATCTGATGAGTACGTTTAAATCTCTGGGTTTGGATGATGTCATTCTGGCGGATATATCCATCGCCATGGGGGCGGTCCTTTTGTCTCTGATTCTTTTAGTGGGGTATCAAATGGTGACGCAACCGCCCATCGAAGAGCGGAATCTAGAAAATTTTTCCAGCCAGGTGAAACAGGCGTTTCTCCGGGATCTAAATATATTATCACTGCAATTGGAAGAGTATGACCGCAATCTGCCGGATTTCCCGCTTCGCAAGGGAGATCTGGTGTTTCAATTGCTTGATGAGCCGAATCTGCAAAGGGATTGGGATGAGGGGCTGGAGAAGAGTCAAATAGAGAAGACGTTGGAGCCCCGGATCTTTCCGCATTTTAAAAATGTTTTCTGGATGGATAATGCGGGGGAGCAGATTCTCCAGTTATCAACCAGGAATTTTCTCGGCAGATTGCTGGATCTATCCCATCGCGTCGGTGTCGTCAGGAGAAAAGCTGGCGGCCCTGTCCATCCCCAGTCGTTTGAAGCTGGAAGATCGTGACGGCGCGCCGGGGCAGGCGCGTGTGTTGGCGGCCACCAGTTCCCTACCGTCGGTTATCGATCCGGTGGCGCCTGAGGGCTATGGATTTTGCATTGTCAACAAGGGGGGCGATGTTTGGTTCCATTCGGACTCCAGTTTGAACCTGCAGGAAAACATCGTCCGCCAAACCGGGGACAATGTTTATGTGCAAGCAGCCCTTTCTTCCGGCTTGCCCCAGTCCTTACGGGTCGATTACCATGGCGGCATCCATCGATTCTCCATCTCTCCATTCGAGGGATTTCCGCTCTATTTAGTGACCTTCTACAATACCGAATCGCACTACGCCAGCCTCATTGAAGCCATTCGCTTCACAGGTGTTTCGATTCTGATACTGCTGGTGTTTAACGGACTTCTGCTATTTCTTTTCTCTTTGCGGGATTACCGGGAATACAGAAAAACGATTTTAATCAAAGGGTTTGATCCCTTTGCGTGGTTGAGGCCTATAAAAATTAACGAGGGAGCTCTCCGTCAATGTTGTACCGCCATTGCGTTGACTCTGATACTTTTGGTTGTCTTCCGGCTTATGGGAGACAGGACGGCGAGCCTCTTTTTGTGCGCCTCCGCTTGCTTGTTTTCGGCAACAGCCTCGTACTCGCTGTTGAGTAAACGGACATTGGGATGGAATCTGTTTTTTTTATTGGGCCTTTATCTGATGGTGACGGTGTGCGGATTGGCGCTGATGTCTCAGCGGTCGTTTTATGTCATGCTTCTGTTTCACCTCGTCCTGATCATTTTGTTACCGGTGGCCGTGAGATTTCCACTCAAGAGGTCAGTCCGGTTCGAAACGATTTATGTGCTGTTCTTTACCTTGTGGCAAGTGTTGATTTTTGTGGTACCGGTTGTTTTCTTTTTTCTGGACGGAATGAATTACGAACGGAAAAATTCATGGAACTATTCGCGGGCGAAAATGGCTGAGAGGATTGATAGCCGGAACCTCGCCATTGAAAAATTCTTTAAAGAAAAAATTGAGAGCTCTGAGACGCGGATGCCGGAGCCGGAATTTCTTCAAAATACGAAATTATATCAGAAAAAAGCCGGCGTTTATGTCGATTTTCTTCATTTGACCGAAGGTATAAGAACGGAAGGTTCCCAACAAAAAAGAGAGGCCTCGCCCGGCGCTTTGTATGACCGGTTGTATTATTACTTGAAGTCGGGCCGTGGACCTGGAGGGATGTTGAGGAAAGGGCTGGCCGGTCCTCTGGCAGGGGGCGGGGACGTGGGACCTCCAGGATCGCCGCTGGGCGACCGGGTGATTCATGGGTTTTTGTTGGCCGAGTCGCTACAGCGGCTGGAACTGGTACCTGTCCCCATTACTATCGGCGGCAACAAGAAGGATAGCCATGATTTTCGTGAATTGTTGAGCAATTGCACGCGCACGGAGAGGTTTGTGTTGGCTGATCTGGCCCGGGATTTGCTCGTGAACTTCAACAACCGCGAGACAATCGAACAATTGTGGAAGAGGGGGCTTCTGACATACGACGGAACATTCGATTTGATGAGTCTTGACTTCCGAAATTTTATTCTCACTGAAATCGATCCGGCGGAGGCGCATGAATTGGCGCGCTCATTGCGGGGTGATGGACAGCTTCCGCGGTGTCACGACAAAGTCTAAATAGGGAAACGTCAACGCTGGAACTCTTAACATGGTGAATCTCGAACGCCGCTGCTCTCTGGGGCGTTGATTTTGGGGGTGGGGCGTGTTAAGATGAATGCCGGTATTTTTTTAAAAGAGGTTGACTTATGGGTAAGATTACTAGATTTGGAGTTTCATTGGAGTCGTCATTGCTCGAGACGTTTGATCCATTGGTGGAGCGGTTGGGGTATAAGAGCCGGTCGGAGGCGATTCGCGACTTGATCCGCGACCGTTTGGTGGAAGAGGATTGGGCGGTGGGAACCATGAAAACCATCGGTGTGTTGAGTCTGGTGTACAATCACGATGTCCGTGATTTGTCCGATGCGTTGACCAGAATCCAGCACAAATATCTCGATCTAGTGGTCTCTTCCACCCATATCCATGTGGATCATCACAATTGCCTGGAGGTGATCATCCTCAGGGGCGAGGCCAATCTCATCAAGAAGGTCTCCGACGAGTTGCTCAGCACCCGCGGGGTCAAGCACGGGAAGTTGAGTATGACCACCACCGGCACCGATCTTTCCTGATGAACACTTATTTCACAGAAAGTTGTATCGCCGGGGGCATCCACAACGTTTCCACATTTTTATGTTTTTTTTCAAAATAATTTCAACACGGAATCGCGCCTGAATTGCCGTGTGTTTTCGCATTTGTTAAAAAAGATTATCCTCAACTTTGTACGTTTTCCACATCAGGGGTTTGCGGGAGTGTGCAATGTATCCGGATACAAGATCCAGGCGGGCTTTCGGGTGTGGATTCTCATGATTTCCACAAACCGTGTGGGAATCTGATGTGAATGGTGATTTTTTTGCTATTTCGGTTTGACATTTAGGAAGGTGAGTGTTACTATTTTGCATATCGTAACACTAAGGAGTCGTCATGATGCAAAATATGAACACCTTCCTGGCGGTACTGATTTTTGCGGTTGGTCTATCCGCAGGTTTGAACGCCGAAATCCCTCAAAGTGACAGAGATAACAATAAAGATGATCCGCAATATGTTCATGTGAGGGAAGAGGTGGTGGTTACCGCCACCATGGCTAAGAAAGAGTTGAAGAATTGCGCCTTTTCAGTGCAATTGGTGAGGCCGGAAGATCTAGCTTCTACCTCCGCGTCCAGCGCGTTGAACCTGTTGAACAATTATCCCGGGCTCTTTGTCAGCAAATCCGGCGATTTCGGGCGGGCGGATGTGGATATCCGGGGCATCGGCCAAAACGGGCGCAGGATTGCTGTGTTGGTGAACGGGCGGCCCGAGAAGATGGGACTCTATGGTTGCGCTGTGACTCACGCGTTCCCTTTGGACAATGTGGAACGCATCGAGGTTGTGAAAGGACCCGCCTCCGTTCTGTATGGCGGCGAGGCAATGGGGGGTGTTGTCAATATTATCACCCACACGCCGCGAAAAAAATTTGAAACAGGATTCAGCGCTTCGTACGGAAGTTTCAATACCAGTCAGGTCAATATGAAACATGGCGGCAAACAGAAGGGCTTCAGCTACTTTTTTACGTTTGATCACCGGAACAGCGACGGTCATATCGCCAATTCTTCCTATTCCGGCCGGTCGTTTACCGGGAAAGTGGATGTAGATCTGGCGGAGAACCTGGTTCTCAGCTTGCAAGGGAAATATTTCGGCGGGAAAAAGTACGAACCCGGCACCATCGACAGTCCGTTGGTGGATTTTTGGAACGATTACCAGCGGGGAGCTGTGGATGCGTCGTTGCGCAAACGTTGGAATGAAGATGAACTCTTGCTGCGGGTCTACCGGAACTTTGGGCGCCATGTGTTTTCCGATGGCTGGGACTCCCGCGACTTTACCAACGGCGCCATGCTGACCTATACAAACCGTCGCATCCAGCGCAATGTCCTGACTCTGGGGGCTGATTACCGTTTTTTCGGCGGCGAGAGCTTGAGCTTCCCCATCGGGCAGTGGGACAAGGCGGAGGGTTCACTCTTTTTCCATGACGAGTTGGTCGTCGGCAACCATTGGATTTTAACCGGAGGGGCTCGTTTGCAAATGGATTCGTTGTTCGGCAACGAATGGACGCCTCATGCCGGCATTGTGTTCCAGGCCTCCTCGGCCACCTCCATTCGCGCTATTGTGAACAAGGGGTTCCGTTCTCCTCAATTGAATGAATTGTATATGTTCCCGGCGGCCAACGCGGATCTGGAGCCGGAGCGGGTGTGGAATGTCGAGATTGGAGTCGAACAGGAGTTTGGGGAGCATTTGACTCTTCAGGCTGGCGTCTTTCACATGAAAGGTTCCAATTTGATTCAGATGAAGGCCAATCAATCGCCGCCGCCGTTGTATATCTTCCGCAACACCGGGGAGTTTGATTTTTATGGATTGGAAGTGGGGCTGCGCAGTGATTGGGGGCATCGGGTGTCCGGTGAAATCAGTTACTCGTATCTCGATTCCGGTGATTACACTCAGGGGCGGCCGGGGCATAAATTCGACGGGTCGTTGCGGTTTAGAGGCAAGTGGTTCCACGCCGCGCTTCAAGGGCAATATGTGAGCGACTATTTTGCCGCCGACTTTTCCAAACAGCCGTTACCCTCTTATTTTTTATTGAATTGCCGGTTGGTGTTCCAGGTGTCGCGGCGGTTTGATGTGTTTATAGATGTGAACAATCTTTTCGATACTGATTATCTGGTGTTCGGCGATTTCCCCGGCATGAACGCCGGGTCTTACCAGATGCCCGGACGCACTATAAATGTAGGGATTCATTTTAAACAATGAAATATACAGGATTTGATTTGTTGCTGTCGGGATTGTTTCTGGCATTGGCGTTGACTTTCCCCTTATTGTTCCATGCTGTTGGACTGGGGAGCGCGTTTTTGCCCATGTTTTTCCCGATTGTGGCGGCTGGTTTTTTGGTGGCGCCTCCCCTGGCTTTGTTGGTGGGAGGTTTGGCTCCGTTGGTGTCGGCGGCGCTGACCGGTATGCCGCCGTTTTATCCCCCCATCGCATTCCTCATGGTGGTGGAGGGCCTGGTTCTGACATTGGCGCCCCATATTTTTCACAGGAAGCTCAAGCTCAATGTCGTTGTGTCGCTGGCCTTGACATTGCTCCTGGACCGGCTGGTGTTGTTGGGCCTGGCGATGGGGGTTGCCGCTGTTATGGACTTACCGCAAGGGGTGATGGGTATCGCTTCGGCGCTCCGGGGACTGCCGGGGATCGTAGCGATGATGGTGGTGGTTCCGCCGGCGGTGATAGCCATGAAGCGGCGCCGCAATATGGCGAAAATTATGGAATAAATTTACTCGAATGGATACATGATGCATAAAAAAGAATTTTTTGATCAAATTTCCCATGATTGGGACAAAGAACACAGTACACCGGAAGAGCAAGAACGCACCCGGCAATTTGCACAGCGCTTCGACCTTGCCAAAGGCGAGACTGTCCTCGATGTGGGCTGCGGCACCGGCCGTTTGATTCCCTTTATCAAGGAGAAAGTGGGTGATGACGGTGTGCTGGTGGAGATGGATCTTTCGGAGGGCATGCTTCAGATCGGTAATCGCAAACATGATTTGCCCGGGCTCTATTTTGTCCAGGCGGACGCCCATCATCTATGCCTCAAGGAGAACCGATTCAGTACGATTATTTGTATGGCATTCTTTCCCCATCTTAACGATAAAGCCGGCGCGCTGGCGGAATTCAGGCGAATTCTCAAGCCGGGCGGTACGCTGATGGTGACTCACCAGATGAGCCGGGAAGAGTTGAATGAATTTCATAAAGAGGTCAAGGGCCCTGTGACAAAAGATTTGTTACCGGACGAGGCCGGGATGCGGGCGCTTTTCTCCGGCGCCGGTTTCAAGGATCTCACTATCCGGGATGAACCTTCCCTTTATATTGCCAGGGCCATTGCCTGAGTATGGATTTTTGGAATTCGGAAGCTGATACTCCCGGGGGACTGGGTTGTCTCCTGGATCCCGGGGCGAAATTGGTTGGCTTTGCTGTGTTGCTAACTGCGGTCATGGCGACGCCGGCCGCGAATGTGTGGGTATGGGCCGGGATTATTCCGGCGCTGCTCCTTTTGGGTTTCGCGGCGAAGGTGTCGCTAAAAAAAGTGGCGGTGCGCCTCCTATTTGTGTTACCGCTTCTTTTGTTTTTAATTGTTTCGTCAATCATCTTCAAACCGGCTCCGCAGGCCGGCCGAACAGTTGTCCTGTGGGGCCTGGTTTTGAAGACCGTGGCGGTGTATCTATGTCTCGCCCTATTCGCAGTGACCACAAGCTTTAGGGGGATGTTGCAAGGATTGGACCGGTTGCGGGTTCCGGCGCCGGCGCTGACGGTTCTTTCGTTTGCGTACCGGTATGTGTTTCTCTTTTTGACTGAGGCGCGGCGGTTGCGTTGGGCGATTCTTTCCCGTGGCGGCGGTTCCAGGACCCGGCGGCAGAAAGTGAGTTTGGCGGGTGGTTTGATGGCTAATATGTTCTCGAGGGTTCTCGATCGCAGCGAATGGATCTATGCCGCGATGCTTTCCAGGGGATTTGATGGGAAGATTCCGGTTGGGGGCCGGTTGAAAGCCGGGAGTCAGGAGGGTGAGATTGAAGGTGATCTTATGAAGCCGTCGGCATTGGAAGTGAGAGATTTGAATTTTTCATACCCCGACGGTACACCGGCGTTGCTGGGCATCGATTTGGAGCTTCGAGACGGGGAGACTGTCGGGTTGGTGGGTCCCAATGGAGCGGGTAAATCCACGTTGATGCTACACCTCAACGGCGTATTCAGAGGAGAGGGCATCGTCCGGGTGATGGGTCTGGATGTGACCAAACAGAACATTCGCGCCATTCGCAAGCAGGTGGGCATCGTGTTTCAGGATCCCAACGACCAATTATTCATGCCCACAGTGTGGGAGGATGTGGCGTTCGGCCCCTTGTGTTTCGGATGGGATGCGGATCTTGTGAATCAACGGGTGGACGATATTCTGCGGCGGTTGGATTTGCCCCATATTAAAGACAAATCTCCCCATCATTTGAGTTTGGGGGAGCGGAAAAAGGCCGCGTTGGCGACGGTATTGGTAATGGAGCCGCGAATCGTGATTCTTGACGAGCCCTCGGTTAGCCTCGATCCCCGTTCGCGGCGGCATTTTATCGATTTGGTGAAGAATATCGACGCCGCCACCCTCATTGTCAGCCATGATCTTGATTTGGTGTACGAATGTTGCCGCCGGGTTGTGTTAATGGAGAAGGGGCAAATCGTCGCCGGAGGGGATACTGTCACGATTCTATCCGATGAAGAGCTGCTGCTTCGCCACCAATTGGAACTCCCTCTGTCGATTCAATTGGCGAACGTAACATCCCGGCTATCGAGCCAGGACTAGGGCGTTTCCTGCTGATAGCGGCCCAAGCGCAACTGCGCCAATAAAAGACCTCCGATCACAAGCGCGATTCCCACCATGTTGACGGCGAACAATGTCTCGCCTAGAACAAAATAGGCGAATATGGCGGTGAAGACCGGGATACTATTTGCAAAAGCGCTGGCTCTGGACATCCCGATCTTCTGGATGCCGTAAATGAACAACATGTAAGCGAGGGACGAGGCCAGGATGGCCAGTTGCACCAACGCGGCGATGGCTTTGAAGGTGACTTGCGCGTCCACTAGCCCTCTGGGTTCTAAAAGTATTACCAGCGGAATGAAGTAGAACACTCCGATGATATTCTGATAGGTGATGAGGGAGAAGGCTGTGTAGCGGTGAGATAACGTGACCACCACCACCGAGTAGGCAACCGCCGAGGCAACGGCCAGGGCCAGATAGAGAATTCCCACAATTGACACGGTGAACGTGAGGTCCGGCTTCAGAATCACCAGCACGACGCCAAAGACTGATATTGTGATGCCGGCGATGTTCATGGGGGACAGCCGTTCTTTGAAAAACCAATACGCGGCGATGGGAGTGAAGAGGGGGATGGTGGCGATAATGACGGCGGCGATTGTGGATGAAACATGGAAGAGACCGAGGTTTTCCCCTAGAAAATAGAGGAATGGCTGATAGAACGCCAATAGAAGCATGCTTTTGATATCTTCTTTGTGGATCTTTTGCAATCGCTTGATTATGAGGCCCACCAACACAAGAAAAGCTGAGGAGATCACCAATCGCAACAGGATGGTGGTGATGGGAGGGAAGACTGTGAACACAACCTTTGACCAGATGAAGGAAAATCCCCAAAACAGCATGGATATAACCATGGCGATATAGACGTTCCACGAAAATTTTTTCACCGCTTCTATTCCTCTCATAATGATTGATTTTTTGCGATATTTTTTGAATCGACGATGTAATATATCACGGTATTGGCAAAAGTCAAGTGGCCTAAAAGAAAAAATATAGTATAATGTCCGGACATGGAGATTTGCACATGACATTTATCGATTTGGTTAAAAAGAGAAAGAGCACATGTAGTGAAATACAACCTGATCGACATCCTCATCTCCATGGGCTATCCAGCGGAATCCCCCGGTGATTCCCCACCCAAAGAAAAAAACCGCAGATCATTGGACGAAATTCGCAGATATTACTGAAAATAATCGAAGCGGCTAATTATTCGGAGTTCTTCTTTCTGGTTTCTCTGGATTTTCTTTGTTCATATTGATTTAATGCGTTACTGAGGTTTTCGGTGATTTCATTATAAATCTCATTGTTCATATCGCAAATTCTGGAAAAAATGTCTTTTCCTATGGAATTATGTAATTTATGAGCGCTTATGGAGTCATTAATGTCGATGAGCCCGGCAAAACCGTCACAAAGAAAATTGCTCGCTTTTAGTCTTTTTTTGTTGATCACAAGAATCCTCCTTGTTTCACGCTAAATACTATTATAGTAATTGCGAAAAAAATCAAGTTTCAGGTTTTAGTGGTGTTTATATTTATCTTTCGGACCTTTTTCTTTTATACCTTTGGCTTTGGTGACAATGGATTTTTGGCCTTTTTTCTGTTTTTTGAAGTATTTCAGGATGGTTTCCGCGTCTTCGAAAGATACCGAGAGAAACGAGAAGGTGTCGTAGATTTTTACGTCGTTGATCCTGCGGGACGGTACATTGGTCTTTTTCTGGACAAACTCCACCAGTTTGCGCGGGGTCATTTTATCGGATTTCCCTAGGGCCACAAACAAACGGGACTTACCTTTGCGGTCTACCGAGACATCTTTGAATTCATAGTAGTTTTTCTCTTGCAATTGCCCCTGGAAAAAATGTTTCAGTATCGAGGCCACAACTACGGACGGATCATTCTCTTCCAATAATTCCTGGGCGATGGAAGCGTATTCCGTGTAAGCGCCTGCCTGGGTGATCTCTGAAATCTCCTCTTTGATCTTCAACTTCTTCGATTGAATGACCTCGCTGGCGCCCGGTAACTTTTCGCGGCGAATATCGGTTTTGGCGATTTTTTTGATGAACATGAGGCGGCGGTACTCGTCGGGGGTCACGAAGGTGATGGCTGTTCCCTCTTTACCCGCGCGTCCGGTTCTACCGATCCTGTGGACATAAGACTCCGGATCCTGTGGAAGCGCATAGTTGATGACATGGGAGAGTTCGACGATGTCGATACCCCGCGCCGCCACATCGGTTGCCACCAGTACCCGGATTCTGCGCGTCTTGAATTTATCCAGGATTCGTTCCCTCTGGTATTGGGAAATGTCCCCATGCAGCCCTTCGGCGTCATAGCCCCGTTCAGACAGTTTCTGGGCCACCTCGTCAACGTCGATCTTTGTCCTGCAAAAAACAAGTCCGTAGAAATCGTGCTCTACATCGATGATGCGGCATAACGCCTCGAATTTGTCCTGGTGCGCCACTTCGAAGTAGATTTGCTCGGTGAGATCCACAGTTAGATGGTCTCCCTCCACTGCCAGAAATTCATAGTCGCCCATGTAGTTGCGGGCCAATTGTAAAATCTTATCAGGCATTGTGGCGGAAAACAGGAGCACCCGCTTTTCCGGGTTGGTGCTTTTCATAATCTCTTCCACATCTTCTATGAAGCCCATATTCAGCATTTCGTCGGCTTCATCCAGAATCATGTAAGAGATGCTATCCAGTTTCAGCGTTTTACGCTTGATGTGATCGATGATGCGGCCGGGGGTTCCCACTACGATCTGGGCTCCCTTTTTTAAACGGCGCAGTTGCAGCTCGATTGACTGCCCTCCGTAGATGGGGATGATTTGCAGTTTGCTTTTCCCTTTGAGGGAATTGATCTCTTCCGAGACCTGGATGGCCAATTCGCGGGTTGGGGCGAGAATAAGGGCCTGAACGTTGGTTGATTTGGCGCTCAGTTTTTCAATCAACGGGAGTCCGAAGGCAGCGGTTTTTCCAGTTCCGGTTTGAGCCTGGCCCACCAGGTCCTTTTCATTCTCAAGGAGAAGGGGGATTACTAATTTCTGAATGGGAGTGGGCTCTTCGAATCCCTTCTTTTTTATCGCTTTTATTGTAGATTCCGACAATCCTAATTTTCCGAATGTTTCCAATGTTTTCATTTATTTTCCTGATATCATTTATTTTAGCATGGCACTAATGCTATAGTGTCTGAGTTCCTCCCTATTTACGAGGGTATGAAGTCAATTGCTCGTTATATAATATCAGACTTCTCAGTGTCTGTAAAGGGCTGTCTATGACGCCAATTGCCGATGCCTTCTTGACGGTCCGGCCGGGATATACTATAATTTTTTCCCGTGGTCCGGTTTTTTGGATTATGAAATAATTGATTGGAGTGTGCAATGCGCGTGTTACAGGAAGATTTACGTAAGCGTTTGGTGGAATTGTTGCAAGATGATTTCAAACTTCAGGCGGAGGACATTCAATTTTCCATCCCTCCGGATCGCAAATTCGGCGATTTGTCCACTACAATTCCTTTTGTGTTGGCCAGGCGTCTCAAAGACAAACCGTTCCTCATCGGGAAGCGTATCGTCGAGGCCCTTGAAGGTTCCTTCGATATGTTTGCCGGTATTCAATTGGCCGGCGGTGGGTTTTTGAATTTTACCTTTAAAAAGGATTTCCTGTTTCCCTATTTGATGGAGCGCCGCCACCGCAAACTCCAGGCCTCCGCGGATAAAGTGATTGTCGAGCATACCAGTATCAATCCGAATAAATCCGCCCACATTGGACATTTGCGTAACTCTTGTCTTGGCGATACTCTGGTAGGTAGCCTCCGCTATCTCGGATATCCGGTGGAGGTGCAGAATTACATCGACGACACCGGAATCCAGGTGGCTGACGTGGTGTGGGCATTGTTGTATTTAGAAAAAAAGAGTATCCAGGACCTGGAAGGCGTGGATAATCTGGCGTCCTATTTATGGGGATTGTACTCCCGCGCCAGCCGCATGTTCGCCGACGATCCCAAATTGGCCGAAGAACGTAAAGAGGTGCACCGGAAGATCGAGGATAAAGTAGATCCCGAATATACAGTCAGCGATTATGTCTCCCGGCAGGTATTGAGAGACCACGTGCGGGTGATGGACCAGATCGGGATCCGCTACGATCTGATGGTGCGGGAGCGGGATATCATCGAGCTGGATTATTTCAAGAAAGCCGAAGCGATCATGAAGCGGGACGGCGTGATGTATTTGTCCGAAGATCCTGAAAAAGAGGGTTGTTGGGTCATCAAGTACGACCGTGAAAATATCGAGAAAGTCATCATCCGTTCCAATGGGACGGTGACCTACATCGGCAAGGATATCGCTTATACGTTTTGGAAAGTTGGCCTTTTCGCCAATGATTTTTATTATCGAGAATTTCATGAATATGCCGATGGACATAGAGTGTTCATGACGGATTTCCAATCCGGCGACCGGGGAATGGATTTTGGCGACGCCCACACTGTTTACAATGTCATCGATACCCGGCAGTCCTATCTGCAGAATATCATCTCCCAGGTTTTGGAATCCATGGGTAATGACGGCCCGAAGCGGCGGTTCATCCATTTTTCCTATGAAATGGTGGCATTGACTCCCCGCTGCGTCAAAGAGCTCGGACTCCCGTTAGCGCCGGAGGATGAAAACAAAACCTATGTGGAGGTATCGGGCCGTAAAGGAATTGCCGTCAAAGCCGATGATTTGATTGATATCCTGACGGAAAAATCATCCGCAGAGGTCCGGGTCAGGAATCCCGAAATGGAACCTGAACGGATTGAACGCATTGCCAGGGAGATCGCCATCGGCGCTCTCCGCTACTTCATGATCAAGTTCAGTTCCACATCGGTGATTGCCTTTGATTTTAAAGACGCGCTGGCGTTTGAAGGGGACACCGGTCCCTATTTGCAGTATGCTCTCGTGCGGATCAACAGTATTCTGCGTCGGATGCGGGAGCAAGGTATCGCTGTGGATGTTTCCGGCGATGATCTTGATCTGTCGATGTTGCCGGCGGACGGTAAGGAGCTTTCGGTCACCTACGAATTGCTGCTGCAATTGTCCTTGATTGACGTCCAGGTTGAACTG
>CAZBHS010000072.1:0-14006 GCA_964491915.1 uncultured Clostridia bacterium
CTTACTGCTTCAATGAAAGAGCAGGCGGAGAAAGCCGGAGCAGTTTTCCGGATGGTGTGAACATATCCGCCGGCGCCGTATCGTTGAACGCGCTCATGATGTTGACGGCGTTGGCCCAGGAACAGGATGTGGACTTCTCTGAACTAAAAGGGGCTGTCGAGGCTGATCCTTATGCTGCGTTGGTAACGGACGGTTCGTTGAAGTTATCCCTCGATTCCATCTTCATGCAAATGGCGCAGGCCAATAAATGGGTCGCGAAAAACGCCCCCTCGGTCAAAACTACCGGTTGCAGCGGTTTACCCTATCATAACGCCGGAGCCAGCGCTGCCCAGGAATTGGGACTCGTGTTGGCCACAGCGGTGGAGTACCTGGATCGCCTGTTGGGACATGGCCTCGCCATTGACGAAGCAGCTTCCAGCATACGCTTCACCTTTGGTATCGGTCCTTTTTATTTTATGGAAGTGGCGAAACTCAGGGCGGCCCGCTTGTGCTGGTCCAAAATCGTCGAATCCTACGGCGGAAGCGAAGAATCCCGCAAGATGACAGTCCACGGTCGTACCTCCACATTTAACCAGACTGTGTACGATCCCTATGTCAATATGCTGAGAACCACCACCGAAGCGTTCTCCGCGGTTGTGGGCGGAGTGGACAGTCTCCATACCAATCCTTTTGACGAGTCGATCCGGGAAGCGGATGCGTTTTCCCGTCGCATCGCCAGAAACACCCAGATCATTCTGAGCGCAGAGACCCATCTCGACAATCTCATCGATCCCGCAGGCGGATCCTATTTTATTGAAAACCTGACCGACGGGGTGGCTAACGAAGCCTGGAATCTGATGCAGACAATCGAGGAAAAGGGCGGAATGCTCAAAGCCTTGCAGGAGGGCTTCCCTCAAGCTGAAATCGCGGCGGTCGCCGAAAAGAGAAAAAAAGACGTCGCCAGGCGGAAGAATGTGATGGTGGGCATTAACATGTACGCCAATCCCAAAGAACAACGGCTCGAAGACCGGAAATCAGAAGATGTGCAGATCGAGAGAAGCAATTATATGGAATCGTTCAAGATGCGTAGGGTTCAAGCCGAGGTGGGCGACTGCATGGAAGCCCTGTCCCTCTGGAAGCCGGAAACCGGCGACACCGCCGGACAGGTGGTGGCATTGGGTATCGACGCCTTCATCGCCGGAGTCACTAACGCCGAAGCGACCGCGTGCCTCGGACAGGACGCTTCGCAGGAACTGAATGTCGAACCGGTTGTCCCTTTCCGCATCGCTGAATTATTTGAAACCATTCGTGAAGCAGCCGATAAATATAAAGAAAACACCGGCGCGGCGCCGAAATTGTTCCTGGCCACCATGGGGCCTGCGGGACAATATAAAGGCCGGGCGGATTTTTCCCGTGGATTCTTCGAAGTGGGGGGATTTGATGTCGTGTATCCCGCCAAAGGCTTCGGGACACCGGAAGAGGCAGTTAAAGCCGCCAATGAATCGGAAGCTCCTGTCGTTGTGATTTGTTCCACCGACGACACCTACCCGGAATTGGTTCCACCCCTGGTAAAAGGTATCAAAGCCAAACGGCCGGAGACCAACGTCGTTCTGGCCGGCTACCCCAAAGATCAGGTGGAGGCTCACCGGGCAAGCGGAGTGGATGAATTCATCTACCTGGGAGCCGACGCTCACCATATTATTTCCTCTATCTTTAAGAACATAGGAGTAATGGAACAATGAAAAAACCGGATTTTACAAAAATAAATTTAGACACCCAGTCCCGGGACGTGGGCCAGGAAGAGTGGAGTAAAAATTTCTCCGGCAAAACCGGAATGTCTCCTGACAAATTCATCTGGAACACCATGGAACAAATCGATGTCAAACCCCTTTACAATGGCGACGACATCGCCGGTTGCGGGCATCTCGATTATTCCGCCGGCGTGCCGCCGTTCTTGAGGGGACCGTATGCGTCGATGTATGTGCAACGGCCCTGGACTGTGCGCCAGTACGCCGGATTTTCTACCGCCGAGGAGAGCAACGCCTTCTATCGCCGCAATCTGGCCGCCGGTCAGAAAGGGTTGAGCGTCGCCTTCGATTTGGCCACCCACAGAGGCTATGATTCCGATCATCCTCGGGTTGTGGGGGATGTGGGCAAGGCCGGCGTGGCCATCGACTCCATCGAAGACATGAAGATTTTGTTCGATTCCATTCCACTCGACAAAATGTCGGTGTCCATGACCATGAACGGCGCCGTGTTGCCGGTGATGGCCTTTTACATTGTCACCGCCGAAGAACAGGGCGTCGATGCCGAAAAATTGATCGGCACCATTCAGAACGACATCCTCAAAGAATACATGGTGCGCAACACCTATATTTATCCGCCTGAGATTTCGATGCGCATCATCGCGGATATCTTTAAATACACCTCCGGCAATATGCCGAAATTCAACAGTATCAGCATCTCCGGCTACCATATGCAGGAAGCCGGCGCCACAGCGGACCTGGAAATGGCCTATACCCTGGCCGACGGTCTCGAATATGTGCGCACCGGAATCAAGGCCGGAATGGATGTGGACACATTCGCCCCCCGCCTCAGTTTTTTCTGGGCCCAGGGCATGAATTATTTTATGGAAGTGGCTAAAATGAGAGCCGCCCGGCTGATTTGGGCTAAAATGATCAAGCAATTCGGTCCCAAGAATCCCAAATCCATGTCGTTGCGGACCCATTCCCAGACCTCCGGTTGGAGTTTGACTGAGCAGGATCCCTTCAACAATGTCGTCAGGACCTGCCTCGAGGGTATGGCCGCCGCGTTGGGACACACCCAGTCGCTTCACACCAATTCGTTGGACGAAGCCATCGCCCTTCCCACCGACTTCAGCGCCCGTATCGCCCGCAACACCCAGCTCTATCTCCAGGACGAGACCAACATCTGCAAGGTCATCGACCCCTGGGCCGGTTCCTATTATGTGGAGGCGTTGACCGACCAATTGCTCAAAAAAGGCTGGGACCACATCCTGGAGATCGAGTCCTACGGCGGCATGACCAAAGCCATCGAAGCCGGGATCCCCAAGATGAGAATCGAAGAGGCTTCGGCTCGCCGCCAGGCCCGCATCGATTCCGGTCGCGAGATCATTGTGGGGGTGAACCGCTACCGTTTGGACAAAGAGGAACCCATCGAGATTCTGGAAGTGGACAACACCGCGGTGCGCCTGTCCCAGGTCAAACGGTTGGATGAGTTGAAAGCCAAACGGGACAACAAGGCCGTACAAGACGCTCTGGCGGCTATCACCACATGCGCCGAAACCGGCGACGGCAATCTATTGGATCTCTCGGTCAAAGCGGCCCGCGTGCGCGCCACATTGGGCGAGATCTCCGACGCCATCGAAACCGTTTCAGGAAGGTATCAAGCCATGACAAAAACAATTTCCGGTGTGTACAGTAGCGAATACAAGGAAGAGGGCGGGGAAGACACCGTGCAGAAGGTACGGGATATGACCGACGCCTTTGCCGAAGTGGAAGGCCGCCGTCCCCGTATCATGATCGCCAAGATGGGGCAGGATGGGCATGACCGCGGCGCCAAAGTGGTTGCCACCGCTTATGCCGATATGGGATTCGACGTGGATATGGGACCGTTGTTCCAGACTCCCGAAGAGACCGCCCGCCAGGCGGTGGAGAACGATGTCCACGTCGTGGGCATGAGTTCGCTGGCCGCCGGTCACAAAACCCTGCTTCCGCAGTTGGTGGAAGAGTTGAAAAAACTCGGCCGCGAAGATATCATCGTCGTCTGCGGCGGCGTCATTCCGGCCCAGGACTATGACTTTCTCTATCAACACGGCGCCGCGGCCATTTTTGGCCCCGGCACCAAAACCCCGTACGCCGGCGTCATAATCATGGAAGAAATCAAGAAGCGATTCGCATAAATTTATTTTCCAATAACCCGCGCCCTTACCCAAGGGCGCGGCGTTTCCACCCAAATCCTCCAAACCAGTCGGAAAACCGGCCAATTTTTGTTGAAATTAGTCGGAAAACCGACTAAAATAATGGTATGACTTATCAAGAGATCAAACCGGTGGTCATGAACCTGGCTCAACGGGCAGGGGAGTTGAAGCGGCGAAAAATCGTCGGCCATTTATTGAAGGAATTACATCAAAAACCCGACATCAAAGTTATCAGGGGATTCCGTGGGGTCGGTAAAACAACGGTCCTCTTACAATTAATGGCGGATTCTCACGAAAAGTGCTTCTATTTTTCCGCGGATTGGCCGCAGGTGAGAAATTCCACTCTCTATGATTTTACCCGTGAGATGTTGAAGGATGGATTCGACTATATATTTATCGATGAAATCCACACTTATCCCGAGTGGGAGCTTCAGGTCAAGGCTATTGTCGATCAATTCCCCGGCGCCAAGCTGGTGGTGTCCGGTAGCGCGCCGGTGGTGTTTGTGGGGGACAGGCGACAGGATATCTACGACCTGCAACCTCTGGATTTCTCCGAATTTATCTATCTCAAATACGAGACGGAAATCTCGGCCAATGAAGAGTGGAAAGATGAGAATGATAGTCTGCGCTTGGTGTCGCCCTATTTCCCCCAAATCGAGGGGTGGTTCCGCGAGTACTACCAGGTGGGCGGATTCCCTGTTGCCATCGACTATCCCTTCGACAAGACCTTGAATGCGATTTTCACCTCCATTAAGGTCTCATTGGAGAAAGACGCCGCTTCGTTTTTGAGAATCTCCTCCCCCAAAATTTTGGCAATGGAGAAGTTGCTCTATTTTCTGGCTACGTCAAAGCCCGGGGAGTTGAGCATCACGTCGTTGGGGAAAAATCTAACTCTATCCAAGGATTCGGTGTATACAATATTGTCGGCGTTGGAGAGGATGAAGATTATCCGCATCCTCAGACCCTATGGTACCGGAGGCAAATTGGTGCGGGGGGAGCCTAAAATTCTGTTCACCCATCCCAATCTTCGTGTCTCTGTGTGCAAGGTGTTGGGGCATGAGCCTCAAATCGGTAGCATCAGGGAGGAACTGGCGTTGTACGGCTTTGAGAACCGTGGCTTTTCTCCCTACACTATCAAAGGGGAAAAAAAGTCGCCTGATTATCTTCTCAGGAAGGGAGGCGAATCTCTCACCGTCGAGATCGGAGGCCGGAGCAAGGATCGCAGGCAATTGCAAGGGGCTGAAAATGGATTGGTGGTAAAAGAGACTCAACTAATGTGCCTGGCGTTGGCCCGGAGTGTGTGACTGTACAAATGTGGGGTTGTGGCCTATAATTGAAGATCGAGTGAGCGATAGGAATTGAAGCATGAGTGAAGATAAAAGTTATAAACCTGATTGGGCGCCGGAAAACGGGGGCGACGCGTTTGCGGTGAAGGTGATGCGGGGCATCGAAGGGGGGCATGACGGATTGCCTTCCAACCGGTTGGACGGTAAAGAAGTCAGGGCTCCAAAGCGTAGGCGGAGACTCGGGACTGAGGATTATGTCACTGGAGTGTTGGATAACAATCGTCCGATTCTAGCCCGCACCATCACCCTCATCGAAAGCAATTGCGCGGAACATTACGACCAGGCCCGCGAAGTGTTGGCCCAATTGCAATTGCGCGCGGGACGTTCCATCCGTATCGGCGTCACCGGTGTGCCGGGGGCCGGCAAGAGCACCCTCATCGAAGCCCTGGGGCTTCATTTGGTGGAGCAGGGCCATAAAGTGGCGGTGCTGGCGGTGGATCCCAGCAGCAGTGTCACCGGCGGCAGTATTCTGGGGGATAAGACGCGAATGGAAAAATTGTCGCAGCAAGAGAACTGTTTTATCCGTCCCTCCCCATCCGGCGGCACTCTGGGCGGCGTCACCCGCAAAAGCCGCGAGACAATGTTGGTGTGCGAAGCCGCCGGCTATGATGTGATTTTGATCGAGACGGTCGGCGTGGGGCAAAGTGAGATAACGGTTCGCTCCATGGTGGATTTTTTCCTGTTGGTGATGATCTCCGGAGCCGGGGACGAGCTGCAGGGGATCAAAAAAGGTGTCATCGAAATCGCCGATGCCTTGCTGGTGAACAAAGCCGACGGCGCCAACAAAGTCAAAGCCACAGCCGCTTGCGCTGAGTACGCCATGGCCTTGAAATATCTCACTCCCGCCACCAAAGGTTGGGAAACCCGGTCGATGACTTGCTCGGCCATGACCGGCGACGGTGTGCCGGATGTGTGGCGCATGATTCGTGATTTCCAGGAGGCCACCGCCGCGTCAGGCGTGTTTGCCCAACGGCGCAAAGAACAGGCCATGGCCTGGGTGTTTTCCATGATCGAGGATTATCTCAAGGAAACGTTCTACCGCAACGGCGGTGTTCGCAGATTGTTGACTTCGTTGGAAGGACAGGTGCTGGACGGAAGCGTCTTGCCCACCACCGCGGCCGAGGAATTGCTCAAAGCTTTTTACCGCTCTCCGGAAACGGAACTATAGGGGGTATTGATGTCGAAATTCAGGAAATTTTTAAAGACCACTGTAATCGGTGGGGTGACTGTCGTGTTGCCGGTGGTGTTGACGGTGTTTTTTCTCCGCTGGATGTTCAACTTTATTATCAGCTTGATTCAACCTATCACCGAAACGGTGTTCAGGGGAACAGGTTGGCATCAATACCTGGCTCATCTGATTGTTTTCTCCATTATCGTGGCCATCTGCTTTATTGTGGGCCTGGTGGTCAAGACCAGGTTCGGCCGCTTTTTTTATTGCCAGGTGGAGAAGAAGATTCTCAATGTGGCGCCCGGCTATTCGTTGTTCCGCGAAACAGTGCGTCAGTTTTTGGGTCAGGCCAAACGCCCGTTCTCCCGTGTGGCGCTGGTCCAACTCTACGAAAGTAGCACCCTGGCCACCGCTTTTGTGACGGATGAACACCCCGACGGCCGCTTCACTGTGTTCGTACCCTCCGGCCTAAATCCCACATCGGGCCAAATATTTCATCTCGAGAAGCAATACGTCCATTTGGTGGATGTGTCGGTGGAAGATACCATGCGCTCCATCATCAGTTGCGGAGCCGGTTCGCGCATGCTCTTCGACGATCTCCACAAAAACGGAACCCTTCCCCCGGAATTGGAATCAGCGAGTAAAAAAAACAAGAATTGCAGTATTGTTTGACACGCGAAACAGTTTCCGGTTGAAATTTTGTTACCTTGATGTATAATTAAAAAATAACAAGAGAAGCGTTGGGAGTGAATGATGAAATATAAATTCAAAGTGGAAGATATGTCGTGCAATCATTGCAAAATGACCATAGAGAGGGCGTTGTCGGAATTGCCTGATATCGAGTATTATGCCGTTGACCTGGAGAGCAAGATGGTAACTGTGGCGACCAAAAGGGACGCGCAGGATATTTTCGATAAAATCAGAGACAGTGGTTATTCGCCTGAACTGATAGCGTCGTAATTCTCAGTCGGACATGGGTTTTTTGTCCGGATAGAAAAAAACCCGGCGGTAACTACCGGTCGGCCTGGAGGATGGTAAGGGCTCGCTTTGCGGTTCGATGAGTATGCAGGTGATATTGTCGCTGCCTCCGGCTTTGTTGGCTTTGTGGATGAGTTCCTGGATTATCTTTTGGTGGGGCTTTGTGGAGCGGGTAATTTTGAAGAGTTCAAAATCCGAAACCAAATTCCACAATCCGTCGCTACACAGGAGTAAGCGGTCTCCCTTTCTTAGCTCTTTGCAAAAATAGTCCGGCTCGATAGCGATGGGGATACCCAGAGCCTGGCTGAGATGGTTTTTCAGGTCGCTAACCCGCGCTTCTTCCGGCGTCATTTTGCCTTTTTTCATCAATTCCATCACAACCGTGTGGTCGGTGGTCAGAAGCTCCAGCTTTGTCTCGTCCATCAGATAGGCGCGGGAGTCGCCGATGTGCGCCAGGTGGAGAACATTGCCCACAAATAGAGCTATCACAACCGTACATCCCATCCCCTTGTAGGCGGGAGTTTTGTTGCCCATTTCGTAGAGCCTGTTGTGGGCGAATTTTATACTTTCTTTGATGAGGGCTTGCCCCTGGGAGGGATCGCGATAGATTTTGCCCAACTTTTCCTCGGTTAGATACTCGTCGATGGCATTGGTGGCGTTGAGACTGGCGACTTCCCCGGCGTTGTGCCCCCCCATTCCGTCGGAAACGATGTAAAGGTGCTTCTGTGGATCGATGAGGAAGTAATCTTCGTTCGAATTTCTGACTTTCCCGATATCGGTGGCTCCGTAAGCGATTTCCTGGTTAATGGAGGTGGCGGAAGGTCCCAGGAATTTCTTCAGGTCAAGCATGGCTGTCACCATTCTGTTTCATTTTGTTCAATACAATATCCTGCCTATGGGTAGATTTTAGCAAAAAGGGAAATATCTTTCAATTAAAAAAGAAAAATCTTACAGGAATGTTACGTTTTATGGGCAGGGTTGAACCTGCTTTTTCCAGCGAAAGGAGCGATCATCAATGGCCCTCTGCGTTGCCAGAATACCGTCCAGATGATCCGCCTCGTGCTGCAAGAGCTCAGCCATATCCTCTTTCAACTCCCAGACATGCTCTTGCCAATAACGGTCGCGGAAGCGAACGTTGCATTTATTATGGCGGAGAACCTTTACCTCCAGCATGGGAAAGCATATGCAATCGTCCCAGATCTCCACCAACTCCTCGCTCTTGTCGAATAGGATGGGATTGATCAATACATGCGGTTCATCTAGATGCAAGAATATCACCCGCTTCATGATGCCGATTTGCGGAGCCGCAATGGCGCGGCCGGCATTGTAGAGCGCTTTGAATTCTAAAAGAATATCCTGCAAATCTTTTATCACCGGTTTGATATCCGGCAATTCATCGTCCGACACCGGTCTGGATAGTTCATACAGGCGGGGATTGCCCAGCAGTAGAACCTGATCCAGTTTCGCCATTTATTTGATGACGACTCTCTGAGAATCTTTTTGTTCCGTCACCTGTCCGATCAAGTAGAATGGTTCGTTCTGGTCCTTTAGCGCTTGTTCCACATTGCTGAGGTTCTGCGGGTCGATCATCAATACCATGCCGATGCCCATGTTGAACACCCGGTAGCGTTCTTCGAGGCTTACCTTGCCCGCGTCCACCAGGAATTGGAAGATGGGGGGGACCGGCCACACCCGCTCGATCTGAACCGACATACCGTCGGGTAAGATTCTGGGGATGTTGTCGATAAAGCCGCCGCCGGTGATATGGGCCATACCTTTGATGACATTCTTGGCCAACAAACCGCGGACCGGTTTTAGATACGAACGGTGCACCCGGAGCAATTCCTCGCCGATGGTGAGCTCGAGGTCGTCCACTTTGCTATCCACCTTCAGTTTCAATTGGTCGAATACAATGTAACGGGCCAGCGAATAACCGTTGGTGTGCAAGCCGGTGGAGGGGAGGCCGACCAATAGGTCGCCGGGTTTGATGGATGTGCCGTCCACCATTTTTTTCTGGTTCAGGATGCCGACGATAAAGCCTGCCACATCGTATTCGTTGTCCTGGTAAAAACCCGGCATTTCAGCGGTTTCTCCGCCCAGCAACACAAATTCGTTATCCACGCAGCCATCCAGGATGCCGGAGACAATCTGCGACACAGTATCGGGCTCCACCGTACCGGTGGCGATGTAATCCAGAAAGAACAGGGGATCAGCGCCGTACACCAGGATATCGTCCACGCAATGATTGACCAGATCCCGGCCCACCGTATTGTGGATTCCGCTCATAAACGCCAGCTTTAGCTTCGTTCCCACACCGTCGGCCGATGAGACCAACACCGGGTTGGATATTTTTTTCTTCAATGGGAAAAAACCGCTGAATTTCCCGATTTCCTGAACTCCCATCTGGGAGACCATTTCTTTTATTTTATGAACTGCCTGGTTGCCTTTGTCAATATTGACGCCGGCTTTGCGATACATGCTTTCCGACATATTCGTATACCTCCGAAACTACAGGTGAACCTCATTTTATACCGATCCGCCCAAAAAGTCAAAGCTTTGATTCATTTCAATATTATTGGAAATGGGTCCAGGGATTGGCAGCGTTTTTCGAGCGGATCTTCACCTTGCGGCCATAGAGCAGGTCGTCGAAGAAGAGGGCGATGCGTTGATTCAACGGATTGCGGGAAATGTAAAATCTCACCAACTTGTGCATCAATGTATTCGGCTTGGTGTAGGGGCAACTTCGGATGCAGATGCCGCAATCGGTGCCGGCATTCTTCCAGAATGTGTAGCACGTCTCCTGGTTGACGGACCAATGGCGGCAACCGCGGGATTCCGGCTCGTCCCCGTGCGAAATCGATTGAGTGGGGCAATTGTCGGCGCACTTTTTGCAGATGACGCAGAATTCCTCGATATACAGCGGCTTCGTTTCAGCGGCAATCAGTTCCGCTTCGGTGGTGACAATCGACAGCCTGACGCACGGCCCGTACTCCCGGTGCATAAAAAGCCCCATGCGCCCCAATTCCCCGATGCCGGAATCCACGGCGATAGGCACGCACAGAGTCTCGTAATTGCCGTCTGTGTGAGCGCGGGCATCATATCCCAACAATCTCAAGAACTCGGCGATGATGTTGGCGATCTTCCCCGCTTCGACATATTGCCGCGACGACTCCAGAATCTCGGAAATGGTCGGCGCCTCCCGCATCATCTCCGTATCCATGGCCACCACCACCGCTACTGCGAACGAGTGCTCGTTTTCGACCTTCACACCCCAATTCTCCGCGTGCCGGCCTGTATGGGTGTAGAGATGATGCGTCTGGAGCCTGGCGATACCGACATCCACAGCTCCATGGAAGCGGCCGATGGTTTTGATGGTATCAGTCAGAGCGCGGCTGTCTATCGCCATTCGTTTCTCCGCCACATGGCCGCGGGACAGATGGCGGCCCCGCCCCAGGTACGTAAACGCCGCGTCAACAGCGGTGGAGCACAAAACATCGTAATAAGTCTGCCCCGGCTCCCCCAGCTCTTTCTTTTGCTGGATTTCCCGGTCGATGCGAAGCTTCTCTGCGTGACCGGCGTAATATCGCTCCGCCAATTGCGGATGAAATTGTAAATTATTGCGGGAAAACATATGATCCCGCTCATCGAATGGTTCGATGGCCGATGTGTCCCTCGTTTGCCGCTTGGGAAAGAACCGGATCAAGGAGACTAGACCGAATAAACATAAAAAAGCGATCGTTCCAATGGTGATTGCGCGGATGAGGTCAATCTCCTTCATCATAATAAACACAGACCACATCGCCGTGTTGCCCGCCATCCCCAGCAGGCTCAGCCAAACGGCCCGCCATTCTTTTTCCGCCACGGACGAAATTACAATCATCGCTATAAAAGCGCTTGAAGCTATCAGAAAAGCAACATTAATTCCAGTCATCACGTTCTCCATATTCTCCATTCTTACCTGGATTGCCATTATAACATATTCCGGTTTTGCGGTGAAAAGGTTGCCAAGCGGTCGTTTATTTGATAAAGTTACTACTAATATGATTGACAACAAGCTCCCCATCGACGACTTCCGGGGGCAAATCATGGATACGCTCCGGGAGCATCCGGTGCTGGTGTTGACAGCCGAAACCGGCGCCGGTAAATCGACCCGTCTACCCCTTTGGCTCTGGCAAAAGGGCAAACGGGTGGTGGTGACCCAACCCCGCCGTATCGCCGCCCGTTCTCTTTCCTATTACCTGGCCACTGTGAACCACAAGACCTGGGGCAAGGAGATCGGTTACCAGACCGGATTCGACCGCAAATTCACCCGCGAGACCTCGCTCCTCTATCTGACCGACGGTGTGCAAATGGTGAAAGAGATCAAAGGCCAACGGGGCTACGATGTGTTGGTGCTTGACGAGATTCACGAGTGGAACCTAAATCAGGAAGTGCTCATCGGACTGGTGCGCAAGAATCTAGATAGCGATTACTATCGAAAATCCGGCAAAAAAGTGGTGGTCATGAGCGCCACGTTGCAAGCGAAGCAGTTGTCGGCGTTTTTAGGGTACGCCCCCATCATCGAGGTGCCGGGCCGCGGTTTTCCGGTCACCATGCATCACAACGACCCGGCCTTCTTGCTGTCGGACGCTGTGCAGATGGTGGAGATGGAGCGCAATGTACTGGTGTTCCAGCCGGGCAAAAAAGAGATCGACAACTTCTGCGACTCCCTCGAGGAGACATTGAAGCACGACAAGTTAAAGGCCAAGATTCTTCCCCTTCATTCGGAGCTATCCATCAAAGAGCAGGCCAAAGTCTTTGATCATTACCCCATACCAAAGGTAATCGTTGCAACCGACATCGCCCAAACCAGTCTCACCATCGACGACATCGACGCCGTAATCGACACCGGCATCAAAAAAGAAGTGCGCCACATCAAAGGCATCGAAGGCCTCTACCCCGTCGATATCTCCCACTCCGAATGCATGCAGAGAGCCGGTCGCGCCGGCCGTGTCAAAAGCGGGCAATACATCCTCTGCGCCGAAGCGGCCCTCAATGACCGGGAACCCTACCCGGAGCCGGAGATTCGCCGCCTCAACCTCGAGTCCGCGGTATTGCGCCTCATCAATTGGGGGATCTGCCCCATCGACTTCCCCTATTTCCATTCCCCCAAGAAGAATTTAATCTATAAAGCCATCAAACAATTAAAAATATTCGGAGCCGTCACCGACGATGAAAAAATCACCCAGGACGGCAAGCTGATGGCGGAGCTGCCGGTCTCGATACGCAGCTCCCGCCTCTTGCTGGAGGCCCAGAAAGGTTCGCCCACAGTCATCGACGCCGCCATGAAGCTCATCGCCATCATCGAGAACAAAGGGATCCTCAACAAAGAGTATCAGGGCGAAAAGCTGGAAAACATCCCCTACAACTCCGACCTCCTCAACCAGCTCTTCCTCTGGAACACCGCCAAGCGCAACCGCAAAATCATCTCCTACAAAAAACTCTCCATGGCCAAAGAGGTCTACCGGGAGTTGCGCAAGCGACTCAGAATCGACAAAGAGCCCCCCCGCCTCACAGGCAAAGACGTGCCCATGCTGGTGCGCGCCCTGCTCTCCACCTTTATCGACGCCTTCTACATCAAAACCGGCGACCTCTATTGCAAAGACGAAGAGGAACGGCAATTGGACCGCACCTCCATCCTCTACCAGAACAAGCCGGAAATGGTGGTGGGCTTCCCCTTCGACCTGGTGGTGCACGGGGAAAATCCCCACACCGGCGAAAAAGAGCGTTACTACTTGCAACTCCTCACTTTCGCCAGCGAGGTGACCCTCAAGGTGCTGGAAGACCTCAAGCCCTTCAGCTACACGACGGAAAAAGAGGTAAAAGTCGGGCAGACCTCCATCTTCATCGAGGTCAAAATCTATTTCGGCGGCAAGATGGTCACCACCCACAA
This sequence comes from uncultured Clostridia bacterium, assembly GCA_964491915.1. Lineage (GTDB taxonomy): Bacteria > Acidobacteriota > Aminicenantia > UBA2199 > UBA2199 > JAHELQ01. The sequence goes on from CAZBHS010000072.1 coordinate 13,344, forward strand.
ACGCCCCCCCCGCTTTCAAGATCCCGAAGAGATGGAGATGATCGCTCCCTTCGTGATCCAATGGTATGAAAAAAACAAGAAAAACTATAGATTGGAAGAACAGTTCGCCATAATGAAACGCGACTTCGAGTTGTTGCAGCCGGTGTTGGACGAAGAATTAAACAATTTCCAACACTACCGTCTCGAGTATATCGGGCGCGAAATCAAGCGCCACCTCAAGACCGACGACTTGCAGCTCTTCTTCCAGTTTCATAAAGATTTCGAGCATCTCACCCTCAAGGACTTGCTTCCCTACAGTTTTATCAAGAAACTAAAAGAGCTCAAGTGGCCTCAGGAGATCCCTGTCGGAGAGGCTGCACTCCCGGTGCACTATGACAAAAGGAACAAACCTTACTTAAAACCGGAGCTGCCCCTCTTCGAGAAAATGTCCCGCCATCATTTGGTTCTGCCCACCGGCCTACGGGCCGTCTTGATTCTCAAGCGGAGGCGATTTTTCCGTTGGGACGACGCCGTGACCTGGTACAACGACTGGAAGCGGCGCGAGGTGTTCGAGACCAAATGGAAAGACCAAAAAAAGCCCGCCCTCATGATCGATCTAGTCGATGTCCCCTTCCCCCAGCCCTTCATCGGCGGCGCCGGCATCGAAAAAGAACAATTCCAGTA
>CAZBHS010000073.1:0-13048 GCA_964491915.1 uncultured Clostridia bacterium
AAAACTTTGACACAAAATGAGAAAGAGGGGAAGATGGGGGTGGTTAGGCGCTTACTAAAAATCACTCAACCGGGATGCAATCATCGCCAATCGGAATTTGAAAAAAGTGACTATCTAAAGGAAGCGAATAAATCGATTTTTGCAGATTTCCACGAGACCGTCATTTCCATATCGCGTTTTTTAGATCTTTCGAGGATATCTTTGATTTTTTCAAAATTCGAGAGAAACTTCAAGGAATCGCCCGTTAAATCACACCCTAATCGAAATACCTCACTCCTACCCTGCGTTGGGTTCGCGTCGGGGCATTCGCCACCGCGCTCACCCGTATCCCGTGCTAAAAAATTTTTTGCCGAAAGTGGTAAAGTGGAAAGTGGTTAAAGAGACCTGGCAAGGCGGAACCCCCCACCTTCAACACGATGGGTAGGAACGCCGCGGCCACGGAAGGCACAACGGCAACGATCACCAACATCGCCCCACCCACCGCCACGCACAACGTGCACATAGCCACTCGCAGCCCCAGGTGGATTGTAATCCTGGCTATTTTCGTAATAATCCCGATCATACCAATCCTGACACCATTCCCAAACATTTCCTGACATATCCACACAACCATAGGGGCTCTCACTCCCGCAAAAAATTCCAATAGGGCTTGTTCGAGCTAAATTTAATTCTCCTGAATTGCATAATTTAGAATCAAATTCATTACCCCATGGCCAAAGCCTACCATCAGTTCCTCGCGATGCTTTCTCCCATTCTGCTTCAGTTGGAAGTCGATAATTCAGACCAGTCTTCTCACTTAACCACCGACAAAAAGCTTCACATTCATACCAGTTCACTCCTACCACAGGAAAATTTGCACCATTCCAATTTTGGTCTCGCCAATATAAAGGCCCAGTAATGTTTTCTTTCCTTATATGCCCCCAGCCCTTAGGATTCCAATACTTCTCATGCTCATACACTCTTGAATCAACAAACTCTTTAAATTCACGATTCGTTACGGGATATTTGCCGATTAAAAATGCATCAAGATAAATCTTGCGAGAGGGAGCTTCCCGTCCCCAAGGTCCACCATCGTCACTCCCTCGTATAAACTCTCCTGCCAGAACCTCAACCATCTCAAAATCTTTATAACGATCATCTCCAAATACTCCCAGAATTTCACCGGCTTTCAAGCGTATTTTGGGATCCTCATGCGAAACGATCACACCCTTCAAATTCTCCCGCGAAAGCTCGATAACATCTGCGGAACGCTTGAATGTAAGCATGTCTCGTAGCGCATTGGATCCTAAAAGACAAAATCGGTGATGCTGGGATTTATGTTCTCCATTGAAATTCAAAATCGTCTCGACGATTTGATTCCCCTCATCCGTGCGATCCAGACTCACAAGCCCAGCATACAATAGAATCGTCTCATCCCACCAGGGATCAGGTAGATACTTTTTAAAATCAAGATTTTTATCAATCATATACCGGGCTGCCATAAACTCCTGAAACGTCAAATGAAAAAACTCCACGTCCCCGCCACTCTGCCGCTTCAAAAGCCCGCAATTAGGTTCGATATCATCGAATAACCGGCCGATACGACAATTGTATTCTGAGTTCTCTTCTTTATCCTTTTTTGGATAAAACTGCTTTAATAATTCTTTAGCTCCATAGGGCTCCATATGTTTCAAATGCTTTTCCTGCATCACGAACGCCAGGCGCATGAGAAATGCCTCTAACCGGGGAACATTATCAGGATCAGCAGGATCTGAAAACCGCTTACAAAGCAAGTTGTCTACAACACGCCCATACAGATCAGCCCGTTGGTCCGGAAGCTTTTTATTGTCCTGGTAGAGAATACAAACTGCGGTCAATAGGAGTGGATTCTGAACAAACACCGACACGTACTCATTTGTAGAAATATCCCCAATCAGTTCAACCGAGGTCTTCTCAGCAATTCCCTTCGCTTTACCACAAACCTCCCGGAACCAATCCGTTATAAAATCAGCGATCTTCTGGTGATCCAACGGCTCAATGTCTTGCAGAAATTTCCCGAACCGCTCCATCACCAGACCATTGATCCCATGAGGACGACCGGTCAACAAAAATCTGTTCCCCTTGTTCTTCGACCGAAAACGGGCAATCTTTTCAACCAACGGTCCCCTCAAATGATCCGGAACTTCATCCAATCCATCGATCAGCAATATTGCCCGGCCTTGTTTGATATAGTCTTTTACAATATCTGCACCAAGAGGACAGTCGATTTTATTAAAATAAGGTCCCAACATTGCTTCAAATTTAATTCCATCATTCCTGGCATTGAGCTCTTTCTCAAACAACGGCCACAGATCTTTCAAAAAGACCAAAACCGGTAAATATCCCTGCAATCCCGGTTTCGCCTGCCCATGGACCACCATGTAGGCCAAATGCCGCACCAACGTCGTCTTACCCATCCCAGGTTCGCCCCGAAGCAACACCGTGTCCTGCCGCCCCAACAACGCCTCAATATCTATCACGGAAGGCTCTTTAGGCTCCAGCTCATCATCGCTTACATCCTCGCCCTCGATTCTTTCTCTTTTTTCCTTCTCCGCCTGAAGCTTCTTAATCTCCTCCTTATGAAAGGGGTTCGCAGTCTCCAGGGGGATGTAAACCCGAGGCAACGGAACTGTAAAGGCTTCGCCTTTTTTCGCCAGTTGCTCGATTGGCAATGTGGAATGGAAATCATCCAGCCATTCGCGGTATTCATCAGGAATTATCAAAGGCTTCACTGATTTTTTTGTGCCCCTTTTCGAAGCATTGAAAGGACGGATATCGAAATATGGCTTACCTCCCTGCGAATCATAGCGCGCTGTGTCCGGAGCAAATGCATTTCTCTGGTCTTGCAATTTATAAGGCCAAACTCTCACGCTAAAGTTTTCATTATTATCGATGTGGATAAACTGAAATCCAATAAATCCACCCTTCCCCTCCGTATATGAAGCATTCGCGCCAAGCTGAACAATAGAATTATCTGGATCTGCATTCACGAGAGCACTATCAAAATGACTGTGCCCATGTAAAACCAACTTGCAATACTTGAAAATTTCTTTTTTACATTCGGAGGTATCCTTCAATTGCAACCAATTGTCCAATGGATGATGAAGCAAAATGATTCTATTGGAAGTTTTTGATCGTTCGATTGCCTCATTCAACTGCCGGAGGCCAAGCGCAATCTTCATGTTTTCATTATTTTCCTCAGAAGCCCAACAACTATTGAGCCCAAGAAAAGAGACATTTTTCTCCAAATTGTCTTTGACCCAAAAATAATTTGTGCAATCACCAAACAAACCTGGCTGTATACCCCCCGCAAACTTATAAAAGGCCTTGAATTTAGGATGAACGAAAACACTTAATTTTGTCTCATCTTTGAGAAAAATATCAGATTTTCCGTTAGACACGATATCATGCATTTTTATGGCTTCATCTATTTTTCTCCGATCAACATCATGATTTCCCGGAACGATCAAAAATTCCGTCTGTTTAGGTAAAACCTGCGTAAGCGAATCAAAAAACTTCTTCGCAGTTTCATACTCTTCCTGTTTTCCTGAGAAGGCAATATCTCCCGTAACAACGACATAATCCAGGTTATCGCTGATTTCTATTAGATGGCGGCTTATCCCTTCGACCATCCATTCGTTCACCTTCCCCGGGAAAGGTGGATAATTCCCGTCATTATCTTTTTTAAAATGAATATCAGACAAATGCAACAGCGTAATCGCACTCATTGTTTCAACCTCCTACAAGCTTTCCCCACAGAATATATTAATATCATAGCCCCGTCATTATCTCAACTAAAAATCCTCATTTTAGAAAAAAAGCCTGCTGCCGTTTTCGAAGCCTAAGCCCTACTCAAGGCAGCAGGCCGAATCTATTCGACCGGACTCACCGGTACAGGGAAAAGGCCTGGTCATTGTGTCTGCACTGGTGTCCCATCCGTGAACGGTACACTTCTCACATCACAAAGAGCTGGCAAGGCGGAACCCCCTGTTGTTGTTGCGATTCTCGGGGTGATCGTTGTTACGGTAGGCGCACCGACAATTATCACTGTCATTGATCCAGCTACCGCCACGCATAACGCGGTTCTCGCCAATTCCGGCCTTTTCCCTAAAAATACATCGCCTCAAATAACTCCTCTCTCATACGATAAGTATTGCCTGTTTTCAAATGTTCTGTCATACTGGTCAAAGACTGAATATACTTCTCCTCTCCAATAATGCCCATCCTGTACTCAAGGTTACGCCTTAAATATTTCCGAATCATGCGGCGTTTATTCTCGTTCCTGATTCGGATAAGGCCGGGAAATATGTTGAATCCGAGAAATGGAATTCCTGACGAACAGGGCGAAATAACACTAATCCTCTCATTCAGTCGCAAATTCAAACGCTCACTCAAAAAATCCGATATCCGGGCCTTCAAACAATGCAATTCCTCTTTTGAATCCGAGAACAATAAAAAATCATCCATATACCTCAAATATCCTTTGACCCGGAGAACATCTTTTACAAAATGATCAAGTTTATCCAGGAAAAAATTGGCAAAATGCTGACTCGTCAAATTGCCAATAGGAATTCCCTTTACGCAATCATTCGCTTCATCAATAATAGTGTTAAGGAGCCACAACAAATTTTTATCTTTGAATTTTCTCTCCAGCATTTCCTTTAGTAAACAATGATCGATACTTTCAAAATACTTCCTGATATCGCATTTCAAGAAATATATATAACGCCGACAATATTTCTGAGCCTGACGAACCGCCCGATGTATCCCCTTCAATTTTCTACAAGCGTAACTGTGAAAGATGTAGCCCCTCTCAAACAAAGGCTCTATAATATAAAAAATTGCATGATGAACCACCCGATCTCGAAAATCGGAAGCTCCGATACGCCTTACTTTTGGCTCGTAGATTGTAAAAAAGCGGAGAGGCATCGGTTTATAATTCTTTGACTTCAATTGCCCTTGCAAATCTAAAATCTCGTTCTCCATATTAAAATGAAAGCGTGCGACCGGCGATTTGCCGATCTTCCCTCTAAAGGCTTTTTGTGCAGCGATTTCCAGATTGGAGAATGCTACTATTTTATCAAACAAATATCCATGCCGCTTCATTTCTCTTTAGCTCCCCGTAGCCAACCCGCTGTCATTTTTCCTACTTCATTTATCTGGATGGCTGCATATTCGTATTGCCGGCTGGAAATGTGTTTTAACTGGAAGCATAAACGCAACAAAATCCTGAGTTTTTCGAACTTTATATTGATTTTTCTATAGCCTCTACGCCTGGATTCGCGGTCATATTTGTATTCAATAATATTTTCGAGAATATCGAGGGCGAGGTTGTCGATTCTTGTTGAAAACGTAAATCTAATTTTCTTGGGAAATTTTTCCGTCGTATCGAGAAGCCATTTCAAAAAATCACACCATTTGGTAAATAGTTGTAGATTATCGCCCACCTGTGTCTCCCTGTAAATCATTTCGTTCATTCTTACCAAACATGCTTGTAATCTCCAAAATCTCTTTTCCGTATTTCTCCCGTCTGGAAATCCCAATCCCGTCGATTTGTTGAAGGCCATTTAGGGAGGTGGGCCGAAGGGTGGAGATTTTTGCCAATTGTTTGTTCTGAAATATAATGTAGGGAGGTACGCCCTCCTTTTTACTGGTTTCGCTCCGCCACTCCCGTAGGCGGTTGAATAGAGGCCAATCGTTTTCAGTGAGCTCCTTTTTATAGGATTCATCTTTCTTTTTCGGCGGTGGTCCGGGATCTACCTTGTCTTCTGGTGCATTAAATTTGTACTCCACCAGCACTGTCCAGAAGAACTCGCCCTTCTTCTCAAAAAATTTCCCCTCCCACTTTATCATCTCCTTATCGCTCAAAAATTTTTCCAATATCTCATTGCTAAATCCCTCCAGCCTATCTTCGTATTTAAGCGTGAATATTTTAATCATTTTCCTCCCCACATCTTACATCTCAATCCTCCGTGGGGTTCGCGTCGGGGCATTCGCCACCGCGCTCACCCGTATCCCGCGCCAAAAAAATTTTGCTGAAAGTGGCAAAGGGGCAAAGGGGAAAGGAGCTACAGAGACCTGGCAAGGCGAAAGCCGACACCGTCGGCGCGACTAGAAGGCACGACGCCGTAACGGAAGGCGCACCGGCAATAATCACTAACATTGAACCAGCCACCGCCACGCAAAACACGGAAATCGCCATTCTTAGGCCCAGGTGGATTTCTATCTGGACTTTTCTTATAATAGTCTTCTGCAAACCAATCCTGGCACCATTCCCAAACATTACCTGCCATATCCCCACAACCATATGGGCTTTCACCTCCTGAAAATATCCCGACTGAGCTCGTGCGACCTAAACCCAAATCGTAATAATTGCATAATTTTTCATCAAATTCATTTCCCCACGGCCAAACCCTACCGTCTGTCCCACGCGACGCCTTCTCCCATTCAGCTTCAGTCGGAAGACGATACTTATTACCGGTTCTCTCACTTAACCAACGGCAAAAAGCTTCGCACTCATACCAACTCACTCCTACAACTGGAAAATTCAAACCATTCCATTTCCGGTCGCGCCAATATAGAGGCTCTGTAATTTTATCTTCCTTCAAGAATTCCAATCCTTCGGGCAACCAAAACTCCTCTTGCTCATAACCTCCTGAATCAACAAATTCTTTAAACTCTCGATTCGTAACTGGATATTTGCCGATTAAAAACGTATCAAGATAAATCTTTCGAGCGGGCTCTTCATCGTCATAATATTTCCCTTTCTTACTCCCACGAATAAATCCTCCAGCCGGAACCTCAACCATTTCAAAATCTAAATAGCGATCATCCCCAAATACTCCCAGAATTTCACCGGCTTCTAAACGAATTATGGGATCTTCATGGGAAGTAATCACTCCCTTCAAATTTTGCCGCGACAGATTGACAACATCTTGCGACCGTTTGAATGAAAGCATATCCCGCAGAGCATTGGAACCCAACAAACAAAAACGGTGATGTTGAGCTTTGTGTTCTCCATTGAATTTCAAAATCTTTTCGACTATCTTGTTTCCTTCAGCAGTACGTTCCAAACTCACGAGGCTCGCATAAAGCAGAATAACTTCATCCCACCAGGGATCCGATAGATAATTCTCAAAATTCAGATCCTGGTCATTCAAGTATTTCGCGGCCAAAAACTCCTGGAACGTCAAGTGAAAAAACTCTACTTCGCCACTACTCTGCCGCTTCAAAAGGCCGCAATTCGGTTCAATCTCATCAAACCGCCGATCGATACGGCGATTGTATTCTGAATTTTTCTCATTGCCGCCTTGTGGATAAAATTCTTTCAATATTCCTTTGACTCCAAACGGCTCCATATGTTTCAAATGCTTTTCCTGCATCACGAAAGCCAGACGCCTGAAGAAGGCCTCGATGCGAGGGACATTGTCGGGATCAGCAGGATCTGAAAACCGCTTGCAAAGAAGGTTATCCACCACTCTCCCATACAGATCCGCCCGCTGATCCGGGATTTTTTTATTGTCCTGGTAGAGAATGCAAACTGCGGTCAAAAGGAGGGGAATCTGGACGAATACCGACACATACTCATTGGTTGAGATATCCGCGATCAACTCGGTCGCGGTCTTCTCCGCAATTCCAGTCGCCTGCCCGCACACCTCGTGATACCAGTCTGTAATAAATCCAGCGATCTTGCCTTGATCCAACCGCTCGATGTCCTGTAAATATTTCCCAAACAGATTCGTCACCTCACCAGTAATTCCATGAGGGCGACCGGTCAAAAGGAAACGGTTCGTCTTGTTCTTAGACCAAAAACGGGAGATTTTTTCGATCAACACTCCCCGTAGATGTTCAGGCACTTCATCCAGCCCATCAATGAGCAAAATCGCCCGACCTTGCTCCAGATATCCATTCACAATGTCAATTGTCAAATGACAGGCTATTTCTTCAAAATATGCCTCTAATATTGACTCGAATTCTACCCTACCGCTATTTTTTTTTATCTCCGCTTCAAACAATGGCCAGAGATCCTTCAAAAAGATCAAAACCGGCAGGTAACCCTGCAATCCCGGCTTAGCCTGCCCATGAACCACAATATAAGCCAAATGCCGCACCAACGTCGTTTTACCCATCCCTGGCTCGCCACGCAGCAAAACCGTATCTTGCCGCCCCAACAACTCTTCAATGTCAATCATAGGGGGCTCTTTCGTCTCCGCATCGAAAGTATTCTCACCCTTCTTTCCTCTCTTTTTTTCTTTCTCAGCCTGAAGCCTCTTGATCTCCTCTTTATGAAATGGATTCGCTGTAGCCAGAGGGATGTACACCCGAGGAAGAGGCACATGAAACACTTCACCCTTTTTAGCCAACTGCTCAATGGGCAGCTTGGAATGAAAGCGCTCGATCCAATCCCGATAATCATCTGGGATTCTAAGTGGTATTATAGGCTTTTGACTCTCTTTGCTCGAATACTCATAAGGATGGATATCAAAAAATGCTTCACCTTTTTGGGCGGCATAACGCTCCCGGTCGGGGACAAAGTCATGTCGCCTGCGATCATCAAAAATATATGGCCAAACGCGACAACTAACCGAATCTCCCGTTAGAGTTACATTAACAAATTGAAATCCAATATACCCTTGTTTGTCCAGTGTATAAGATGAGTTAGCTCCCAGGCAAATAATGGAATGGGACGGATCCGCGTAAATCTCCGCCCGGTCCGCATGGTCGTGTCCATGAAGAAGCAACCGGCACTTGCCGAACAATTCACTTCGGCACTTGCCCGCCTCCACATCTTTGAGCCAATAAAAATGCGAATGATGCATCAAGGCGATCCGAACCGGCATCTCGCCGGCAAGATCCAATGCCTCTTTTATCTGGGGATAGCCCAAAGCGATATTATAGCGGTCCTCGTCTCCCTCGCACGCCCAACTACTATTGAGCCCTAAAAAAGAGATCCCTCTATCTTCAACGTTCCGCACCCAGAAATACTTGCTCTCATCCTTATACAACTTCGAATTACACTGCCTCGCGAATTTCCTAAAATATTCGAATTTAGGATTGACGATGCGACTAATATTCTTTTTCTCTCTTAAAAACTCTTCAACCTTCTCTTCGTTTACAACGTTTTTCTGTAAAGAAAGAAGCTCATTGACTTCTTCCCGGTCAACATCATGATTGCCCGGAACCATCAGAAATTCGCTCTTATCTGGAACAATCGTTTTCAATCTTTCAAAAAATCCCTCCGCCTCATCATACTCTTCCTTTTTACCAGAAAAGGCAATATCCCCCGTCACAACGATAAAATCCACCTCTTGCCTCTCATCCAAATGCCCCTTAATCGCATTCAGCATTTTATCCTGCACATCACGGCGGAATATTTTATCGTCGTCCTTCTTGTTCTTTTTAAAATGAATATCAGACAAATGCAACAGCGTAATCGCACTCATTGTTTCAACCTCCTACACGCTTTCCCCAAAGAACATAGTAATATCACAGCCCCATAAGTATCTCAACTGAAAATCCTCAATTTTGAAAGGCTCGCATCCGAATTCCAACTCGATCCCCCCCATGGTAAGCCCAATCCCGTCAATTTGTCGAAAACTACTGAAGAAAGTGGGCCGAAGTGTGGAAATTTTTTCCAATACCTCACTGTTAAAACCTTCGAACCTATCTTCGTATTTACGTGTGATGATCATCTTCATCTCCATGGTCTTATAACTCAATCCTGGGCCTGGGCATTCGCTACTGAGCTCTCCCATATCCCTTGCCCTAAAAATTTTTTGCCGAAATTAGTAAAAGGGAAAGGGCCTACAGAGACCTGGCAAGGCGGAAGCCCCAATCGAAACCACGATCGGCGGGACGAATATTGCTCCGGGAAGCGCACCGGCAAACAAAACCATCATTGAACCAGCTACCGCCACGCACAACACGATATTCGCCGCCGCTAGGGCCAGGTGGATTTTTATCAGGACTGCACCTGTAGTATTCACAGTCAAACCAATCCCGGCACCATTCCAATACATTCCCCGCCAAATCAAAGCAACCATAAAGACTTTCACCTTTGGGAAATATTCCAACAGGACTGGGGCCATTCAATTTCGTTTCATGTGAATTACAAAATTTTTCACCAAAATCATTCCCCCATGGCCAATACCTACCATCAGTTCCCCGCGCTGCTTTCTCCCATTCTGCTTCGGTAGGAAGTCGATAATTCATACCGGTTTTCAGACTTAACCACCGGCAAAACGCTTCACATTCATACCAATTCACGCCTACAACCGGAAAATTCGGGCCATCCCATCTCCGGTAAGGCCAATATAAAGGCCCTGTAATTTCTCCCTCTTTTATACACCGCCAACCTTCCGGCAACCACACTTCCTCTAACTCATAACCTCCAGAGTCTACAAACTCTTTATATTCGCGGTTCGTCACCGGATATTTGCCAATTAAAAATGCATCAAGAAAAATGTTACGTAATGGTTCTTCCCTCCCCCAAAATTGATACTTATTGCTACCTCGAATAAACTCTCCTGCCGGGACCTCAACCATTTCAAAATCAGAATAGCGATCATCTCCAAAGACTCCCAGAATTTCGCTGGCTTTTGAACGAATTTTGGGATCTTTATGCGAATTGATTACTCCCTTCAAATTCTCACGAGATAGCTGGACAACCTCTGGAGAGCGTTTGGAAGAAAACATATCACGCAACGCTGTGGAACCTAATAAGCAAAAACCACAATTTTGAAATTTATCTTTCCCATTAAATTCCAATATTTCCCGAACGACACGATTACTCTCGATTCGACTGTGAAGGCTTATTAGGCCGATGAACAAGAGTATGGTCTCACCCCACCAAGAATCTTCGATAAATCTCTTAAAATCAAGCTCCAAGTCAATCATATGGCGGGCAGCCATAAATTCCTGGAACGTTAAATGAAAAAACTCAACGTCGCCACCGCTCTGTCTTCGCAAAAGGCCACAGTTGGGTTCAATTTCTTCAAACAACCGATTGATACGGCGATTGTAATCCGAAACACTCTCACCATCCAGTCTAAGATAAAATTGCCTTAATATTTTTTTTACTCCGAAGGGCTCCACATGCTTCAAATGACCTTCTTGCATTGAGAACGCAAGCTGCATGAGAAATCCTTCCAGACGCGGAACATTATCGGGATCAGACGGGTCCGAAAACCGCTTGCAAAGTAAATTATCCACAACTCTTCCATAAAGATCCGCACGCTGGTCCGGTAGTTTCTTATTGTCCTGGTAGAGAATACAAACTGCGGTCAATAGAAGTGGATTCTGGACAAATACCGACACATACTCATTGGTGAAGATATCCCCAATCAGCTCAACCGCGGTCTTTTTCGCAATTCCTTTCGCCTTACCGCAAACCTCGCAAAACCAATCGGTAATAAAACCGGCGATCTTCTCGTGATCCAACGGCTCAATGTCCTGTAAAAATTTCCCGAAACGATCCATCACCGGACCGTTGATTCCATGAGGACGACTGGTCAATAAAAATCTGTTCCCCTTGTTCTTGGACCTGAAACCGGCAATCTTTTCAACCAACGGCCCCCTCAAATGATCCGAAACCTCGTCCAATCCATCGATCAGCAAAATCGCCTTGCCTTGCTTGATATAGTCTTTCACAATATCTACGCCAAGAGGACAGTCGATTTTATCAAAATAAGGCCCCAGCATCGATTCAAACTTTATCCCATCATTCCCGGCGGTGATCTCTTTCTCAAACAGAGGCCAAAGGTCTTTCAGAAAAACCAGCACCGGCAAATACCCCTGCAATCCCGGCTTAGTCTGCCCGTGAACCATCATAAAAGCGAGATGTCTAACCAACGTCGTCTTCCCCATCCCAGGCTCGCCCCGAAGCAATACTGTATCCTGCCGCCCCAACAACGCTTCAATGTCAATCACGGATGGCTCTTTCGGTTTCAGATCATCACCGTTCCTATCCTCGCTTTCAGTTCTCCTCTTTTTTTCTTTCTCCGCTTGAAGCCTCTTCATCTCCTCTCTATAAAAGGGATTAGAAGTCTCCAGGGGAATATAAACCCGAGGCAACGGCACCGTGAACGCCTCACCTTTTTTGGCCAACTGCTCGATGGGCAATGTCGAATGAAAATCCTCCATCCATTCCCAGTATTCATCCGGGATCCTCAAAGATCTCGTTGGTTTACCTCTATTTTTGTCCGAATACCCATAAGGGGGGATATCGAAAAATGGTTCACCTTTTTGAGCGGCATAGCGCTCCCGGTCGGGAACAAAATCATTTCGTCTATGATCATAAATATATGGCCAAACACTGCATGAAACTGAATCTCTCACCGGAGTTACATTAACAAATTGAAATCCAATACACCCCGGTTTGTCCAATGTATAGGATGAGTTGGCCCCCAGGCAAACAATCGAATGGGACGGATCCGCGTAAATCTCCGCCCGGTCTGTATGGTCATGTCCATGAAGAAGTAACCGGCACTTTCCGAACAATTCACTCCGGCACTTGCCGGCTTCCATATCTTTGAGCCAATAAAAATGCGAATGATGCATCAAGGCGATCCGAACCGGCATCTCTCCGGCAAGCTGCAACGCCTCTTTTATCTGGGGATATCCCAATGCAATATTATACCGGTCATCATCTCCCTCACACGCCCAACTGCTATTGAGACCTAAAAACGAGATCCCTCTATCTCCAACGTTCCGAACCCAAAAATATTCACCATCATTCTTATACAATTCCGAATTGTATTTATTCGCAAATTCCCTAAAATATTTGAACCTGGCATTAATTGACTTCTTCTTTTCACTATTTTGAAGAAACTTCTCAACCAGATTGTTCCTAACAATATTATACGGGGGCATGAACTCATCAATTTTCTCCCGGTCCAAATCATGATTGCCAGGAACCATTAGCAGGGGGCGATCCTCTTGTACAATGACTTTTAGCTTATCAAAAAACTTCTCCGCCTCATCATATGCGCGTTTTTTGCCCGAGAAAGCAAAATCCCCCGTACCAACAACA
>CAZBHS010000074.1:0-12160 GCA_964491915.1 uncultured Clostridia bacterium
TGTGTGATCAAGAGCCGTATGACGGGAGACTGTCAAGTACGGTTCCGTGAGCAGCCCGGAGTGAAATTCCCCCTGACTGACTCGACTCTCCTACCACGCCGACGGAGCCTCGGCCAGCGTCTTCTTTTTCAGCATCATTGAGACAACCAAAGCCAACGGTCTGGCCCCCTTTAGTTACTTTCTCTACCTTTTTGAAAATCTCCCCTTTGCCGGGAACTGTCAAAGGTTCCATGAAAAACAATGAAAGCAAAAATGATGATTAACTTGAGAGGTCAGCCGGATCCAGGAGTTGGTTTTCGGCTGAAATCTTCAAGCATCGTTCGTTGCAGGTTTAACCTTGTGGAAATATTGAAAAATTTTCAATGTTTGGGATGTAATTTTCCAACATTCCCACAAGGCTCTATTTTCAATTAGTAATTGTTCTTTGACTGATTTGTAGAAAGAGCTGGTTAAGAGGCAGCCATATCAATTAGCCTGATCCACTTCTGCTGGATGGTTTGAATGCTATCGAGCTCCTCAATGTGAATCGGCGTTTTATACTTTAGCGAGCTGTGCCGGCGCAGGAAGTTGTAGTGAGTGACGAACAGCGTTGCATGGGCCATTGCGCCGTTGAATGAGTTAAATCCTTCTGCTGGCCTGACATGGAACTTGTAGGTTCTGTTGAGGCGTTCGATGATCTGCTTGAACGCTCGATACTCCTCGGATTCCTTATCGAGATTCTGCAACCCAATTACCCTGGCGTGCTTCAACTTCTTTTGTTTATGCAACTCTTTGTTCAAGTACATGATGGCGGTTGAGTAAGATGGATTCCCGTCGGTTGTGATTAGAGTTTCCTGATCGGGGGGCTTCGTTCTGGTGGCTTCATGGAGTGCGGCAATCGCCGGGATGGATCCGCGATTGTCCGCCAGGTGATAGGCCAGGATCGCTTTGTTTTCTGCTGAAATGACGAACCATACGTAGTTATCGATGCCTTTGATTTTGATGTAGGTTTCATCGGCCGCGATGGTCTCATCGACGGCGCCCTTGTTTTTGAGGTTGAATTTGTGGCAGTAATAGCTTGCCGCTTTTGCGTAGTTGAGCACCGTTTGATGAGAGACCTTGATTTGGAAGATGTCATTGAGCATATGCGCCGTCTTTCGCGCGCTATTGGCGTACGAGATGTAAAGCGACAAGACAAGCCCCAACACGTTATCAGGATTGTGGATGTTGAAGATTTTTTTTCCCATCTTCTGCGGGGCCGAGTGCTGAATGTCTTGAGGCGTGAGATGAAAGTCTCTGTAGTTGTAGGAAATGGAGAAATGTGTCGGGATCAACTTTTGCATACAAGGCTCGGCGTGATTTAATTGCCTGAGTTTTTGAGATCGCTTCTTGCCGTCATTGAACTAAATATATTGGCTGGGTGCGCCACAGTGCGGGCAAACAGAGTGTTTCGGCACAATCGCTTCTGGGCGTCGCGGCTTGACCGGCTTGAGAGGTTTATTATGGAGCAGTTGATATTCTGTTAGGAGCGTTTGAAAATCTTTCGTTTTTTTTTCGAAGGTGCTTTCGAGATCGGTTCGGTCGGATCAACTGAATAATCCCTATAAAATGGGTGATTTTCCCTGAACTCGTCTCTGCGGATAAGTCTGGAATCTGGATCTTTGAGCGCTTCTGTCAATCCATCGACGATCTCTTCGATGTGAGAGCGATCAAATTTTCTGCAAATCCAAATAATAAATCTTGATACATTTTCTGTTTTGTTCTTCATCCCAGACCTACTTTACAAAAAAATTGGGGGGAGAGCAAGCAAATTACAAAATAACATTGAAAATAGAGGGTTTTGAAAGTTTTTCCTGAAAAACTTTTGACAGTAATCTTTGCCGAAACAGGAGAAAAAATGAAAAAATTATTGCCCATGTATTTCGATAAATCCAAAATCAAGACATTCAAAGGAAAATCGTAAAAGGCAATTTCCCAAAGCGTTTCGAGAGGTGTGCAACCCGCTTCCGTCTCTATCTGGTCAAATATCCTGGGCGCTTACGATACATAAGTGAAAAAAATGTTCATGAGTAGGCTTAATTTGTCCTATTCCATGAGAGGCATGACAGGTGATAGTTTGGAACGTTTAATAGGTATTACAAATAGCATAATTTTACCCATCTATTTGAGCGATTTAAATTTGATGAATATAATTGATATGGCTATTAATTGCCTTATTGTTGAGGGGCGCGAAATTCCTCTTGAAATTATTGTAGTGGATGATGGGTCCCCTAAACAAGATGGTGTGTGTTTTCTAGAGAAAAAATACCATTCAGTTGCTAGATTCATCAGATTAAAAAGACGATCTGGATTAATAAAGGCTATTAACGAAGGGGCATCTCAGGCACAAGGAAATTTCCTAACGTACTGCCATAGTGATTGTTTTGTCACTAAAGGTACTTTGAAATTTGTGAATAGCCTTTTTGACAATGATGATGTTGGTTTGGTCGTTTCAAATTTATGGTATCCCAACAATACCTTGCAACAATCAGGAGGATGGATTAGCCATGACTTTAAGTTGAGTTGGTCAAGATATTTATCAAAAAAACCGAAAGATGTACATTGGGGTGATTTTTGGACCGTTCGAGCATCGTTTTTTAAGCGGGCAGATTTTCTAGATGAGAAATATGGGTTTGGATACTGGGAATGTGTGGATTTAGCTACCACCGTACGTATGCAAGGATTTCGTGTTGTAACGAGTCCAGAATCTAAAGTAATACATTTTCAAGGGAAGACCTTTAGAGCCCTATATTCTGATAGTGAGAGAAATATTCTATTCGAAACCAATCGAGAAATATTTGTTAAAAAATGGAGTGATAAAATTCACTTGATTTGTAGCGGAATAACGGAGGATATAGAACATGCTGACTGGAAATAAAAAAAGATATGTTTTGGGTATAAATTGTGCGCATGACGCCTCTGCTTGTTTAATGGCAGATGGTAAGGTTTTGAGAGCAATTCTTGAAGAGCGTCTAACTAGAAATAAGCATCAATCAGGGTTTCCATTTGAGGCAATCAAGTATTGCTTTAAAAGTACAGGCCTTTCAAATATTCGAGAAATTGATTGCGTAGTTGTAAATAGACATCCTAAGCGAAATCCAATTGTTCATAGAAAATCATCATCATGTGTGTGCCCCCAATGCCACAACAATGTAATCCTGAATCCTTCACATCATTTGTTACATGCGCTTTATGTCTGGGCTGCGTCTGGATTTGAAGAGACAGCTGTTTTGATAGCAGATGGAAGCGGATACAGTTATGGTGAATACCTTAAGCATGGGCATGGATATTTAGGAAAACCACCCACACATTGTGAAATGGAAGAAGCAGAAAGTCTCTACCATTTCACAAAAAATGGGATTAAGATTATAGATAAGCGATGGGGGGAATGGAATGAACAAAGCGCCAACCGTTTTGTTTTTAATAGTCTTGGACATATGTACTCGGCTGCATCACAATATATTTTTGGGCATTGGACTCATTCTGGGAAAGTTATGGGGCTATCTTCCTACGGAGATAAAAACAATTTTCCGCTAAATATGATCAAGAAGGAAAACGGAGCATTGCTAATTAAAACAGATTGGATCTATCAGTTAAAAGAAAAAGGAACGAAGAAACCACCATGGGAGCAGGAATACTGTATTGACTTAGCTGCTAAAGTTCAGGCCGAACTTGAGTCTGGTTTGTTGTTTTTAGCGGCTGAATTATTCAAAAAAACTGCAAGTAGAAATTTATGTATTGGCGGTGGAGTTGCCTTAAATAGCGTTGCTAATAACAAATTGAGGAATAGTGGATTGTTCGAGAACGTTTTTATTGCCCCCGCCTCTGGAGATAGTGGAACTGCAATTGGGGCTGCAATATTTGGCTATTTAAAAGGTGTTTCGGGTAATCGTGGATTATCCATTAAGAATGATTTTATGGGTATTTCTTATGATGATGGGGCAATGTTGGATGCGTTAAAATCATATCAAGAGTATATCCAATTTCAGCATGTTATTGATGCTGTCCCTCTAGCATCTCGTGATCTTGAAAATAATAAAGTGATAGGTTGGTTCGATTTAGGAAGCGAGTTTGGACCAAGAGCATTAGGGCATAGAAGTATTCTATGCAACCCAAGAAATGAAAATATGAAGGATCATCTGAATTCTAAAGTCAAATTTCGAGAGAATTTCCGTCCTTATGGAGCATGTGTGTTAGAGGAATTTGCAAATAACTATTTTCATATAAATGTAAGTGACCCTTATATGCTTTCTGTGGTAAAGATGAAAGATTCGGCTGTAAGCAAAATCCCATCCCTTTGTCACGTTGATCAGAGTTGTCGTATTCAAACGGTGTCTGCATCGTACCAAGGAAAGCTTAGATTGCTTATGGAGTATTTTTATCAGAAAACAGATATTCCAGCCCTGTTAAATACATCTTTTAATGTCAGAGGTGAGCCAATTGTTGAATCTCCAAGGGATGCTATCAAGTGTTTTCTTGATTGTGGGCTTGATGTCTTGTACCTAGGACATTTTCGAGTAACAAAGTTAGTAATTTTAAATGAAATTGTACCGTCAAGAATGTTGAGGATTATCCCTATACCTTCTGAAGGGATCATGGCCACAAGGCGCTCTTTTTTTTCAAAAAAGTGGATTCATGAATATTATGTCAAAAAAACATCTGGGTGCGAACTGCAGATAAGTGCCGAGGCATTTTGGTTACTATCGCGTTTAAATGGGAAAAATAATTTAGATTATACGCAAATTGAATTTAATAAAAGATGGGATAACCAAACATTTAATTCAACAATTGAAGAGCTAATCAATTTTGGAATAATTCGTTTAGCTGAACAATCGTAAGCGCTTAACGACGGATCTCTTTCTCTTTTTTCCATTTTTATGTCAAAGTTTTGTAAGCGCTAATTTAGGATAATCGTAAGCGCCCAAGATATTTGACCAGATAGAGACGGAAGCGGGTTGCACACCTCTCGAAACGCTTCGGGAAATTGCCTTTTACGATTTTCCTTTGAATGTCTTGATTTTGGATTTATCGAAATACATGGGCAATAATTTTTTCATTTTTTCTCCTGTTTCGGCAAAGATTACTGTCAAAAGTTTTTCAGGAAAAACTTTCAAAACCCTCTATTTTCAATGTTATTTTGTAATTTGCTTGCTCTCCCCCCAATTTTTTTGTAAAGTAGGTCTGGGATGAAGAACAAAACAGAAAATGTATCAAGATTTATTATTTGGATTTGCAGAAAATTTGTAAGCGCTAATTGAGGTTAATTTTATTCCACCGGCAATCATTCCGTTTTCTGTTAAAATCCTTTTTGGATAGTGCTCTCAGGTCTATTTCTTGAGCTTTTTTATTTGACTGGTGTCAACGTACATGGGCAGGAGATTTTTCAAATCCTCTTCGGTTTCAGCGAGGGGGAGCTTCTCAAAAAGATGGATAAGGTAGCTGTAGGGTTCCAGGTTGTTGGCCTTCGCCGTTTCAACGATGCTGTAGAAGGAGGCGCTGGCCGAAGCCCCCTCTGCATGATAAGCGAAGAGCCAATTTTTCCTACCTACGGCGAAGGGGCGGACCGCGTTTTCGATTCGGTTGTTGTCAAGTGGTACGATCCCGTCTTCGAGGACGTGCTTTAATCTTGGCATCTGTCGAGTGCTGTACATTAAAGCTTTTCCAAAATAATTTTTTGACAGGGCTTTGGCGGCATTGTCCTAGACCAGGGCCTCAAACGCCTCGATTGTCTCCTTCGATTTCTGCTGCCGTCGTTGTAGTAATTGCGTGGCCGATAGGTTCTCTTTTTTGGCCTGCGTTTCAACATTGTACAGGGCTTTGATTAGGCGCAATGCCTTTTGCGCCTTGCCGTCGATTTTCTTTTTGCCGGCTATTTGGGTGACATCCATAAACTTGCGACGAACATGTTGCATGCGTAACGCCCGGCAGATCATCCAGGTAATCATACGAGGCATAGCCGTCCGTCACAACATAGCCCTGGTAGCCGTCGAGAAGTTCTTCTATCACGGCTCTACCGCGGCTGGGGGCTAAACCACCCCGGCGTCCGGCGGTCCGTTGCAAAGCAGCCACATGTAACTCTTGTCTTTCGCCTCCCGGCCATCTTCGAACAGAACCTGGAACAGCGTTTCGTCGGCGTGGATCAGGGGCCCCGACAAAACCTCTTGCCGGAGCAGTTTCTCCAGCGGTTTGCATTTCTCCCATACTTTCAACGCCCAATTGCACATCGATGTGCGGGATATATCCACTCCATGCCGGGAAAACTGCTTTTCCTGGCGATAAAAGGGGATGGAATCGACAAATTTCCCAGTTATTATCGCCGCCAGGAGACTGGGCGTGGAAATGCTTTTTGGGATCAACTTCAAGGGAGCCGGAGCTGTTTTGATCGCCCCGCCTTCACTTTCGACGCCTTCACATTTTTTGCAGACATATTTCAACCGGATATGCCTGATAACCTTGAACTCCGGGGGAGTAAACACCAGCTCCTCCGACTGATCCTGCCCTGTTTGCTCCAATTGGCAACCACAGGCACAGATTTTTTCATCGGGGGATAAATCGTGAGTAACTTCTTCACGGGGCAAATGGTCCGGCAGTGGTTTTCGGCCCGGCTTCTTGCGTGTGTATGATTTGATCTCAACGTCTTCATCCGGCGCATCGCAGCTTGTTGCATCTTCCTGTTCATCGAATAAAGAACGTTGATCGGGATTTTCAGGGACAAAGCGTTCACTTTTTGGACCAAACTGGCGTAAAGACAGCATTTTTACCTGGTCCTGGAGGTAATTTATGTGCTGGCATAGACCATCAAAAATTTTTTTAACTTCAGGGGAAACATCTTCGGGAAGCTTGAAATCTTTGACTGTCATATAAAATCATACCATATTTCCAGACTCCAGAAAAGAGGTAAATTGCTAAAAAAATCATTTATTATCGGCTTTTTCTAGTTGAGTATCTTCTGCTTTATTGGGCGGTGCGCGCCGGTTTGTTCGATCTCCAATCCATCCAACAACCATTGCAATTGGCGAGGACCGATCTCCTTCAACTCATTCTCGTCGCGGGGCCAATTGAAACGCTCCTTTTCCAGTCGCTTATACCAAAGGCAAAAACCGTTACGGTCCCAGTAAAGGATTTTCACGATAGTACGAGGACGATTACAAAACACAAAAAGGTGGCCGGAGAATGGGTCTTGCTCCAACACTTCGCTGACAATCAACGACAGTCCATTGACAGACTTGCGCATATCTGTCACTCCCATTGCCAAATATACCTTCAAACCTGGAGCCGGAGCCCACATTAAGCCCGCCTCAGAGTTTGCACTACCTTGAGAAGCATCTCTTCAGAAAAGTCAGGCTCCACTTCCAGGCAAAAATCCCTGAAAAAAACTCGAACTCCTGAGCGTTCTTGTGCGGGTTCCTGGGGAGTTGAGGGCTTGCCTTTTTCAAGATCGCTATCGAACACTTTTACGAGCTTTGTGCCTCTACCGGGGATAGGGTCCATAAATCTCCGTTTCCAATACGTAAATTGATGGAAAACATGGTTGTGGGCTCTGCAAAAACCTCTCTGAGTCTGGCCACTTTCTCTCCATTGACGAATGATCGGTCGCCATTTTTCCTGCAACTTCTCCGAAAAAATCTGCTTTTTGGTTTTGGGTTCCACGCCCGTCTCCATGAATACCTCCAAATTTTACATTCAAGGTAAACATGGCATAAAAAATCAGATAAAGGAAGATGGGATTAATTGGCGCTTACGGACCAACAGTCAAAAGTAACTCACGTCTTGCTTGAAAACTCATTGATAACCTCACAATATACCCTCCGTTTTTTTTGGAAAAAAACTTTTGGTAACATTATTCGTGAGGCAACACTTTTTGTAAAGTTACTTTTAAAGAGAGTCAATGCGGCCGGGTGTTTTGAATGTCGCTGAACAGCCTGGAAATGATAGATATCACACGCGTTTGGGCGAGCACAGCGACCACGCCCCTACAGGTCTTCTCTGACGCCAGGAATAGGATCACCTTCATCGAACAGACGAATTCGGCTTCGAGTTGAAGCTCGCACTCAATCTCATGTACCTGTCCTCTATTTCCTTGTTAGACGTGTCTGCAAACTTTTAGAAATGATTGAGATTTTTTTGGGGGTATGGTACTACTTTATTAAACACTGTTTTAAGGAAGTTGAAAGGAGGAACCGACTGTGGGTGAAATTAGTATTTTGCATTTGTCTGATATTCATTTTAAAAAAAACAAGGATGACGACGATAAAATATTCCGGCGGGATGTGCAGGAGAAAATGCTGAAAGCGATTGAGAAGAATTCGGCAGGCGGGCAATCACCCGATTTTATTGTTGTTACTGGGGATATCGCTTTTTCTGGGAAAAAACAGGAATACGATGAGGCGGAGACGTTTTTTGAAAGGTTGCAAGCGATTTTCCCCGGAGAAAGTCCATTATTAATGGTTCCGGGAAATCATGATGTTGACCGGGGGAAGATCGATGAGTTTGTGCCTCCGTATCATGTTGTGAAGAACAATTTGGTTGAGAAGTTCCTTCAAAATAATGATAAAAAGCATTCAATTAATGCCAGGTTTAAATATTTTAGGGAATGTGCGAAGCAATATAATTCGGAATTGTATAAGAGGGAGAGCGATTATTTCTGGGTGCAGAATTTTGAAGATAGAGGGATTTCCTTTTTAGGGCTCAATAGTAGTTGGGCGTGCGAGGGAGACGACGACCGGTATAATATTGCTCTGGGGTATCCGCAAATAAAGGAAGCATTGGAGATAGCCGGTGAGATACCGGTTCGGATCGCATTGATGCATCATTCGCATTTTTATTGGCTAAAAGATATGGAGGCGGGCAAGTGCCGGAGTGAATTGTTCGGTAAGTGCCAGTTACTTCTTCATGGGCACGACCATGCGGATAGGGCGGAGATTTACGCGGATCCGTCCCACTCGATTATTTGTTTGGGAGCCAACTCTTCCTATACATTGGACAAACCGGGGTATATTGGATTTCAATTTGTCAGGATAACTCCGGCGGGAGATTCGGTTGCTTGTCGCGTCTGGCCATATATTTTCGATGATCATAGGCGAAATGATTTCGTTCCCGACCGGGAGCGGTATGCCGCTCAAAACGGTGAAGCATTTTTCGATATCCATCCTTACGAGTTTTCGGGCAAGGAGAGTCGCAAACCTGAGAAGCCGTTGAGAATCCCGGATGATTACCGGGAATGGATGGAGGATTTTCATTCCACATTGCCTATCGAGCAGTTGGCAAAAAAAGGCGAGGCGTTTACAGTTCCGTTGCCAAGGGTTTACATCCCCCTGGATACCGCGAATCCGTTTCATAAAGAGGAGATGAAGCGGTTGCGGAGGGAAGGGGGAGATAAAGAGGCTGAGCCGACAGAGCCTTCTACGATTGATATTGAAGCGTTGCTGGGGCGGCAAGATGCGGTGTTGCTTCGAGGCGAGCCTGGGATGGGGAAGACGACGTTGGTTCGGCATTTGGCGTATATGGTGGTCCATGGACAGGCTAACCCGGGATTGCAGGGATATTTGCCGGTGTTGGTCTTTTTGAAAGATCTGTGGCCGTTGTTTGAGAAAGTGATAGTTGCCAAGAAGGATGGGATAACATTCGAGTCGATGCTGGGGCCTTATTTTGAGAAGATTGCCTGCCCTCTTGGTGTAGATGTTGTAAATGGGTATTTGGAGCAAGGCCGGGCTATCTTGCTCATCGATGGGCTGGATGAAGTCCCGGATCATTTGAGGGGACCGTTGGTTGAAAAGATTGCCCATTTCCGATCGTGGAACAAGAAGAACCGGTTCCTTTTGACCGGTCGTCCGCATGGGATCAATGGTCCGGTGATGGACCGGTTCGGAAAATTTATTCAGGACATCGAACCTCTGGATCGAGAGAAGATCGCGGGTTTTATTACGGATTGGTTTCGGGAGGTTTGCGGGAAGGCGAAAGGGATTGCGGAAAAGACCGCGGTTGAACTGATTGGGGATATCTCTACCAACGAGTATGTATCGGTATTTGTTCAGAATCCCCTTCTCTTGACCGCTTTTTGCATTCTTTACCAGGATAATAAAAAACTCCCGGATCAGCGGGCGGATCTATACGGGCGCGTCGTGGACAACTTGCTTTGCAAGCGGTTTTCAAACCCGTCCGATCCTGATAATGTTCCTCGCCTGGAAGCATTCCTGATGCGCCTTGCCTTCGAGATGCAGGAAAAACACTTGAGACATATGGAGCCCTATGGAGCTAAAGAATTATTAAAGCCGTTTTATCCGAAAAAGGATCAAGAAGAGAACTCAGAATATAATCGTCGTATCGACCGGTTATTCGATGAGGTCGAACCTAACTGCGGCCTTTTGAAGCGGCAGAGTGGAGGGGACGTGGAGTTTTTTCATTTGACGTTCCAAGAGTTTATGTCTGCCCGGTATATGATTGACAAAAACCTTGATTTTAAAAAATATCTACCGGATCCTTGGTGGGATGAGGCAATTCTATTGTATGTTGGACTTGTAAGTTTGGATCGAACTGATGAAGGTAATCAAATAGTTGAGACGATTTTGAAATTTGACGGAGAACACAAATTTCAGCACTATCGTTTTTGCCTTTTAGGCTCCAATGCGTTGCGTGATATGCTTTCATTCAAGCGCTCTCCAGAGGTTGTCGAGCTTTCGCGGCAGAATTTGAAAGGGGTGATCGTTTCGCATGAGGATCCAAAAATATGCTTGAAAGCCGGAGAAATTCTGGGAGTATTTGGGGATGACCGTTATACTGATTTTGAGATGGTTGAGATTCCGGCTGGAGAGTTTATTCGAGGCAGTGAAAGGAGTGGGATTTTTGGTAGAGAAGCTCCCATGCGTAAGATTAACCTTGATGCATTTTCAATTGGCAAATATCAAGTGACTAACCGCGAATTTAAAGAGTTCGTTGATTCTGGAGGTTATACCCAAGGGGACGTTTGGCTGCCGGAGGGTTGGGACTTTATAACGAGTGAAAAAATTACTGAACCTCTATATTGGCGCGACCGGAAATGGAATGGATTGAATTTCCCGGTAGTAGGAGTGAGTTGGTATGAAGGCGAAGCGTTTTGCCGTTGGTTAAGTGAGACGAAAGGTTTGAAGTTTCGCCTTCCAACCGAAGCGGAATGGGAGAAGGCATCGCGGGGGACTGACGGTAGGCTTTGGCCATGGGGGAATGAATTTAATAAAAAGTTATGTAATTCAGGGGAGTTGGAATTGAATCGCACCAGCCCAGTGGGGATATTTACCGGAGATGAAAGCCCTTATGGTTGCGTGGATATGGCTGGAAATGTGTGGGAGTGGTGCCGGGATTGGTATGAGAGTGATTATTACCAGGATAGCCCAGATAAAAATCCATCTGGGCCTAAGAATGGCGTGCGCCGTGTTGTGCGTGGCGGTTGCTGGTTCCATGACGGCGTTAATTGCCGGTGCGTTTTCCGTCGCTACGGTCGCCCCGCCATTCGCCACGACGATATCGGTTTTCGCCTTGCCAGGTCTCTTTAATCCCTTTCCACTTTACGCCGTTACCACTTTCGGCAAAATTCTTTTTTGTTTACATGAGATACGGGTGAGCGAGGTGGTGAATGCCCCTACGCGAACCCAACGCAGGGTAGGAGTGAGACATTTTGAGCCGGGTGTGAATTATCGCCCGATTCCTTCCGGCCATTTTTCTTCACCTAAAATGGCCCCGAAAATATTTCAGTTCAAACGCGATGAACAAAGCGGTGCTCTGGATTGATGTAGCCATTTTCCTGTAATCTAATTAAGCAAATGAAAACGAACGTAAGCGCCCAACGTATCTAACAAGATAGAGTTTTCAGGGGAGTGTAAGATAGCCGAAACGCTTTTGGCGATTGCCTTTTACGATTTCCCGTCGAATGTCTTTATTTTGGATCTATCGACATACATGGGCAAAAGATTTTTTATTTTTTTTCTCGAATCGGCAAAGGGGAGATTTTCAAACAGATGGAGAAGATAACTGAACGGCTCCAGACCGTTGGCCTTGGCTGTCTCGACGATGCTGTAGAAAAAAGCGCTGGCCGAGGCTCCGTCTGCATGGTAGGAAAGTCGAGTCAGCCAGGGGGAATTTCACCCCCAAGCTGCTCACGGAACCGTAC
>CAZBHS010000075.1:0-10836 GCA_964491915.1 uncultured Clostridia bacterium
ACCACCTCTACCTCTCCCTCCACTACTACCAAACCGCCCAATCCACCTACGAGCGGTCCCTAAAACTCACCGACCCAAATTCCCCAAACACCGACCCCGAAAAGCTCTCAGCTTTCAAGACCGAATTCATCCCCCCACAGATCTCCCACATCATCGACCACCCCGACTTCACCCCAAGCCCCAGGTTCGATTTCCCGGACACCCAAACAGAGCTAAACCAGCCTAATATCCATGCCTTAAATCCCTTCAAAACCTCTGCTCAAAATGATTTAAGCGACCTTTCAAATGATATGGATGATTTTTAGATGAAAGAATTACGAACGAATCTTTGCTTAAAAAAATAAGAGTTCAAGGATTGATAATTTTTTTTTCGTGTGATATTATCGGAAAGTCGCGAATCAATCTCAGTAATTAACGTTACTTCTAAAAAACATGCTCTTGTATAAAGATCTGACGCTTGTCTGTAAAGACGTAAGCCTAAATTTAAAAAACTTAATCGCGAAATTAGCTAGTTTGATCCATAAAATAATTTTAGCAAATAAATAGAAATTCAAATAAATAAAGGAAGCATGTGAGGTATTCAATGAAAAAAACTATTTGTGTAATTTTATTCTTCTTGGCTTTTACTACATTTGATTGTCCACTATTTTCGCGTATAGAATCCCGGATTAGAGGGGAAGTAATAGATAAGGATACGGGGAAACCAATAATGGGTGTATCAGTCACATTATTTTTTCGTATTCGGTTGGATGATAATTTTAACCGTGAGGAAATCAAAACCACTGTAACAGATGCAAAGGGAAATTTTACGTTTGAGGCTCCGTGGTCTGGGTTTTATTTTGTTAAATGCAAAAAAGATACCTATATCCCATTTTTACCCCAATACTATTACAAATATGTTAAAGATGATCTTCTTTCAAAAAAGGCAGGTGTTTTTCAAGTGGGGGAAGGGGAAATTAAGCATTTAAGAATTGAGCTAGAGAAAGGTGGAATTTTAAGCGGGGTATTTAAAATAAAAGAAATCGACAAAATAACTCCAAAAAAATTTTCAGCCTGGATTTTTAAAGAATCACCATTTGATGAAAGTTTTGTGTCAAAGGAGAAGTACAATGTTGAATATATTTACTCTGATGAGAAAGGTTATTTTAAAGTGGACACTTTAGAAAGCGCGGATGATTATTATCTCTATATAAATTTAGGAAATGGATACCCATACAAAAGAATACAAGACATACGGGTTTCCAAAGGAAATATCACAGACATTTCTACTACATTTGATCTTTCAAGTCCTACGGGAGTAAAGGGGAATATTGTAGTAAATGGCAGCCCCCCAAGGTCAGGATATGTGGAAATAGAGAGCACCTTTAGAGGTGAATCAGGGCGTTTAGTATCTGCGCGTTATCAATTAGATGAAAATGTAGGGAGCTATTTTTTTAGATCGTTACTACAAGGAAGCTATTGTATTGATGTGTATTGCATAAGCAAAGAAGGCAAAAAATTTAGGAAAAAATTAGACGTTTATTTAAGTGAAGGGATACTTCTGCAATTTGATATTTCTGATAATTAGAGGCATGTAATGAAGTGTTCTTTTTATAAAATTTTAAAGTTCTTATTGGTATATCTTGTAATTTCGCAATTTGCCTTTGGGTACAAACCTCTAAAAGATGTTCTAAGTGAGGGAGGAAGCCGGAATAGAGGCACTATGTATGAAGGATTAACTGTTTTTATTCCAAACACCTTAGTTGATGATCTCAGAGACCTCAGAGATAATTGTTCGAACCCTGATTTATACCCAGAGATATTTGATATTGCAATTGAATTAGAAAATAGAATTGCTGAAGCGGAAGCAGAATATCAGAAGCATAAGGAATCACCTGAAGGATATAAGGGGGGGAGTGTCGGAAATGAGTGGGAAAAAAATCCTCTCCCTTCATGCTTAAAAAATGCTCTTGATAGTTATTTGGATGATTTAAAAAGTGGGAAACAGAAACTATATTTGATCTGGTCGAAAGAACAAGCTTCATGGAAAGAAATCAAACAGCATTCCATGAGGTCCTGGCATGGTCAATGTCATCAGCCTAACTATATCTGTATCTGGGATGTTTATCAGCAAAATCTAGGGGAGAAAAAGGTCGCATCATTATTATTTCATGAGATAGTGCATGCCGCTACTTATAAGGATAAAGAATGCTGCAAGAGTATTAAAACAGGAAAAGCGCAGGCAAATGAAGAGGCCAGTACAGAGGATGCCCAAATTAAGGTTTTTGGAAGAAAATATGTTTATGCCTACTATGAGAATACAACCTATACAAGTTCTGCAAAAGATGTCTGGAACAAAAAAGGCGATGATTGTACGTATGAAAAAGTTTGCTTTTGCAAAGAGGGGTGTCCTGGTGATAATACTTCAAACAATACAAATAGAATGTCAATGTCTTCTGATAATAATGCGTCAGGCACTTGTACTCCGCCGCCGCCTGAGGATCCGGGGCCTGGCGCTGACAATCCCGATGATAATGAATCTATGGCCAGCGGCATTACCCGGATATATAACCTCGCTCCCAGGTCTTTGGTCTTGAAGAGGGGATATTGGCAGGAGGCGGCGAAGCTGTTTGGCGGGTTGTTGTTTGATGGAAATAATTCGGCTGAGGAGCTGATTCGGGTGTCGAAGGTTCTTGTTATTCCTACGGCTGCGTTGTCCCAGGTATATGGGGATTCTGTGCTTCGGGCTGTGGTGGAAAAATATGTGGCTCTGGGCGGCAATCTTGTTGTTATGTCGCAGCAACATGGGACTCAGGCACAGGAATTTTTGCCTGGTGGCGATCAAATGCAGGTGTTTGGATTTCGGGAAGATCAGTCTTGTTTGAAAAATTCGTCTTTTTTTGAAGTGATGCATCCGGTGTTGTCATCCTGTGTCAACGGCATGGTCGATGTGGGGGTGGATGGGTATTTTTCTAAATTTCCCGAAAATGGGACCGCACTATTAATCCGGCGGGTCAATATTCAGCCGGCGCTTTTGTACTATCCTTACGGTGAGGGGACGGTGATTTTGACCAGTATGTTTACCGATTGGGCCACGGCTCATTCCCAGGCTTCTTCGACCGAATTGCAATTGCTTCGCAATATGCTTACCTTTGCCCAGGATCCTTCGTTGCCAATTCCGATGTTTGATTTGAATGAAAATCCGATGCCGAATATCCGGTTGAATGTCGGTGTTCGCAATACTAGCGACGAGGCCGCCGCTAGTGTTCGGTTTGTTGTCTCGACGCCGGATCGTAGCCGGCTGTTGTTTGAGACTACCCGGCCTGCGGCTCTGAATCCGCTGGATGAAGATGAGTTTGAGCTTCAATTTACCCTTCCTGAAATCGAGGATTTCGATCTAGGGATTTGCCATGTGGATGTCGAATTGCTGGATGCCGGTGGCGATGTGGTACAAATGAGGAGCGAGAGCCCATCGGGACGGTTTTCTATTTACCGTCTGCGTAAACCGTTTGTTTATCAGGGCGGCTATGTATCCCAATGGATGACAGCGGATAAAGATCCTGTGTATTGGCCCCAGGACATCATGTTTACGGCGCATTTTAAAAACCTGACGGATGAGATCCAAACCATCCGCATCGACAAGCCCTTCCTTTGTGTGGGGCATGAATGCGCCGGCGGCAGGTATGACCTGGAGCAACCCATCAGCCTGGAAATTCCGGCGGGGGAGACCGCTCACCATACATTTCCTTTTTCTTCTTCTCCCCTCAATCCGGATATAGATTCAATGTATACGTTCCGCTTGCAATACTTTGACGATCAGCAACAATTAAAGCAGGTAGGGCACGGCAAGACCGCATGGGTTCTGGGCTCCCAAACAAAAAGCTCTGTGACCCTCAACACCGATACCTCAGTCAAGGCGGGAGGGAGTCTTCCTTATTCTATACGCTCGAGAGCCATCGCGTATCCAATTCCGGGATACTACCGTATAACGCTGTTTCTAGAAAAACTGGTCGATTATGTGGATGGAAAAAATGTATACGAAACCGTTGAAACCGTATATCAACGGGACCATGATTTTAGCGTTGAAAACTCCTTCAACTACGATGGCACATACACCCCTCCAATTGCCCATCCCACCGGCTTTTATCGGTTGAGATTAATGGTGGAATCTCCGAACGGTTCTCGAGAAAAAGAGAGGGTCAGCGGCTTTCACTATGATCGAAGCGGCTTCGGCGTTCGTGTTATTGGAGTTGAAAAAGATGGCCAGGCTGTCTCCCGTCTGATACCAGGGGAGACCTACGCCATTCCTGTGGCGATTGAAAATTTCCAGAGGTACGATTATGATGTGAAGCAAGGTTCCTATATCATCCGCCTGCGTTCGGACGAAGGCGTTGAAATTTTCAGAAAAGAAGTGGATAATATCGAAATAACCTCCGGTGGACAAGTGTTAGCCAATGTGCCATTCACGTTTCAGCCTCCAGGACTTGGAGATTACACCCTCGAGTATTTTTATAAAGATGAAACGAGGGATCCCTCATCATCCTGGTTTTTACGAATCAGGGAATTCGGTTTTAACGAGGCCCTCCGGTTATCAGCGGATAAACCGATGTTCCGGGTTCTAGACACAGCCGCAATCGAGACGACAATTGCCGGAAGCGGAAACTACAAGGTCATTTTTTCCTGCCCGGACGCCGATGTGCGAACCGAACGGACAATCGATATACCTTCGGGGCAATACAGCGGCCAATTGCAATTCCAATTGCCTATCGGCTGGAAATCCTCATATGAAATCCAGGTCACGGCAACCGGCATTTCCGGTATCCCAATGACCCAACAAGCCCGGCTCGGGGTCGAACCGTTCCAAATCCAGGGAAGCGGCCATTTTTCCGATCCAATAGCAACTGCATCCCAACCTATCGAATTCATATTTAACGCCCACTGCGTCTCAGGTCTCTTTGCACCGCTTCCACTTGATCTGACGGTAACCTCTCAAAGTCTAAATTTTTCCGAAACCAGAAACGTAGTACTACAACCGGTTGGGGTCAATGTGTTTTCTTATAGCATTCCCATTTCTGAATCCACCGTCCCGGGAACTCACTCAGTGCAAGTTTCACTGCATTATGGAACAACCATATTGTTAACCAAATCTTATCCTATCACCCTCCCGAAACCTTCTATTTCAGCCAATCTTCCGCAAAAGACTTTTAACGCAGGAGACGATGTGAGCGTGGAATTGGAAAATAGCGGAGGTTTGCCCGCCTTCGCAACGATACTTTCTGTGGTTCGGGATGATATGGGCCAGGAAATCTATCGCAATGAAAGCACCTTGCAGATCAATCCTCTAGAGCCAGTCACACTGGCTATCCCCCTCACTGGAGCCTTGAAGAAAGGTGAATATTCGCTTGAATTGCAGGTGAATGAGGCTGTGTCGGGCCAGAAGCTCCGGCGCTATTGGTTGTTGGATGTGGCGGGCATTGTGCCGTCTCTGAACAGTTATACACTCAAAGATATTTTTACTGAAAGGGAAACGGTCAATGGAAAAAGCGAGATATTGGCCAGCGGAGGAGCTCTTAATGGGGCAACACTTTCTGCGGAAATTATCCGGCAAGTGGAGAGTGGAGGCAGCGAAACGTATGAGCCTGGCGGATATCAATTTTTAAATACCATCCTTTCGGGCCATGGACTGAGTGGGACGATTTACCTGATGACTCGCCAGGGACCCGCCCGCTACAACCCAGAGAAAGAACAGATCGAATTGTTGATGGATCATCCCTTTACCTATTTGACAGATGTTTCGATGGAGGTGGATTCATTGGGACGCCTCTGGTGGGGGACATCCTCTCCCAATGGCGTTTACATGAGGGAGACCGACGGTACCTGGAAACATTTTACCAGCGCCGACGGCCTGATTTCCGATGGGATCAATGATATTATCCAGCGAACCGGCCCCAATGGCGAAACGCTGATCTGGTTCGCCACATATCGAGGGATATCTGAATTCGGCCCCGGAGGATGGCGCTCGTTGACCAGCGCTGACGGATTGCCGGACGATAGTGTCTATAAATTGGCCCGTGAGGCGTCCGGTTCAATTTGGGTCTCGACATACAGCGGGATCGTAAAATACGAAAACGGCCAATTCGTTCCGGTTGACGCGCCATGGGGAACCGAGCGAATCTATTGGAATTTGGATAATAGCGGAGACGGAAGCGTCTTTGCGGCTACCTACAGCACGTTGTATCGCTACCAATCCGGCACCTGGGACTCCTGGGACCTGTATGACATTTATCCCGGTTGGTATATGAAGAAACTTGTGTGTGATGCCAGAGGTGTTTGGCTAACCGGTCGTTCATGGGGAAGTTACAGCAATGATTTACTGATCCAATATGACGGCGCATTTTCAGTGATTCAAACAACCTCCATTGATGCTCTGGATGGAATGGGGCAGGTGATTCCGTCCATTGGTGATACTGTGTATGTCTGCCCCGCTCCGGGCTCCTCTTCGGGCAATTTGGGGCTGGCGGTTTCTGATGCGACCCAATGGCGGAGAGTCACATTCCAGTTAGGTCTTGATCGTTTGTTGGGTCCACCAAGTTCTCTTGAAGTGGATACAACAGGGAAACTCTGGGTAGGCAGCCAGGCGGGATTGTCCGGGTATAACGGCAACACCTGGGAATCGGTGATCCATTATCCCGGCACAAGCGACATGATCGGCGAAGTAAGAAGACTCCAGGCCGGCCCCGACGGTTCGGTCTATGCTATGCTGCCCCGAGGTATTCTGAAAATTAATGGTACCCAGCAAGTTCTGCTTTCGTATCCAGACGATTGCGGCAATGGCGCGTCTCGATTTGGTGTTGATAGTCTCAACCGGATCTGGCTATACTATAGAAATCTCTCAGGATATTACAAAACCGGCTATTATGACGGTACCTGGCACGATTATAACCGGAAGAGCGTCTATGTGTTCGAAGCGGACAATAACGGTGGTATCTGGATGAGCAGGTATGACGGCCTTGCCTATATCGATTCCGATTTGAACGAGCAGTTATACACCTCAGGAGATTCAGACATTCTGGAAGGTGATTACGATTATCTCACAGTATCGGCGGATGGAACGCTATGGATCAGCGTTTACGATTGGGATTATGGAATTTACAAACTCCAGTCTTTCAAAGATGGGATCTGGACCGACTATAGCGCAAATCCAGGTTATCCCGCCGAAGGTATCGATGAAACCGTAACCGATTCGGAAAACCGGTTTTATGGATCATCCTGGGATGACGGTCCCACACAAAGTCTATATGTATTGGAAAATGGAGAATTTAAGAAGACTGAAATAACCGGCGTAAGCGCCTGGGATTTGACAACATATAACAAAAGCCTATATTTTTGCGGAAATCTCGATGGAACCGCAAGGACCACTGCTGTCGTTAAAGTGAGTCCTGGAGCGAAAGGCGGAAGTCAAATCCTATGGTCCCAGGATTATCCTGTAACCGCAGAGGATGGAGTCCAACAAATCCAGATACTAGATACCGGCGAGACATTCGGAGCCGGAAGTTATGTGCTGAAAACAGAGCTCAAAGGCCCGGAAGGCCAACTATTGGCCGCCAGCAACGATGGATTCGCTGTCCAGGCGGCGGGTCTATCGGTAAGCCTATTCGGCGGTTCCAGTTTTGTCCGCGCTCTCAAAGCTGGCGAAACTCTAGATATCGAGGTCCGGGTTAAAAACGGATTGGACTCCGAAGAGACCAATCTGAGACTGGACATAGTTGCTCTTTCTCCAACGGGAACCGAAACCGTTCTTTTGAGCAAGAACATCGGCAACCTGGCTTCGGGATTGGAACACCTCGAAACAGTTTCGTTCTCATCCAACGAGACCGGCGGCTGGAAAATAACCGGACGGCTTGTCAAAGACGAAGCGGCACCTCTAAAGCAGGTAGACGCGGAAAACCAAACACTTGCTATCGCACCTCTTTCTGAAGCTTCGCTACTTGTTGATGTTGAAACCCCAACCGTAACAGTCGATGCTTCTGTGCCGCCGTTTGCCGGTGATGAAGCGTTTGAAGCTGTTGTGCGGGTTGTAAACGAAGGCAATGTCGATGCACAGATTCAGCTTGCAATCGAAGCCGTTGATGACAACACCAGCTTTATCTCGGAAGATCTTATACTCAAACCCAAAACCGAAAAGATCCTGAGTTTTACAGATACAATAAAGGCGGACCGGAATTACAGAATCTCCGGCAGCGGTGATGTGACCATCGAGCAAGTAATCGCTGTCAAATACGGCAACGCGGTGTCACTCGCGGCGGAGATTCCGACGGTTTTGAGAGAAGGAACGGTTTCAATGGGCCTTCATCTTACGCATGGCGAAGGACTGGCTCTGAGAGAAGCGGTTCAATATGAACTCTATCTTGAAGGGACAACGGCTCCGCTTTATAGTCTTGAGCGAACCTACAGCTTCTCTCCCGCCGGGGAAGTGATCAATGATGCATTGTCGTTTGCCCTCTCTCCGGGCGTTTATCGCTTGACCTGGCAGGGCGCTCATGTGGCGGCAGGAGAGCAGATGTTCACCGTTCAGCCCTCCGGGATTGGAGCTGTGACTTTCACCGGTGAAACAAGGCTTCTCTCCAGTCGTCAGGAGATTGCCTTTAGCGTTACCAATTCCGATTCCGTTGCCGGAAGCATTCCGGTCGCCATTCGCGTCATTGCCGCCGACGGCAGTGTGTTGGTTGACGAAACGCGGCATTATTATCTACTTCCGGGTGAAGTGAGACAGGATTTGCTGTCAGCAACGTTTGCCGCCGTTGGAAATTATCGGTTGACCTTCAGCGGGACCAAATTGGCAACCCCGCTTGAGACTGTGCTTCAAGTGGTTGAAGCGGTGGATGTGGAAGCCAGCCTTGAAATTGGCAGCATCACGGACGCTTCGATTCCGGTGTCTGTCCAGGTGACTGACAACGGTTTTGAAACTTTTACCGGTCGCGTCGTCCTTGAAGCGGGAGGTGCGGTCAGCGAAGAAATCATCACTGTTGAAGCCGGCCAGAGCAAAGGTTTTGCGGTCAAACTTCCAGTGGCGACCTTAACTCCTGGAGTTGTACCCGTAACTGCCACACTCTATGATTCCCAGGGCAATGTCCTCAAGCAAACCATTTCCCAGGTGACAGTCCTTGGACCCAACATCCGCCTGGTGGAATTCCCGGAGGCGTTGTCGGTGGATGCTGGAAGCTTTGTACAGGTTCCGCTCAAACTCCAAAACCTTGGACACCAACGGGGCGAAGCAAGCTTCACAGTTTCAGCCTTCGACAACTTGCGGCAAACCAGGCAAATCGCCCTCGAGGCCGGTGAAGAGCTAATACTCGACGAAATCGTCCTCGATATAGCGGCAGACATGCCCTCCGGCAGCTATCCCTTCTACTACAGCCTGGAAGGAACCGGCGTTAACGGCGGATCCCTAAACAGCAACTTCAAGTTCACTGTCAATGGCGTAGCTCTCGATGTCCAGGTAACCCTTGACCGCTCAATCTACAAAGTAGGGGAGACAGCCAATCTCGAAATCTCAGTCTCAGGCCCCATGGACGCCGAAGTTCCACTGGAAGTGGTCATCAATTGGGGACCATTCAGCCAAAAAGAGACGCTAACCCTATCGGGAAGCGCCAATCTAAACATCGCCATCCCCGTAGACGCCGCCAGGCCCGATAAAGTGTTTGTGGGCGTCTACCACGAAGGCGGCAAAGGCATTTACCTGAACGACTACTATCTCAGAGTGGGCGGAACCATCGAAGCCACCCTCGACCGAGGCCTCTACAACCCCGGCGACGTGGTGCACGCCGTATTCGCAACCCAGGAAGCCGGAACCATAACCGCAACCGCCTTTGGAGAAATCCAGGAACTCCCAATCTCCTCCTCTGCCTCCGCCTCCTTCACCATCCCCCTCATGACTCTCGGCGGCAGTTACGCAGTCTCCTGGACCTTCACCCCAACAGACACCTCAAAGCCCCCAATCTCCGCCAGCACCCCCTTCGACGTGTCAGGCCTGGTGGTAAAAGTGGCCGGCAGCTCGCTCAACGAAGGCAAATACCTCCCCGGCGACACAATCGAAGCCAGCTACATCTTCGAATCCAACCTCGACCAATCCCTCGAAATGAGAACCTGGCTGGAACACCCCTCCGGCACCTGGGAGTATCTGGGAGAACAAGGCGTACTGGTCTCACAAACCCGCCAGGTCCACGCCTCCTCATCCTACCAGCTCTCAACAACAGAAGCCGGAACCCACCGCCTAATCTACGGCCTCTTCCGCCAGGTGGATTCCCCGCAATTGGTAGTAGCCGGCATGCAGTCCTTCGACGTAGGCGATGCCGTCCTGGTGGCCCTGGAAACCGAACACTTCGAATACAAAACCGGCTCAGAAGATGTCCTCCTAAAAGCCACCTGCTACGGAACCGGCCCAGCCACAATCGAATGGTACCTCGACGATCAAAGCATCGGCCAGCAACCCGTCACTCTCTCAGGAATGACCTATATCGACCGCACCCTCCCAGCAGGCACAATCGAAGGAGGCCGCCACACTGTAAGAGCCGTCATCACCAAGGATAATCTCGTGTCGGCCAAATCCACATCCTTCCTCTACGGAACAGAACTCCCAGACCTGGCGATCCAAGCTTCTCACAAAGAAATCGACGGCCTAGCCATAACCTACCGCGTCACAGTGACAAACCAAGGCAAAACCCCGTCCACAGAGTCCACTCTAGTCCACAAAGTCCACAATGTCCACCAAACAACAAGAACAATCCCCCCTCTAGCCCCAGGCCAGCAGCTCGAACTAACCCTCCCCTGGAACGCCCGAGGCCAAGCCGGAGACCA
>CAZBHS010000076.1:0-10817 GCA_964491915.1 uncultured Clostridia bacterium
ACCCACGCCCCCCAACCATTTGCGCCCCCCGGCGAAACCTGATAAAATAAGGTAAAATAAAAAACACAAGGAGCGGATATGAGACGATTCTCCTCATACGGCCCCCCGGACAGGGATTTGCATTACTATGCCCCCAGGACAGAACTTATCGATAGCGCCTATAGGCAATTGGTTGGCGACAACCCGCACAAAAGCGGACATTACATCACAGTCTGGGCGCCCCGGCAAACGGGCAAATCATGGTTGATGCAACAGATCCTCTTTCGTCTCCAAAAAGAATCCCGCTTCGACGTCTTGAAACTCAACCTCGAAAACCTAAAAGATAAAACCGATGCCGGAGACATCATCAATAATCTTGCAAAAAAAATTGGCGAAGGACTCGGCAAAGAATTCCCTAAAATAAAAAACCAGGATGATTTCCAGGAAATATTCAAAAAAGATGTATTGGATCGACCGCTCATCTTGATCCTGGATGAGTTCGATTCACTGGCGGACACAGGGCTGAGCGCCATTGTCAGCGCCTTTAGAAATATATATATGAGCCGCAATGATGAAACCGATTTAGCCACAGACCAAAAAACCTACCTTCTGCACAGTGTGGCATTGATCGGCATCCGTAGCGCCATGGGAATCGAAAATATCAAAGGATCGCCGTTCAATGTCCAACGCAGCCTTCCAATACCCAACCTCTCCTATGAAGAGGTGAACGGTATGTTCCAGTGGTACAACGAAGACAGCGGACAAACCATCGAGCAAGAGGTCATCGACAGAATCTTCGCCGAAACGAACGGTCAGCCGGGCTTGACCTGCTGGTTTGGAGAACTTGTGACGGAAACCTACAATTCAGATAAACCGGCCGCCATCACGAGCCAACAATTCGAAGAGGTCCTGGCGGCGGCGGTAAAAATCCTACCCAACAACAACATCCTCAACATCATCAGCAAGGCCAACCAGGAGCCCCACAAACAAGTGGTCCTGGAATTATTCAAAACCGACCGCAAAATGGAATTCACCTACGACAACACACGCTTGAACCACCTCTACATGAACGGCGTCATCACCTACGAAGAGGAAAATCGCACCGAATACTACGTCAAATTCTCGAGCTCCTTTGTACAGAAACGCCTATTCAACTATTTTTCCCACGAATATTTCTCCAACCTCGGATCATTGGTCGAGCCATACAAAGATCTAAATGATGTGATCTCAGACTCCCAGCTCAACATCCGCGGAATACTGACGCTCTACCAGGACTATTTAAAAGCCAACAGCGATTGGCTATTCAAATCAGCGCCCCGCAGATCCGACATGAGAATCTACGAAGCCATCTTCCACTTCAATCTATTCGCATACCTGAACGAATTCCTCAAAACCCCGGGCGGCCGCATTGTCCCCGAATTCCCCACCGGCAACGGCAAAATCGACCTCATCATCCGTTACGCCAATCAAATCTACGGCCTGGAGCTCAAATCCTTCACCAACACCCACAACTACCGCAACGCCCTCAAGCAAGCGGCAACATACGCACACCGCCTCAACCTCGACCAAATCCACCTGGTATTCTTCGTCGAATCCATCTCCCCCGAACTCCGCCAAACCTACGAAACCCCACACACCCCGGACAACCAAACCATCACCGTCCTCCCCTGCTTCATCGAAACCGGATCGTAAACCGGCAAACCGATAAAAAAAATTATGGTATAATGGGGGATGTTTGAAAAGCGGGATTCCTGGTTGATTCGGGTGAATGGGATTGTGCAAGGGGTTGGTTTCAGGCCCTTTGTGTACAATTTGGCGGATAAGTATGGATTGAAGGGATTTGTGTTGAACAATACCGAAGGGGTGACCATCCGGGTGGAAGGCGAGGCTTCGGAGGTTGATGCGTTTTTCGAGGATGTTCGGACCAATCCGCCGCCGTTGGCGCAGATTAACGGCGCGACCAAAGAGGCGGCTGAGTTTCAGGGATTTCAAGAATTTAAGGTCGAGAAGAGCACTGCCTCGGATAAACGGACCACGTTTATTCCGCCGGATACAGGGGTGTGCGACGAATGTTTGGGGGAGTTTTTCGACGGGGGGGACAGGCGGTTTCATTATCCTTTTATTACCTGCACCCATTGCGGGCCTAGATTTAGCATTATTGAAGATATACCGTATGATAGGGCCACCACCGCCATGAAGATTTTCCCCCTGTGCGAGGATTGCCAACGGGAATACGACTCGCCGCCGGACCGGAGGTTTCACACCGAACCC
Source organism: uncultured Clostridia bacterium (assembly GCA_964491915.1). GTDB lineage: Bacteria > Acidobacteriota > Aminicenantia > UBA2199 > UBA2199 > JAHELQ01. The sequence goes on from CAZBHS010000076.1 coordinate 2,251, forward strand.
ACCGCTTGCGGAAAGTGCGGCCCGCGGTTGTCTTTGTTTGACCGGCAGCGGAAGCTGGTCTCGACTGATACAGATACTATCGCCAGAAAAACTGTCGAATTTTTAAAAGAGGGAAAAATCCTCGCCATCAAAGGGGTGGGCGGTTTTCATCTGGCGGTGGACGCCGCCAATGACGAAGCGGTGAATCTGTTGCGGGAGCGCAAGAGACGGCCCTTCAAACCGTTCGCCTTGATGAGCGGTTCGTTGGATACCATCGCAGGCTTCCTGGATGTCTCCGCCAAAGAGAAGGAGATGCTAATCGCCAAAGAACGGGCCATCGTGATCTTGAAAGAGACCAAACCTCTGGCGAGCCGGTCTGTGGCGCCGGGGCTCACCTTTTTGGGGATGATGCTGCCGTACACTCCGTTTCAGCATTTACTCTTCACCATCGATCCCTCATTGATATTGGTGATGACCAGCGGTAATATCAGCGAAGAGCCCATCGTCTGCGGCAACGAAGAAGCGTTCGATAAATTGGGGCATATCGCCGATTATTTTGTCAATTTCGACCGGGACATTGTGGCCCAATCGGATGACAGCGTGCTGTTCGCCGTCAATGAAGAGCCCTATGTGATTCGCCGGGCCAAAGGATTCGTCCCTGTGCCGGTAATGTCGTCCCACACTCCCCGCCATATTCTGGCCGCCGGCGCAGACTTGAAAAACAACTTCGCCATTGCCAAAGATAACGTCATCATTCAAAGCCAATACATCGGCGACCTGGAAAGCCCGTTGACCGCCGGAGTCTATCGCCGCACACTGGAGCATTTCGAGAAAATATTCGCGGTGGAGCCGGAGGTCGTAGTATCGGACATGCACCCCAATTACTTTTCGACAGCCATTGCCAACGAATATGAGCGGCAAGGTCTGACCCACATCCGGGTGCAGCATCACCACGCCCATATCGCGTCTGTGTTGGAGGACCGTCAAGTGGACGAACAGGTCATCGGCATCGCGTTTGACGGGACCGGGTATGGAACCGACGGCCGCGTGTGGGGCGGCGAATTCCTCATCGCCGACCGGAGATCGTTTGAGCGGGCCGCCCATTTTTCCTACTTCCCATTACCCGGCGGCGAAAAGGCCATCAAAGAGGTGTGGCGCATCGGTTTGGCATTGGTGCACCGGGCCTTTGGTAAAGACCTTTTCCCCGGCGATCCGAAGCGGGAGATGATTGTACAACTGCTGGAGAAAAACTTGAATTCTCCCCTTTGTTGCAGTGTGGGCCGATTGTTCGACGGTATCTCCGCCATACTCGGAGCGTCCCAATCGATTTCCACCGAAGCCGAAGCTGCCCAGAAACTGGAAGAGCTGGCCCTCGCCGGCAAAAAAGAATTGCCTTTCGAGACGCCGCTCCCCAGCGGCGACGAACTCATCATCGACAGCGACATCATTGTGAGACAGGTGGTGGAATGGCTGCGGCAAGGGGAAGAACCGGCTGATATCGCCGGAGCGTTCCATCGGATGCTGGCGGCCATCACACTAAAAACCGCCGCGATCCTGAGGGACCGCTTCCAATTAAACAAAGTGGCGCTATCCGGCGGCGTGTTCCACAACCGTCTCCTACTGGAACTCGTGCTGGAAGGTTTGCGCAAACAAAAATTCGAAGCGCTGACGCCCCGCGGCACCCCGTTTAACGACGGTTGTATAGCCCTGGGTCAAATCGTGGCGGCGAAAGCGTCAATGAACCCTATTTAGCTCTCTTCGTTCAAAAAGTCTTCGTTTGTCGGATACTTCTCCAGGAATTTCAGGAACAATTCCATCCCCTGTTTGGTTTTTACTTTTGTAAGGGCGCGACGCAATTTGGAGATCTGCTTGATTTCCTTTGGCCCATAGAGGAGCTCTTCCCTCCGGGTGCCGCTGGCCAGCAGGTTGATAGCGGGAAAAACTCGCGCCTCGGCCAACGTGCGGTCCAAAATAATTTCGCTATTGCCTGTGCCCTTAAATTCTTCGAAAATCAACTGGTCCATGCGCGAACCGGTATCCACCAACACAGTGGCGATAATGGTCAATGATCCGCCGTTCTCGATATTCCGCGCCATACCGAAAAACCGCCGCGGAATTTCCAGGGCGCCGGATTGCAACCCGCCGGACATGGTGCGTCCCCGTTGGCCCGGAGGCGCTTTTTTATGGTTGAACGCTCTGGCCATGCGGGTGAGACTATCCACCAGCACCACCACATCTTGACCTTCCTCCAACTCGCGGGTGACCCGTTTCATGGTCGATTGGGTCAACTTTATATGCTGCTTGACATCCAGATCATTGGAGCTGGCCAATACCTGGGCGTCCACTTGCCGTTTGAAATGAGTGACCTCTTCCGGCCTCTCGTCCACCAATAGCACGATGATTCGGGTTTTAGGGCTGGCCAACCGGATCGATTTGGCAATTTGTTCCAATAAAATCGTTTTCCCCGCTTTGGGAGGAGATACGATCAAACCGCGGGTTCCTTTAGCGATCGGCGCAATGAGATCCACTATCCGCATAGCGGGTTCGCCGCTTATCGACAGGTTAAACCGCTCGTCCGGTGTAATAGCGGTCAGCTTGGTATATGGAATATTTTTGTTTATATTTCCCGGAGGCAAAACGTCTCTCCTTACTTAAGGTAATTTCAGAATGATTGTATGTATCCACCTAAGATATTTTACTCTGATATCTTAATATAATTATAAAACATTTTTTTGTCAACCCCTCCGGGCGATTTAACTGGCCACAGTGAAAAAAATCTTTGGACATATTATGACACTCCCCAGCGCCTATATTGTATTTTTCCTTATTTGGAAGGAGAAACAAAGACTTTGAATTTGACTTTTAGTCGGCTGTTTGATATATCTAAACTGACAAGATCATGAGTAGCGATGTTATTATAGGAAGTATTGTTGTTTTTATCGCATTGGGTTTTATGACTTACCTGACCTTCAGGAGTATAAGAACCATCAAGCTGATCCACGAAAAAAATTTAAATTCCGCACGTGAAATAACCCAAACTATCAATGAAACCAGATAATCCCCAAATATCAACAGAATTATCCCGCGAATTATCTCTTTTTCACATCACCATGATGGGACTCGGCATGATGATCGGCGCCGGAGTGTTCCTGGGAATCGGTAACGCCATTTATGTCGCCGGCCCCGGCGGCGTATTATTGACATTCTCCCTCAATGGAGTGATCGCGCTGTTTACAGCCCTCTCCTATGCGGAACTCAGTTCCGCCATCCCTAAAGCCGGCGGCGCGTACAATTTCGCCCGGTTGGCCTTTGGACGGGGGACAAGTTTTATCGCCGGCTGGATGGAGTGGTTTGCCTCCAGTGTGGCAGGCAGTCTCTATGCCGTGACATTCGCCATCTACACAGTGCGTTATTTCAATGGGCTGAAATTGTTGGAATGGGTGCCCTTCCCCACATACTACACAGAAAAAATCGTGGCCTTGTTGATCGCCTCGTTTTTCATCTATATCAATTACCGCGGCGCTTCTGAAGCCGGCAAAGTGGGCGCTTTCTTTACTCTGGGCCAAACATTGTTCCTGATATTCATCGGCGTCGTGGGAGTGATCAGGGCCATGCAGGACCCCTCGCTGCTCCAGAACCTCGATCCCTTCCTACCTCATGGCTGGTCCAAGGTGTTGATCACCATGGGATTCACCTATGTGGCGTTCGAAGGCTACGAGGTGATCGCCCAGGCGGGCGACGAAACCATCGATCCCAAGCGCAACCTGCCCAAAGCCATGATTTATTCGGTTTTTATCGTAACCCTCACCTATGTGGCAGTGACCTTCGCCTCATTGGTGGCGGTCAAAATTGGAAGTCCCGGAGTTGAAGGGGCGCCCTGGGAATGGATCGGCCAATTCAAGGAAAAAGGATTCGGCGAAGCTGTGGCGCGATTGATGCCCTACGGCAACTTCTTTCTGACATTGGCGGTGATCTTCGCCTCAGTGTCGGCGTTGAACGCCACAATCTACTCCGCCACCCGCGCCTCTTACGCGTTGGGGCGCGACCGTATGCTGCCGAAGTTTTTCGCCTATATTTCCAAAAAACAAAAAACCCCGTGGGTCGCATTATTGTTCACCGCCGGCATCGTCATCAGCGTGGCGGTATTATTACCCACAATGGATGTGGCTTCCAGCGCCAGCATCATGTTCCTGTTCCTCTTCTTCCTGGTGAACATCAGCGTCATCAAAATCCGCTTCAATATGGGAGACGAGCTATCCTACGGATTTATCATGCCGCTGTTCCCCTGGTTGCCGATTATCGCCATCATCTGCCAGGGCGTGTTGGCTGTATTCCTGGTCCATATGAGTTGGGTCGCCTGGATTGTGGCGCCGGTCTGGATCGGAAGCGGTGTCGTCATCTATTGGTACTATTCCCGTCATCACGCCCTTCCTTCCGCCGACGAAATCCGGGTGTTGGAAGAGATCGACGCGCCGGAGTCCGACCATCACCGGCTCATGGTCTCGGTCGCCAATACCGACAACGCCCTCAAAATGGTGCGCACCACCTATTTGATCAGCGAAGCCAAGAACGCCCGCGTCAAATTGTTACACATGGTGCCGGTACCGGACCAGGTCTCCCTCACGGATGCGGAAAAATTCGCGGTCGAGGGGCGGGAAGGCATCATGGAAGCGATGATGTACTTTGTGATGAAGTTCCCCATCGACACCACCATCCGCTATTGCCGTAATATCGCCCGCGGAATTTTGAGCGCGGTGAAAGAGAAAAAGACCGACCTCCTCATCATGGGGTGGCACGGCAAGCCCAGAGGCCAGGGTTTTCGCCTCGGCAGTATCGTGGACACCATGCTGGAACGCTCCCCCTCCAAAGTTGTCGTATTGAAGAATTTCCACAACAAGCCGTTCAAGCGGATTTTAATCCCCTGGGGCGGCGGCCCGCACGCCGTTTTCGCCCTCGATTTGGCCAACATTTTCGCCGAACGGGACAATAGCGAGATCACCGTTTTCGCCGTCAACAACTCCAGCCGCATCATCACGCCGGACCAATTATTGGAAGACGTCAAAAACAGAACCTCCATCGACACCAGCCGCATCCGGGCCAAATGCGCCGCCAATCCATCGGTCACCGACGCCATCATCGCGGAATCCGACAACCACGACCTCATGATCATCGGCTCCACCCGCGACCCCCTCCTCTACCAGGCGGCCCGCGACTCCATCTCCCACACCGTGGCCTGCAAGTCCGAAAAACCCACCATGATCATCAAAACCTCCGGCAAATGGACCTCCTGGTTCAAACGCTGGATCTAATCCCTTTTAGTAAAGTCATCGAGAAAAGAATCCACGGATGTTGACTAAAGATTCGATTTAGTTTAAATTATTATTGAATGAAGGAAAAAATCATGGCGACCAGCGCAAAAGAAGCTCCGATCAATCCTGCCGTGCTAAAATGGGCGCGCGAGAGCCTGCTCATCGATATGGACAAAGCCGCTCAAACAGTCAAAGTGAAGGTCGATAAATACAAAGAATGGGAAACCGGCCAGAGCGCCCCCTCGATCTCACGGTTGCGCCACCTCTCCAACCTATTTAAGCGTCCGCTGCCGGTGTTTTTTATGCCGCATGTTCCCCAGGAGTCACCGATACCCACGGATTTCAGGTCCTCTCAAACCAATCGCGATTTCCCGCTGACCAAAGAGTCTCTCCTCGCCATCAGGAAAACCAGATATTATCAAACGGTGGCCGGAGAATTGCTGTCCGGCCTCGGCTACTCAATCGAAAAAATCCCTCAGATTCGCTTCAACCAGAAAAACATCGATGAGATCGTGCCGGATATCAGAAAAATGGCGATCGACCAGCAATTCTCGTGGCAAGACAATTGGGAAGCGTTACGGAATTGGCGTCAATACCTCGAAAGCCAGGGAATTTTTGTCTTCCAGGAATCCATGCCGATAGATGAGATTCGCGGCTTCTCATTGGTGAGGGATGGGTATCCCCCGGCCATAGTCATCAATTCAAAAGACAGCGCCAACGGCAGAATTTTCACCCTATTCCACGAATATTGCCACATCCTGATGGGCGAACCGGGCATCTGCATCCCCAACGAAACCGAAGAGCACATGGTCGAACCGGACTTCGCCGAGGAACATGTCTGCAATGAATTCGCCGGACAATTCCTGGTCCCCACTCCACCCTTGAATCGCGCCCTCAGAGACTCTTCCGCCACAGACACTCTCGATCAAATCAGCGATCTCTCGAAAAAATTTCGCGTCAGCCGGTTTGTAATATTACAACGGTTCTACAAACTCGACCACATTAATTACCAAACATATCGAGCCCTTTACAAAACATTGATGCAAAACGTCAAGAAGCACAAAAGCCAGGGAGGAGACTTCTACCGCAACCAACTGGCGGAAAAAGGAAAAAAATTCATGAGCCTCGTAGTAGAAGCTGAATCATCCCAAACAATCACCACCAGCCGCGCCCTAAGCATCCTGAACATCCAACTCAAACACTACTAGCTCTTCAAAACCGAAAAATGGAAGATAGGGATATAACCGGCTCAGGAAACCTAAATCCTCGATATGGATGCACAGTGGAAGTAAAGTGGAAATTGGGGGGTATTTGTGATAATATTAAGTTTCACTTGATTGTAGAAATTTAGAGGAGATTTAGATAAATGTGTTTAGCCATACCAGCTAAAGTAGTTGAGATAGACGGTGTGAACGCGGTTGTGGAGATCAAGAGTGTCCGCAGGGATATTCGCCTCGACCTGATCGAAGATTGCCGGCTTGGCGATTATGTCCTTATCCACGCGGGGTTCGCCATCAATAAATTGGATGAAAAATCCGCCCAGGAAAGTATCGAATTATGGGATGAGCTACTGGAAATAAACGACGGTTTAACACCCGAAGAATAGTTGCAGACCGTATTATTGAAATTTAAAGCAAAGCATCTACTGGTTGCGGCCATTGTAATTTGCGCCGCGATTCTCACAGTATTGTTTTTCCTGAAAAAACCCGCTCCAAAAGTGGAATGGACGCCGGTAAACAGTCTGGTGGAGTCGGCGGTTCCCCAACTGGTGGATGCCGGCGATAGCGAGTCGTTGCTACTGGCCATCGATTTCAGCCTGCGTTATCTAGATAAACTTCCCCAGGAGCAGGCATTCGTCTTCGGTCCCCGGAACTATTCGTTGCAAACGGTGAAAGACAGTTTGCTGGATTTCAAGGCCAAACTTCTGGAATTGGGGACAGGCGAGGAATTCCTGGCTTATATCAAAGAACATTACACGTTCTTCAAATCCGCTGCGCCGGAGGTCCTGTACACCGGCTATTACGAAGCCAGTCTGCGGGGCGCGAGGGAGAAATCCGAAACATTCGCTTACCCTTTGTATAAAAAGCCCGGCGATCTGGTGGATATCGACCTGACCCAGTATGGCTTCTACGCCAGGCACAACGGCCTGCCTCGCGTCATTCGCGGCCGGTTGGGGGACGCAAACAAAGTGGTCCCCTATTACGACCGGGAAGCCATCGATACCAATCAAATTCTGGCGGGTAAAGAGTTGGAGCTAGTCTGGATCGACGACGCCATCGACGTGTTCTTCTTGCACATCCAGGGGTCCGGGATTGTGGAGCTGGACAGCGGCGACACCATCCGGGTCAATTACGACGGCACAAACGGCCACCCGTTCAGAGCCATCGGCCGCTTGTTGGTGCAGCGGAACCTCCTCGAGCTGGAAGAGGCCTCGATGCAAGGGATCCGCCGCTACCTCGAATCCCACCCCGAAGAGATGGAAGAAATCTTCAACACCAACCCCTCCTACATTTTCTTCCGTGAAGTACCCGAAGGCCCCATCGGCTCCATCGGCGTCCCGGTCACCCCCTACCGCAGTATCGCCACCGACCGCTACCTCTTCCCCCGCGGCGTCCTTTGCTACGTCCAGCTCAAACTCCCCACCTTCGACGAAAACAACCACATGAACGGAACCAAAGACTTCTCCGCTTTCGTCCTCAACCAGGACACCGGCGGCGCCATCCGCACCCCCTCCCGCGTCGATCTCTTCTGCGGCAACGGCCCATCAAACGAACTAAACGCCGGCCACCTAAAACAACCCGGCCACCTCTACTTCCTGATCAAACATTGAGTGTGCCGGCCCCAATGGCGCTAACTTAAGGGGGAATTCAGGAATTCAGGGGATAGGCGCCTGCGATTCTCCAATTTCAATGATTTGTTTCCAATCAATACAAAAACAAAATCTTTAGATCCTGGATATTGAAATTTTTCTTCCTATCCATTATACTTCGCCCTAAAGCATTTGTTGAATCTCAAAAAATTTCAATAACAAACATTTTTGTATACAGATCTACAAAACCAGGAGGCAATCATGAACCGCCCAAAGATCTACCCAATCATAGGATCTATCCTACTATTCAGCATCATCGCACTATTCCTTCCCATCCATCTATTCGCCCCCCAGATCACCCTCTTCGGCCCCATCGAATTCATCCGCCTCAACGGCGAACCAGCCACAAAAACCCTCACCTTCGACAGCCCCATCTACGTCAAGCAAGGAACCATCACCATCTTCAACGG
>CAZBHS010000077.1:0-10546 GCA_964491915.1 uncultured Clostridia bacterium
TTCTAAAGAATTGAAAAAAAAATTTCAATATGAAATGAATGAATTTTGCGGAAGAATGGTTGTTTTAGATTTTGGCCTATTTGAATTTGGGTAGGTAGGGGGATTAGGGATTCATCAGTTGTTCGAAGGTTTGAAGGTATTGGCCGATGGTGGATGCGGCGTGAATCCGGTGGTAGACCACCGGCTCTCCGTCTTCCACCCGGTAACGGAACGCTTCCACCCGGTTGACGGCTGAGAGGGAACAATGCAAATACAACAGGAAAAACGAAACTCCCATCTCTTTGGCCTTTTGGTACGCCCCCGTGCATTCCACATCCGCCGTAATCCCATACAGCGGCTCCTCAAAACTCCCAAAGAACTGAAAATGCTCTTTCCGGTCCCAGGTCTCGATATCAATTTTTCTCTTCATCGCCAATTCATTATCCATTTCTATTAACCGTCATTGTAAGCAATCCCTATCCCCAGTGTCAAGATTTTTGAGAACACCCCCCAAAAATGTGCGATTGTTTTGTGGTACTACATTCGGGTAAATTTATAGGGAGTAAGATGGATAAAGCTAGTGGTAGAAATAGTTTGCGGAGTTTCAGAAATTGAATGAAATTAAATGCGTTGTTTTGTCAAAAAAAAAATCATAAAAATATCAGATCTAGTATTGGTGTTATGCATCAAATTTGAATAAAAAGTAAATTTGGGGTCTTTATTTTTACGTTTTGTATTTGATATAATTTTCTCGTAGTTATCGCTACGCATAATGTTAAAAGTGAATGGTCGAGCGAAGAGATTAGGGATTTTATTCGACCGATTTTTTTAGGAAGCTATTATGCGGATCAATTTTTAGCATGGCATTGGTCTGTCTATTTGGAGGTCGCAGATGAAATTTGGAGGTCGCAGATGAAATGGACGCGAAACATTGTAATTGTCTTACTTTTGGTGTTTTTTGGTTTTAACGTTTTTCTTGATTCTACTGGATTGGATGTTCACGATCAGTCAATTCTAGATTCAAAAACAAAACGAAAGGGGAAAAGAGTCTACAAAAAACTGTCTGAACCGGAGAAGGGGAAGAAGAAAACCGGCACACTCTCGTCAGTCCTGGAGGAAGAGGAAGAACCGTGTGTCGCATCCCCCAGGTGTGGATTGTTTGAGCGGATAGGCATGGATCCGGATCATGGATTTCATGGAGCTGTACCGGAAGAGAATGTTGATTTGTTTTCCGGTAACCTAACGTTAACGTACCGGGACATCTACTTGCCCGGCCCCGAAGGCCTTGATGTGGCGGTCTACCGGGTGTACAATTCCAAAATTTACCGGGATGATTTCTCATCGGATCCAGGGGCAGTGGGATCGATTCAACAAAATCCATATTCCTGGGTTGGCTTTGGCTGGACCATGCATATGGGGCGGCTCCACAATTACGACTCCAATGAACCGGTCATAGAATTTCCGGATGGGCGCTGGGAAACAGCCTATAATAGCCGTTTCTCAAGTGATAACAGCGTGTATATCACCAAAGGTTTTTCGAAGTATGATAAATACAACTACAAGCTCTATTTTAAAGACGGCACTATCTGGACCTTCGGAGAGGTGAAATATGTCAATATATCAAATCCTCAAGTCAGGGTGGTAACCAAAATAGAAAACAAGAATGGTTACGAAATAGCCATCGAGTATCATGGCAATGATAAACCCTGGATCAAGAAAATAACCGACAGTCTGGGAAGAGAGATAAATTTCGAAATAACCGCTGATAACAAGTTAAGCCGCATTTATCTATTGGACCCCCATGGAAACGAAGTGAATTATTATTACAATGTAACTTCTATCGGCACCTACAATTGGCTGTCTTCCTACGATCCGCCGGAACTGGATGCTACGACCTTCGAGTATGGGGCGTCGAATGGCGAATTATCGGCTGTCAATCTTTGTTTTGGGGGCCGCCTGTCTTATGTGTACGGCAACCGGACATTTGATTATTATGATACCATGGCTCTTCATACCAGAGTGGTGCTGTCAAAATCCCATAGATACGAATCCGGAGGGACCACCTGGACATGGAATTATAATTACCCCGATTACAATGGGGCGGATGAGGCTTCCAGGACCGTAAAAGTGTCCGGGCCGATATCCGACACTCATGTTACATATCATACATTGTATAACAATCCGATAGACGGTACGACATATTGGCAGCTAGGTTTGAAGGAAAAAAAGTGGATCACGGCGCCGGGCAGTTCGACGGTTTTGTACAAAGAGGAATATGAGTGGGATTTTACCAAACTCGCCGATTACAATAAAGAGTTGTATGGCCTGAATACAGGCTACCTTCATCCGATTACATCACCTCTTATGCTTCGAAAAACCGTGACTCGTCCGGGTGATGCCAATTCTGTCGAAGAATACTGGTATGGAGAGCAAGATGGCGGGGGAAATGTACTTCGCGATCTGCACCAGTATGGGCTGACCGCAGATGTCGCCACCTTTGTCAATGGCTCCATGGCCAACATAAAGCAAACGGTTTATATTTTTGAGGGAGCGGGAGCGGCCGGGGTAAGTTTTTCGGATAATTTTTTAATCGCGCCGGTTGAACGAGAAAGAGTGATGGATAGCGATTGGTTTGTGCAAAAAGAAACGACGACTGGTTATTATTATGATATGAATTCGATAGACCGGAATTTTGGAACTGTAAAAGAGGTGACAAAATGGCGCGGCTCCGATTATCTTACCTGGAAACATACCTTCCAGGGAGCCAATCCAGTCAATATAACAAAGACCGTCGATTTGCCTGGAGATGCCGGAGTTGAGACATTAAAATATCACTATGGCGCGCTAAGCGAACATTACAAGCCGGGATTCACTGAAATGATTCGAACAATCTCTCCATATACCGGTTCTATAGTGACCGAGACCAATAAATTTGGCGGCGTCATGTCATTTCAATATGATTCTCTGGGTAGGATTACAAGGATCGATTTACCTACCGGATTCAATCCCATGACCGCCAATTGGGGCGCCAGTAGCGTCACCATAACCCAGGGGAACTCTACCATGACAAAATACTGGGATGGAATGGGACGTAACACCGGGTATATTGAATCTGGAGACGGGTTGACGTTGTATTATCGAAAGGTGCTCGATCCCGAGGGCCGGGTGTTGCAAGAAAGCAAAGGGAGTCATTCTCAAGCTGATAAATATACTTACGAGTATACCGCTGCCGGGCAGGTGAAGAAGGTTACAGACCCTCGAAATAAATCAACCACAACGGCCTATAGCGGAAATACCAAAACTGTCACCGATCCTGAATCTAAACAAACAGTTCTGACATTCGGCTTTTTACCGGGGTTAGTGACACAGGTTACCGACTCGAATAACAAGTCTACTACTTATGAGTACGATGATGTCGGAAGAATGACCCAGATAAATAATTACGATGTCAGCCATCAGCACATATACAGCTATAATGCGATGGACCAGGTGGTTTCCGAATCTCATCCGGAAACCGGAATGATCGTCTATGCGTTCAATAAAGAGGGAAATCTAGATAGTAAAACCTTTGGGGGTGTGACAAGCGGCTATATTTATAATAGCTCGAATCAGTTGCGGCAATTTGTTTCCAATACCGGCGATCAGGATGAAGTGGTCTCTTATGAGTATCATGACAATGGAACTTTGAAATCGGTAATATCCAGTAATAAAGGATGGAACAGATCCAATATCAGCTATAATAAATTGGGATCCGTTACAGCGGAGGATCAGCGAGTTCCCGATCTCGGCAATAAGACGACACACTACAATTATGATTCCAATGGGAATCTCGTGTCAACGACCTACCCCAGCGGGCGCACCGCCAACTATACCCATAACCAGATGAACCTGCCCAACTCGTTGTCCTTCAAATCCCGAACCCTCGTCAACTCAATCCAGTATGGAATCCAAAAAAAACCTACAGCTATCAATTTTGCGGGAAATGGGACTGTGTTCAACGCTTCATACGATGGATCCGGTCTCTTGCAATCCCATTCACTTCAAAAGAGTGGTGCCGATCTGTACAAAACGACTTATGGCTATGACAACACAGGCAATATCGCCTCGTTTAGTGACACGGCGGGCGGGATTGACGCGACCTTTAGTTATGACAATATCTATCGGCTCACGAATGCGGCCTACGCCAATGGCAAAACCTTCTCCTATTCCTATGACGATTACGGGAATATGCTGACGGCAACGGAAGACGCCGCACAGGTTTTTAGCCAAACCTATACCAGTCATAACCAAATTGACAATGCCGGTTACGTTTATGACAATAGAGGAAATCTATTGCAGACTCCGGGGTATATAAATTATTGGGATTCTCAAAACAGAATGTCCAGCCAAAAATTTACCTCAGGGGCTACCATTGCCGAATACACTTACAACGAGAAAGGATTGCGTATTGCGGCAAACCGTATGGATGTTCCGCCGCTGACGCTTCTGTCTCCCAATGGCGGAGAATCATATCTAGTGGGGGGGATGTGTTCCATTTATTGGATCCAGTCGGGCGCCATTCCCGTCAAATTGGAATATTCAACCGATGGCGGCTCTACTTATCAGACAATCATTGATTCTACGGATAATGACGGGCAATACGATTGGACTGTTCCTAATTACGCGTCCAGTACTTGTGTGGTGAGGATCAGCGAAACTGACGGCGATCCCATCGATGTTTCAAATTCAGTGTTTTCAATCATTCCAGCGGGCTCCGACTCCTTGCTCATTACGTCCCCCGCTGTGGATGAAAAATGGGAAGTGGGCAGCAATCAGCAGATTAGCTGGATGTCTACCGGAACCGTCGGCACTATAAAAATCGAGATTTCCACCGACAACGGGACGACTTATTCTACGATATTGTCGGATATCCCCAATAGCGGAAGCTATCCCTGGACCGTAACGGACACTGTTTCCAATCAGTGTGTTATCCGGCTCAGCGATATGGATGGATCGCCGGTTGATGTGTCCCACGGGAACTTCTGGATCATACCGGCCGGCACACCCTCTATTTACATTAATTCTCCCATAGGGGGCGAACAATGGACTCCCGGTTCCGTCGAAAATATTACCTGGAATACCACCGGAACTGTCGGAAACGTAAAGATCGAATACTCTGTCGATGATGGTGGCAATTATATTGAAATCTCCGCGTCTACAGCGAACGACGGCGTTTATGAATGGACTGTTCCTGAAAATATATCCAGCCGGTGCCGGGTCAGGATCAGTGAAACGGATGGCGATCCAACGGACACGAGCGAGCGTTTTAGTATTTATGAGGAGGTCCCCCTCGATAAGGTCCTGACCGGGGATATTGCCACTGATAGCGGCAATTCCCGGGCAAGTGGCTGGGGGGATTTCGATAACGATGGCGATAGCGATCTATTTGTGGCCAACTACGGCGCCGATAACTATCTCTATGTCAACAACGGCAACGGCGGTTTCACTAAAAACACTTCGTTGAATATCGCCGCCGATGGTGGAAATTCTCTGGCCTCCGCCTGGGGCGATTACGATAATGACGGGGATTTGGATTTATACGTCGCCAACGAGTCGGAGAGTAATTTCCTCTACCAAAACAATGGAAACGGGACATTCACCAAAATTCTCACCGGCGCAGTCGTAACCGATGTGGCGGCGTCTCGAAGCTGCTCCTGGGCCGATTACGATAATGATGGCCATCTCGATTTACTGGTGGTCAACTACAATGAAAATAACAATCTCTATCACAACAATGGAGACGGAACATTTTCAAAAGTCACGGATGCGACCAATCCGGTAGTAACTGATGGAGGAAATTCCAATTGTGGGAATTGGGCCGATCTAGACGGCGACGGCGACCTGGATCTGTTTGTGGCGAATGATAACGCTCAATCCAATTTCCTGTACCGGAATGATGGGAATGGATCATTTTTTGCTATTCCCTTCGGAGATGTGGTCATGGCTCTCCATGATTCTTACGGCGCCTGTTTAGGGGATTATGATGGTGATGGAGATTTGGATCTTTTTGTCGCCAACTACAACCAGAATAACGCTCTATACATCAACAGCGGTGGATTTGTTTTCACTCAATCGACCCAATCCGACGGCGGCGCGTCTTATAGTTGTTCCTGGGTTGACTATGACAATGATGGAGATTTGGATCTGTTCGTGGCCAACGACAATCAGGACAATTTTTTGTATAGAAATAACGGGGGCACACTCGAGAGGATTACATCAGGGGCCCTCGTCACCGATGGGGGACGTTCTGCCGGCCACAGTTGGTGTGACTATAACGGCGACGGCCATCAAGATTTGTTTGTGGCCAACGATCAAGGGGTGAACTTTTTATACTCCAATGCCGGCGGCAACAACAAGTGGTTGAAGGTGAGATGTATCGGCTCTACCTCCAATAAAGACGGAATCGGCGTCAATGTGGCCGCCACCCTGACTGTCGATGATTTTCCCTTCTACCAATACCGCGAGGTTTCATCTCAATCCACCCGTGGCGGACAGGACGGACGGATGTTACATTTTGGCCTTGGCTATGCGCCGGGGCTCGACACATTGACCATTCATTGGCCTTCGGGTTCCCAACAGGAATTGACCAATATCACCGCCAATCAAACAATCACTGTTCTCGAGCAAGAAAATTCCGCCGTTACTGTGACGTCGCCCAATGGAGGAGAAGCCTGGGCTCCCTCTACGGTTCACGATATTACCTGGACCTCCAGCTCCATCTCGGGAAATGTGAAGATAGAGTATTCCTCTGATTTTGGAAACAATTACAATGTCATCACCAGCTCCACTGAAAATGACGGAACCTATCAATGGACCACTCCGGTTATCGCTTCGTCCTCCTGCGTTGTAAAAATAAGCACGGTGGACGGAAGTGTGTATGACACAAGCGACGGGGTGTTTGCCGTTATCCCAAACTCCATTACAATCACCGCCCCGTTCGGCGGCGAGGTGTGGGCAAAAAACAGTCTCCACACTATAACGTGGACCACAACCGGAACTGTCGGTAATGTAAAGCTTGAATACCGGCTCAGCGAAGGGTCGAGTTACACTGCAATCGTCGAATCGACTGAAAACGACGGGCATTATGAATGGACCGTCCCGAACGCGGAATCCACCGCCAGTCAGATCCGTGTCATTGATGTGGGAGGAGCGCCTGAAGGCATCAGCGCCACCTTTACCATTACCGGCGCTTCTATGGCTGAACCGTTTACCCATGTGATCGATGATCCGGTGGAATTGAGCGGCGAACAAGCCCTGGCTACCGCCTGGGGCGACTATAATGGCGATGGCTATCAGGACGTGTTTGTGATCGGCAGGGACAACTCGTCCAATACCATCAGCCGCCAATTGTTTCAAAACCAAATGAATGGCAGTTTTATTAAAATAACGGACACTCCGGTGAGCTCGGCGTGGGGCTATGAAAAGGCCGCTGATTGGATCGATTACGATAAAGACGGCGATCTCGATCTCTACATTGTCCGGTCCGATAGTAGCGCCAATCAAATGTACGTCAATGACGGAACCGGAACCTTTTCAAAATTAAATAATTCCGCCAATCCTATCGTCAATGACGAATATTCCAGCCGGTGGGCGACTTGGGGAGATTTTGACAATGATGGTCATGCCGATCTTTTCGTTGTGAACGACGAGGGAAACTGTCTCTATCAAAACAAAGGCGACGGTGTGTTCATCAAATTGACGGATAGCGCAACGTATCCAATGCTGTCAACCACCGGGTATACTCACGCCGCGTGGGGCGACTATGATAATGATGGAGATCTTGATTTATTTATCGTCAAATCCAGCACAATCAGTCCCGGTAGTCTTTACCGGAACGACGGTTCCGCCGGATTCGTCGAAATCAGCGATTCCACCAACTATCCGATGGTGGGGGATATCGGATTCTCCCAACGTTGCGCCTGGGGAGATTATGATAATGACGGCTATCTGGACCTGTTTGTGGCCAATAGTGGAGATCAGGCGAATTTTCTCTATCATAACAAAGGGGCGACCGGAGGTTTCGATAAAATAACCACAGGCGATGTTGTCACCGAGACAGACACCAGTTATGGCGGCGAATGGGGCGACTATGACAATGACGGGGATTTAGACCTCTTTGTCTACAATGATAGTCTGCTGAACAGCAATGATATTTTTCAAAATGACGGAGATGGAACCTTCACCAACATTTGGGGCGGAGTTGTTACCGCAAGCGCCTACAGTAGTAGTCATGGCTCTTGGGCTGATTTCAACAACGACGGTTGGCTGGACCTCTATGTCGGTAATCACAGTCCGGCAAACCAGATGTTTAAAAATGTCGGTTCAGTCGTGGGTAACCAGAACAACTGGATTGTATTGAAGCTTCTGGGGCGCGCCTCAAACACCGATGCCATTGGAGCCCGCGTCAGTGTAAAAACAACGCTCGGCGTCGCTGAAAAATGGCAATACCGCCGGATCACTCAATCCTCGAACAGCATCTTCGAAGAATTTGGTCTCGCAGGAGCGGGAATTGTCGATGAAATCAAGGTAGAGTGGCCGTCAGGAATCATTCAAACTCTTACGGATATCGCTGTCAACCAATATTTTATCATCACTGAGCCCTTATCTTTTGATATCCAGTTCCCCAACGGCGGCGAAAATTTTGTGGCCGGGACCGATTATGAACTAAAATGGAACTCGTTTGGAGGGGCTGGCGATGTCAAACTGGAATATTCCACCGATAATGGCTCGACCTACACTGAGATCACAGCCTCCACCAGCAATACTGGAAGCTTTGTATGGACAGTTCCTGTAGTGGTGTCCTCCTCGTGCCTGGTTCGAGTTTCCACCACAGACGGCCTGGTGTCGGATGCCAGTGACAATGTGTTCTCTATTTTAGCCTCCGGCACACCAACAATCCAGTTGGTATCGCCTCTAGGCGGAGAAAATTGGGAAGCCGCCACTTACAAATCCATCCAGTGGATCAGTACCGGTTCCATCAGTAATGTCAAAATCGAATACTCCACCGATGGAGGATCGACATTTACCACCATCATCGCTTCCACAGCCAATGATGGCCAATACACCTGGTTGTTGCCCGAGACTCCAGCCCTCTCTTGCCTGGTCAAGATCAGTGATTTAGACGGCGATCCTACAGATACCGGCGGCTCCTTCATAATCGTCGCATCCAATGGCGGATTGGAAAAGGAAAAACTATATGGCCTCTCCCTGGACTATCGAGATTCGCGGTCTGCCAATTGGATCGATTACGACGCCGACGGCGACCTGGATATGTTTGTCGGGAATTACGGAGAAAATAACAGCCTCTATCGAAACAATGGCGATGGATCCTTCACTACCATAACTGATTCCACCAGTTTCCCGATGATCGCCGATGGAGGCGACACCCGCGGCAGCTCTTGGGGCGACTACGACAACGACGGCTACCCGGATTTGTACGTCGCCAACCAAAACCAAACCAACGGCCTTTACCACAATAACGGCGACAACACCTTCACCAAAATATCCACTGGCGCCATCGCCACAGACAACGCCAACTCCCATTCCTGCGCCTGGGCCGATTACAATACTGACGGCAACCTCGATCTTTTTGTGGTCAACCGCAACGCCGCCAACAATCTCTACCAAAACAACGGCGACGGCACCTTCACCAAAATCACCGGCGGCGCCATTGTCACAGACTCGGAGAATTCTTTCGGTTGCGCCTGGGGTGATTACGACAATGACGGTCACCCCGATCTCCTGGTCGCCAATTACGGAGGCGCCGACAACTCCCTCTACCATAACAACGGCAACGGCACCTTCACCAAAATCACCGCCGGCGCTATCGTAACCGACGGCGGCGATTCCTTTACCGCTTCCTGGGGCGACTATAACAATGACGGATATCTCGATCTATTTGTCGGCAACTGGAACGGGCAAAACAATTTCCTCTACCAAAACGACGGCGACGGTACCTTCACCAAAATCACCACCGGCGTTGTGGTGACCGACGGGGGAGACACCATTGGAAGCGGTTGGGCGGATGTTGATAACGATGGCGATATCGATCTGTTCATCACCAATGACGGAACCGAGAACAACCATTTGTACCGGAACGACGGCACAGGCTCCTTTACGCTGGTGGGAATCGGAGACGCGGGTCATGAAGGCGGAGATTCCAGAGCCGCTTGTTGGGGCGACTGCGACAATGACGGCGATATGGATCTCTATGTGGCCAATAGCAATAGCGAACGAAACTTCTTGTACAGGAATGACGGCAATTGGTTCAATTGGTTGAAGGTCACATGTGTCGGCCAGGTAACGAACCGGTTGGCTGTTGGAACAGACGTTCGCGTGAAAACCACCGTCAATGGCAGTCCTGTCTGGCAGAAACGGGAAATAAGCTCTCAAACTGGTCTGGGCGGTCAAAATAGCGCAGTTCTCAATTTTGGTCTCAATGATGCGGTCAACGTTGAAGAAATCCAGGTTCAATGGCCCGGCGGCCCCACCCAAACCCTCACCAACCAGTCGATAAATCAGAGCCTCA
>CAZBHS010000078.1:0-10404 GCA_964491915.1 uncultured Clostridia bacterium
GTGACATTCACTCTTCTTTTTTTGCCCTCTCCCGGAATAAAACATCCAGGCCCGATGCCGAAACCGGAGATCTTCAGGGGCTTCATGCCGAGGTTCTGCTTCCTGGCCATTTGCAACGTCATGGGCTCGCTGTTATTCATTTAAAAACAAAAACCTAAGTGAAAAATTATTGACAGGGATTTTCAAAAACATTAGAATGGCTATAAGAGAGGTGATTCCGTGAAAACTGTAGGACTATTGGTTTGGTTGGTGATAGTGGCGAGCTCTGTGTTGGGGGCGGACCGGATCATCACTCTGGAAGACGAGTATTGGATTCCCATGTTGAAGCAAATGGTTGAGGGGAGGGCCTACATTGTCAATGGGCCGGAAGCGGTTGTTCATGTGTATTCCCTTGCCAAAGGAAAAAAGCTACATAACATCGGCCGCAAGGGCGAAGGTCCCGGCGAGTTTAGATGGATTAGCCATATCACGGTTCGAGATGGAAAGGTGACTCTGAGCGGCAGCGATAAGATAATCGTTTATGACCGGAATGGCCGTCTCCTGAAGGAAACCAGAGTCCCCTACGCCCGCGCCAGAATCACGCCCCTGGGCGGACATTACGCTGGTATCGCATACACGAATATTCGTCAAAAATCCATAATGTCGCTTCAAATTTTGGATTCGGATTTTTCCACTCTCGAGACTCTGGAAGAACATACAAACGACCGCCCCTACCGCGGCAAGAACGGCAGAATCAACGCCTATATATTTCGAGATTTTTTCCATTACAAACTGATGGGCGACACCATTGTCGTGGGCAACACCCAGAAAGGATTCCATTTCGGCATTTTCGACAAGAATGGAAAAAAGATCCGCTCCATCGATCTAAAGCACAAAAAAATCCCCGTAACAGAAGAAGATAAAACGAACTTTATGAAACTCTTCAAAGAGACAATCGGCCCCACCCGCTTCAAGAGATTCCAGCAAACCAAAAATCCCATTTTCCCGGACTACTACCCTCCCTACGACTACTTCGACCTATCCGACCAAAAAATCTACGTCCGCCTCTACCCCATCGTCAACAACACCCAACAACTCCTGGTCCTGGACCTTGAAGGCAACAAACTCAACCAATACACCATCCCAACCCACAGAGTCGAAGCCCCCTTCCTGATCCACAACTCCCACTACTGCTACCTTCAGGAGGACGAGGACCTGGAACAATGGCAATTGCATTTGCGTCCGTTGAAGTAGAACTATAAGATGAATACCTGATTTTAAACGAGACGGGTGATTCTAAAAAATTTTGAATATCTAGTCAGCGCCGTCAAGTAATGTGATTTCGACGATATCTCTAAAATCTTTGATGTTTTTGGAGAATAGAGTTTGTATATTATGTGCCAGCATAATTGAAACAATCTCCATATCGTAAACCCTGTTTCCAATTGGCAAGTATTTATCAACAAGTTCCAGGAAAATCTTCTGGCTCTTTTTGTTTGGATATAATACCCTAAACTTTTTCAATATTGTCGGTAATTCAAGGTCAATAACATCGAACCTCTGAAATTTGGATAAGACACTGATGAATTCGGAAATATTTTTGGAAGTTATGAAGAATGAAAAACTGGAGTCTGCCAAAATACGCCGAACGTCTTCATGATATTTGGAATCTTCATTTATTCCATAGATTAGAATATTCGTGTCGAGAACAGCCTTAGTTTTCCTCATAGGCAAAGTCTCTGAGATTCAAATCGTCCATCTCCTTTCCCAATCTATATTGGCCCAGCTCTTTACGAGCGGTTGCGGTTTTAGATTCGTCGTTAATCACCTCGATTTGAATCTTAACCTTTTTTCCAATGAGATCGGCCAATTCTTTCAATCTCAGAGTATCAGAATCTATCCTTTTAATAATTATCATTCCAAGCCTCGTCTACGCAATCTTATGATATTATTAAACAAAAATTTTGTCAACTCCATTACAGAGAGCTATTTCTTTACATTGTACTCTACGCTATAATAAGCTCAAGCCAATTGAAACCAAACACCAGTCGAGGATTGCCGGCGCAGCGCAGGAGGAAACAATGGCAGTAGAATTCAATGTCAAGTTCGAAAAGGCGGATGGCGGGGAACAGCTTTATCTGGTGCGGATACTCAAGGATGGAAGAGAGGACCGGGAAGAGGTCGATAAATCTGTGATGAGCGAGATCGAAGAGGATTGCCGGCATCTGGATTGGCGGGCGTCCGGGGGATTGGGGCGGAAAATTGGATCGCTATTGTTTCAGATGATTGATGGAGAACGGACAGTCTTGATCGCGGCGTTGAATGAAATCGAGGATCCCGACCAGCGGTTGCGATTGAATGTGATGGCCGAAGGGACAGCCCGGCAATGGCCGTTTGAGTTGCTTTACAGTGAAGGCTTTTTAGTTCCCACTAAGATAGATCTGGTGCGGCGGGTGGAAGATGGCGATGGACAGGATACGATTCGCACCCGGAACCGGGCGCTCAGGATGCTGTTCATGGCGTGTTCGCCGGCGGGCTTGGAGCCTCTTGATTTTGAAAAAGAAGAGGACGCTTTGTACAAATTTACGGAAGGTCTGCCGATTCACATCGACGTCGAGGATTCCGGTTCACTAGAGGGGCTGGAGGAACGACTGGAAGAAGAGTATGATGTCGTTCATTTGTCCGGGCATGCGGACATCGACCACGAAAACGGTTCGCCTTTCTTCTGGATGGAGAGTGAATTGGGAGAACCGGTCAAAATCACTGCGAATCAACTGGCAAAGGCTCTATCAAAGAGGCCCCCGAGTTTACTATTTTTATCCGGTTGCAAAACTGGAAAACCGCCGGAAGATGAAGCGACGGATTCGTTTTCCCGCCACATGGTGCTAAAAGGGGTCCCGGCGGTTCTCGGGTGGGGATTGCCTGTATATGACAATCAAGCCATTGAAGCGGCACACAGATTTTATCAAAAACTAGGCGAAGGAGAGGATATTCTCTCAGCCCTTCACTCAAGCCGAAAAATTCTCAATAAAGAAGGCAAAAAAGATTGGTGTTTATTGAGACTTGAGTCAAACAGCGACAACCTTCACATTCCATTGGTCAAAGGTGGCAAGAATTTACAACCCAAAGCGCAAGATACTCTCTACAAGACACTTGATGGAAGTCATGTAAAAGTTCTGAAGCAAGGATTCGTCGGTCGTAGACGGCAGATTCAAGACTCTTTGAGAGTACTCAAAAATAATGACAGAAAAATCGGCATCCTGATCCACGGCACCGGCGGACTCGGGAAAACCTGCCTGGCGGGCAAACTCTGCGAACGCTTCCCCTACCACAACCTCATCATCGTCCACGGCATCCTGAATTCACTAACTTTACTGGAGGCCCTCGAGAAAGGTTTTCGGAATGCGGGCAACGAAGGGGGATTAAAAATTTTGGAGCAAGAAGTCAAATTGCCGGAAAAGTTAAAGATGCTCTGCAATTCAGTTTTTAAAGAAAAAAATTATCTAATACTTCTCGACG
Source organism: uncultured Clostridia bacterium (assembly GCA_964491915.1). Classification (GTDB taxonomy): domain Bacteria; phylum Acidobacteriota; class Aminicenantia; order UBA2199; family UBA2199; genus JAHELQ01. The sequence continues at coordinate 3,499 of CAZBHS010000078.1, forward strand.
ACTTCGAACAAAACTTTCCAGATATAAGCCGGAATGAACAATCTCTAACTCCTCTATCAGAAGCTACTCTAAAAGCACTTCTTCTAGCCCTTTCAGACAGCAACAAGAAAACCCAGATTATCATCACTTCAAGATACAAATTCTCTCTCCCCCATCTGGACTCCAACTTAATTCTTAGATGGTTAAGTCCCATTTCTCTGAATAGTTTTCACAAGGCCGACTCGAATAAGAAAGCCAAAAATTTAGAAAATATTCGCAATCTAGATTCAGAGATTAAAGGGAAACTAATTGATGCCGGCTGTGGAAATCCCCGTCTCCTTGGTTTGATCGATACCATGATTGGTGAATCCAACGATAAAGACATAGAACTTCTCCTCGAAAAAGTTTCAATGAAACAAGAAGAGTTTGTCGAAGACTTGCTGCTAAAGCAAATCATCTCATCGCAACCAATAAATTTTAAACGGTTCCTTTGTAATGCGGCAGTCTTTTTCTCCTCAGTGCCGAAACAAGGATTTAAGCACGTCTGTATGCACATCCCCGATTGGGAAGCTCATATGCGGACAGCAATTCGTCTTAGCCTGATAGAAGTAACAAAGGTCGCCGACTACCCCGAAGAATTGTGGCTCACCCCATTGCTCAGCAAAGAACTATTCGCCCAACTCCCCTCAGACACCCAACTCCAATGCCACCGCTCCGCAGTTCAGTATTTCCAAACTCTCATTATTGAAGAGGATGATTATAATCCCTGGCCAGCTATCCAACTAATCAACCACGCAGCAAAAGCCAACATGCCCGACGAAGCCGTCCAGGCCGGCGGCCCGCTGTTGAACTATTTAAGAAAAACCCTGGCCTACCAGGAAGCGCTTGCTTTTGGGAGACAGATCGAGGGCTGTATTCTAGAATTCAAAAATACAGACGAGTACGCTGACTTTTTGAATGCGTATGGCTTAGTATTACTTGACACCGGGAATCGAGAATACGCATACGATTGTCTCACAAACGCTTTGTCAATATCAAAACTTATTTATGGGGAAAAGCATTCTAAAGTTGCCATATGTTTAAATAACGTGGGTTCTGCGCATAAAGAACTTGAAGAATACAGCAAAGCAATTGAATCCCACGAGAAAGCAAACGAAATATTCAGTGGGCTCTCAGGTGAACCGAATCAAGCAAACGCTCTTAGCTTTAATAACCTTGGTTTGATATATTGCAAACGTGGAGAGCTCAACAAGGCAGTTCATTTCTATAATCAGGCATACGAAATCTATAGAAAAAAATATGGTGAAGAGGACCCTAGATTATCCACTACATTAAACAACCTGGGGAGAGCGTATAGTTTAGCCGGAAAACATGAAGAGTCAATAAAAAAATTAAAAAAAGCTGATGAAATTTATCGGAAAAAATATGGAGAACAAAATCCCCTAATTGCAGCCATTCTCAACAACCTGGGACTGGCGTATTATTCACTCAAAAAACATGAAAAAGCAATTCAGTTCTATGAGAGGGCTCTCAGTATCGTTAAAAAAATATATCCTGAAAAACATCCGGATACTTCTAAAACATACCACAATTTAGCTGAAGCCTACAAAGAATTAGGCAGATACAAAGATTCAGCAAATGCATTGGAGTATGCCATTTCCATCGACAAATATTTCTGCTTAGAGCGTCTTGATCTAGCCAAAAGCCTTAATGAATTGGGAGCAGCCTATTCTCAACTTGGGTACCTCCGTGAGGCACTCAAAAATGTTGAAGAAGCATGTGAAATTTATTATGAAGTTTTAGGGGTGAGTCACCCGGACACGTTTGATCTTATGGAAATTAAAGACTCCATTCGAACAATGATATCGGAATTTGGAACGTATTGAACAATTCCATCAACTTATAAATCTCACTAGTATTACAGATGGAATTGGTTCGCACACTTTTTCCCCCGAAGACCTTCAGGGGGTTCTGGTTGAGGTTCTGTTTCTTGCCCATTTGCAACGTCATGAGCTCGATGTTATTCATTTAAAAACAAAAACCTAAGTGAAAAATTATTGACAATGGTTTTCAAAAGCGTTAAAATGGCTATAAAAGAGGTGATTCCGTGAAAACTGTTAGTAGAATAGCATGTTTGATTTTGCTATTGAATTTCTTTCTAGCTGCGAAAAAAATTCTAACCATAGACGAACCGTTCAAAATTCCCGTTTTGCATAAGGTAGACAATGAGAAAGTCTATATTCTCGACAGACCGGAGGCGAAGCTCCATGTCTACTCCATCGATAATCCCTCGGATCATTATACAATGTGCAAACGTGGGGATGGTCCAGGCGAATTTAGATACATTACCCGTTTTTCAATTTTGAAAGATCAGGTTGTGGTGAGTGGAAATGAAAAGCTGATCTATTTTGACCGGAACGGTCGCCTCTTGAAAGAAAAAAGGGTTCCTTACGCGCACAGCGGCATCATTCCTTTAGACAATATGTTTCTTTGTAGGATCTTTGAAAATTTTCCCGGCAAGACAATTATAACCTCTACATTGTATGAATCAGACTTTTCCAGGCCGAAAAAATTGGAAGAGTTTATTGTTGACCAGCCTTACCGGGGGAAGAATAGAAAGATAAACAATTACTTCTGCCGGCATTACATGGGCTACTATGTGATGAATCAATCGATAATCGTCGGAAATACCCAAAAAGGTTTCTATTTCGGCGTTTACGACAAACACGGAAAAAAACTCTACGACATCGAGAAAGAGTACAAAAAACGCCCTTTCACCGAAGATCAAAAAAAAGCCCAACTCAACCTCTGGAAAAACGAATTTGGTCAGACCTGGTACAGAGAGCTCATGACAAGAAAAAACTTGATATTCCCGGAATATTTTCCAGCATATGAGCGCTTTGTTGCCGCGAATGGAAAGATATACGTAAGGCTACACCCAATTATCGATAGTTGCCGGGAACTACTGGTACTGGATACAAAAGGAAATGAACTCAGTAGACACAAGGTCCCGATAGCCGGGCTGTTATCCAGAATTTGCATCCGGGATTCCCGCTACTATTTTCTAAAAGAGAATCCAGACCAGGAAACATGGGAACTGCATGCTGTAAAGCTCAACTAACACCAGTGGTATGTGGACTGGCCGAAGAGGTTTGCCTTAGTTGAGGTCTATGGCTTCTTCTTCTATGTCTTCTTCTTCGTTGTAACCGACGAGTTCATCCTGGTCTTCGATGAAGATTCGTCCGCCGCAGTCTTCCTCGTAGGAGAGACAGCACATGAGGCGGCCGCATTGGCCGGAGATTTTCAGGGGGTTCATGTTGAGGTTCTGTTTCTTGGCCATTTGCAACGTCATGAGCTCGATGTTGTTCATTTAAAAACAAAATTTTTAGTGAAAAATTATTGACAGGGATTTTCAATAGCGTTAAAATGGCTATAAGAGAGGTGATTCCGTGAAAACTGTTAGTAGAATAATATTTCTAATCTTGCTACTGAATTTCTTTTTATCCGCCGAATGTGTTTTGACAATCGACGAGCCGTTCAAAACCCCTTCTTTGGTGAGAGTGGAACGGAACAAGGTCTTCATCATCGATCGTCCGAACTCGGTTGTTCATGTCTATTCGCTCGACAATCCAGCGGAACATCAAACCATATGTAGCCGGGGTGAAGGTCCGGGGGAATGCCGGTCGCTTAATTCTATGTCGCTCCAGAGGGGAAAAATTATTGTGAGTGGCGAGGAAAAGCTCCTCTATTTTAATCTGAAGGGCCGCCTCCTGGATGAAGTGAAAGTCCCTTACGCGCACACAAAAATCATCCCGTTGGGTGGAAAGTATGTTTGCCGGGAATATGAGACGATACGGGCAAGGACAAATATCTCCGCCGTCATTCTCGATTCCGATTTTTACTCTCCAATAAAATTGGATCAGCTCACAATCCAACGGCCCTACCGCGGCAAAAATGGAAAGAGAAATGTCCACTTTTTCGACCACTATTTCAAGCATAGCCTCATCAATCAGTCCATTATCGTGGCCAACACGCAGAAGGGATTCTATTTTGGAGTTTACGACAAGAATGGGAAGAAGCTTTACGACATAAACCGGGAGTATGAAAAACGACCCGTGACGGAAGAACAAAAAAAGATTTGCATCGAGCAATTTAAAATTGAATACGGGCCGGCCATGTTCAGAAGATTTTCTCAGGAAATGAACGCGGTCTTCCCCGATTTTTATCCGGCCTACGAAATCTTTACCGTCCACCGGGGGCACATCTATGTGAGATTATATCCAATGATTGACGGAAAGCAGGAGCTATTGGTCATGGATGTGAAAGGCAAGGAACTAAGCCGGCATACGGTGCCGACATTCGGCGCGCTGTACACCTTTTGCATTTGGAACTCCCATTATTACTATCTAAAAGAAAATTTCGACCGGGAAACCTGGGAACTTCACGCTGTAAAGCTCAAATAATGATATAGTTTCAGGGAAATCTATTGGGAAATACGTAAAATACTGGATCTGAGAGGTGAAATTGTGAAAGCTGTAGGACTATTGGTTTGGTTGGTGGTATTGGCGAGCTCTATTTTTGGGGCGGAACGGGTTATTACTCTGGAAGACGAGTATAGGATGCCCATTTTGTTGGGTGTTGATCAAGAACAGTTTTATGTTTTCGACACAAAGCGGATCGTGATTAACGAGTATTCACTTAAAAGCGGCTCCCGATTGAGGTCTTTTTGCCGCAAAGGACAGGGGCCGGGAGAATGCAGATGGATCAAACATTTATCATTTCATAATAATCGAATTGCGGTCAGCGCCGGCGAGAAGGTCATGTATTTCGACCGTAACGGTCGCTACATCGAAGAATCCAAAGCTCCTTACGCTCATATCATAATCATCCCTATTGGTGAAAATTTCATATGTCAAGTGATCCAGAATGGGCGGAGCAAAACGTTGATAACCGCCAGGATTTTCAATTCGGATTTCTCCAATCCACGAGAATTGGAACAGTTTGTAGACACAAAAGAATATAGAGCTCAAAATGGAAAAGCAAATATCTACATATTTAAAGATTTTTTCGGTTATGATGTCACTGATCAGACCGCCGTTGTGGGCAACACCCAGAAAGGTTTCCATTTCGGCATTTACGATAAGGACGGAAATAAAGTCCACTCTATCGAACGTGAATACAAAAAAATAAAAGTCACGGAAGAACACAAAAAGGATCACAATGCCCGACTCCTTAACCTAATCGGCCAGGCCCGCTACAAACGTTCCCGGCAAAAATACAATGCAGTTTTCCCTGAACACTACCCAGCGTACAAAGATTTCGTAGCACACGACCAAAACATCTATGTCCGCCTCTACCCCATCGTCAACAACACACAAGAACTTTTAGTCATGGACCTCAAAGGAAACACCATCTCCCGCCATTCCGTTCCCACCACAGACACCGAACAGGGATTTAAAATCTGGAAGTCCCACTACTGCTACATGAAAGAGGATCCTGACCAGGAAAAATGGCAACTGCACCTACTTCCGCTAAAATAGACCCTACCCCCCTGGATACAATTCAAGTTATGGTTATTGACAATGACTATCAAAAGCATTACATTTGCTATACATAGAGGTGATTCGATGAAGATTCGTCCGCCGCATTGGCTGGAGATCTTGAGGGGGTTCATGTTGAGGTTCTGCTTTTTGGCCATTTGCAGGGTGAAGGGCTCGATGTTATTCATTTAAAAACAAAAACCTAAGTGAAAAATTATTGACAATGGTTTTCAAAAGCGTTAAAATGGCTATAAAAGAGGTGATTCCGTGAAAACTGTTAGTAGAATAGCATGTTTGATTTTGCTATTGAATTTCTTTCTAGCTGCGAAAAAAATTCTAACCATAGACGAACCGTTCAAAATTCCCGTTTTGCATAAGGTAGACAATGAGAAAGTCTATATTCTCGACAGACCGGAGGCGAAGCTCCATGTCTACTCCATCGATAATCCCTCGGATCATTATACAATGTGCAAACGTGGGGATGGTCCAGGCGAATTTAGATACATTACCCGTTTTTCAATTTTGAAAGATCAGGTTGTGGTGAGTGGAAATGAAAAGCTGATCTATTTTGACCGGAACGGTCGCCTCTTGAAAGAAAAAAGGGTTCCTTACGCGCACAGCGGCATCATTCCTTTAGACAATATGTTTCTTTGTAGGATCTTTGAAAATTTTCCCGGCAAGACAATTATAACCTCTACATTGTATGAATCAGACTTTTCCAGGCCGAAAAAATTGGAAGAGTTTATTGTTGACCAGCCTTACCGGGGGAAGAATAGAAAGATAAACAATTACTTCTGCCGGCATTACATGGGCTACTATGTGATGAATCAATCGATAATCGTCGGAAATACCCAAAAAGGTTTCTATTTCGGCGTTTACGACAAACACGGAAAAAAACTCTACGACATCGAGAAAGAGTACAAAAAACGCCCTTTCACCGAAGATCAAAAAAAAGCCCAACTCAACCTCTGGAAAAACGAATTTGGTCAGACCTGGTACAGAGAGCTCATGACAAGAAAAAACTTGATATTCCCGGAATATTTTCCAGCATATGAGCGCTTTGTTGCCGCGAATGGAAAGATATACGTAAGGCTACACCCAATTATCGATAGTTGCCGGGAACTACTGGTACTGGATACAAAAGGAAATGAACTCAGTAGACACAAGGTCCCGATAGCCGGGCTGTTATCCAGAATTTGCATCCGGGATTCCCGCTACTATTTTCTAAAAGAGAATCCAGACCAGGAAACATGGGAACTGCATGCTGTAAAGCTCAACTAACACCAGTGGTATGTGGACTGGCCGAAGAGGTTTGCCTTAGTTGAGGTCTATGGCTTCTTCTTCTATGTCTTCTTCTTCGTTGTAACCGACGAGTTCATCCTGGTCT
>CAZBHS010000079.1:0-9935 GCA_964491915.1 uncultured Clostridia bacterium
GCGATTTTCAACAGTTTCTCCGCCGTTTCAGGGGCGATAGCCCCACGTATATCGACCGCTTCCCCGCTCCGCCGCCCTTTTTCTTTCATGGGCAGTTCTGGAGGAACCAATTCCTCATTCAATACGTCCAGCCAATACTTTAGTTGGCCGGCAAATGTGCCGGTGTTGAAAATTGCGTCAAGATATTTTCGATTCTCCAAAATTCACCTCCTATGGTATATTTTTATTTATGATCAAGTACGCGATTGAGTATAGCCGCTGTCCCCGCGACATCCGGTTCTTCAAACAAAGAATAATGATCGCCGCCGGCGCCGACAACGTTGATGGCGTTACAGATGTAGGTTTGCCAGATTTCTGAATTCTTCTCTTCTCCCTCCGGCTGGATATAATGAACCCGGCCCGCGAATTCCTTTGCCGGGACATAGCGGTTGCGGGCATTGTACAATGAGCGAATGGTATTTAGATACCAGCACACCTCATCGGTGTCCAATGAACCGAACGTCGGAATAGTCCGGGCCCAATTATGGGGAATTTTCTCCTTCATGGCTAACGCTTGCGCCGGGTGCCGTTGGAGATAGTCAACAAATCGCTCCCACAGAACCCCAACCTCCATTGATGATGTTTCATCTCCCGGAAGCTGGAAATCCGCCATATATTCCTTCAACATCGCCAATTCACCCTCAATTGGAAATCCTTCGGCATAAGGGACAGCATCCTTATCCGGCGGTAGCGAACTGATGATGACAGTGTGACATACTTGCCGCTGCAATTCCAATTGGCGGGCCATTTCAAACGCGATGGTTCCGCCGATGCACCAACCGGCGACAATGTAGGGTCCACTGGGCTGGATTCGCTTGATGGAATTGATGTATCCGGCGGCCAGGTCTTCGATATCCACATCTCGAGGGGCTATTTCTTTCCGCCAATTGGGCAGGATCCCCCAACAATGAAGGTCGGGATGGAGGTGACGGCATGCTTTGCCGTAGACCTCCGCCACTCCTGTGCCGTCATGGATGAAGAAGAGGTTCCGTCCTCCGGGCTCCCCTGTTCTCAACAGCAGAATTCCATCATCTTCCAGGATCGCTCCATGGCCGCGGCTCTCACTCACCAGACGGGCCAGCGCCTCGATGGTGGGGTTCTTGAACACATCGGTAAAGGGGATCTTCGCCCCCAATTCCCGTTGAATTTTCGACAGTAATACCGTTACCAATAACGAATGGCCGCCCAATTGGAAGAAATTGTCGTCCCGGCTGATGTCCGCCGCCTCTTTTTTTAGCGCCTGCGCCCAGATAGATTGCAATGTTTCTTCGATGGCGCCCTCGGGGGCTTTGTATTGCCGCTCGCCGCCGGCTCCGGGATCAGGGAGCGCCGCTCTATCGATCTTTCCATTGGGGGTCAAGGGCATTTTCGGCAAAGTAATCACACACGAAGGCACCATGTAGTACGGCAGGCGCCCGCCAAGAAATTCTACAATCGCGCCGGCATCAAGCTCCGGCTGTTCACGACGTTGGGAATCTCGAGATTGCGGGACCAGGTATGCGCACAGGAAAGGTTCGCGATCCGGCTTGACGGCCACCACAACAACGGCCTCCTTGACCTCGGGATGACGGAGCAGTTGATTCTCCACCTCTTGTAATTCGATGCGGAAGCCCCTCAATTTGACCTGCCGGTCGATCCGTCCCAGGTATTCTATGTTGCCGTCCGGCCGGTAGCGGGCCAGGTCTCCTGTGCGGTACATCCGCTGGCCGGGGGAAAACGGATCCGGGACAAATTTGGCTACCGTCAATTCAGGATTGTTCAAGTAACCGCGCCCCACCCCTACCCCGGCAATACACAATTCTCCAGCCACTCCCACCGGCAGGGGTTGATTTCCATTGAGAATATAACAACGGATATTGGAGATGGGGCGTCCGAGAGCGACTCTTCCCTTATCACACCTACCCCCCACGACGTCGGTGGCGGTTTCGGTGGGGCCATAATGGTTAAACACATGGTAGCCCCTCTCCAACAAGCAGTCCTTGAATGTCTCGGGCAGAGGCTCGCCGCCGCAAACGACATTTTCGAGGCTTTTTAGCGGTATGTCATGGCAGAGGAGATCGTTCATCATGGTGGGGATGAAATTGATAATATTAATGCGGTGCGTTTGGACAAATTCGCAGAACAAATCACGATCACCCAGTATTTCCCGATGCCCCGGCACAATTGTCGCGCCCCACACAAGCGAGCCGATGATGTCTTCCACGCTGGGATCGAAGGTATACTCGGTCAATTGTAGAAACCGGTACCCCGGCCTCAAGCCATAGGTGTCCCCATACCAATACAGTAAATTGGCGATATTGCGATGCTCGATCACCACCCCTTTGGGTACGCCGGTGGTGCCGGATGTGTACATGACATAAGCGGGATCTTGCGGGTGGATGACAGGATCGGCATCGGTAACGTCGCGGTTTGGGGAAGAAAGGGAGGAATCGAGCGATAAAACCGGCGGGCAATCAAGGGGAACCGGAAGGCCCTGTTCCAGCAAAATCGTCGAAGCCGCGCTGTCCCGCAGCATCATTCGCACTCTTTCCTCCGGATATTCCGGATCGATGGGCAAATACGCGCCGCCGGACGCCAGAACCCCCATCATGGCCACGATAATGTCAACGATGCCATTGGCCATGATGGCAACGATGGACCCGGCGGCCACACCATGTTCACGCAAGCGGCCGGCCAATTCCATCACCCGGTCCCGCAAGCATCCATACGTAAGCATCTCCTGACGGCGGGCATTGAGAAGCGCCAACTGGTTGGGAAGGGTGTCCGCCTGATGCCGGAACATCCCGACCACATGAGGATGTGGAAGCTCGTTTTTTTGGGTACGGTTGAACTCGACAATCACCCGTTGCTTTTCTTCATGGTCCATAAACGGCAGTTGATCCACGCTCTCGCCGGTGCGGAGAGCGTCGAGGCCTCCTCGCAGCAACCGCTGCCAATGGTGTAAAAATCGCCGGACCGCCTCCGGGCCGAAGCGGGCCGGACCAAAGGTAGCCGAGATGGCCATCCCATCGTTCTCCGGCGCCACTACAAGCGACAAGAGCGACGCCTCCACCCGTTCCGGTAACGGCTTATGGATAGAGGGCATGCTAAGGGACACTGAGGAGTATCCAGCCGTTGTACCATTGGATTGGGGGTCCAGGTAACGGAGGATGCGGTCAAACGGATAGTCCTGGTTGGCATAGGCCTCCAATACCGCGGTGCGCGCCGATAGTACAGCCTCTTTAAATGTGGTGGAACCGGTGATATGATTGCAAACCAGAAGGTGGTCGTTTTTGGTGTCGGCGGTGGCGGCGGACGCGTGCAGCGGCGATACAATCGAAATTCGGGAGATTCCCAAATAGCGGTACATCACCGCCTGCAATGCCGTCAATAAGATAATATATACAGACAGGTCGGATCCCTTGCCCAGGCGAACCAAATCCGCCGCCAATTCGTTGGTCAACAAGATACTCGCGGTCCGCTTCGCTGGAGGAACAGACGGCTCTTCAATCGCGGGAAACGGTTCTTCCAGAAAACGGGTGGGTTCCAGCCCCTCTTTTAAAATATCGAGCCAATATTCTTTCTGCTTCACGAATCGAGACGATGTAAGGATGAGATTGTCTTGCATGTATGTGGTCATTGAATGCTCCGTAAATGTTCTGTGCAACGGTTAAAAGTCGAAATCCGCTTCCATAGTGTGTACACGTTCCGGCGCCCTTTGGGGCTGAATATCGCCGCATACGGCCCGCCGCATGTCATCCAGGGATTCGGCGCCGACTTCCCGCCGCCCTTCCCCGGTGATTTTTTCCCTCACACCCCGGTTGAACGCCCGAATGAAATCCTTCACCCTCGAGAGAGGGAATCCCCGGTGTAAAAGGTGGAAAATGGCGTCGCATTCGAAATTGTATTGGGGGACCCAGAGGGGTTCGTCGCTGGCGAGAAACATGTCGTCCACAATATCGGAGGCGGTAGCGGAATCCATGCTGCGATGCCGCCACTCGAAACTCTCTCCTTCCAGGGCGAATTGTTCCCGCTGCCGGTGGATAGGAGTGATGGGTTCGTAATACCATAATTGGGCGCGAAAAAAGTCAAGCCCGCTTGAATTGATAAATTGCCGGGTGTCCCGCACCGTGGTTTCGGTTTCACCGGGGAAGCCCACGATAAAGGAACCATAGGTTATAATTCCATATTCTTTAAGTAAAGCGATCCCTTCCAGATACTTCTCCGGTGAAGCCTGCTTGTTCATGGAATCGAGAATCGAGGGGCTTCCGGATTCGATTCCCAGGAAAACGCCCTGGCAACCACTCTCTTTCATCAACTGGACGGTTTCCCGGTCGGCGAATTGGCAGCGATAATGGGAATACCACTTGAATGTGAACCGGCGTTGTATCATCATCCGTAAAATGTCCTTGAACCTCTGCTTCGGCACATTGAAGGTATCGTCGATAAAATGAACGCACTTCAAATCAAAAACACTGTCAAGGACAGTCAATTCCCGCTCGATGTCCTCCACTCCGGCCACCTGGTAGTGCCCCGCGTGCTCCGGGAATCCACAAAAAGCGCAGGAAAAGGGGCAGGATATCGAGGTGCGAAGATTGGCAAAATCCCCCACTCTGCCGGTAAACAGATTCCAATCCACCATGTTTTCAGCCAACCTGTTATCCTCCAAAACGTTTGGAGTGGCTGTATATCCAGCGCCCTTACGGTAATAAAGATTGGGGACATCCCCGATGCTCCCGTCCCCTTGCAACGCCCGCAATATCCGCACCAGCGCTCCTTCCCCCTGGGAACTGTCCACATAAAAATCGGCGCCGATACTGTTGAACAAAAATTCCAGCGCCTCATCGTCTTGTACGTGCGTGCGGGTGGAGATAAAAGGCCCACCCACGGCGATCCGTGTTTCAGGATTATGCTTACGGACAAATTCAACGATTTCCAGGATCGGCAGCATCGAGACATATAAGGTGGTGGTAATCGCCACCAGGCGAATGGTATTGCCGGATAATTTCAGGGCCAGCGTCTCTTTTTCCTCCTGGAATGAATTGACAAAATCAAAGCTGAAACCCCGGCGATGCAAATAGGTCCCCAGGTAAGCGATGGCGGCGCTAAAGGTTTCGCCTGTCGTCATGGGTTTTTTCGACTCTCCATCATTTGCGCCGGCGCGATTAAACAGGTTGAACATGCCGGTAGCGGTCCGGGGACGGTTGTCCAATACAACAAAATTCAAATCCAGGTCCCGGTAAGCGCCGGATCTCACTCCCATGGCCCGGATCTTTTTCTCGTACTCCTCAAAATCTATATCATTGTGCCCGATGAGCAGGCAATCGATGTCTTTTTTCATGTGGGTTGTCTCCTCAAAATCCAAATTCCGCTTCCAGAGCGGGAGCGTCGCTGACGGCGCTGTCTTGTGGTTCCAATTCGATGTCCGCGATTGTCACGGACGGATCGGTGGCCACCGCATCGGCAATCGCCAGAAGATGCCGCTTCAAGCGGGCGATGGTGTCGTGCCGGAACAAACATGTGCGGTATTCAAAATCAAAAAACAGCCGGTCGCGCATTTCGGCGGCCCCCAACGTCAAGGGAAATTTCGCCACTCTGTTGGCGCCGTCTGAATGCCCGTGGGCAATATCACCGGCGGAGACATCTTCAATGGCGTACACAAAGACTGTTTGAACCAGAGGATTGTCCGCGTCCCGGCCGCTCAACCCCAACCGCTGTACCAATTCCTCAAATTGATAGTCCTGGTTTTCTAAGGCTGACAGAGATATGCGCCGGATCTCCTCCAGATAATCAGCGAACTTTTTTGAAACCGAAGGGAAACTGCGAATAGGCAATAAATTGACGAACATTCCAATAATGGGCTCCAGATCGGCATGGCTCCGGCCCGCCACGGGAATACCCACCACCAAATCCTCCTGGCCGCAGACACGGGACAACAGCGTGCTATAAATCGCGAACAAAAGCATCGACATTGTGACGCCGGCGGTTGTAGCGAGTGATCGCAAACGCTCGAGCATCGGCTCTTCAACACTGAAGCGCGACACATCTCCGGCAAAAGCCCCTTGCTCTCCTCCGTGACGATCCACAGGCAAAGCTAATGGCAATATATCATCGGAGAATTGATCCAGCCAGAAGTCTTCCTGCCGCCACACTCCGCTCCCCCGGCGCTGGGCCTCCTGCCAGAGGGAATAATCACGGTATTGCAATACCAATGGCGCGAGCCCCCCTCCATCATAGAGAGTCATGAATTCCCGTAGCAACAATCCCAGTGAATTGCCGTCCGCGATGATATGATGCAAATCCACCATCACCAAGGAGCGACCTCCGCTAACGGGAACCAACGCGGCCCGCATTAACGGGGCGCTGGACAGGTCGAAGGGTCTGACAAATTCATTGGGTAAAAGTTCCGGGTGAACCGAGACCTCAAACTCAACCGACTGGGACACCCGCTGCACCGGTTGATCGTCCACATATAAAAACGCGGTCCTCAGGCTCTCATGCCGCCGGATCAATTGTGCAAACGTATCGTTCAAGAGTTCCAGGTCCGGTGTGTGATCCAACGGCAAAAATTGCGGCATATTGTAATGGGTAGATCCGGGATCCACTCGCTGCATCACCAACAACCGTTTCTGAGCCGGCGACAGGGGGTAGTAGTCCCTTTTTTCCGTTGGTTCCACCGGCGCCAGCCGTTGTTCGTCCCGGCCGCGGATGAAATCCGCCAGGCCGTGAATGGTGGGGGTCTCAAAAACCTGCGATAGCGGGACCTTCACGTTCAATTCCTTGTGAATGGCGGCAGCCAATTGTCCGGCCTTCAAAGAATGGCCGCCCAATTGCAAAAACGAAGTATGGATGCCGATGATTTTCTCTGGAATATCGAGAACTTTGGCCCAAATCCCCGCCAGACGCCGTTGCAATTCATCCGCCGGCGGGACGCGTTTTTCGGCGCTATCCGCCGGCGATCCCAGAGCTTGCAACGCTCTTCGATCGATCTTCCCCGACGGGGTGAGGGGCATCTCATCGACGACGGCGACGGACGACGGAACCATATACTCGGGCAATTCGAGCGCCAGGTGTTTTAGCAACGACTCATCCACCCCCGCGTCAACCTCATCTGTAGGTTGCGAGTTCAGCGTCACAAAAGCCCCCAGCCGGACTTCGCCGTTTTCCAGCTCAGTCGCTATCGCCACCGCCTCGTTCACCGATTGGCAGCTCAGGAGAGATGACTCGATCTCTCCCAACTCCACCCGGAAACCGCGGATTTTGACCTGGAAATCTTTGCGGCCCAAAAACTCGATCGAACCATCGGCGCGCAAACGGCCCAAATCTCCGGTGCGATACAGCCGTCCCAACTCCGGATCGTCAAAAAACCCGTTGCCGGTTGCCTCCTGGTCCCGCCAATACCCGGCGGCCACATGATTACAGCGCACAAATATCTCGCCGGTTCCAAGGTCTTCCACCATATCGCCGTCTTCGTCCACCAATAACAATTCAACGTCCTTGACCGGCGTCCCCAGCGTCACCCGCGACGCCCTCTGTCCGGGTAAATAAGACCAAAAAGAATTAAAGGATGATTCCGATTGGCCATAAATTACCTGGAATGTGGCGTTCGGCAGCCATTGGCAAAACGATTCAATATCCCGCCGGATAACCGCCTCGCCTCCCAAAAGGACCATGCGAAGCCCCGCCAATGCCGAACTTTCGGATAGCGCTGCAATAAAATAGCGAAACAATGTCGGAACAGAATGCCATACGGTAATTTGCTCCCTCTCGATCCATGCGGGCAAATCTTCGATGGTATCGAGCTCCCGCACATCCAGAGGAAACAACGGGACGCCGCTGAACAATCCGCAGTAGATATCCATCACCGACGAGTCATGACTGCAAGCCGGAAGCAATGTGAGGCGATCCGGGTAAGAGATCTCGAAGCGGAGAATCCACTCCTCTATAATCCGGCAAACATGCCCGTTGGTCTGCACCACACCTTTGGGCTTGCCGGTAGAGCCGGAGGTATACAAAATATAAGCGGCTCGATCCGAGGAGCGATCACGGACAATAGTCTCGACCGCTCCGGAGGCATCGATAGTCTCGACATTCAAGACGCGGCACCGCCTATCTTCCAACCGCCCCGCCAATGCTTCGGCCAGCGGAAGGTTGGCCTCGTCCGTGAGCAACAGTCCGGCTCGAGAATGATCCAACATGTAAGCCAACCGTTGCTCCGGGTAGGAAGCATCCAGAGGTACATAAATTTTCCCCGCCTCGAGAGCCCCAAGCATGGCCGCCATCATCCACTCTCCCCGGCTGAACAATAATCCCACCGTGGTTCCATCCGTCGAGATCCCGCGGGCCACAAGGTTCGCCATTCGATTTAAGTGGCTGAAGGTGACATGCCGGCCGCCGGATTTCACCGCCAGGCGGTGGGGATACTCGGCAACAGTTTTTTGAAATCTTTCGACAATCATCATTTATCCGCCTATACCCTCAATCCCGATTGGTGAGAGAGACGCCCAGCTTTCGTTTTTTGGACACCGGTTTATAGTTTGCCACCTGCTTGGTGGGATCTTCGGCAATACGCTCCAGTATTTGCGCGTACATAGCGGCCATTTTAGCGATAGTGGCGGGCTGAAACAATCGGGCCCGGTAATGGACTTCGATATCGACGGCATCCTTGTATTCGGTGGCATAGAGCGACAGGTTGAATTTAGACGGTTGCACCCGCTCCACATGCCGGGGCTCCGGGTCATCGACGGGATCATTGGCATGGGCTCCATCCATAGACATATTGAAGAACACCTGCACATCGGGAAACGGCATTTTCAATTCAGCGCATATCAATTCCAACGGCAGACTCTGGTATTCCAATACCTTCATGGTGGTATCGCTCACTTGTCGCAATTGCCGCGGAAAGCTCTCCTGTTTGTCCAGCCTATGCCGGATCAACAGGGTATTGACGAAGAACCCGATGATATCCATCAAATCCTCGTGCTGGCGGGAAAATCCCGGCACCGCCACGATAATGTCATCCTGCCGGCAAACATGAGATAACATGATGTAAAAACCCGTCAGCATCACCATAAACAAACTGGCGTCATGTTCTCGGGCCAGAACCTTCAATTGCCCGGCCACCGGGTCGGGAACGGCAATCCGGTAGGCGGAACTGGAATCCCCCGATGATCCATCATCCGGTTCGTCAAAGGGCAAATCCAATCCCGCGGGGGCGAAATCGAGAGCGTTTCGCCAAAAGCCCCTGGCATCGTCAACAGCCCCTTTTTCCCGAAGCCGGCGATTTTGCCATTCAGCGTAATCTTTATAGTGCACCCTTAGAGGGGGCGGGCTAAATCGCGGCCCTCCGCAGAACGACCGGTAATAGGCGTAAAATTCCCGCTGCAAAATCTCCATGGACCAGCCGTCAAAAATAATATGGTGCAGGTTGAAAATAATGAAGGTTTTATCGCCCGGGCATAACAACAGCTTGATTCTAAACAGAGGGGCGGATTCAAGATCAAACGGGGTATCCTGCTCTTCCCTAAAAATCCTTCGTCGTTCCGCGTCCTCTTCATCCGCGGGAATTGCCGTCAAATCAACGACATCCCAATTCACAACCAGCGAAGGCGACACCACCTGAACAGGATCGCCATCCACTTCGCGAAAGCGGGTTCTGAAGGCTTCGTGCCGTTGCACCAACGCGTCAACCGTTTGCCTCAGAGCGGTTTGATTCAGCGATTCATCGAAGGTAACGGCGCCGGTCATATTATAGGCGGTTGTCTCCGGCTCCAATCGGCAAATCACCCATAACCGGTTTTGGGAATAGGACGCTTCATAATACTCTTTTTTAGGGGCCGGTTCGATGGTAGCGGCGATATTTTTTTCAGACTGCTTGATAAGCTGGGCCAATCTGCGGATGGTGGGGTGCTGGAACA
>CAZBHS010000080.1:0-9312 GCA_964491915.1 uncultured Clostridia bacterium
GTGGCGATCGTAGGCTCCGGCCTGGTTCTGGCGTTTGTGATCGCTTATACCGATTACCTGTTGAATCCCATGTACATCAAGCACCTGCTGTCGTTCTTGTTGACAATGTTATTATCCATACTGGCCTATGGATCCCTCTTCACATTCCTGGGGGCCTTGATGAAGAAGTCGGTGATCGCCGGCATCATCTTCATCTTCGGTTGGGAGCATGTGGTTCAGTATATTCCCGGCACAACCCAAAAGTTGACTATATATCATTATGTCAAATCCCTATTGCCGATAAAATTGGCCAAAGGGAATCCGGTGCTCATGTTCCAGTTGCAGCCGTCGTCGTTTTCCGAAGCGGTCGCTACATTGGTGTTTCTGGCGGTTTTATTTCTGGCGGTTACCATCTTCATCTTCTATAAAAAAGAGTATGTGTTGACGGATAACGCTTAGGCTCGAGTAACGATAGGGATAGTGAAATTGACACAATTGAACGCGACTAGAGTTATATTCGGCTTCTTTTTCAAGAAGGCATGGCGGTCCGGGCGCAATAGGTTTTTTATCTTCTTGTGCCTGTTGCCGCTCCTGATTACCGGTATCATGATGGCGGTGAATGTGTTTATGCCCGGCCTGATCCGGGATATCAAATACTTTATCGGCGAAATGACCGTTCAGATCTTTTTTCTCCTGGATGTGCAGTTGCTGGCGTTGTTTTTCGGGTCGTCGGTGATTAGCGAGGAGGTGGAAGACAAAACCCTCACCTATCTGCTGTCCCGCCCGGTGTCCCGGACCTCTGTGTTCCTGGGGAAATTTTCCGCCTATGTGGCCATGCCTCTGCTTCTGGTGATGACAGGGCTCATCGCCTCGTTGACAGTTTATTTCGGGGTCGCCCAGTTCAATGTGCGGCCCTTGGGGTATGCGGTGTTTGTTCTGGAACTCTTGGGGATCGCGTTCTTGCATATTGTCGGCTATTGCAGCTTCTTCGCGTTTCTTGGTTCCCTCATGAGAAAACCGATGATTGCCGGTCTGGTGTTTGTGTTCGGCTGGGAGAATTTGGTACGCCTGCTCCCGGGAGTGAGTCGATATCTGACCCTCAACTATTATTTGCGGCCCCTGTTGCCCTCTTTCAACTATTCCAAAAATTCCCAATTTCTGGATTTCCGCATCACTCAACCGACGACCGTCGAAGCCATCATCGTGATATTGGGGATGTCGGCTTTGTTCATTGCCGTATCGGTGATCATATTCAAAAAAAAGGAGATCGTTCTGACGGATTCGGCTTAGAAAGAATTGCCCAGTCTAACGTAGAACACCGGTTTGTGATCGGGATGGTGGCCGGCGGCGACGCCTGCGCTGATATTATATTTATCGCGCCCGATATAGGCGACGAGGTTCAGCTCCACGCCAAAAGAATAGGAGGGATCGATGCGCTTCTCGATGGAATCGCCGAGGCCCCAGACATTGCCGATATCGGCCAGCAGGCTGAGATAGATGCGTTCAAAGCTGCGGAACACTAAAAAGACCTTTTCGATTTTCACCAACGCGATTCTGTACTCCAAATTCATCAACACACCGCCGGTGCCGACAAAGTAGCCGGAGGGATAGCCGCGCATCAGCCTGAACAATTGGTTTCCGCCGATGGTATTGTTCGCTTGCGACGTGGCGCCCCCCATGTAATAGATGCGGCGCCCGTCACCCCACGAATCCGCCACAGCCAGGCGCAGGGCGAACACATCCGGACGGAAAAACGGGGCATAGCGTTTGAACTCTAGAGCTGCCGATTGAATGTTGAAATCGCTGCCCAACAATTCCAGTTCATGGCTATAGGAAACCGACAGCCACGAGCCGTCATTGAGAGACAGGGAATCGTAATAACGCCGGGATGTGTTGTGGATGAGGCCCAGCCGCACTCCGTTGTACCTGCCTTCGAACCGATCTCCTGTTTGAGTGTAGCGGTCGCGGTAATGTTCGAAGTGAACATCCCCATAGAAGCGGAGCTGCCGCTCGATACTGGTGCGCAACGGGAACATGCCGATGAGTGATAATTTGCGGTTTTCCTGGATGAATTCCCCTCTGCTGGAACTGGTGTCCCAATCGGTGAGGTTGGAATAATGCAATTGCAATGACGGAGTAAAACCGTCGAAAATATAATCGAACACAATGTTGGCGCTCTGGGATTCCACGCCATAATAAGCTTCCAGCGCGATAGAATGGCGACCCACAGCGTCGTTTCCCGTGAAGTAGATACCCGGCTGTATCTCATTGCCGCCATAACGGAAAAGGGGAGAGACATATTTGGGCAAAAGGTCCGGCAACGGTTGGTAGGCGGAGGCTTTCAGATCCTTTGCCTTCCTCCCGGCCTCCCGGATTGTCGTCTCTCGTAAATTCGGGCGGTTCAGCGGAAGAGTATCCAGTCGGCTTAAGTCCAATGTACCTAAGTTATACCCGTTGGCGTCATAGAAAGAACCCACGATTGCGCTCTTCCCCGGTTGGAAACCGAAGTATTTGATGGAAGGAAGGTGCGGCTGCTCATACACGTTTATTGCCGAGGATTCGATATTGTACGACATCAAGCGGTATTGGTGATTGTGTTCGGAAATAAAAAACAATTCCCGGTTATCTTTCCATTGGGGATAATAACTTTTATGTTCGCCGTCGCCGATGGTTTCCAAAAGCTTGCCCCGCCGGTCGAACACACCGACGACCCAATTTTTTCGCCGCTGCTTCAACGACACCGCCAACCGCTCCCCGTCCGGCGAGGAGCTTAAAAATGCCAGAGAGTCGAATCCCGAAGACAGGATCTTTGTTTTTCCGGTCCCCGGCTGAAATTCAGCTAAAAAAGATTGGGTTTTTTCCCGCTTGACACAGACAATGGTGCCCCCAATTTTTACCGGGCTGGAAAGCCGTTTGCCTTTACTCAACCGTTGGAGTTTACCTGTGCGAGGATTGAAGCGGTACAAATCCGAGAATCTATAAAATGATTGATAGTAGTTCGTAGCCGAGAGATACACCTCCCCCGACGGCGCATCGAAAAACATGCCGCCGATTTCCGCCTTCTTCAGCGCCCGCTTCCGTTTTCCGGTCCGAATGTTCAATTGGTAGAGCCCTGGAAATTGACGAAAATCCCGGTGGAAGAACAAGATGTTTTCCTCGTCTAAAAAGATGGGATACTTCTTGTACTTTCCATCGTCCGTCAGGCGATCGATGCTGCGCTGCGGATTGTCCCATTTCCCCCAGCCCGCCTCGCGCACATCGATGGAGGCGACAAATTCCCGCCATAGATCATGTAAATCTCTATGAAATACCCGTTTAAACCGGTTGCGGATTGTCAGCGGCACCAGGTGGAGGTTCTTTTTGAAGGTGATGGGGATGAAGTAATAGGAATATTGTTTGACCAGCCCCTTCACTTTTTCATGGCCATAGAGCCGCTCCAAATATTGGATGAACTTCGATCCGTACAAATAGGGAGTGGAGGCTCCGGGCCAGGCGGTGGAGTCGCCGAAGATGTAGGGCCAACGGGGGACCTTTCTGGCGCCGGCGATGTGGCTGAGGAAAATGTCGAACTCCGGCGTATTGAGACGCCCCCAATCGTTGAGCAATGACTCACCGTAGATAGCCCAACCTTCCATTAACCATACCGGCGCCATGATGACCGGAAACAACACCGGATTTGTGCCCAGGTATTTCCTCAGAAAAAATGTCAATTTTGAACCGTCGTTCATATTGAAAAGATGAGTCATCTCATGGGAGAGGGCCAGGGGAATCCAATCCCTATAATCGCTGAGAGAGGAATCGGGAGCCGGGTTGAAGAGGTAAATCTCAATCAAATTGAACGGGAAAAAAGTGGCGTTTCCATTGGCAAAGTCCTGGGAATCCGAGAGCAGGATGCGGATGGTTCCCTCGATTTTGTTTCCCCAAACCGTTTCCAACCGGCTATACATGGCTCCGGCGGTGTCCAGGGTGAACGCCGCCTCCTCTTCATACCCTTGCGGGAAGATGACCTGAAATTTTTCTTTTCTTATTTGTTGCCAGCGAATATCGGGGTGATACTTTGGGTATGTCATGATTGCGAGGCATATCAATGATAGGAAAAATACAATCTTTTGTTTCACGTTGTTCAAGAAACTCCCGGGCTTGTTTTATAACATATTGGTTCACCGGATGTCAACCAAGCCGCCCGGCACCAGCCTCTATTTCACCTTTGAACTTGACAATTAACGGTAGGTTCTTTAGAATAAATTTTCCTAAATAAAGGTTATATGAGGAGAGCGATGAGAATCTTTATCAATGATCAAGAAATCGATATTTTTTCCGGCGCCACTGTCCGGGACGCGGTTAACCAGTTTGAACGGAAAGCAGGGGCGGATAAGGCGATAAACATGGATGACATTCGCGATCACCGGGGAAACAGCCTGTCCCCCGCCGGCGAACTGAGCGAAGACGACCGTCTTTATATAAAAGAATGCAACGATGAGGGAAGGGGGTAAAAAATGAAAAAATTTCGTTTCATTGCGTTGAGCGTGTTGGTAATTGTGCTGGCCACTGGTTTCAGTTCCTGCAAACCGGCGAAGAGTAGCACAATTGTAATCTTCCACGTGAACGATGTTCACGCCAGGGTGCACAATTTCGCCAAAATCGCCTGGTTGTTGGAAGAAGAGAGGAAGCAAAATCCCAATGTCTTTTTTATGAGCGCCGGTGATAATTTCAGCGGCAATCCTTATGTGGATCTTTACGAACCAAAGGGCGAACCCATCTTGCAATTGTACAACCGCCTCGGGTTGGATGTCCAGGCGTTGGGAAACCATGAATTCGATTACGGGCAAGACGTACTGAAAAGTTATATAGAGCGGGCGAAGTTTCCTGTTATTTGCGCCAATGCCAAAGTAGACGGCGCCATCATTCCCCAACCCAAACCCTACGTGATTCTCACCACCAAAGAGGGCGTCAATATAGCTGTGATTTCGGCGGTGCAAACAGACCGGGACACCGGTATTCCCAGTACACTCCCCGCCAATGTCAAAGGCGTCACTTTCAGCGACGGCATCGAGGCCATCCTCCAATACAAATCCCTCGAGCAAGAGAACGATGTGCTGATGGCATTGACCCATCTGGGTTTCGGCCGGGATGAAAAATTGGCGCAACAAATGGGCGAGCTCGATGTCATCATCGGCGGCCACTCCCACACCAAAGTGGACAAACCGGTGATGGAGAACGGCGTTCTCATCGCCCAGGCCGGCGACCACACCCGCTATGTGGGGCGTGTGGATCTGGTGGTCAAAGACGGAAAAGTGGTGGAAAAAAAGAGCTCTCTCATTGATATCAAGTCCATCGAGAATGAACTCCCGGATGTAAAAAAGATGGTTGAGGACGTAAAGAAGAATCCGGCGTTGAACAAAGAGGTGACCCGTCTGTCGGTTTCCCTGAAGGGCAAGGACGAATTGGGCAGCCTGATCACCGACAGTATCCGCGACACCCTGAAGATCGATATGGTGTTCCAGAACAACGGCGGTATCCGCATCGGTAAGATGTTCGAAACCGTTCGCCTGAAAGATGTCCATGCGATGCTCCCCTTCGGCAATGACGTGGTGGTGATTGCCATGACCCCCGAAGAGATTCGCGGCTTCATCGCCAATGATTTCAAACGGGGCAACGAGCCGGACCTCCAGGTCTCCGGAATCGAATACACGGTCCGCCACAAAGAGGATTTCTCAATCGTCGGCATCGATATCGTCACCTCCGACGGTAAGCCGCTGGACAATTCCAAAACCTACCGCGTCGGTTTGAACAACTATATTGTGACAGCCTACGAGTTCCAGCATCAGGACCCCGGCACATCCACCCACAAAAAATTGGTGGACATCATGATCGATTACCTGGCCAAGGGAGTGGATGCTCAGAAGTACAAAGGCATCAAACGGGCCAAAGCCAGGTTGGTAAACTAGCAAGGATTGATATATAAATTAAAACAATAAGGCGGCATCATGGCGCAACTCTACTTTAGATATTCCACAATGAACGCCGGCAAATCGACAGAAATATTGAAGATTGCCCACAACTACGAAGAGCAGAACAAGCACGTTCTCCTGTTCACTCCTGCTATCGACGACCGTTACGGAGTCGGCAAAATCACATCGCGGATGGGATTCCAGCGGGATGCCACCATTATCAAGAAGGACACGGATATTTACCGGATGGCCAAAGAGAGCAGTCCCGATTGTATTCTGGTAGACGAGGGACAATTCCTATCGCGTGACCAGGTTATCGAATTTACCCGCATCGTGGATGAACTCAATATCCCGGTCATCGTGTACGGACTGAAAAACGACTACCGCAACCACCTCTTCGCCGGCAGCGAGGCCCTCATCCTCTTCGCCGACAAGATCGAAGAGGTGAAGACTGTCTGCTGGTATTGCAAGAAGAAGGCCACGATGTTGATCAAATTCAAGGACGGCCACCCGGTGAACGAAGGACCGCAGATCGAAATCGGCGGCAACGACAAATACGTCTCCGTTTGCCGCAAATGTTACAAAGGTCACGTGTCGGTCAAATAAAATAACCCAGAATTTCGTTCAATAGCAGAATGTTGCGCCGGGGGATGCAGACCTGCCTCCCCTGCCGCATCAACATCCCGTTGTCCAGCAAGAAATCGAGAGCCTCCCGGTGTTCGCTACTGCGGAATAATTTCTCCGGAAGACCGTCCATCAACCGCAAACCCATTACAATGGCCCGCGTCTCGAGATTCTGAGCTTCGACCTCCATCTCCGGCAGTTTGCCGTTTTGAAGATGATGCAGATAATCTTCCAGATTGTCCACATTTTTATAATCCCTGCCTTCGATAAAACCTGAAGCCGACGCTCCCAGGCCGATGTAGGGTTCGTTGCGCCAATATTTCAAATTATGCCGCGACCGTTTGCCGGGTTTGGCAAAGTTGGAGACCTCGTAACGCTCGAGCCCCAATCGCTCGAGCTCCCGCTCGGTCAAATGATAGAGCTCCCGGTCCCGCTCGTCCTCATCATCCGATTCTTCCCGCACCCCCTCCAGCAAATAGGCGGACACATGCTCGACCTTCAACCGCTCCACCATCCGCAGATTCCCTACCAACGAGCCGGCCGTCTGTCCCGGGATGCCCAGGATGTAATCGATGTTGATGTTCTCGAAGCCCGCCTGCCGCGCCAGCTCCACCGCCCGGACCGATTGCTCCGCCGAATGGGGGCGCCGCAACACATCCA
Organism: uncultured Clostridia bacterium; assembly: GCA_964491915.1. GTDB lineage: Bacteria > Acidobacteriota > Aminicenantia > UBA2199 > UBA2199 > JAHELQ01. Next base: position 7,215 of record CAZBHS010000080.1, read on the forward strand.
GATCTTCCTTGACAAACGACTGGGTGCCGATACTCAACCGGTTCACCCCCAATGTGAGGTAGTCCTTCAGCAGAGGCAACGATACATCTTCGGGATTGCATTCCACCGTGATTTCCGCCTTCCGTTCAATTGAGAAGGAGTGATGAATGTGACGCAGCAGTTCTTCTAGTTGAGTGGTCGATAACAATGACGGAGAACCGCCGCCAAAGTAGAGGGTATCCGCGGTGAGGCGAGCGTCGGTTCGCAGCCGGGCTTCCACCCCCACCGCTTCGATGTAGGTCTGCGCCGCTTCCTTTTGGAACGGCGCTTTGTAAAAATGGCAATAGAAGCACACCCTGCGACAAAAGGGGATATGAACATATATCCCAATCTTCCGAGCCGTGGTTCCTCCTAGTGTTCGATCTTGTAACGCACCCCTTCGGGGGTGTCGATCAAAACGATCCCTTTGGCCTTCAACTCGTCGCGGATGGCGTCGGCGGTGGCGAAATCTTTGTTCTGGCGCGCGTTTTGCCGCTCTTCGATCTTTTTCAAGATCTCTTCATCCGGCAGTCCGGCCTCAACTTTTTTCAATACGCCGATGACCGAATCGATCCGGCTGACATAGGCCAGCACATTCTCCACATCGGATGTCTTTAAATCCTTGATTCCGACATTCACCTCGTGGATAAAGTCGAAGAACGCGCCCAACGCGCCGGAGATGTTGAAATCGTCGTCCATCTGGGAGCGGAATTTCTCTTCGTTCGTGGCGATAAGGTCGCTCACGTCGTGAGTCTCCCCTTCAACCGGTTTCAAACCCTCGAGGGAGAAGACAAAATCGCTGATCCGTTTGAGGGACTGCTTCGCCATATCGAGGCCTTCGAAGGTAAAGTTCAGCAATTTGCGGTAATGGGTGGCGATCAACAAGTAGCGGATGGCCAACGGGTCGTAGCCCTTTTCCATCAAGTCGCGCAATGTATAAAAATTGCCCAATGACTTGGACATCTTCTGGTTGTCCACGATGAGATGCTGGCAATGGATCCAATAGTTGACGAATTTTTTACCGGTGGCCCCTTCAGCCTGGGCGATTTCGTTCTCGTGGTGGGGGAAAATATTGTCCACCCCGCCCATGTGGATGTCGAACTGCTCGCCCAAATACTTCATGCTCATGGCTGAACATTCCAGATGCCAACCCGGTCGTCCGTCGCCGTACTTTGTGTCCCAGGACGGCTCGCCCTCCTTCTTGCCTTTCCAGAGAACGAAGTCCTGAATATTGTCTTTCTCGTACTCGTCCGAATCGGTGCCTACCGCGGCGCTGGACTGCAAATTCTCGCGGCTGATATTGGCCAGCTTGCCGTATTCCTTGAATTTATCGATATTGAAATAGACTGAGTTTCCTTTTTCGTACACCAAACCATTGGTTTTCAACCGGTCGATCAACTCGATCATCTCATCGATATGTTCTGTGGCCCGCGGGTACATGTCCGCCTTGACGATGTTCAATGTATCGATGTCTTCGTAGAAGGACTGGATGTATTGGTCCGTTACCTCGTTCAGAGTGACGCCCAATTGGTTTGACTTGCGGATGGTTTTGTCGTCGATGTCGGTGATATTCATGATATGGTTGACATCATACCCCAAGTACACGAGATACCGCTTCACCAGATCCTCGAACACATACGAGCGGAAGTTGCCGATATGGGCAAAATCATACACCGTGGGTCCGCAGGTGTAGAGGCCGATCTTCCCATCCTCCAGCGCCTTCATTTCCTCGATTTTGTTGATCAATGTGTTGTAAACCTTCAGTTTAGTGCTCATTCGTCCACCTCAAATTTCATTCCTAAATGATTCTCGCAGAACCATCTCACCTGTTTGCACGCCCGGTCGAACACCGCGATATCGGCGTTTGTCCAATGGGTGCGGCTCAATGCCCTCCGCAGCGAGCGATGAAACAATCCGTAATCCTCTTCCCTGAATTCCAACCGTTTCATCAGGCTCCAGATATTGTCGGTCAACCGCGCATACGATTTTTTCGGCGCCACTTTGGGATAGGGATTTTTTTGCGGTTTCATCCCCACCTTCTTGAACACCTCATACGACAATACCATCACGGCTTGAGACA
>CAZBHS010000081.1:0-9278 GCA_964491915.1 uncultured Clostridia bacterium
AACCTCTTTTTTCTGCGCCGGAGACTATTACATTCGAGACAGCTCCAACGGCCTCTTGAAAATAACCGGCGATTCCCTCGAGCCGGCAACCGAGGACAAAATTTTCTCCCAAAAGAAACTATTCGCTCTTCTCGCAGTCGCCAACAACAAACTCCTGGGGGTCGCCCGCGCCGGCATGTACCTGTATGACGGCAAAACCGCCGCCCCATATTCCACCGGAATATCCCATTACCTAAAGGATTTGGAGGTCAATTGCGGCATCCGCCTATCGAATGGGGACATCGCCCTGGGGACACGGCTTGGCGGCGTTCTGATCCTGGCCCCCGACGGCAAGCTCAAAGAAATTATCGATAAAGCCGCCGGTCTGCCGGACAATATGATCCGCGATATTTTCGAAGACCGGCAAGGCAACCTGTGGCTCGCCCTGGACAAAGGGATCGTAAAAATCGAATACGCCTCTCCCTTCAGAATATTCGACGACAACAACTCCAACCTGCCGGGAATCGTTCTCTCAGTAACCCGTCATGGAAGCGAAGATACGATTTTCGCCGGAACCACCACCGGTCTGCATGCTCAAAAAAAAGACGGAACATTCCAACCGGTCCCAGGCGCCGGAGGAATCGTCTGGTCCCTTTTAGCCACCAATGACGGACTTCTAGCCGCCACCAGCCGGGGAATTATCCAGTTGTCGGGCGAAACAATAAAAAAGGTATCCGACACCTCCTCCTATGCGTTGACCCAATCAGGCAGCGAAACAAACCGCGTCTGGGCCGGCACGCGGCAGGGACTGTTATCTCTGAGGAAACACCGGGAAACCGGCCGCTACAGCGAAGAATACAGATTCGACACGATTCAGCCGAACATCCGCACCATCGTTGAAGACCAGGATGGTTTCCTATGGCTCGGCACATTGACCCAGGGCGTGTGTAGAGCCGGGCTCTCCAGTCCCCTCTCTCCCGGCGGAATCACAGTCACCCATTTCAATCAAACCCATGGCTTACCGCAGGGTGAGATACACGTATTCCCTGTGGCGGGGCAACCAGTCTTCGCCACCACAAGCGGCACATTCACCTTCAACCGCCAACGCCGGTCATTTGTCCCCTTCACTCTATTGGGGGACAGGTTCGCCGGCGGCCCCAACGGCGTCAGCGTGTTCCGCATCGCGGAAGACGCCGATAAGAATATCTGGATACACTCCCTCAAAAAAAACTTCCTGGCAATCCCTCGAGGGAACGGACAATACACATTGAGGGAGAAAGTGTTCTGCAGCTTGCCGATGACCCAGGTAAACTCGATTTTCCCGGATCTAGATCACGGCAAGACCTGGTTTGCCGCTGTCAACGGTTTGATATGTTACGATACCACGTCGGCAAAAAATACCGATAGCCCCTTCGACGCCATCATCCGCGATATCTCGATCAATGGGAAACCCCATTCCTCATCGACCGTTCCCTCATTGGAATACAGCGATAGGAACTTGTTGTTCCAGTTTGCCGCGCCCTTCTTCGAGTCCGAATCCAGTACCGAGTATCGCTGCCTCCTGGAAGGATACGATAAAGACTGGTCCCCCTGGGAAAAGAAAACAGAAAAAAATTACACAAACCTCGATCCAAGAAAGTATTCGTTCAAGGTGCAAGCGAAAAATATCTACGGGACAATCAGCCGGGAGGATGTATTCAATTTTACGATACTGCCCCCCTGGTATTTGACCTGGTGGGCGCTATTGTCCTATGTGCTCGCCGGCCTGGCCGCAATGTACCTGGCGGCGATGTGGCGGTCGAGGCATCTAGTCATAGAGAAGCGACGGCTCGAACAAATCATCGGCCAGAGGACCAGGGAAATCCAGCAAAAAAACATCCAATTGGAAGAGATGGACCGGATCAAATCCCGTTTTTTCGCCAACATCTCCCACGAATTCAGAACTCCCCTCACCCTGATCATAGCGCCGTTGGACAAAATGCTCTCAGAGCGACAATTAAAACCATATGCCAGAGATCTCCACATGATGGCTCAAAATAGCCGCCGGCTTCTCAATTTAATCAATCAATTACTCCGGCTCTCTCAATTCGACAGCGGCACAATGAAGCTCCAGGCCTCATGCCATAATATCATACCCTTCCTAAAAGGGATTCTGTACTCCTTTGATTCTCTAGCCGAGCAAAACCACCAGCGTTTGTCGTTCAGCAGCCCCGGCAGTGAACTCTTCCTCTATTTCGACCCTGAAAAAATGGAAGAGGTGATAAGCAACCTCCTGTCCAACGCCATTAAATTCACCCCGCCCGGAGGAACTATCACAGTCTCGGTCGATACCCAAACCAACCATATCACTATTATGGTCCGGGATACCGGCCCGGGAATTCCCGGAGAACAATTGACATCGATCTTCGATCGTTTTTACCAGGCGGACAGTACCCACGAGCATCACCGCAAAGGATCCGGCATCGGTCTGGCCATTGCCAAAGAGATTGTCCAACTCCATCACGGAACCATCGCCGCAGGCAATCGCGCTGGAATTCCCGGCGGCGCCGAATTTGCCGTCCGCTTACCTCTGGGCAAAGACCATCTACTGCCTTCGGACATCACTCCAACCTCCGCGGCAACCTGGAAACTACAGGAAAAGCCGGAAGTCCATCTAGCGGAGATCCCGCCAGACAACGAAGAGGCTTCGGAACCCTCTACCGAAGCCCAGGATAAAGACATTGTACTGGTGGTGGAAGACAACCCCGACATGCGCCGCTTCATCCGTGGCGCTCTGGAGCCGGCCTACACTGTCATTGAAGCGGAAAACGGAGAACAAGGGGTGCGCAAAGCCGGGGAAACCATCCCGGACCTCATCCTCTGCGATGTCATGATGCCGGTGATGGACGGCTGCGAAGCCACCCGTATCTTAAAAAACGACAAAGCCACCAGCCACATCCCCGTCATCCTGTTGACCGCCAAAGCGGGCGAAGAAAATATCCTCGAAGGCCTGGAAACCCTGGCGGACGACTATATCATCAAGCCCTTCAACACCCGGTTGCTGCGCGCCCGCCTCAAAAACCTCATCACCCTGCGCCGCCGCTTGCAAGAAACCATCGGCTCGGAACTGACATTCCCCCCCTCGAAAATCAAAGTCTCCCCCATCGACAGAGAATTCCTTAACGATTTGCACAAGGTCATCGAGACAAACATCGCCGACGCCGACTTCAATGTCGAGGAAATGAGCCGCAAGCTCTATCTCAACCGCGCCACAGTCTACAGAAAAATCCAAGCCCTCACCGGCGAGACCCCCACGGAATTCATCCGCTCCTTCCGCCTGAAACGGGCCGTGGAGCTACTAAAAAACGATTTCGGCACAATCCTGGACGTAGCTCTGGAAGTGGGATTTGCCAGCGCCAACTACTTCACCAAATGCTTCAAACAAAAATTCAACCGCCTCCCCTCCGATATCCGCCCGGCAAATGACAAACAGCACTAAGCCCCCTTCCGCCCACACCCCACTTCATGCAACAATATTACCCTTCATGCAACGACAGTACTATAACATCCCCTCCTACGCATCGATTTTCCCCTCCATTTCGCCCCAATTTTGCTCACCCCCCCACCCCCATTTCCGTTATCATGCCGGCGTACAGTCCGACAGTACAAAAAAAATTTTGGAGGAAATAGAATGAAAATATGCGACAAATCGCCGCCAGCCCACACGTCTCCCCATGGCGAAAAAAAACATCACATTAAAACAAACAACAAAAAAACAACAGGAGAAAAACAATGTCCACAATAAACACTTCACTCGCCAAGGATTGCGATAATGAAAAAATAATAATAATAGGGGCTCGTATGAACCATACGCTTGACGAGAACCTTATTAGTTGTGATATCGACCTCAGCGCCCCTGCAACAATTAAAGTTGAATGCAAGCCACAAGTGAACCCTCCCAACTATCTCTGGCCCGAGTCCTTATATATTTGGGCAAAAGATTCCCGTGGGCATATAGATGGTAGAGTTACTTTTGACGCTGGAAACAATTGTAATCCGTTGCCCCCAACAGAGAATTCTTTTCCTATCAGCCCTATAGATAAAACAAAAGATTATTTTTATCTGCAAATCACATTTACTGAGTCCAAAAGCAATCAACCACTCGAAGAAGACCCAACCACAATTACAATCGGAGACGAGCCTCCGAATCAAGTCAACAACAAAAAGCACACAAAATAGGCTTTTTCAAACCAGGCCCGAAAGACGTGCACAAAAACTGGGGCCGCGACTCAATCATCGTGAGATCGCGGCCCCCCTTTTATCCTTCCCCCTAACTCTCCGCCCAAAAATCCAACCGGTCATCCCCCACGACAATGACTGGCAAACGCTGCAGAAAACCCTCATCCGTGGGTCTGGTCATTTTGATCGACCAACCGGGAAGCCCAGGCGGAATTTTTAGTACAGTGCAGCCGCCGGAGCGGGCGACCGCGACACAGCCTTCCCCCGAATACTCGAAGTCCAGCCAACCCGGTAACAGAACCCGTGTTTCCCGTTGCAAGCGGCCGGGTCCGCTGACAACAGACACATGCAAATAATCACCCTCCACTCCCAACCCTAGAGACACAGTGACAGAGCTGTTAAAACTGATCATGTGAGCCGTAGCGGAGCTGGAGTGATACACATTGATATCCCTTCGCTCCGTCACCAACCGGTTCTCGATTACAAACTTAACACCCTTGGCCATTTGGACACGCCTTCCGCTTCAAGTCTGCAACCAATGCTCTAAATTCAGATACTCTCGTGCAATGAGCTCCTTCGGAGAAGATACCCATATTGGGATATCGCACCGACAAAAGCCCCTGACCGGTCCAACGAAAATCGCGGTTGTCTCCCCTTACCACAAGACCGATCACCTCGCCGCTCTCCCGATCAAACACCGGAGAACCGCTATTACCGGAATACACATCCAGATCCGCTACAAAATACCCGTCATGGACCCGATGGACGCTCGCCCCCGGAGCGTATTTCAACGGCAAACCGCAAGGGTGGCCGGCGACGTAGATTCGTTGATGGCGAGCGATATCTCCCTCAACCAATCGCGCCGCCGGCCGGCCGTTCACCGCGCGGTCCAGTTTCACCAACGCCCAATCGGACCGTTTCCCATCCGGTTGATACTCTCTCCCCAAAATGTCCACACACCGATACACATCATCGGCGGACACTCGAGTCAGGGGAGTCCAGGCATCCATCATTCTGTATCCAAAGACAACACGCAAGGCCGAAAGGTTATGTGAGTTCACACAATGGCCGGCGGTGGCGATAATATCTTCCGCCACCAAAAAGCCTGTACAGAGCTTTCCCCGCGACACCGGTTGATGGCGGAACGGTTCGTTGACATTCAGGTTGTAAGAACGCCCAAAATTCTTGACATCCAATTCCAGCATTCCCTCTTCCCCGGCAAACAGATGGGAACTCTCCCAAATCGACGCCACACATCCGACATTCTCAAGAACCAACCCATCGCTAATTTGCCATACATCCAACCGTTCATCACTCCCCCAAACGCCCCTGGGATTTTTTTGCTCAACCGTCAACGACACCAACTTCTGAATCAATTCAGCATCGCTAAGCCCCGCCAGCGCCTCATTGGGAGCCAATTCTTCCGCCACATCATACACCGCCTCAACCTGCCTCATGATCGCATCCCGCTCCGGCGTCCCCTCGAGATCGGAAAACACAAACCGCTCCCCATCGGGAACCCGCGCCCCCCTAACCAACAGCTCCCGGTCCAACTCCGCCACCGTGAACTTAGCAAACAAACCATTTCGACCAAACATATCGCCTCCTTTTACTTTTTTTATCTAATGTCCCTTACCACCGCATCCATTCTCACGGCTCGTCGATTCCAACCGTGATATTCAGGGTGGTGGGACTATTGGGCGGCGCCTCGTTAGGAGCCAGTTTAACCCGCCACTGGGCATTGGTCCGGTAACAAGACACCGCCAAATCCAAATCCGGCCTCATATTAAAAAAGCACCCCTCGGTACTCACCCCCTCAGGCACATTCACCAGCAAGGCCACATCCGTCCCCCCCAGATAAACACTGTCTTCCATCCCACTGCCAATGGTCACACTCAAATCATTGGTCCCATCCGCCAGTTGCCGGAACACCTGGATATCCTCTCCAAACACATTCTTCACATAAGCATTCGCTTGATCAGCCATCTTTTCCTCCTAAAATTATTTTTTCCCCCCTTAAGTCGCCCTACGCAACCGCTGAGTGGGATATTCTTGGCTTATTATTAATCTTGTACTTCTAACAGAACAACCAACACCTCTCCCTCACGAACTCCATTCTCCCTCAGTGTTTTCCGTTCATCCAACAACCGATCCTGGGTTCGGCTCATTAAGCGGTACGAAATAACCTGGCCGTCTTCATTTACTGGAGGAAAACCTAATCGCGAGATAAGCTGCATTTTCACGACTCTGGTAGATTTATCCAGGCTAAATGGTGCGCTATAGACATCACCAGTAGTCTCAACTCGGACAAAAACGTCTACCATATCGTTTTTTACTTTCGCCCATTGTTTGGCTTCCTCTAAGCCCTCTCTTTTTTTCAGAACAGGAATTTCGTTTGCGGCCTTCCCAGGAAATTCTCTTAACAGCGCAGAACGACCAAAATTAAACGCGTTCTCAATCGATTCTCCTGCGCTGATGGCAGAATAGAATCCAACTGCAAATTCTACCGAAGCCTTATCCTGAATCTCCCCCGTCATCCCAATCACATAATCAATATTCCGACTGATCTCACCAGCAAGACTATCCGTGTAACATGCGTTAAGAATCACGCACTCCAGATTTTCGCTACACAGCCGGAACAAATCAGCAATAGCCTCTTTAGAAAAAATGGAGCTAAAGCCCAGCGTGTCCTCCACCACAAGACCACTTTCAGTCCCATGGCCCGAAAAATGGACTATTTGCGGTTTACATTCAAGCATCGCTTCCTGAACATCGCGACCGCGCAACGCAAACCTCGCCTGTACATCAAACGCATGCCGAGCGCTTGATCTCTTTAAACAATCCCGAATTTCCCTAACCTCTTCATCCAATCGTAATTGAGTCGTCAATTTAGGATTAGCGGCAAGGATAAGGATCCTCTTTGCGCGATCAGACGCCACACCCCCAACTTCAAACGAGCCGACACTTTCTTTTAATGTCATTTTCTCACCTCATATATTCACAGAATCATTTTTCAAAAAACTTTCGAGTGATATCCTCAATAAAATCTTCAAGTTTTTTCTTTTCTCCCGTACTACCAGAAGTTTTCCACACCTTAATCGAATCCCAAATTGTACTTTTCATCCCATCATCAACCGACTGATAAAACTGAACAATAATTTTTCCAAGAGATTCTAAACAACGGTCATTGGTCAAGCTTTTCGTCACCCATTTTTTAAGAGCATCGATCAATTTCCTTCTAAAATCGTTTCTGCGGCCGATTGGAAATACAGAAATGCATTTTTCATATAAATCCGCCCAAAACAACGCCAGATTTTTTGCGAACATTTCATCATTCATTATGAAATGAAGAAAACGATTGTTTGATAACCTTTGTATTTTCAAACTTCCGCTGTCAGTCTCTTTTTCACGCCGTTCAATCTCTTGAAGGATCCCTTCTTTTCCTAGAATAAACAGAGCCACATTCCCCCGAATGATCTTTTCATCATCATGAATCCATTTCCTCAACACTTCTATTACAGATGGTAGATGGTAGGACATCGCCAAAGCGACAATTGAATATAGAATCGCCTTCAAGAGAGCCGCGGCTTTTCCATAGATAATTTCTAGGCTGAGGGACGTTGTCTCCCCTGTTGAGTATTTTGAATCGGCGCTCAAGAATCCCTGAAATTTTTGCATCACCAAGCTATCTCTAGTTACGGCCCTATGAATCTCCTGAAGTTTCTCCATTGAAAAATCGAAATCTTCGAACGCAAAGTATCGCAGCGCAACAATACCCGTCCACCGCTCAGATGAATCATTACTACCTGCCAATTTCTCCAATATTTGTTTGCAATTCGACTTAAAATAAAGATCTTGGCCTGAGTAATACCCCTCTAAAAGGTAAGCCACACTTGCACGCAGTGATAATTTGGGAGACTTGGCCCAACGATATACAATCGGCTCCAACAAAGATTGGGGATCAATCGAGCATATCCTCCCCAGACTGATTGCTCCCATCCTTCGTTTTGTGGGCATGCCCTGTTTCTCGACATAATCTTTCAAAATAGGAGCCAGGTGAAACAGGACATTTCGATTATTTGCAAGTAGGATGTTCAATATATCATCACGGTATTCAGGCTCGCAGAATCCAACCCTATCGCCCCGATCGGCTTCATCTTGTTCGGCTCTGAATATTCTAGCCTTGCATTTTTTTAATAGCGCACCTTCCGATTTTGAAAAGGAGAATCCCTGCAAGGATTCGAAGGGATAAAATTTACTGATAAGCAACGATGTGATCGATCTATGTAATTCACAAAAGTCAGCATAGCTGCATTCATTGAAAATTGCGATACACACAGCAAAGGTCCAGGCCTCAAAGTTCTCATCATTTCCCCCCAATGTTTCCAAGAACCATGTTTCGAGATATTTGGCTTGTTTAAGAACTTCCGCCACAGCTCTTTTAAGCTTCATTTTATCCGACAACACTGCCGCAAGGTATTTCTCTACAAAGAACGCCACCTGGCTCATACGGTCAAAGCTTGAGGTAAGCTTTTTTTGATGGTCTTTTAAAAAAGCATTCACATGTTCTTTAGAGATACTTTTATTGGAGGTGAAAAAATCCGGGAGCCTTTTGTTAATCCCAATCATGATGATGGTTGAATCCAATTTTTTGACTCGCTTGTTCGCCTCAATATTTTCAATTGGAATATCGGTCAAGGTGGAATCGTCTGCAGTAAAAATAAAATAGGCGTTCCTATTGATCAGCTTTTGGGATAAATCTTTAAAACGTTCCTTTGTTAGTGAGCAAAAGAAATCTTTTAGTTGAGGATTCGCTTTTTTAAGGACATCTTTAAAAATAATGACTGTGTTCTTGATTGCCCCCTCTTCATTCACTAAATCCAGTAGATTGACGTAATTGTTTGAAGAAATTGATTCGACCAAAAGCACTTCTAAACTATTGTTGGCCTCGGTAAGCAAACAGCTCAAATATTTGGCGGTATAGAATTTTCCACGGCATTCTTCTCCAGTTAGAAAAATGAAATGCGGCCTGTACGGCAGCTATATGACGGAAAACATGGAACTCGGCGGACATTTTGTAT
>CAZBHS010000082.1:0-9071 GCA_964491915.1 uncultured Clostridia bacterium
AAAACTTTGACACAAAATGAGGTAGAGGAAAAGATGGGGGTGGTTAGGCGCTTACAAATAAAATTCTAAATTTCGCAGGGCTTAAAATAGATGAAATGGGAAGTCTAAAAGAAACAATTCAAGCAACAACGCTTGCTGATATAAATGAGGTCATAGTTAAGAAATTAGAGGATCGAAATGTTCATCCAGATATCATAAATATCTGTAAAGAAGAATTGGTCGCAGAAAATTATTTTCACTCAATTCTTGAGGTTTTTAAAGGTATAACGAAAAAAATCCGTGCAAAAACAGGTTTGACTCAAGATGGAGTTAAGCTTATGCAAAAAGCTTTTTCACAAAGCTCGGGAGCACCATTTTGGCCAATAAATTCATTCGTCACTATTTCAGATAAAAATGAGCAAGCTGGATTCTGCGATATCATGAAGGGCTTATTCGAGATGTTTAGAAATCCTCATGCACATGATCCGAAAGTAGAACGCAGAATCGAAGAACAAGATTTTCTTGACCTACTTTCATTTCTTTCTTTAATACACCGCAAATTAGACGCAGCCATTTAGAAGAGAACAGTAACAAAATATAATCTCTTCGTATCTCTCGCGGAGAGTTAAAAGTTCTTCATCATGTTTTTGTTCTCCCAATAAAAATACTCTTCTCCCCTTGATACTTCTGCATATCCTTGAAATTGTGCTAACTTGCTGGGAGCCAACTCGCCGGACAATCCATCCAGCTCTTTAATAGTGTTCCCGTATATATCCAAATGCTTTCTCGAACAGTTCCTTCTCTTTGTGGAGCTTGTATTTAAAAAGCGTTTGCCTGAGAACTTTCTGGATTTCCTTTTGTCCGGCGATAGTGCCTTGCCAGCCGTCGAACCGGGTGGCCCGGACGATTTTGTCAATATCCTCAACCACATTGGCGATGATCTGTGGCGTGGCCTCGTTCTTTACTTCGAGGAATATTTCAGTCAGCGCTTGCTTCTCGTCAGGGATAACCTCTTCGTGAGTCTCATTTTCCAGACGAACCATATCGCGGGCAGCATCGAGCAGTTCTTTCAACCACTCCAGGCTACTTAAAACACCGGCTTCATAGTCATCTTTCAGACGTTCCAGGCGTTTTCCAAGTTCTTCAAAACGGGGATCGTTCTTGGAACGGACTTTGGCCATGAGTGATAGGTTTAACTTCTTGGCTCTTTTCTTTCGCTCTTCCTCCGTCAATTCAAAAACAGACTCCGCATCCATGACCAGTTCATCGATATCATCTCTGATTCGTTCAATATCGGTATTTTCATGGATCAGTTTAATAGTTTCCGGGCCGAGGGATTCCCAAAGCAACGAGCCCAGTCCACCGACGGGTTTAATCGATTCATAGACCTGTGCCAGCCAGCGGTAATCCTTGCGGAAGGTGTTCAGGTATGGATCCGGTGTAATCGCCTCCCAGAACCGTTTCAACACATTGAACTGGGCGGCAAAAGCGTCTTTCTTTTCATTTCCCACCAGACAGTCCTGCGCGGCAATCAGTCCTTCATAGCCTTCAACCGTGCGATCAACGCCGGGGAAATACTCCAGGCATTTTCCAATCGCTTCAGGGAACAGCTTTTTGAAAGCCTCGACACTTTCCACCACACCTTCAATCTCCTTGGGGTCATAAGCCAGAGCTTTGGCGACATTTTCAAACACTCCGAGGTAATCAATAATCAGACCGTGCTTTTTGCTTTTGCTATATAAGCGGTTTGTTCGGCACATGGCCTGAAGCAGGGTGTGATCCCTGAGGGGTTTGTCCAGGTACATGCAGTAACAGATGGGCGCATTGAAACCGGTGAGCAATTTGGCAGTTACAATAATCACCTTCAGCGGATAAGCGGCATCACGGTATCGGTCGAGGAGCCGTTCCTGAACTTCAGGACTGGCATCGATTCCCTGCCAGCGTTTGAAGTCTTCCTTCTCGATCGGGAGTTCCAGTTTTTTCCACTTGAGCCAATCGGGCGCTATTTTTTTCGGTTTCCCGTTCTCGTCCATTTCTCCTTCGATGGTGCCATGCGAGACGTACATCACCGCTTCAACCGCCTCTTTACCGAGACGCTCACGAAGTAGGTAATACATCTGCACCACTGCTTCCCGGTCGTAAACCACCACCATTCCCTTGAACTGCTTTGGCTCCACATGGGAATTGAAGTGCCTGGCAATGTCATCGGCAATGGCAGTGATGCGCTTCGGGGCTTTCAATAGATGAGCGAGCTTTCCGGCTTTTTGAGAGACGAAGGTTTTCTCTTCTTCGTTTAGTTTGTTCCGCTCCGCTAGCTCATCAAACTCTTTGTCGATGGTTTCCCGGTCAATACGTAGTTCAACCAGTCGCGGTTCGAATTTGACAGGAAGGGTCGCCTTGTCGCGAATAGACTGCTTATAGGAGTAGCGATTGAGATATCTGCCCGGATCCTTGGGAGCGCCGAACAGTATAAATGTATTTCGTTCCAATCCTGAAATCGGTGTGCCGGTCAAACCAAAGAAAAACGCATTGGGTAAAGCCCAACGCATTTTTTCGCCCAGACTGCCTTCCTGCGTGCGGTGCGCTTCATCCACCATCACAATGATGTTATCCCTGGAGTTCAAGCCTTCTGTATTGTGTTCGTCGATTTCCACTTCATCGAATTTGAAGATGGTGGTGATGAGAATCTGCCGCGAGTCCTGCTTGATTTCCCGCGCAAGGGCCTTACACGATTTGACGGGGGTGACGTTTTTTACGGCTGCATTATTGAACACAGAGTTGATTTGGCTGTCCAGATCCACCCGGTCTACCACAACAACAACCGTGGGATTTCTCAGGTCGGGATCGGCTTTGAGCATCTGGGCGGCGAACAGCATCAGCAAAGACTTACCGGAACCCTGAAAATGCCAGATAAGCCCCTGGCGGGCATCCTGCGCCTTTACCCTTTCGACAATGGCCCTTGCCGCCTCATACTGCGGATAACGGGGCAGAAATTTAATCTTGACGCTCGGTTTGCCTTCTCCCTGTTTAACGGTAGAGTACACCACAAACGATTGCAGGATTTCCAAGAGGGTTTTCGGATTCAGCAGGCGCTTTGCGCTTTTTAACACCGTGCGCATATTTTGTGGGATTTCTTCTCTGTCCTCTGTGCTGTGCCATGGAGCCCAATCTTTGAAACGGGCGCCGATTGCGCCGTAATAAAATGTCTTTCCCTCCGACGCGAAGCAGAGCAGGTTAGGCACAAAAAAGGCCTTCTGATTTTCCCAGTAATGCTTTTGACCGCCCAGAAAATCGGCGGCGCCATCTTGCCAACTGATAGCGTCCCGCACCGGTGTCTTCACCTCGCCGACAACAAGAGGCAGCCCGTTGACATAAAACACCAGGTCAAAATAACAGTCTCTTGTTCCGGCAAACTGAACCTGCTGACTCACCACAAAGTGATTGTTTTTGGGAGTGTCGAAATCAATCAGATGAATCGTGATGTGTTCTCCGTCCTTGCCAAGCGGCATGGAAACCCGACCAAGCATCCAGTCCTGGAAGATCTCATTAGCCCGGATGAGTCCACTGTATCCCGCCTCCAACAGCACCCCGCGCAAGCGGTGGATAACCTCATCCGCCAAATCAGTATTTGCGCCCAACGGCTTGTTCAGTTTGCAAAGCGCATCTTTAAGCCAAGTATCGACAAATACATCCTGCGGCTGTTTACCATACAACCCCAGATTTTCACCATGGACATAGTCCCATTTTAAGTCTCTACCGCCGGCAGAGTATTCCGCAGTTTCTTCCACCAGCATCCCTTTAAAAGACGCAACAGACCTTCCAACGAGGTGATCCACCAGAGCATTTTCAATGGTATTCATCTCATTAAAGCTCATTGGGTGCCTCCATTAAGATTAAAAAATCTATTTAACAGCACCTGTCTTAAGGCCCTAAAACCATCTGATTTTTTCGAGAGTAATTGATTGTTTTCGAAACAAGTGCTTAATATTGAGCTTAATTGCCCCTGTGTTTCCTTGTTGGGAGTGGCAATTTTCAGCGGTTTTAGCGTGGATAGGTTGATATTTTTTTGTGCACTCTCGGTAGCTACAGAATTTAGATATCCCTTTAATTGCATCATATAAAACAGTAACCAATGAGGATCAATCTCAGGGCCTGGTTGAATTGCTACAACGCTATCTGTACAGGCAGTTTCGTAAGTTGTTAGACCTACCTCTCCAATATTTGCTGCAATTGTTATCAAAATGCTACCTTTTGGGAAAATCTTACTAACAGCTAAGCCTTTTTTATTTAATGTCTGACTGTGATCTGTAATTAGACCTCCAGAATTTTTTACATCGCCAGTTTGTACAAATGGATATACACCGTCATAATAAATCGGATTATTTCTTGGACGAGGAGTAAACTTCCCTCGCTCAACTTTAGCTATTTCGCTCAGCTTCTTTATAAACCAACCGTTCGGAAGACTGTCATTGTCTTTATAGCATTGTGGTATAACCTTTAGGATATCTCGAGAAGCTGCATTAAAAAGGATGTTTCCTGATCTATTTTGTTTACTGCATCGTTTTTCACATTCCTCAACCTTCTCCAGCACTTCGAGAATTTCTTCCTGGCGTTCAGGCGGCGGTAGGGGAAGTTCAAATTCCGCCAGTGATTTCCATTTGGTTCTTGGGGAGAGAGAACCTGAGGATGTTTTTTCAGCCCAATCGAAAAAAGCATCTGATTGGATAATAAAAGGCAGAAGCCCTGGTATGATTTTCTTGGGTTTCTCCTCGATGACAATGATATCGCCGGAACAGATGCCGTCGAAGTCAGCAACGGCTGCTTTTTTCTGATAGGAGCGGCGTTTACCAAAAAGGATCTGCCCGGCCGAAAAGCGGCGGGTGAAACTGGGGTTGTCTTCAGCAATGATTCCTTTGCGGGCAATGCGTAACGATTGAGGATCTAAGTGTTCAAGGCCAACATAGAACTCCAAACCATCCTTTGCAGGATCTTTGGTTGTTAATTTAACTTCTCTGGCAATCTCACCGAACTTAACGATCTGCCAGCCGTCCTTTATCTGTTTTTCTGAAAGCTCTACCGCCATGATTACACCTCAATCCCGATTTCAGTTAAAGCCGCAAAAAGCTTCTTGGATTGCTTTTTGAGTTTTATGCGACCGATTTGCCAGGCTTCGATGGTTGATTCCAGGCTCTGCTCATTACCATTGGAACCGTTGTGAACGTAGAGTGGAATCGATAGGTTATGCAGATTTTCTCTGATCTCCTCGATATCCGCCAATCGTGCAATCTCTTCATATTTTTCCGGTTCAAAATAGGCGGCCACCAATCGTTCGAGGTTTTTATCGCTCAAGAAACTGAAGGCTCGTTCGCGGGTCACCTCTTTGAGGCCGTTTATGAACAGCACTTTGTTCTTTCGCTCTTTTGGTTTATTCATGCGGAGAATGACAACGCATGATTCCATGGGTGAGTTGTAGAAGAGGTTCGGTCCCAGCCCAATGACCGCCTCAATCATGTCCGCTTCAATAACCTTCTTGCGAATGTCCCGCTCCGAATCGCGGAATAAAACGCCGTGCGGCCATAGCATTGCCGCCCTGCCGGTTTGGGGATTCAAACTTTTGATAATGTGCTGAAAGAACGCATAGTCGGCACAACCTTGGGGCGGAACACCGAATTCATTGCGTTTGAATGGATCGGAGCTGAATTTTGTTCTATCCCACTTCTTGATTGAATACGGCGGATTGGCAAAGATCACATCAAACTGCTTTAAACGGTCGTATGCAATAAATTTC
This sequence comes from uncultured Clostridia bacterium, assembly GCA_964491915.1. Classification (GTDB taxonomy): domain Bacteria; phylum Acidobacteriota; class Aminicenantia; order UBA2199; family UBA2199; genus JAHELQ01. Next base: position 5,768 of record CAZBHS010000082.1, read on the forward strand.
GGCTCTGAGAGAGTGTCACCTCGCCTGATATCAAACTCTTCGATATCATGGAGAAACATGTTCATTCTGGCGATGGCGCTGGTCAGCAGATTCACTTCCTGCCCGAAGAGCTTTACTGTTCGCCACTCTTTTCCATCGCTACGCAAATCCATCACAGCGTTCAGTAGCATACCTCCCGTACCGCAAGCTGGATCATACGCACTTTCACCGGGTTTCAGTTCCATGACTCTTGTCATGAGGTGAACCACGGTTCTGTTGGTGTAAAACTCCGCCGCGGTATGACCGGAATCATCGGCAAATTTTTTAATGAGATATTCGTAAGCCGCTCCAAGGTCGTCTTGAGCAACTGCTGAGATACCCAGTGGAATTTTGCTGAAATGCTCCACCAGAGAAGCGAGCAAATGGTCCGGTAGCCGTTCTTTATTTGTCCATTGAGCATCGCCGAATACACCATAAAGACGCTGGTTGCTTTTCTCGATAGTACGAAAGGCTTTCCGAATAAAAGAGCCGATATTTTTCGATGTCTCTCGAAGCGTGTCCCAACGGGCGGGTTCGGGAATGATAAATCTATGTTGTTCTGGTAATGCGGCAAATTCTTCATCGCCATCGGAAAAAGCGAGCGCCTCCTCATACTCTTCCTTGTAGACATCGGATAACCTTTTATAGAAGAGCAGCGGAAAAATGTATTGTTTGTAATCCGAAGCATCTATCTGCCCGCGCAGGAATTCAGCAGCTCCCCAAAGCATACTTTCAAGCTGTTGTTGCGACAGGCTCATAATTCAAATCCTTCCCGTTTTAGCAATAATTCCAATTCGTTTTCCGCAGCCTCGAGTTCAGCCAGTTTGACCTTAAAGTCTCTCAGTGCCTCTTCTACGGTTATCTTTTCTTCTTCCAGAGGTTTTTGTACGTATCGGGCGATATTCAAATTGAAATCATTCTCCTTGAGCTCGGCATAGTCCACCCAGCGAGTAACACCTTCGTCCTCAAATGGACTCTTTTTTTGTTTTTTATAGATGCCGTAGATTTCGTCAGCCTGCGCCGTGGTCATCGTATTTTGAGCACGGCCCTTGGTGTAGATTTCTTCAGCATTAATAAAAAGAACAGGCGCCTTTTTCTTGGCTGATTTTCTCAACACAAGAATTGAGGCGGGAATACCTGTTCCATAAAATAAATTTCCCGCCAGCCCTATAACTGCTTCAATTGCCCCTAAGTCCAATAGTTTTTGGCGAATTTTAGCCTCTGCTCCTGACCGGAATAAAACGCCATGCGGCAAAACAACAGCCATTCGACCACTCCCTTCCTTCATGGAGGAGAACATGTGCATGACCCAGGCAAAATCACCGTTTGTTTTAGGAGCCAACCCGAATACATGTCTATTAAACGGATCGGAAGACCATTTTTCATACCCCCATTCTTTTAGGCTGAACGGTGGATTCGCAATAACGCAATCAAATTGTTCCAGGCGATCATATGTCAGAAATTTTGGATCTCTCAGAGTATCTCCACGCCGAATTTCGAAATCTTCCATACCATGGAGATAAAGATTCATACGGGCAATTGCTTCTGTGGTGAGATTCTTTTCCTGCCCTTTAAGTTTAAGCAATCTTGGATCGCCACCATGCTCCCGCACATGATGAACCGTTTCCAACAGCATGCCGCCGGTTCCGCATGCAGGATCATAAACCGTTTCACCCGGTTGCGGATCCAACACATTGACCATCAATCGGACGATCGAGCGTGGCGTGTAAAATTCACCGGCCTTCTTGTTGGCCTTGTCTGCAAATCGTTTAATCAGATACTCATAGGCTCTCCCCATGTCATCATCGCGAACATCCCCAACTCCCAATCCGACTTTATTGAAATGATTCAGTAGTTGCAGGAGTAGGTGATCGGGAAGCCGTTCTTTATTAGTCCATGGAGCATCGCCAAAGATTCCATATAGCCGGTGGTTTGCTTTCTCGATTCCAAGAAAAGCGGCTTTTAGAACTCTGCCGACATCTTTTGTGGCGGCAATTACATCGTTCCAATGGCATCCTTCAGGCACTTCAATTCGGTGCTGTTCCGGCGCTTTTGCCATTTCTTCATCGCCATAATACTCCATGGCTTTTGCAAATTCTTCATCATAAACATCACTCACTCGCTTAAAAAACAGTACGGGAAAGATATACGTCTTGTAATCCGACGCATCAATGGGGCCTGTTATAATATGCGCCGCCTCCCACAAATGACGCTCGAGGTCATTAAGCGATAGCTTGCTTTTCTTATCATTCATATTTGGTTTTCCAGCTTTTCAACGGTGTATTTTCTACCCCCACAAGATTCACGTAATTCGTTCACTGATAACCAACAATCAAATATCTCTGCCAAGTTTCATACTCCTTTAGGGGGCTATCGCATTCGTGTCATGGCCTCAAAGAGGCAGTTCAGGAAAGCTGCGGATACAGCAATCCCACATTAAATCACTTTACAAATATACTGAAATGACACCCGAAAGTCAATTGTAATTTGCCGATTTAAGCCGATTTCGTTTTATTTTGCTCGTTTCCAGTGGCCGGAGGCGATCCGCTCCCCGTTATGGCCTCTATCACGAGGCGTATATCCATCGAGCGCATGTTCGACGACCGGGAGTTCGGGGATATCGTCAAGGACTGGATGCTCCGCAAGGTCTTCAACACCTTTAACAAGCCCGCCAGCTAGCTTGCCATTCGATTGAGTAATTTTTCTTTTTCAATATGGTGGTTTCGCCCTTGCGCGAACCGCTCTTAGTCCGGTTCAAGAAGACTAGATCATGGTTTCACTAACTTCTGTTTCGGACTAATCTACGTTTGTATCAGAATCATCTGATTTTGTTGCAGAATCAGATGAATGCATTCCGGCAGCATCTAAGTTTGTTTCAGATTCACCTGCTTCTGTCATCAAATCACATGCGCCGGGAACAAAAACTAAAGATTTTATGACTCAAGTAGATGATTTGGTTTCTCTTACTGGTGAATCGGAAACCGATGCAGGTGATTTTGAAACAAAAGCAGATGAATCGGGATCCGAATCAGATGATTCTGACACAAAAACACATGAAGGGAAGACAAAATCATCTGAAAGCGTTTTTGAATCAGGTTTTAGGGTTTTGTGGATTGTAGGGTGGCTTTTAGTTCCAGGGCTTTGGCGGAGAGGATAAAGGCGATTTCGGGGACTTCCAGGAATGTTTCGGGGCGGGAGAGGTCCAGGTTGGGATGGTTTTGTTTGAAGAGGGCGTAGAGTTCTTTGAGTTTGGCTTGCAGGAAGGGCTTGATAGTTGGATCTGCCA
>CAZBHS010000083.1:0-9029 GCA_964491915.1 uncultured Clostridia bacterium
CTCTCGTCGAAGAACGCAACCAAACCACCAACCTCTGGACCCAAAGCCTCACCAATCAATGGGGCCTCCCCTCAGACTGGATCGATTCCTTCCAATGGCACAAAATGACCATCTACAACTTCACATCCTCCACTGGAACCCCCATCGGCCCAACGCCCCAGAAAGTCCTCTACTACAAACAAGACTACGGCACCCCTTATCGAGTAACTTATTCATACAACAACGCCATGCAGCTCGAACACAAAATCAACTCCCTCTTCCAATCCGACCAATCCTTCGGCTACAAATACGACACCGGCTACCTGGCGAGAATCCGCTATCGCCCCTCCAACTACAACGGCGCCTACCCCCGCATCGACGAATTCTTCACCCGCGACAAATCCGGCATCATCCAAAACGTCACCCTCGACAACGAATTCACTGTCAACTACAACGACGACCTCGAAATCACCGCCGTCAACCACACCCTCCCAGCCCCCCACAGCGAAAATTACTCATACGACACCCGCGGTAACAGACTCTCATCCCATAAAAACACCTACACCTACAACAACCTCAACCAGCTAACAGAATCAACCACGCACACATACACATACGACCCAGACGGCAATCTCACTAGAGAAACCAACAAAGCAACCGGAGAACAAAAACTTTTCTATTACTCCAGCGACAACCGCCTAAAAAAATTCGAACACACTCTCCCTGGTCAATCTACCCCCTCCACAGTAGCCACCTACACCTACGACTGCAACGGTCGCCGCCTCTCCAAAACCGTCAACGGAACCACCACACATTTCCACTGGGAAGGCGACAATCTAGCCATGGAACTGGACGACTCATTCACCCCCATCCGCCGCTACACCTACGGTATCGGCAAAGACTCAGTAGAAGGTCACATCGAGTTTTCCGAAGCCTCCGCCAACCTCTTCGCCCATCCTTACGGCTGGTACTCCTACATCAAAGATCAGGTCGGCACTATCTACAAAATCCACTCCCATCAAACCCAAGCTACCGTCACCTCCCGCCACTATGATACATTCGGCAACCTCCTCTCCCAATCGGGTCCAACCAAAGGTAACCTGGGCTTCCAGTCAAAATACTTCGACCAGGAAAGCGGTTTGAGTTGTTTTTTTTATAGATATTATTCCATCGATTTAGGAAGGTTTACTTCAGAAGATCCAATTGGTTTTAGAGGAGATTTAAATTTGCCCAGGTTTGCAAAAAATAATCCAATAATGTTTGTCGATAAATTTGGTCTTTTTAATGACTTAACGTGGCCAGATCGAAATGTGAAAAATAATTTTGATCCTATTTATAGATATTTCTCTTTTTATTATAAGGTCGAAATCAAATGGCCGGAGAAAAATTTTTGTGATAGATGTCTACTAAAATGCATTAAAGCCTTTATGGGGTACTATACCCTAGAAAATGACGAACGTATTGCTGCAACTCTAACAAAAATGTCAGTAAAACAAATCGCCAAAAAATTTGTAATGAAAAGTTTCAAACCGTGGCAATATTCAGCTTATGAGTATTTAACTTATTTTGTGTCCTGTTTTGGCATATGCGGTTCAAACGCAAACCAATATTTATCAATTTTGTGAGGGATTTAATGGAAAGAAAGAGAATATATAAATGCAAAAAACTTCTCGAACGAGTTAAGTATTCTATCTATGTTTCTGCTTTCTCATTTGCTTTATCAGCAATATTTGTCTACTGGCTTTTTGGATTTAATTTAATAATAATATTAATTACAGCAATTATGCCAGGGATACTATTTTTTTTATTTGGAAAATCAAAAAAGAAATTGAAAAAATGGTTGAAGGAAATTTTTGATATTATTTCTTCAGTCACCTAATGTCAAGATGAATTTTTTTGAGTGGATGGCGTTGGAATTGCAAATGAGGGAGGGCCGAATGTGCCTTTTGACTCTAATTCCTTTGAGAGCTAAATGTGGGAATTGCTGCCGTCGAAATAGGAAAAATGAAAGCAATGGAAGAGCGATTTGATATTAGTCCTAAATCTCCGTTTGCGCGGAAGATATATAATTATTTAATTCTGGGATTTCTCAATTTAACCGGCATGAAATTATATAGTGGATGAAATCCGACAATCTTCAAGTAAAATGTCAATTGCTGGTTCGAGATCTGTTTTCAGAGTTGTTATTCGTTTGATAAAGTGAGAATATATCAAAACAACATTTTGCGACAGAAATTCTTAAATCGGGATCTTGTACAAAAAATTGCGCTGTGCTATACTCAGGATCTAATACACGGTTGAAATCAAGTGGACCGATATTACACAAACTAAAAATGAGGCAAACTACAGTGAAACCAATCGCATATCTTGCCTCCAACTTTTTAAAGAACGATTTGGCCTGATTGGTTAATTATTAGGCCAAGAGGAAACTTTCAACTGAAACGGATGAAACAAAAGGAGTTGCCAATGAAAATTAATAAATGCCTCAAGAATACTTTTCTTATCATACTTCTCATTGGAATATTTGCCTCTGGATCAAACCTTTTCGGTATGATTTTTGGGAATGGTTCCGGCTGCGTTTATTGTTCCGCCCCAACAGAAAGCGCAGGCTTCAACAATGCTCCATGCTCCAATAACTTGATAAACTTGCATATTGAAGAAGGGGCGGCAAGTTTCCTGAGTTCATACGCGATTATGCTGCAAGTCATGTCCAAAATGGAGTTGATAAACCAGCAGGGATTCGACAATGACGAATTCAAATTGACTGTCAATATGGCTAGAACAAAGGTTCGGGAAGCGATTCAGTCCTATAAACAGATAATCGAGCTGGCTGAATCCACTCCTTATAATCCCGATATCGTCGCAAGTCTGCAAAATTTAGACTATATATCGTTCAAAGCAGGGAACAATATGAATGATTCTATCTTTTGCGATGTACAAGATTATTTACAGAATGGAGATGTGACCGGAGCTTATCGGTGGATTTATGAAAATCTGTTGACTATTTCTAGGTCTTTGGATACTTTATCCGAAAGCCTGGGCTCAGAAGCGATCCCTCAGGCTGCTCTATTTTGGGATTTAAATAAAAAATACAATCATACGGTACTTTTTGGACAATATATGGCCGAGGTTTTCTATTCATTGTTGGAATCAACGCAAAACGGGATTTGTTAAGGAGAATTTACCGTGTTCAAGAATAAAAAAATATTAAGTGCTTTGCTCGTTCTCTTTCTATCTATTGGTTTTTCTTTAAATGCTCGGGTCGTACTCAATGATTCACCTGTTGGATTTGCTCCGCCTCCAACTGAATCTCAATCATCGCTTTCTGAATATATTGTAGAGGGAGCAAATAATTTTTTTACTTCCTACCAAAGCTACATCTCTTTTTTGCAAAAAATTGAGCAAGCCGATCCTTCTAATTTTGACTACCAGCAGATGGGGGCATTATTAAAGGACTCAATAACTGCTAATGAGCTAACAAAGGCTTCATATTCTAATTTAATAAGCCAGTCGGAAAAGCTTGAGTATGCCCCCGCGGTCATCTCAGAATTAAAGATTTTTGATTTTGACACCTTTGAAACAGAGTATAATCTGGTCCACAGTATTTTTAAAGAGACTCAAGCGTATTTAACGAAAGGCGATATAAAGGGTATCTACAATTACATGGCTGGAAGTGTTCAGGGCATTGGAGATTCACTTGAAAAAGTGAGGCTATCCGTTGATTCAGGAATTTTTCCTGATATGAAATTGGTTCGGAAAATAAATCAAAACTATATGACTACCTTACTTTTTGGACAATATGTTGCTGAGGTATTCCAGCAGATCAAGGAGCGTTTGTAGGGATGAAACCGATTATTTCTTTTTTTTTACTTGATTGGAAACGATTTTTTAGCAAAAAAAACTTAATAGTTCTGCTAATCTTTCTTCTTATAACTTTATACTGCGTTCAAATGGGAGTTTTTAAGTATAAGCGTCTTTCAGATTCAAGGGAAGAATTTCAGGAATTTGAAAAGATGAAAATCTCCCAGTATATCAATTACACCATGTACGGCGGATATGGGTTCAGGATTTTCTATCAGATTTCTCCTCTGAGCGTGTTTTTCTCAGATTCAGGCCTCATTCCCTATATCACTGCTTTCGTCGATTCAGGTGAAAGGTTGAGAATATACAACCCTCTGAAGGGAGAGAGTATTTTCACTTTGAACATGAAGCAATTGACGGATCTATCGTACATTTTTCTAATGCTAGGAAGTATACTGTGCCTTTATTTTGGATTTAATTCTTTGGATTCCAGGGAATATTTCAGATTCCTTGTCAATGTTATGGGATTGAAGAAATTGTACCTCGGAGTTATTATTTCCCGAATAATTATTATAAACATTATAATCGCTTCGCTGCTTCTTTTTGCTAAAGGTTTAATGGTTTTTAATCGGATTTCCTTGGACAACATTGACCTGAATAATTTGCTGGCGTATTTTTTGGTAACGTCCATTGTGCTCACACTTTTTTTTATAATTGGCGTAATGATCCGCACTTTTAGGCGCAAAGTCACCTCCTATGTTTCACTATTTCTTGTCTGGATAGTGATTATTCTCGTCATTCCAAATTTCGTTAACACCTATACTATTAGCAATGCTGAAGAACTAAAATCAGCATATTTGTTGGAAATTGAGAAACTTAAAATGGTCATGTCATTTGAACGGCGTGCCCTTGAAAAAGAAGGGTGGTTTAATAAGCAGGAAAACCTAGATAAGGAACAAGCTTTAATTGAAAGCTATTGGAATGGCGAATTTGAGAAGATACAAAAGTTAGAAGGGGAAATGGAACGGAATATGAGGGGAAAAGTGTCGGAATTCTATTGGCTTTCTTCTCTTTTTCCTACATCGTTTTATAACGCTACGTCATATGAGGTAAGTGGAAAGGGACTTTTTAATTTCCTGGATTTTTATGTCTATGTTCAAAACCTTAAAAGAAAGTTTGTCAGATTCTATTTTGACAAAAAGTTCTATTCAAATCATACAAAAGTTGAATCCTTCATTAAAAACGACGAAAATATATTCTATGCCGAGAGCCGGTTGCCGGGGAATTTTCGGACCGGGGTGGCGGTCAATTTGATTTATCTTGTGCTGCTGTTGGGGTTCGCTTATTATCGGTTTTTTAATTTTATCTACGGGGTTCCCGATATACGGATGCCTCAGTTGACCGGGCTGAAACCCAAGATGAGAGCGCGGAACATGATGGGGATCATTACAGAGGAAGAGCGGGTGATTTCCCAGTTTTATAGGGTGTGGTCCGGCAAGTTCGGGAAATTCGACCATATCGCGATGGTGGGGGATGATAATGTGATCGATCCCAAGTATAAGGGCAAGGGGTATCCCTTTCTCTATGTTTGCCACGCCAACCAACTGCCCCGCGACATCAAGACCATTGATTTTGTCCGGTTCCTTTGGGGTATCCAGGGGGCTTCGTCGAAAGAGAGAGCGGAGTCGTATATGGAGTTGGAGCTGGAAAATTATGAAAATATGAAATTAGGGGATCTCCAGAGGGGAATCAGGGCCAAGATATTGCTTGGGTTGGCGCTCTTGAAAGAGACCAAATGCGTCATGATGAACGACATCGGCTTCGGCATGACCCTCAACTTTCTGGAATACTTCCGGGACGCCATCTATGCCATGAGAAAGAAAGATGTGGCCATGCTGTATTTGTCCCAAGACTTGCACACCGTTTACAAAATGTGCGAATACGGGGCCTTACTGAAGACGGACCGGGCCATCGCCAAACAAGTGGAAGGGGAGACCGACTTGCTCAAGTTCGAACTGGGTGAGCCGCATCCGGACGCCCCCCGTTGAGATGCCGGCGGCCTATTCCTCTACCAGCGACCTGACTGACAGTTTATAGTAGGCGAGCATCTTTTCCCTGACCACCGGGAATCGTGTCAGGTTGGTGACCAATTCCGTCAACTCCGGATCCTCATCGATCCGAATGTTGTAAAAGGGAATGTAGTGGAAACCATCCTCGCTTGGTTCTTTCTTTTCCTCGGAACGACTCTCTCTGATATTGCCCAGAACATGAGTATTATTGTATTTGACAACTGTAAGATCAAAACGTTTCCCCAAACTCTCGGAGTAAAAACGACTCAAGCTATTGATCCGGCTGGAGTGTTTCTTGTAGGCGTCAAATATTTTGAACACCTCCGGCGGGAAGAACTTATCCGGATCACACTCGGGTGTCGGACCGATATGCGTGATGCACCACTGCCCCTTGTCTTTTTTGTCATTTGATTGGAGCTTCTCCGCTGTGAATTCATAGGATTTGAATTTTTCCACCGGTCGCTCATTCTCGAAAATCATCAATTTGTCGATGGTGGCCTGATGGAATTGGTTCTTCAATTTGTAATAATTTGAGATCTTGTCTCCCAATTTGTTTTCATATTCTTCCAATTTCATGAATATCAATTCCTCGATTTCAGGGATATTCATCATGTCCAACAAGTGTTTGTACTTTTCAGCTTTAGTCATTGTTCACCTCATCGTCGAAATTTTAGGATCGGCTTTCGCAGCCTCCGGTTTTTTTCGATGTCCTTTTTTATCATTTCCTCATTTTCATAGCAAAACATGGTAAAACTACTGATCATGGCCACCATCACCAACGGCGACCGGATCATGTAATCAGTCATTTCCTCAAACTTCAAACCAAGTTCCCCCAATTCCCGGAACATTCCTCCCTCCTGAAGATGTTGCCCGGAAAACATGTTCCCCTCTCCATGCAGTAGATATCTGAGATTTACATGATACAACCAGGAAATATTGTGGAAAAAGTCGTAATTAGCTTTGACTTTCCCGCTCTCTATTTCCGACAAATAGCTGCCGGAGATGGTCAATGATTTAGCAAAATCCTTTTGCGAAATCCCGAGGGAATCCCGTAAAGCGCGAAGCCGTTGACCAAAAGGAAGTAAATTTTCTTGTCGCATCAGTTAACTCAGATTTACTCTACTATTGTAAAAAAAATATCCCTAAAAAACAAGCTGATATAGAAATATTATAAAAATAATTCAAGAAAGCGAAAGTCCATAGGTATATATTAAGGCATTGAGCTATCCGCAAGAACCGCCGTTATCAGATTCCTCGCTCTTACTGATATCCCGCTTGATGATCTCCTCATTCGAGTATAGGTATTTGGTGAAGAACTCCAGGACAGCCATTTTCACCAATGGCGAGCAACGCAGATAATAAAGCAAATCCCTGATTTTTTCGTTATATTCGCCAAACTCCTTGAGGCGCAGAATGATTTGGTCCTCTTGCGTAGCGAACATGTCGCCTTCGCCATGCAACAAGTAAGCTAGATTCACATTGTAGTGCTTTGAGATATTATGGAAAAAATCAAGACTGGCCCGTGTTTTCCCCGATTCGATCTCCGAAAGAAAACTCCCGGAAATGTTGATGGACTTGGCAAAGTCCTTTTGAGAAATGCCAAGATGTTTTCTAAATTTTTTAACCCGCTGGCCAAAGGCTGCTAATTCCTGCTTGGTCATATAGTCCCTCTGATAAAAATATTCGCTGTAACAGAAAATAGATCTTGACAAGTTCGCCATAGCGAAATATAATAGAGTCATGCAACAACGACAAGATCTATTAAAACCCTTTGCAATTCAAGCTGAAGGGCGTTACAACCCATTATTTTACGGGAAAAGCATCCTTCGCGCAACATTTTATTTTATCAAAAGAATTTTTGCCGATTTTTGCACAGAGAGAAATATTTATAGAACCAAACGCTTCCGTTTGGTCATTGACCTGAAGGTGGATATTAAGGAATCAGTGGAAAGGGGAGTCAAGCGCCGACGCTTGATCGAGGCCTTTGTCAAACAGTTTTTGGCGGATGACGAGGCGGTCTCGAGGTTCTTTCGCATGTGGTTGCGGGATGAATTCAAGGCCGGGGATTTGGGGGAGAAAATTTCCGATTGGTTCCCGAAGGAGAGGGATACTGATGTTTTGCGTTCGGTGGTCGAAGCCCTTCCAAAAAAGGCGAGACGGCATTTTGAGGCAGCGTTGACGGAGGAAAAGCGGCATGGCAATTGCGAACATTATTCGGATTGGGAAAGATTTTTTGAACAAATCCATTTTTTTGATGTCGAGGGCGTGACGTTCGAAATGGTGGGGGAGGGCGGGAGAGATGGGTGAAACTGCGGATTTTTTGACGGATAGGGAGATCGAGGTCTCCTTGTTAAGCAATTTTTTTCATTATTCTGTTGATGGGGCGTTTATTTTGAAAGAGAGCGGCGGCTTTAGGTTGGTGGTTCAGAAGCAAGGGGCGGTTGCCTGCAAGGAAGCATTCGATACGTCTGAGGAAGCCAGGGTCGCGTTTCTTGATTTATTTGGATATAAGGACGATGAGATCACTCGATATATCAAGCCGGTTTGGACGGGATTTTCGAAGCCGAAAGAATTGGCGTTGAAGCCGCATGTGCAATTGGTGATGGAGTATGCGTTGGGGAGTATCCAAGGAATGCCATGATAATTTCTTTTTTGGGCGAGAGTACTTTGGTTTCACCTCCTTTATCCAAAGATTGCCGGATCTTCCGTTTGAGCCGGGTCCTTAGGGCAGGGACCCGGTTCTTTTTTCCGCACACTATAATGGCAGGGGAGGCGCATTGATGAATGGTTCGTGTAATGCGCCGGCGTTTAAGCGGAATGCCCTCGAGGCTTCCGACTTATACAATTCGCTGGATTTTGGATTGGAATCCGTGACAATCATCGAAGAGGATGACGGCTTTCGGTTGGTGGTCCGCCAATATGGACACACTCTCTTTTCAAACTCATACCAAACACTCACCCAGGCCCGCGAAGGCTTCCTGGAGCATTTCGGCAACCTGTCGAGGGATGGGGAACCGGCAATCCAACCGCAATGGACCGATTTCTTCAACCCCCAGGATGAACTCGACTATTTCACCCTCTATTTCATCAATCAGGAACCGAAACCGCCCTCGACTTTACCCGGCAAATCACCGGAAGCTACGCCACCACCGCTACCCAACCATGCCCCTGGAAGCCATC
>CAZBHS010000084.1:0-8193 GCA_964491915.1 uncultured Clostridia bacterium
AGCATCTATCCCCCGGAAACGAAATAAGGAACCCCGGCCTCCGCAACCTGCGAGGGCCGGGAAGAGGAACCGATAGAAGAAAAATAACTCTCAACAACGCCCAACCTCCAGCGCATGCTCTAAAACTTTCTGGAGAGGAGGATTCAACGTCAATTCTTGCGGACGCGAAAAATCGGACCACACCGGCGCTATATAATGCAGAATCTCCTCCTCTATATAGCCAAAGAATTCCAGTAGCGCCCTCTGCGCTTCACCAAAGGTCTCAAAATCCGACCGGGAATCTATGTCGCCATACTTTTGGACCACCAGTCGAAAGCTGCCGCCCTCTTTGAAAATAAACGCCCCATCGATCAGATAATGAAAAAAATTCCTCAACACAGATAGTTCAAATTCCCTATCCGTCAAAAAATCCACAGCTTCACCCATCTTTTCTCCAACTCCCTTTAAAAAATAAGCGGGTCCCCGGAATTCCAGGGACCCGCCGTCCCGGACCTCATCTCCCTTTCACGCGCAGGCGCATTCTTTAGGAGTAGGTCGCCAAGCCGGAGGCCCGGGGCTAAACCATTTGTGTACTTACCTTTTGTAAAGAAACAATACGGCGCAGGAGAACGCCGGTTTATTTTAAATCGCACAATCACTTCAACCATCCCCTCTCCCCTCCCCCAACATTTCGAATTCCGCTCTCTCAACCTCCAGGAGCCCGAAATGTCCAAACAACTCCTCTAAATCAGAATAATTATCGCTACCGCTATGGGCCTTCTCCTTTTCGAGGGCTGATTCGAAACGCTTTCTCACTCTCTCGGAACACCGAGTCAGAACCGGGAGCAATATCTCTTCGTCCGTTTCCTTTGCAAAATGCTTCAAGACACTCTCCGCCAGACTTCCGGTGGACAGTTCATCCAGTAACCACATGCGGTAATGCCGCAAAATCGCCTGGTCATCGGCCAAAAACGCCTTGAGTAAAGCCCCGATCAACGCTCGCCGCTTTACGTCCTTCCCCACCGTCTCCCCGATCTCCACCACCAGGTCCGTAGTCAAACGAAAGCGTTTTCTCAAAATCACCTCCAATCTTTAAGTATTTTTAAATATCCCTCACAATTATTCAGAATACTTAAAGAAATACTATATCAACAAATAGTATTTGTCAATAGCTCCTGGTGATATTTTTGGGCAAAAAAATACCTTCAATTTGAAAATTAACGTAAATCCAGATATTATATCAAATTAAAGAATACTACCTGTAACTTGCATTTTCCAAAGGTAGTTTAACAAACGAGTAGTCTTCAATCTCCGTTTTGAGGCTTTCACATGCTTTAATGCCAAAGTTTATTAGTTCGACACTTAGATAAACGAACATTTTACCCTTTGCCTTCAATTCTTTTACCAACTTCAAGAAATCTATCTCAAACGACCTGGGCAGATCCCTCAAGAATTCATTGATCACTATAATTTCACTTTCCGCCACTTGAACCGCGATGTATATTTTTCTCAACAACTCCTGGGTATTGGGTTTTGTCGCGAGATCACGTTCTTTAACTCCCAAAATATCAAGATATTCGAGAATTTCCTGTTCATTGATTCCCCGAATAGAAGAGATGTATCTTATTGCCGACCGGGCATTGATTTCTAAGTCTATGTCCAGAATATCAACCGGCTCAATTCCAGAGATATTTTTCTGGCGGATATAATTCTCGAATACAGTATCCCGGTAAGCTGGATCTTTGAACAGCATAAAAAAGGAGGATCCTTTTTCGAATCTCAATTCTTCTCGCCTTAAATCCTCGGGAACTTTATTCAGCCTTGCTCTTAGAATTAAATACGAGATAATAAGTAAAATCAAAGAGTATAATGCCGTCACTCCCAATCCAGCGTAATAGTTCCCAGGCAACCGGCTTTCGGCCTGGAAGATATTTTCCTCTCCCTTTATAAAAGATTCGACCGTTGAATCATTCGAGATATATCTTTTCTCGATATAAAAATTCATGAACTTATCACGGAGTCGGTTGGTGTACTTTAAAAATTCTAAATAGCCTTTGAATCCCTTGCCGGAAACTTCGTCCGCCATTACTTCATAAAATTTAGTTGGAAAGAGCAATGAGTAGGAATAGTTTTTACTGATCACTTTTTCCACGGAGTTTTGAAATTGCCTTTCGCTCTCTTTGTTCGCGCTATATACTTCATCCCATAACTTTATGGCTAACGCTCGCCAATCCTTTTTGGGATCCTTGTTGAAGTTCACTTCCCCATTGTTGCCTGGATAAAATTTACTCTCCGCGTTCAGCAAGGTCTCGAACTTCGTATAATTCAATTTTTCCGTTGGGGGTATATCTTGCGCTTCTTTCCATAAAGCGGTATTGATTAGCTCGGGGACGACAAAAATTAGAACAAACCAAACTATGAGCGCCACGTGAATTTTGTGCTTCTGAGTGATTGAGGAAATAAAAAAGCCTAAAGTATAGAAAAAAGTCAAAAAGAGCAAGGCGTACCAAAAGTATGAAAAAACCAATGAAAAAGAATCTGGCGGGAAAGCGATTCCATTCAAGTAGAGATACAGAAGGTTCAGAAGGAATATGAACGTAACTGTGAGCGCAAGGAAAACGAGCCGGTAAACAAACAAATGGATCATATCCCGCAACGTCAGCATGGCGCGGAGATATTTTTTGCTTCTGACTGTAGTGGATCCGAGTAACAGGAAAAACAGACTGAAAAACACGTAGATTATGCCGGAAAAGTCTTTGTTTTTGGAGGTTTTGAATAATGAACGCCCTTTCTTTACATCATGAAGATTGACCACCTCTCGCACATCGATATTGCTCTCGATTCGATCAAAGATTCCATGATTTTGAAATAGAGCGGATTGCGCCGAGGGCTCAAATATCACCCGGAATCCATATCCACCATATTGATCATACGTCAGATATTTCTTCGTTTTATTGGCCTCGTATATGGAAAAGGACTTTTGTTCTTCCTTGAAGCTATTGTAATCCTCCAATCCTGAATTAACCACATAAAGTGAAATCACGAGTGAGGAGATAATGAAGAGGACAATCCATTTATTTGAAAAAATTCTAAAAAATTCAAGTTTTACTAAATTAAACATGTCTATTCCCTGTTCCCTTTTATTCGATTCTTATTTGAGAGCCGCTTTTGACAAAATTGTCGCGTAGTTTCCAAATAGCGCTGTCTCCGAATAATTATGCAGAACAGTCCAAAACTGAGTCACATCAGGTTTGATTCCGGCTTCAAGCTTTTCATGAATGCTTTTCAGCAACAATAATATCGTATCGACTCTCTCGATATTTCGACGATACAGCCCAATCACATCCCCCTGGCTAAGAAACCCTGTAACCTCGCTTGAAATCTCAACATTCAGTTTTTCAGCGGCAGTCCTGGTGTTGTAGTCATATGAGAGTAATTTATTTCGATTGAGCTCGACATATTGGAGTTTTTCCCCAATCGATATTGCCTGGGAATAGTAATTATGCGCACTTTCAAGGCTTTCGATAGCCGCGTTTGTCTTTGCCAGGGCGATAGTAAAATTGAATGGGGCTTTACAGCCGATTTCATATTCTTTCAATAATAGAATCGCCTCTGAATAGGAGTTCAGGAAGTTCGCGGCTCCATCTATCATCAAACCGGCAATCTCTGGATTTCCTTCTCCAAAAACTTCCAACGCAATCCCATCACCACTATCTGGATCTGGAAAGACGGCGGTGGTGTTATTTAGAACCATCGCAGAGTAGAGACTGGCGCCAACAAGAATAAGAACCGGAATTACAAAAAAAAGCGATTTCTTCATTTGATTGAACCTCCTAAATTTAGCAAGCACTTTATTGTCCATGTGCCCTTGGTTTCCTTTACTTTTCCGCTAACTAAAAATTGAAGTTTAGCACAAAAAAATTTTCCACGCAAACGGTGAAACGGATCTCTACAAGTCATTCTCCTATAGTTTCCTTGTGGGCAAGCGGTGCATCAATATTGACTTTTTCCCGTATAATTGTAAAATATTTTCAGGATGAAAACAGGGAACAATGAAAACAGTTTGAAGGAAGAAATTGGACTACGCTTTAAAAAGATGCGGGAAGAAATCAATAAATCCCAAAAAGAGTTGGCAATTGAGCTAAATGTCTATCAATCCTCTATTTCCCAAATCGAAAGCGGCATTACGTTTCCTTCAATCACCGCCCTCAATTATCTGATGGACCGCTATCATATAAGTTCGAATTGGCTTATCAACGGGGCCGGAACAATGAAAATCCAGGACCACGATGTCGTTTCAATGCTACGAAAAGGCGAAAACCTGGACGAAAGATATATCAATCTACTCAAACAGATGCAACACCCTGACATCGAGAAACTTATATTCGCCAGACTGTTGGAAGCCGAAGTTTTTACCAAATACAACAAGCCTGAAAACAAATCGTAGCCGACTTCAAAACATTGACATTTTAACAAATAACGGTAAAATAATAGTTCATGAGCCCTGAAAAAAGCGAGAATACTTTAAAAAAAGACATTGGGAAACGTATAAGGCAATTGCGTGAAAGCATCCCGATATCGCAAAAGGATCTCGCCATTCAATTGGGCATCCATCAATCGGCCTTATCGCAAATCGAGAGCGGCACTATTTTCCCCTCATTCCCGACAATGTTGTATCTGAATAATGTTTACCGCCTAAATACTTGTTGGTTAATCTCGGGAGAAGGCAATATGTTTTTACATGCGACTGACGCTTTCTCCGCAATTGAAAATGCAAGACGGCTAGACCAACCCAAATACATTCAATTGTTAAAGGCAATGGAAGATCAAAGAATAGAAAGCCTGATCTTCAACCGACTCAGCGACTCGTTTGTATTCTTTGGGAAGAATATTGAATAGTGGGGATTTCACTGAAATCACTCCCTTGAAACTAAGTTATCCTAAATTCAAATGGCATCAATTCTAAAGTGGTTCAACGACATTTATCTATTAAAAATATGAATTTGCCTTCGCCTTTCGTTCGGGCTTTTCTGATTTGGTCTCAGTATAAAAATCCTGTAAAATTCCTCATAGATTTTGGAATAGGCAGTGATTTTCTTTTCTTTGAAATACAATAGCGCTAAATCCAGCATGGCATCGGACTTTTTTGGTTCCCCTTTATCAAGAAAATGTTTTGCAGAGTAGAGTAAACCAATACATCTCAAGTTTGAATCAGTGTTCTTCTCAATGATCTTCCTCGCAATAGAGTACTTATCCTTACTGAGGAGAACATCAATGCTCCATTTTAAGAGCTCCCGATCCATCTCCGCCGTTGAATAATTCAGATCTTTCTTTTTATTCCTCATTAGCTTCAATGTTTTTCGCAAACCCTCCTCATCGTTAAGCCTCCAATATAGTTCGCCAATCGAATCGTATTCAATTCCTTCGAAATCCTGGCAATTTCGGTTGTATAAAAGATTCAAAGCTCTAGAAAGGTATCGTTGAGCCTCCTTTGCCCTTTCTTTTTCAATTAATAATGAGGCGTAGTTGTAATCTAGAAGTCTGTTATTATAGCTATCATCGAATTTTTTGTTGAATTTCTTATACTTGAAATTGGCATCGTTTTTTTGTCGAGCCATTATGGTTCGCACATAGAAATTTTCAAAGTCTATACTTGCCTTCTTTTTCCATCGTTTTCCAAACGCCTCCACTGCATCCAGTGCGGCTTCATAGTTATGAGATTGGGTATAAATCCGAATGAGGAGATCGGTGGAAAGTTTGTCTAAAGAATAGTCTAAAAATGTTTGAATCGCCAGATGCTTTTTTTCGAAATAAGCAGGAGACGCAATTTTAAAAAAAACAGCGTCCGGGGACAAATCTTTTATATAACGTAAAAAATCATAGAGATCATCTTTGATTTTGGGTATATCCCCAGAAGACATCTGGGAATGGTTAGTTGGAAGCAGTTCATCAAAAAGTGATACTAATATTCTCTTGGACTTCTCAGTCTCTTCTAAAAGAGAAAAGTAATCGGACAAGAAGAATTTAATTTTTACGGATGCATTTTCAGGATAATGTCCAATAATTCCCACTACTTGATCTAGATATTTACGGGCTCGATTGGATTCTCTAAGATTTATCAATGCTTCCGCATAAGAAAACAAAACCCTTGTTCTTTCGACATCTCTTTCATAATGACTAAGCATAGTTAATTTGGAAGGGCAAGAGATCGAAAAACTTTCCATCTCTTTGAGGTATCGCGTTGCATCTTCATTTAGCCCCACAATCCTGCACATTGCATATAGCTGAACTTTCTTTCTAGCCGGCGAATGACAAAGATTATCGAATCCATCCAAGATAACATAATCGGCGGCCTTTTCCAGGGATTTTTTCGCCAACTCGACACACCCGATTTCATGTGCGCGAGAAGATAAGCTGATATACTCATCGAAAAGTCCAGGAGGCCAATCTAATTTTGTGAGCTCTTCGAAGATTTTTTCCAATTGTTTTTTTGAGGGGATATTTTCCGAGCAGTACTCATCCAAAAAACAACTGATTATATTTTGCTTTTCACTGTGAAACTTATCCAAATCGAAGATAGAAAAGCCCCTTTCAACTTCATTCATTTTAAGAAGTATCTGGTAATATTTAATAACGGAGTAATTAATTTGCGAATCACGCTTTTTTTGGACATCAAGATAGTGAGACAAATTGAAAAAGAATTCTTCGCCGACATTTTTTGCTGGTAACGCATTCCCGATGAACATCATGACGAGCGTTAAAAAAAAAAGAATTCTCATCTTACTGAATAAATGTCTGCAATATCTCTGAGAGAAATTGAGCAGAAAATGGGAGGAAATTTTTTTTCTCATAATAATCTCATTTTTTTGTTTATATCCATTTAATTCTTCGGGCAAGTACATTCCCAACTCTTCCTATTAGTTATGCACCAGTTCTTAAGATTTAAAAATAACCCTACTGAATCTACACCTTCACTTGAAGTCCATCGTGTAATCTGAGGGATTGCAATTGTATATACAATGCACTCTCCATTAGGACAATTCAGCTTATCCGCAGAGCTTGGCCTATCAGGGGTATTAGGTGGATGCGTGTGAAAGTATGCGATTTTGTGCCATCCCTTTGGACATCTATACCTTGCTTTTGTTTTATACCTTTCATTAACTTTCTCAACTCCAAAATCATAGATATACATACCCTTTTTGGTATCGTGCTCATAGACCATAAAACCATCTTCTGCCTTAAAATTCCCATCAAGATGCCCAGAACTATCCATTATACAGCACATCCGGTATTTTACTCCGTCTTTTTCTGTTAAGGGATCCAGACCTAGGGGATCTAAAAAATTTTGAGGATTATTTACTTCATAGCGATAAAGGTTAGGAGCACTTAATATTCCCGCTGGATCTTCAGAAGTAAAACGACCTATTTTAGGTCTATAGTATCTATGAAAAAAGTAATTCAGGCCGCTTTCATTATCATAATATTTGGACTGGAAGCCGAGGCTACCTTTAGTGGGGCCTGATTGAGAGAGTAGGTTGCCGAAGGAGTCGTAGTGGCGGGTGGTGACGGTGGATTGGGTTTGGTGGGAGTGGATTTTGTAGATGGTTCCCACCTGGTCTTTGATGTAGGAATACCAGCCGTGAGGGTGGGCAAAGAGGTTGGATGAAGCTTCGGAAAATTCGATGTGACCTTCTACTGAGTCTTTGCCGATACCGTATGTGTAGCGGCGGATCGGTGTGAAGTCCTGGTCTAACTCCATAGCCAGGTTGTCGCCTTCCCAGTGGAAGTTGGTGGTGGTGCCGTTGATGCTTTTGGAGAGGCGGCGGCCATAAGTGTCGTAGGTGTAGGTGACGGCGGTTGCGGGAGTGGATTGACCTGGGAGGATGTGTTCGAATTTTTTTAGGCGGTTATCTGAGGTGTAGTAGAAGAGCTTTTGTTCTCCACTTGATTTGTCGGTTTCTTTGGTGAGATTTCCGTCTGGGTCGTAGGAATATGTGTGGGTTGAGGAATCTGTTAGCTGGTTGAGATTGTTATAGGTGTAAGTGTTTTGCTGGGATGTCAGTCTGTTGCCTCTGGTGTCGTAAGAGTAGTTTTCGGTGTGGGGAGATGGGAGGGTGTGGTTGACGGCGGTGATTTCCAGGTCGTCGTTATAATTTACGGTGAATTCGTTGTCGAGGGTGACGTTTTGGATGATGCCGGATTTGTCGCGGGTGA
>CAZBHS010000085.1:0-2419 GCA_964491915.1 uncultured Clostridia bacterium
CCGGACATCGATATCCAACGTGTCGCCGGCCTTGAGGGCGCGGACAAAACTGGAGCCGCCGAACAGACTCACCGAGAGGCCCGCCGCCTGAACCGCGAATCCGTCGTCGCTTGCGGCCAATAGTTGACCTTCAGGGCCTTTGAGCTCTGTTTTCAGCACATAACTGCCGGCTGCGAATGTCTCGCCTGTTTCGATCGGCAGCACCACGTCACTGTTTGCCGCCGCATTGACGGCAAAACTTCCCTGCCAGAGACTTTCGAATCCTCCGCTGGAGAGTCCGATTTTCAACACACCATAGGGTTCGCTATCGTCGGGGTATTGGATTCTGCCGGTAAAATAGAAATGACCGTCTAGAATAACTGGATCCCGATTCACCCCGGAATCACCTATAAATGAGGCGGGTATTTTCTCATAAGACATTCCAACTTTTTTATATAGCCCCCAATCATTCCAGTATCCATTATCTTCAAGGCAGTACATTTGCCCCGCGCTGTCGGTGGTCACTGCCGCAATACCGCCAGTTGGATACCCCTCGTAATCACTCCAGTTTTCCCATTGTTGGCCGGTATACGATTGCAGCAGATAGCGGTCGTTTGCCCAGTCAAAAACGCTGATCCAGAGGGTATCGTTTTTGTCGCAATAGAGGTAGTCGTAATCACCGGAGAGGAGATCGGAGTTAGAGGGTGTGAAGTATTCCTCTTCGAGATTCGCCTTGATGTGGGTCAGGCTCGCTCCTTTCACGCACCACACGCCGCCGGAGGCGTCAGGCTCGATGCTGTCGTAACCAACTCTAGAATACGTATTCCACGAGCCGTCATAATACCAGGTCTTGCCATAGCCCCAATAGGATAGGTAGGTGATCCAGATTCGCGATTGCACATCAACCGCCAAACGTCCGCCTTCATATCCAGCCGGGAAGGGAATGACCTCAGCCGAACTGCCCTGGATTTTAAGCACTCCAGTAGTGATCGGAGCGTACAAACTTCCGTCCGGGCCCGCCTCCGGGTCCATAACCCTACCCAAAAGGTCATCTGTCCCGGGAATCTTTGTCATGTGCTGCCAGAAGTTGCCGTCCGACACCGACAGACCGAACGTATATTGCGCCCAGAGGCGGCCATCGGTTGTGGCGGTGAATCCATAGGGGAATCCCAGCAATTCTTGCGAACCAGCCTCAATCACCTGATGTTTCCAGGGGTCCGGTTCATCGGCGCTATTGTAGGCCACCAAACCAACTTTATCCCAATCGCCCTGTCCATACCCAAAATAAGCGCCGGGGCCGTGATTGGGGATCACGTTACGGATATTGGTGAGGATAGATATATCGGAAGAGTTGAATGATTCAAAGCCAGACTCGTTGGATTTCATTAATATTGTCGTCCAACCGGATGAGCCAAAATATTTGCATCTAAGCCATGCGGCCTCGTCATCGGATACAATATCGTCCACCCGGAAATAGGAACCGATATCATCTGTTGGCCAGGATTGCCAGGTTCCCGCTTTGTAGCGACAAATTGCGTCGGAGGTGGCGGCCCACACATCGCCCGCCGGACCGCTTCCCAGCTTGAAATTGACAGCCGTTGTCCCAAAAGGGGCGCCAACAGAAACAAAATCGCTGCCATTGTACTTAAAAATGCCGCTGAGCGTAGAAATCCACACATTACCATCCGCGTCATGGGCAAATTTGTACACATACTTCGAAGGAAGCCCATCATCTGTAGTCATCCAGGACCATTGGCCTTCGCGATATACACAAATCCCATACAGGGTCGCCAGCCATACCTCAGACGTGCCGTCGGAGTCAGTATATTCAGTGATATCAAATAAATTTCCAGGCCGCAAACCTCCGATATAACCCGAAAAAGTCTGCCAATTCCCAGAAGCATCCCTGCGAAGAATTTTTTCATACGATCCCAGCAACCACACATTGCCGCCACTGTCAAAAAATGCTTTGGCATACGGTGGATCAATTCTATTATCCTCAGCAATCAATTCGGTTGCGCCGCTGTTCAGATCATAGGTCATCCACCCGGCGGGATTGGCAAGATACAACACGCCGTCCTTGCCCCCTCCGCCATAAACGGTGTTAAATTCCTCAAAATGCCCCGTCTCAAACACACTCACCCCGCCGCCGGACACATTCCGCCCAATCTCCGCTTCGAGGCGGCCGGAGGTCAGGCTTCCGCCGCTCACGGTGATGGTCGAATATCCTGTGACGGTTTCATCGGCCAGGAACACATCTTTGGTTGTTTTGGAAAACATTTGAACCGATAGGCCGGTGACTCTTACTTTTTGCACCGACCTGGAGGCAATGCCGGTGGTTGTTTCCACAACCTGCTGCACCAGGCGATAATCACCTTGCGGAGTGGCTGCCGGGATTTGGAGTTCCAGTTGCCCCGAGCCGTTTCCGGCGATGGTGAGT
>CAZBHS010000085.1:2429-7789 GCA_964491915.1 uncultured Clostridia bacterium
GGGGATATTGAGGAAGATGTGTTGCATGGTGGCGTTTCCGGCGATGGTGAGTTCCGAATTCTCCGAAATCAACGGTTGATTTTTTTTATCAAGTAGTTCGATAGAGCAGGTGAACACGCCGTTTTGCCAGCCTTTATTTGAGTATGAAAGCGCGACAGTTGTTCCAGCCTCCATCGTTTGCGGAACCGTAGGGCACACAATGTCATATCGCGGGAGATAGAGCGGAATGTGCATGGGAAATTGAACGCCGCCGGTGCCGTCGAACAATACTTCGATGGTGTGGTAGTCGGTGCTCACATCCGCTTGCAGGGGGATTGCCAGGCTGAAATCATTTTGGATCGCCGGTTGGATGGTTGCCGCTTGCGTTGAATCAAATCCCAATGTCGGGCAAGAGACCCGGAGCGTGCCTTCGATTGGAACGATAGCACCCGAGAGTTCCTGGGCATGAATGGTCAACGGCAGACCCGGAGTCCCAACCGCGGCTTCGCCGAAGGTCACGGAGGGCCAGAAGACCGGCGCCACCACATTAAAATATTTGCGGGCCATATCCGAGTTTTCACTATCAAGGGTGACTGTAGCGGCAGTGAGGTGCTTTTTCGGCGTCAGGACCGGAATCTGGAAGGTTCTGCTATAATGCATGGTGGTGGAGGGGATTGAAATATTGAATACTTCACTGATACCAGCTTCGGCGCAGCCGAATTCCACCTGGTGCGGCCCATAACCATCGATTTCCAGCCGGACATTGGCCACCTCTCCGAATTTGTATTGAGGACGGTCGGGAACCAGATAGGCGTCCAGGGCGTAAGTGACATGTTTGACCGCCATGATGGTCCATTCACCGCTGCGGGTTTCATCGGTGTAGGACACTTCAAATCTATAAATACCAGGTTTTTTCGCCGCGAAGGTGAAGGCTTCGGAAAAGTGCGCGGTTGCTCCCGGCATAAAAACCAGTTGGTTCGCATCTTTTGAAAAAATCTCCTCACCGGTTTCGCGGTGTTTGATGCTGACTCGATACTGTCCTTCGGAAATAGTGAATGGACTGTCATTCTTAAACGAGAATTGAAACGCCCCTTCGTCCCCCGGAGCCATATACATCTGCTCTAAAGACAAGGCCGGATATTTTACGCCATCTATACTTTCGAAATTAGCTTTGACCCGGCTCATTTCATAGGTGAAAGGCACAGTGTGAGTCTCTTTGGATCCGTCGGGTTTTCGCACCTGGATCTTTAATTGATATTGACCAAACGGCAGATCAGCCGGCGGTTCGAACACGCCGCTGTAATTAAAGACCTGTGAGCCGGTATTTGGCAATTCCGTGGTGTAGATTAATTGGTTGTAATCATCACCCAGAGTACTCTCCACACTTACGCCAACGCCAAGATCGATCGCTTTTCCGGTCCGGTTGGCAATTGCGAGACGATATTCCAGCGAAGTCCCCACTTTTCTCCGTTGCGAACCCAACAATGTAATAGTGCTTTCGGTCACAGGATATCTCACATCGATCCCCTTGCCGAACCGGTGGTCTTTGTAACCTCCATCGGGAAGTTTTTCCATCACATGAAGAAACAACGACTCCATTCTGTCGCTAAAACCGAATTGCGCCCCCAACTCCGGTTGGATTGGAAAGCTTTTGGTATCCCCCGCCGGAAGGGTGACATCCATTACATGGGTCAACCCCGAATGCCACCAATCATATTTAATTTCGGCGTCAATCTGTTGGTCTGAATTATTCTGAACATGAAATGTAATAGTAGGTTTTTCATCCCAATAAACGATCTCATCTTCCACCGTCACCCAGGCAACTATCTCTTTTTTCGAAGTAAACGGCGTGAAATTTCCAGTCACGGCAAACCGCCCATGAACATTGTCTCTAGACACATAAATCAAGGTCTCAGCGCCATCCAGCTCCCCAAACAGTTCCACATTGGTGTGGCAGATTCCAAACTCAGAATATTCAATCTCCGGCAAAGTAAAAGAAACCGGAATCACAGTCTCCCCTCCCACCGGCAAAGAAACCGGCAGATCAGCCTCATAAAGAACGCGCCTACGATCCGGCGTCCACACCTTCACACGCGCTTTGGTGGCCACATGATCGCTATCGTTCATCACCGCCAAATTGAGAGACACACTGGAGCCAGGATTTTCCTCCACATTGAAGGTAGGAACCGGAAGCCTGGGATTTTTGGCAAAAGTCACAAGATCCCGCACCAGCTTCAGCTCCGAAAGGGAGGCCTGCGAATGAGCCAATCCCCAATCTGTAAACAACGAAGTCAAAATAACGGTCCCATTACCATAAGGATAATAAAGCAACGCCGGTTCATTATTGACCTTCCGTCTCAGTAAAACCTTCGAAGAAGAAGGAATCACCGGGAAATATCCATCCACCCCACCATCCACCAAACCGCCGACACTCGACGTAAGGGCCGGATGATCTCCCGAACTGATCAAAGAATTTTTCAAACAAGACTGATCTTCCCGCCAACCAAAGGCCTTCAAAGACTCCCCAGCCGGAACAGGAACCAACGACTCAACATCCGCCCCATACTGCTGGGCAAACACCAAAATCGTCCCGCCGTCGCGAACATACCGCTCAATCGCAGCCTTCTTAATCTCCGATCCCCGGTCCCCGGACAATTCTCCCATAGGCACGACAAGCACCGGATGATTATTGGAAAAATAGTCATGGCTACGGTCTTCAATATAATCATCATTCCCAACCGCATCCAACATCCGCTCCGCCAGCCCATAATAATACTTATCATACACCATCACCGACGGATAGTAGCTGACGGAATCAAAACCCCGCTCTCCAATATCACAGAAATCATCACCAGACGCCAATTCCACTCCCGCCAGAATTCCCGACGAAAATGAAACATTGTCATCCGCATGATCCCCCATATATCCGCCACCACCGCTTCCACCAGACATCGAACTCGGATTTTCGCAATTTTCATCTTCCATCGCATCGGTTCGGTTAGTATCACAGGGTTTTTCAGTCCAGTTTTCAAAACAATAACAATCCCCTTTATTAGTAACAATACGCGTATCAACATCATGCGTACGTTCAGCTTCAGTCTGCCATTCTTTTTCAGTGATTTCATTGCATCTAAGTTTATGAGCAACCTCCCATTTATAATAATCACTATCTTTCAGGTTATGGTTAGGATTTATACATATTTTAGAAAAACAATGAGTCACACATTCATCATTGTGGGATGGATTCAATGTGTCCAAAAAAACATGTAAGAATTCATGTGCAATTGTATCGACAAGACTATCTCCGTTGACTTTAAATGAGTAGGGATCGAGCTTTGCATTGGTTCCGATCTCACCAATTTTAGTTCTTATATCAAGAAAATAACTCCGATTCAAAAAGATACGTATCTCGGTTGCTGCTCCTGCACATTTTTTGTTTGAATCAAAAACAATTGTTAATGGCCTTTTTATTGAATGGTTGGGAAATAAATAATTTAATTTCTCACAATTATTTAATTTATTAGCTGTTATTTCACAGGCTTCACGCACAACTCCTAGAATCAATTCTCCAACTTCTTTTGTATATACTTCTCCTGGAAGGTGTAGATCCATGAAGTGAAAATCTTTATCCGCATATATCGATGGATCAAGTATATATTTTTCTTTACCGCCTAAACTTGAATTATCTAGTCTCCATATAATCCTCTTGCTAAACATATCTGAAACCTTGAATTTCTGGCCTTCAATGTTTCCAGTATACATAAGAAGTAAAATAAAAATAAGTAGAATTCTATATAGGATTTTCATATTCTTCACTTTCATAAAATATTAGTCTGAATAAGAAAAATCTAATGTAAAATCTCTTCGGATTATTTTCCCCGAGATCACTTCAACTTCAGCTCTTAAGGGTGGGGTTTGACTGGAATGAATTGCTATCTTATAAATTCCTGAAGACATACCAATCACATGGTATTCTCCATTACGATTTGTATCTACAATTATTGGTTCCTTTTGAGATCCGGGCTTGGAAAAAAAAATAAGACAATTGGCAAGGGAGATTCCATTTTTATCAGAGATTCTTCCCTCAATCCCAGCAAGATTCGAGATATCAATTGGGATTCGCACAATAGCCACCTTTCCTTTTTCTATTCTAATTCCCTCCTTAATAACCTTAGGAAAACCAAGCCCTATAAAGGAGAAATCCAAAGTATATACACCTGGGAATAGCGAATTCTCAGTTATTACTCCATTTTCTGATATAATTAATGCATTTTCAGGTAAGATTATGCTATAAAAAAAATCCGGGTTTTTTAGGCTAGCAGTGACAGTTGGCTGAACAAGTGGAAACTTTTCTTTAAAATTGATTTGATTCCCGCTATTATCCTCTATAATTATTTTTAAAGATCCACCGATAGATGCAATTTTTCTTATTTCGGTTGTTTTGTCCCTTTCTATTTTAATAATATACCTAAAACTGTCATTTTTTTTAGGATTAGGTTCATAGCTGCAATATTTTGAGTTTTGCAATTTAGAGCGAAAACGTAATATATATGAACCTGGCGGCAATAAGGTTTCAAAGCTACCATTTTGATCACTTTGCACTGAATGTATTTTACTAGAATCAAAAAGGCCTTCATGGTTAGCATACCAGAAATCAACAACAAAAACTTCATCAACAGAATTTCCAGTTTCTGGATCAACTATCCATCCACGAACTTTTCCAAAATTCTCATTATCCAAGTCCTGGGCAGAGGATATTATCGTAGTGAGAATAAATATGATGCAAAACAACAACATTTTAAAATTAAGAATCTTTTTCTTATTCATCTTGGCTCCTTTTTTATCTTTTTGATCGTTCATCGGCAATGTAGATCTTGAGCTTCCTAAATCGTATTCTGGAAATAGCGGTAAATTTCCAAAAATTTGAACAGATATTACGCTAGCACATCGAATATTTTTTTTCAATATTTTGTGAGCAACTTTCGAATTTTTATAGTTGCTACTTGTACACTCTTTGTTAAATGGGTTCGTAAATCCTGAACAATCCCCAAAAGTTAGAAACGGTTGACATTGGATAACATTGAAACTCTCACATTAAATCATTAGAAATATCGTGCTTTTGAGCATTTTTGAAGGGATTTAGGGTGTGGAGAT
This sequence comes from uncultured Clostridia bacterium, assembly GCA_964491915.1. Lineage (GTDB taxonomy): Bacteria > Acidobacteriota > Aminicenantia > UBA2199 > UBA2199 > JAHELQ01. The sequence continues at coordinate 7,563 of CAZBHS010000085.1, forward strand.
TTGGTTGGTTGAGCTCTGTTTGGGCCTCTGGAAATTCGAATCTGGGGCTTGGGGTGAAGTCGGGGTGATCGATGATGTATGAGATCTGTGGGGGAATGAATTGGGATTTGAAGGCTGAGAGTTTTTCGGGGTCGGGGTTTGGGGAGTTTGGGTCGGTGATTTTCAGGGATCTTTCGTAGGTGGATTGGGCGGTTTGGTAGTAGTGGAGGGAGAGGTAGAGGTGGTGG
>CAZBHS010000086.1:0-7771 GCA_964491915.1 uncultured Clostridia bacterium
GGATCGTGGTTTTCGATGGATTTTGACTGGATCAAGCATTTGATGTTCCTCTCCAAACCGGACGGCCAAAATCAATACACATACAAGGGCGTCAGGTTCTCAAAGTATATTTTTATGTTGTATTTTGAAATCCCGTTCCTGGCTTTGGTTTTATTGTTTTTTTTCGTTTCGCGTAAAATCGCCTACGGCGCGCTGTATTTTATTCTGTTTCCCTTGTTGTTCAGCCCTTTTATGTTTTGGTTCGCCGGCGCCGCTTTCGCGGCTCAACTTTTCCGGGATATAGGTTTTCCACTTCTCCAGTTCGAAATTCCAAAGCAATTGTATTTGGCGATGTTGCTGATGAGTAGCGTTATCGTTGTCCAGTTTTATTATCTTATAGGAATCCACACCTGGAAAACATTCAAGGACTATAAAGGGGAAAAAATCCTCCATCATGAATGGGCGCTGATCGCCTTCTTCTGGATTTTGCCGCTGGTTTGGGCGGTATAAAAACACAAAAACAGGGGCAAGTGAATTACTTTTTTTCCTGTAAAACCACCGGCGGAGTGGAGGAACAGTCTTGCAAAGCCAATCCCAAACCATGACATTGGATGATTCATTCGTAGGAGGCATCGATTCCTCTCCCATCGCCAAACAGCCGGCGCCAAATTGATCGCCGAATACAGACCCATGACCGACAAATTCTTCTACTACACCGCCGACCAAATCAATTCCACCCGGGTCGTCACAGACGATGCCGGCAATGTCGTCTATTCCGCCACCTACAGCCCCTTCGGCAAAAAAATCCAATCCAGTCAATCCATCGACGACTCCCCCAAACCCCAATTCTCCAACAAAGAACGCGAACAAACCACCAACCTCGACTACTTCGGAGCCCGCTACTACGACCACGCCACCTACCGCTTCAATTCCACCGACCCCATCATCAACAAAAAAGAAGCCATAGCCAACCCCCAACTCTGGAACCTCTACACCTACTGCCGAAACAACCCGGTAAGTTTCCTGGATCCGGATGGCCGCGATTCAATCTTGGGAATTCATTCCGATGCTCAAATAAATGATTCTTTCAAGAAAGGTCACGCATGGATATCCGTTCGAAATTTAGAGGCTAATACTTTTCATACGTATGGGCTCTTTCCTAGCCGTGAGAAATCGGAGTTCGCAATAGCATTTTCTGCAAGCGGAAGAGTTTATCAAGATATGGAAATAAAAACTCATAAAAAAGCTAAATATAGTCGCTATTTTTATCTTGACGAAAGTAAGGAGAAAAAACTAGAGGCTTTTATTGCGATTCCTGATAAATGGACCTCCTGGCATACTTGTGCCGATTGGGCTTCTGACGCGGTGAGAGTTGCTACAGGTGAAGATGTAGATGCTGATGATAACTTTGGTTTTGAAACTCCTCGTGAGATTTCGAAAAATATTGATGAATATAATAAGCGAAATAATTAGATTGAATTTCTTTTCAAATATGAAATAAGAACTTAAGATGAAATTATTACTAGGAGGGCTAACATGAGTGGAGGAAAAAAATGTTAGATTTTGTCAGACTACTACTAAATAATAAATGGATAAAACCTTTTTGGATGATTTTGTTTAATGGTGGCTGGATATATTTCTTTTACTTATTTGGGGACTTAATAAGTTTCCATCTCGAAGAAGAAATCGCCCAGCGAATTGCACCAGAAATTTATGGGACGTATTTACTAAATAGTTTTCCAATACTTCCGTTTTCGAATTTGACGCTGAAAATCACGTGTCTTTGGTTGGCAATTGTAGTTATTGTGTGGACGATAATAGGTTTTAGAGCGCTTGAAAGGAGAAATGGATAATGAAAAGTATTTTGAGATGGCTAAAACTTTTTGGTTTAATTATTTTCAGTGCGGGCTGGATCGTTCCATTTTATCAATTCGGAATGAATTTGATTGATTTTTCTTTATACGAACTGGCTCGGCGTGTAGCACCAGAATTTTATGGCAAATATGTTCCTACTAATTTTCCGCACATCCCATACTCGGATTTAAGACTCCATATAGCTTGCATTTGGCTTACAGTGGTTGTGGTTTTTTGGGTAGTTATCGCTGTTAGATTATCCGAACAAAAAAAGAAGGAGCGACCCGAAACTTCCGGCTGAATGGAGTATTTATCGAGGAGCAAAGAGGATAGACATGGGGACAAGTGAATAACCTACAGCCCCTTCGGCAAAAAAATCCAATCCAGTCAATCCATCGACGACTCCCCCAAACCCCAATTCTCCAACAAAGAACGCGAACAAACCACCAACCTCGACTACTTCGGAGCCCGCTACTACGACCACGCCACCTACCGCTTCAATTCCACCGACCCCATCATCAACAAAAAAGAAGCCATAGCCAACCCCCAACTCTGGAACCTCTACTCCTACTGCCGCAACAACCCCGTAAGCTTCTTGGACCCGGATGGCAATAAAGATCGCCCTTACGTTTGGGGGAAAGATTTACCGGTATGGGAATGGAAAAACACAGCAACTCCTATGATCATCAAAGGAGAATATAATAAACTTGCATCTAATTGCCATGCATTTGCCTGGCATCAAGGAGGTGAGGATCTCGATGATTCAAGAAATGATTGCTATAAAAAATTAGGAATGAAATTTATTGATGCATCTCCCAATGATGATATGGGGGGGCTATAGAATGCTTGGGGAGAACGAGGATAATATGCCTGAGGATAGATTGATCTACTATGTGGATGTTAATGATAACGGTAAATATAATCATGGGGATTATATTGCTCATTCTGCAATAGTAAAATTCGTTGACGACGGCTATTCAATTGCGGTTTTATCAAAAATGGGAGAAAAAGGATTATCTCTTAATCATCCTCTTGCTCCAGGGTTTTATGAAAAAACTAAGTTTCCCCCGCATCCAAAAGCTCCTGAAGTTGAAACTAGGAGGGCTTATTTTAGGAAAAAATGAGTTTTTGTAATGAATTATTGGATCCTTAATGAGAGTTTGAAATGGTAGCGGAGATATCCATTCGATTTTTAATTAAGCATTCTTCATATTGCCAAGAAGTAACATTGAGAAATTTCTGTGGAATGAATCTTGAAAAATTGGTATGGGATATTGGGGAAAGAAAAAGGATAGTTAGCTTTCTGCGAAGCTCTAGTAGTGATTCAAAAGGTTGATCGTGCCTGGTGGGAGAAAAAAAATCGGTGATAGAATCGAGAGGAGCATGGAAAAACAGACCTCTATCAGAATCACATTTATTTTTGAATGGAAAAAAATAGGAACAGGTGAGAAAAAATAATGAAAGATTTTAAAGGGAAACAGAGGACAGGTCGGTTTGGAATTGCATCCTGGGGTTGCATCTGCCTGGCGGTCTTGGCAACTTTTGCCGGATGCACGGCGAGGGTGACTCGCGGGGAATTACATGATCTTGGTTATGAGGAGTTCAGAGTATCTTTTAATGCGATTATGAAGTTACATCAACATGGGAAAGAATCCATTCCGTTCTTGATTGATGAGATTTCGAATCAAAAATCGAGCACGTTATATTCGCTGGCAAATCCACTAAACTCGAACTTTAATATTGAAGGAAGCTACGATTGCCTGGGATTCCTGTATGCTTATATAATCGAGTTAATCCTGGCGAAAGAGACATTGGCCGAAGCCGATGACTTTCCCTGCTGTCAGTTTCTAGGTTCGGAATATAACTGCATTTTTTGGGATGGGGTGTTGAGATTCAGCAACGGCAAGGCGGTCAAAAAAGGAGATTTGAATGAAATAGAAAAAAGTTACGAGGACTGGTGGCGGAGAAACAAACATAAATCTTTGCGGCAGTTACGGAAAGATTGGAACAAGGGGATAGTTCCATTGGATAAATCGGGATACTATTGGCATTAATGTCGGGGAGATCGCAAATATGTTAGGGTTTACCAATTTAAGTCGAAGGTTACAGAATGGTGGGGAGACGGGCAAGGTTGCCGTATTGGCTTTGGCTATGATGATCATGTTTTTAAACGGATGCTCCGAACTTAGAATCCATCGTTATATTAACCGGATAACCGAATCACAGCAGGAAGATTTAACACGCAAACAGATATTCAGTGTGTTTAATAATGGAAAGAATTCCATTCACCTTTTAGTTGAGAAAATTTCTGAATTAAGGTTTTGGGGGCTTCCATTGAAACATCCACGAAATTCTATTGAACTGGAGCCTCAAAATAGCATTGGATTCGCCTACGCCTATCTAATAGAGTTGATTTTGGGGCGCCAAAAGCTTGAACTTGATAAGAATGCAGACTATATGTTCGGGGCAGAGAAGAATTATGTCTATTGGGATGGACGCATTGTTTTGCGGGGGGGCGAAGGACTGAAAACTGTAGGAATGGGTGATTTAAGAGAAATATATTGGATATACAGGCAATGGTGGAATGAGAATCAAAAAAAAACATTGCGGCGATTGCGGAAAGAATGGAAGAGGGGAATCCGGCCATTGAGCGGCTCGAAGTATTCTTGGAAGTAAGATTGCGGCAATTGGTGTTCTGAGGCGAATCATTGTAGGCGCCCGCCATGTCTCCAGGACAACAATCCGGAGCCGAACCCGGCTCGACGGTGTTCGATGGAAGCGGAAGTACTGTTTTGCAAAGCCAATCGCAAACAATGACATTAGATGATTCATTCGTAGGAGGCATCGATTCCTCTCCTATCGTCAAACAGCCGGCAGCAAATTGATCGCTGAATACAGACCCATGACCGACAAATACTTCTACTACACCGCCGACTCCCCCAAACCCCAATTCTCCAACAAAGAACGCGAACAAACCACCAACCTCGACTACTTCGGAGCCCGCTACTACAACCACGCCAAAGCTTTCGGCAATTTTATGTATCGTTCTGCATGTGTGGCTACTGGTGCTCTTGGGATTGGAACTTTTCTTGGTGTAATGCTAGCACCTGCTGCGGCAACAGCAACTGCCGCGACTGCAGGAGCAACTGGAGCGAATGTTGCCAATAAACCCTGGTTTAATTGGAATCGAGTCGGCCACATTTTTAGATCGGCAGAGGGTCATTTGAGTAGAGATATCGCGCCAGTATCTAAAAAAAGTATTTGCAGAGATGTGTGTTAAAATCGCCTCCGATCCCAATAACCTTGATTTATTAGGCAAAACGTTAAAGCAAAATCAAAAGGAAATAGGCTTACAGGCATATTATTTTATGATATCGAAAAGTGAACAATTATGGGTTTACGTTCTTCAAAATCAGATTTTGAATGCCGGGAGAAAAAAGGGGACAGGTGCATGAACCATAGACGGCGAGATCGCCGGGAAATATTGATGAAGAGGATCATGTGAGTGAGAACTTTATTGAATTTATCAGGGTGTTGAAGTGTTTGGTTTGGAATAGGGTTACAAAATTTATTTTGATCACCTTCACCAGCGGCGGCTGGCTTTTTTTCTTCTATTTCTCCGGGTATTTTTTTATTTTGGGTCTTAGAAGGGAAATCGCGTGTCGAGTGGTGCCGGAAATTTACGGCGAGTATACATTTAGCAAATTATGGGTCACCTCAATTTCAAGTGACCTGTTTCAGATCGCCTTTTTATGGTTGGCGTTGGTGGTTTTGGTGTGGACGGTTATAGGGTTTAACTGGATTGAAAGGAGGCAACAGACGATGAATAAATATTGGAAGTGGGTCAGGCTGTTGGGTTTGATTGTGTTCAGCGGCGGTTGGCTCTGGCCGTTGTTTAAATTCGCGCAATATATCGGAAGGTTCTCCATCGTCGAATTGGCCAGGCGAGTGGCGCCGGAAAAATATGGGCCCTATATCCCGTCGGATTTTCCCTATGTCCAATATCTGGAGACCATGCTTCAGGTGGCTTGCCTCTGGCTCGCGGTGGTGATTGGCTTTTGGGCGGTTGTGATCGTTCGGTTGTCGGTACGAAAAAAAAGGGCCACTTTGGAAACATCCGGTTGAGCGGCTTGTTGTGTGTGGGGGATTGGTGAAGCATAAAATTTATTGCCTCGTTATTGTCTTGCTTTTTGTTTTCCTTGGACTGTCTGCCCTGAATTGTTCAAGAGGGAAAACAAAGGTTCATCCTGTGGGAAAAAAGGGACAGGTGCCATGTTTATGTCTCAGCTCGGGGGGCTGGATTTTATAGGGGGAAATAGGGGACAGGTGAATCAGTGAACAAAAAGAAAAAATGGACGGTTTATCTTGGGGTGGTTTTGGCGTTGGTGGCGGTTCGTTGGCTGGATTGTAAGATTATGTGGGAATTGGCCAGAATGGAGTATCGGGCGATTCCTCAATTGGCGTGGATCGAGCCGGGTTGCAATGAGGGGCGCACGGTGTTCTTGGGATTCTCCACCCGCAAGAGGGCGTTGGCGGTGCTGAAGAAAGAGAGGGCCGCCACAGACAAGGATGTTGTGGTCGTCTCTTATTACAATTTGTTTGTTCCAGTGGCTTATCTCTGCGACAACCGCTTGCTGGAGAAGGATTTCAAGACATTGTTGCCGTATGCCCCTGGATATCCGGAAGCCAATTCCGTGACGGAATTTTATCATTTGAAATGCGATTTGTTGGTGACGAATCGAAGAAATTCGTGGGATGTTCAGGTGGAACGGGTTTTAGGGTCGCTGTTCGATGAGGAGTGGGTGAGAGAGAGGGAGGTAGAAGCACAGAGAGCCGCAGCGAAAGCTTCGGGGCAAAATTTTTTCGGCATTGGATTCACCTCCCGTTACTCCAGTAAGATCTTAAAGAGAATTTTTATCTTCTATTTTTATTTTCCCCTCATCACTATTTTTTTGCTGGGGATTTTTTATTCCAAAAAGGTCTTTTTCGCCTTGTATTATTTCGTAATCGCACCGTTTGTATTTGATCCCCTTCACTTTATGTTTGCAGGAGGGACATTTTGGATGTACTATTTAGATCATTCGGTTTTTAAAGGGGCTTGGTTCCTAACTATATTTCTAACCGGATTGTTCATTCTCCATTATTTTATTGCAAAAGGGATCAGACAGGGGCACAAGCAGCTCAAATTGGAGACCATGACCTTCACGGAAAAGGCGGTGATCTGGTTTTTCTTTCTCTTCCTGGTAATGGCGCGGTTTTAGGGGTGTTTTTTTGATAATACACGATTTACAATGTGGTTCTGGAATTTTTTGAATGAATTGGGGGTAAAACCGGTGAGTAAAGAGAAATTGTTTGGGATTGTGGGGGTTCTTTTGCTGGTGTTGGTTGGACTGAAGTTTTTGGATAGTATGTTGATCTGGCAATTGGGGCGGCTGGATTTTGAGAAGGCGTCGGGATTGTTGCCTGAACAGGTTGAATTTATCGGCTTTGCCGACCGGGAAGAAGCCGAGTCCCGAGCCAGGGCTTGGGAAAATGGACTGTCTAAGGATATCAAGGTTGTTTCGTATTATAATTTTCGTGAGCCGACGGCGTATTTATTTGTCAATAACAAGGCGACGCGCGAGGTTATGATTCCCTGGTTGGGGGAGGTGGCGATCGCCGTCGGGCGGACCCATATCGGTCTGTCGAAGTGGAGCAAAGCCTCCCTCGAGATAGGTAGCGAGAGGCAGACTGTAGATTCGCTGCTGATGGGGTCGTGGTTTTCGATGGATTTTGACTGGATCAAGCATTTGATGTTCTTGTCCAGGCCGGAAGATCAGAAGCGGTTGATATACAAGGGGGTCGGCCTGTCGAAGTATATTTTTGTCTTATACTTTCACATCCTGCTTTTGGCATTGTTGCTGGTCAGCGGAATTGCGGTTGTACAAATGAATTATTA
>CAZBHS010000087.1:0-7584 GCA_964491915.1 uncultured Clostridia bacterium
GTACTCCTACATCAAAGACCAGGTAGGCACCATCTACAAAATCCATTCCCACCAATCCCAATCCACCATCACCACCCGCCACTACGACACCTTCGGCAACCTCCTCTCCCAATCCGGCCCCACCAAAGGCAGTCTGGGTTTCCAGTCAAAATATTTCGATCAGGAATCCGGCCTAAATTATTTTTATCATCGTAGTTACAATCCAATAACCAGCCAATTCACAACAGAAGATCCCATTCGTTTCAAAGGTGGTTTAAATTTCTATCGATTTGTACAAAACAATCCAATTCACCTAAATGATCCTTTTGGACTTTTCAATGATCTCACATGGCCGAACCGGAATGTAAAGGACAAATTCGATTATATCTACCAAAATTTTAATTATTATTATGGAAAAACAATCAAATGGCCCAAGGATAACTTTGAGTGCTTGGATATGTTTGAGGACTGTATGAACATTTGTATGGAAACGGCCCTGCTATCCAATTGGACGTTTACCGTGGCTAATAGTATTTTAGCTGCGGGTGTTAAGGTGATCGGTGCCGCTTCAACAAAAGCCTGGGCAATTCTTTCAATTGGTTTTGGGATTTATTGCACATACCAATGTACATCAAATCCGAGGTCCTTTTAAATTTGGAGTTTCAAAATGCTGCATAAACAAGAAGCGAGTCTAAAAAAAAATACTTTACAAGAATTGAAATCACTGCTTTTTCCATTCCTTCTCTTGTTATTTTCGTTCAAAGCGATGCCTAAATTTGACATCTTTCGATTAGTTATTTTTTCTAATTCTTTCATTATAATGGCTTTAATTTTTAGATTTAAGATCTTAAAGCATATTTCATTGTTATATGTTAACTTTCTTTTGATTGTTGTAAACATTGTAATGAGTTATTTTTACTGGGAAAAATACGTATATCCCATTAGTTCGGCTTCAGTGTTAATAGATTACATTTTTGTTCTTTATATAGGTATAATCGTAGAAATTATCCTCACGATTAAGGTTCATTTTTTTCGAAATAATCAGTTTGCAACTATTATTGCAATGGCACCTGCCTTGATACTGTTTGCCATTTCAATCTATATCGGTCAAAGTAATCTATATATTTTCCCAGCGATTATTTTTGCGCTAATAATTTTTTTGATATTCTCATTCAAAGAACAAAAAACGGAAAAACATTAGGGAGACTGTTGCTCTACCCATAGTCCGAGAAAAGGTTATAAAATGAATTGGATTTCTCGGGAGCGAATAAAAAAGTACATTCTAGAGAAACGAATGTAGACGGCAGCTTTTCAATTCCTTCAATCCAAAACGATTTTCTATCAAACATCGATCCCAAGATACACCAACGCTTCAGTGAGGCGGGCGAATATGACCTTTTCCACTCGGGGATCTTTCATGGCTTTCAATAACCGGATATAATGTTCGTCCAATCTCCCGTCGTCGCGGATCTCGGAGAGTGTGTCCATTGTGTGCAAGAACATATCTCCCTCGCCTGTGATCAGCCAGGACGCGTTTAAACGGAAGGTATTAGCTAGAAAAATGATCGTGGAGAAAGAGGGAAATATTATTCCGCCTTCAATCTGTGATATGGCCGATTGATAAAGACCTATTTTTTTGGCCAGTTCCTTTTGGGAAAATTGCAAGTGTTCGCGTAACTGTTTGAAGCGTTTTCCGATGTCCTTTCTCAAGGAATTTTCGATTTTACTAGGGCTCATACACTATTATTTTACCGGTATCTGCTAAAAAGTCAATTGCTATTGTTGAACACTAAAATTTATTCTGGTCGGCTATTTTTTTCAAGAAGAATTCTATCTCAAAGGCTTTTGAAAATATTACTTTTTCAACTTCTGGATCCCGCATCAACTTGAGCAGGTTGATGTATCTCTCATCGATGTCTTCGCCCTTGCGAATCAATGAGAACAAATCGTCTTCCTGTATTGTAATGGCCCCAATTCCATTGATGAGCCAATTTGAACTGATTTGATATCTATCCGCTAAGTAATGGACAGTCGCGAATGATGGCAATATTATGCCACTTTCAATTTGGGAAATAGAGGATTGATGGACATTGAGCTCAAGCGCCAACTCCTTTTGGGACTTGTTGATTTTTTCCCGGATCTTTTTAAAGCGTAATCCGATTTCCTCTTTCAGTTTGTTCTCATTGTTCCCTGTTTTCATCCTGGAAATATTTTACAAGTCTACGGGAAAAAGTCAATATTGATGAACCGTTTACAATCCTGGAACAGACAAGAGAATCCCGTGTAGAGATCCATTTCGCCGTTTGCGCGGGAATTATTTTTATGCTAAACTTATTTTTTAGTTAGCGGTTATAGTTTTAACAAAAAAACCAAGTGAACAGGTGAAACATTGCACATAAGCTCTAGTGGCTTTCAGGCGAAGAAGGAGGTAATTGTGAAGAAAGCGATTCTAATTTTGATTTTGGCATTTATTCTAATCAGTCCCAATTATATATCAAGCGTCATTGCTGTGAATGATATTGAAGGTGTCTTCCCACCACCTCCCACAGATGGAGAATTATTGGGGAATCCGTATACTATCAAAGATTACGTTATCGATGCGACAGCGAGTTTGCTAATGTCCCAGTCTTCGGCCAGCCTTCTGCTTTCCGAAGTTGAAAAGTCGGAGAAGAGCACATTTGATTTTAGCAATTCAATTAGTTGTGTAAATGATGCCATAAGTAAACTGGAGGTTTCTCGGGATAATTATATTGCGGTTTTGCAAACCGTCAACAGCCTCGAATATATTGAGGAACGGATCAACCAGCTTAAAGTATTCAATTACCAAAAATACGCGATTGAACATGATTTGAATGTCGAGACAATGCAAGAAGTTGCAAAATTTTTGTCCAAAGGCGATATTAAAGGATTTTACAAATATAATTCAGATTCCATTCAAGCTCTTCTTGCAACACTCCTCGATATTAGAGAAGATCTCGAACGAGGAGTCAAACCAAACCTCTCGGCATTTTGGGAAATATTGCGCGGTTATTCTGAGACCCTGATGTTCGGGAATTATGCGACCGCTTGCGCTAGAGAAGCGTTTAATATTTAATTAGACAAAAAGTAGGAGTGGAGACCATGCTGGACAAATTAAAATTTGAAGCTGCCCGGTTGTTTACCAATAAAAATATCATGATAGCCATATTGGCTTTTACATTGCTCTCGGTTTATTTTGTGAGTATCGGCGTCGGTGAATATGACCAAATAGTAAAGGATAAAGAAATTTTTTCTAAGCATGAGAGCGAAAAAGTAAACAGATATATTAGTTACAAGCAATACGGCTGGTTTGGATTTCGCGTTATGTTCGAGCCTTCTCCACTGATGGTTTTTTTCCGTAACACCAAACTATTCAATAATTCGGAAAGTAATGTAAGCACTCTGGAGAACAATATTATCTACAGTCTAAATGAGGGAAGATCTCTGTTTCAAAAAGGGCATTTCAGTGATTTTTCCAGACTCTTTCTTATATTTGGAAGTTTGTTCACGCTACTCTTGGGGATTACAAATTCTAACAGCGACCAATATAGGAAATATATTAACCACTCATATTGCGGATTTTCATCATTGATTTCAAGGTTAGTGATTCTCAACTTGATATTTAGCATAATTTTTGTAATTTCTTTTATGTGGGCTCTTTTAAATGGCATCACTTTCTCGGCTCAACAAACACTTCAGTATGTCATATATTGCTTTTCTATTTTAATTTTGCTTTCCTTCTTTTTTATATTGGGCAACTTTTTTACAGTACTGTTGAAAAAAAGACAATTGATTCTGCCGATAGTAATCTGGTTTCTACTCGTTTTTATCTTACCAGAATTCTTTAGTATTATTCTCAATGACAAATCTATGGGAATACCTTCAAATGAATCTGTTGGTTTTGAAAAGTTCAACAATTTAATGGATTTAGAGAATGCTGCAAAAGAGGCACTTTTGCCACTCATAAAGAGGAGAGAAAAGCTTGAAAGTATCGCGGAGATTAAGAAAGATTTTGCTCTGAAATATTTGGAGGATAGCTATAAGAAGAATTTAGAAATAGAGAACGACTATCTTGAAAAAATAGAAGCTATAAATCGGTTCAACCAATCTTACTCTGTTCTAGTTCCATCTCTATTTGCTATGTCTCTTTCACTTGAGACTTCAAGCATTGGATACCAAGAATCTATCCGCTTTTACTTGTATTTGCAGAAGCTGCGAAAAGATTTTTTGGAATTCTATGCGAAGCGGGTTTATATTCTTACTGAATCAGAGGTTGAACCATTTATTAAGGCGGAAGAAAACTTGTTTCAGGCTGAAAGCCGGTTGCCGGGTAATTATTATGCCGGATTGGTGGTGACAATATTATATTCTTTGATATTATTGGGGATTTCATTTTTTGTGTTAAGGCGAAGAATGAACAAAATTCCCGAAGATGTGAAGCGGCCTGAATTGACATTGAGGGAAGGGCGTTCCTATTTCATGCTCTTCAAAGATGCAGCCTACCGGAATAGTACATTTGAGAATTATATTCGCCAGGAAAATGTCTCGGGAATTGACCGGGTGGAAGTTCAGGACATAGATTTTGAGATTAATCCCAGAGCCGCCGTAAAATTAATTTCTTCAATTCGGGGGACTGACGAGCGCGAAGTCCTTGAATATCTTGAAATAATGGGAGTTTCTCCGCAGGATCTCAATACAAAACGAAATACTCCTGAGTTGCTTAGAAAAATATATGCCGCAATCAATATAGCGGAAGGTGAAATTATAGTAATCAATGAATTCCTAAAGGACCTGCCAAGATCATTTGAGAAGGACTTTTTGAGGCTCGTAAAAGAATTGAAATCCAGAGGCAAAATGATCATTTACTTGAGTATACAATTTCTTGATTTAGGATTTGAGGAAAACGAAAGCATCAAAGAGACTCTAGTGGGCTACAGGTTTATGGAAGTTGCAATTGAGGACGCAGGTTTGCGCTAGTAATAGTTAGTTCCGTAATTTAGTTCCACAAATATTTCCGCACAATATCTCTCCATTTTTTTCAAAAAAATAAAAATATATTATTGACAAATAAGTTTGACTAATATATCATTGTGTATCAACGAATTAGGCTGAATGTTGATACTTATGCTACATTGTTGATATTTGGGCAATGCTTTAGGAGGTGCTTTCTGAAAAAACATTTTCGTTTGACAGTTGACCTGGCGGTGGAGATAGGGGAGACGGTGGACAAGGGCGTGAAGCGTCGGGCGTTGCTAGAGGACCTTCTTAAGGCGTTTTTGAAAGATGAAGATGCGATGTTTCGGTTTTTTAGGTTGTGGTTGAAGGATGATTTTCGGAATGGAGATCTAGGGGAGAAGATTGGTCGGTGTTTTGTAAGAGAGACGGATACCGAGATTTTGAAGCCTGTGGTCGAAGCCTGTCCAAAAAAGGCGCGAGAGCATTTTTTGGCGGCGCTCAAGGAAGAAATAAGGCATGGCAATTGTGACCGGTATTCGGATTTAGAGCAGTTTTTTGGACAATTGCAGTTTTTCGAGGTTGAGAGGGCTGAGTTCGAGATGGCAGGGGAGGGGAGAGAGAATGGGTAGTTCCTTTACAAGTTTTAAATTCTCGAGCGGATTAGTCCCGGCCTTTGGGCGAAAAAATTCACTCCAAGATGATGCACATGGAAAGGAGATGAGGTCCGGGGCGGCGGGCTCCTGGGATTCCGGGAGCCCGTTTCTTTTTTAGGGGGTAGGAGGAGAGATGGGTGAAACTGCGGATTTTTTGACGGATAGGGAGATCGAGGTCTCCTTGTTAAGCAATTTTTTTCATTATTCTGTTGATGGGGCGTTTATATTAAAAGAGAGCGGCGGCTTCCGGTTGGTGGTTCAGAAGCAAGGGGCGGTTGTCTGCAAGGAAGCATTCGGTGCGCTTGAGGAAGCCAGGGGCGCGTTTCTTGATTTATTTGGATATAACGACGATGAGATCACTCGATATATCAAGCCGGTTTGGACGGGATTTTCGAAGCCGAAAGAATTGGCGTTGAAGCCGCATGTGCAATTGGTGATGGAGTATGCGTTGGGGAGTATCCAAGGAATGCCATGATAATTTCTTTTTTGGGCGAGAGTACTTTGGTTTCACCTCCTTTATCCAAAGATTGCCGGATCTTTCGTTTGAGCCGGGTCCTTAGGTTAAGGACCCGGTTCTTTTTTCCGCGAACTATAATGGCAGGGGAGGCGCATCGATGAGTGGTTCGTGTAATGCGCCGGCGTTTAAGCGAAAAACCCTCGAGGCTTCCGACTTGTACAATTCGCTGGATTTTGGATTGGAATCCGTGACAATCATCGAAGAGGATGACGGCTTTCGGTTGGTGGTTCGCCAATATGGACACACTCTCTTTTCAAAGTCATACGAAACACTCACCCAGGCCCGCGAAGGTTTCCTGGAGAGTTTTGGAAACTTATCATTAGATGGGGCGCCGGCAATTCAACCGCAATGGACCGATTTCTTCAACCCCCAGGATGAACTCGACTTTTTCACCCTCTATTTCATCAATCAGGAGCGGATGCTGAAATGATTCTCTTCAACGTGATCGAAACCGCATTAATTCGTTCGTTCATTTGTGCTAAATATAAATTTGACCGGTTTGCCGCCGGATTGGCGATTTCCTCTGGCTCGGGAATCCCCTCCTCCTCCGGCGGCAAACCTCCATTGGCATGCTGGGCCGCAAACAACTTGGTTTTAGCCGTTAACGGGGTGGTGTTAAAAACAAATGTTGCGGCCCGGCGCCTTATTTATCCCATTCCACGCAACCTTATTAGATGGTTAACGCCTTCTGTTATTTTCATCAGCCGGCCCATCCCTTGCGGATGGGCCGGTGTTTTCCCGATACCAAACCAATGACCGAAACCGCCCTCGACTTTACCCGGCAAATCACCGGCAGCTACGCCACCATCCTGGCCGATCCCCCCTGGCGCTTCTCAAATCGCACCGGCAAAATGGCCCCCGAACACAAACGCCTCCACCGCTACCCAACCATGCCCCTGGAAGCCATCAAACAGCTCCCAGTCGCCTCTATCGCCGCTCCCCAATCCCATCTCTACCTCTGGGTCCCCAACGCCCTCATGGCCGAAGGCCTCGAAGTCATGAAATCCTGGGGCTTCACCTACAAAACCAACCTCGTCTGGTACAAAATCCGCAAAGATGGAGGCCCCGACGGTCGCGGAACAGGCTTCTACTTCCGCAACGTCACGGAACTCGTCCTATTCGGCATCAAAGGCCGCCTCCGCACCCTCCAACCGGGCCGCCGCCAGGTCAACATCGTCCAGTCCCGCAAACAACAACACTCCCGCAAACCCGACCAGCTCTACTCCATCATCGAATCCTGCTCTCCCGGTCCCCACCTCGAACTCTTCGCCCGCTCCCCCCGCCAAAACTGGACCCAATGGGGCAACGAGATCCAGCCTCCTTCAATTCCACCAAAAAATAATGTATAATAACCCCCATGGATTTCAACAACTACCAAATCACCCCCGCCGACCTCCACCACCTGATTATAATGGTCCCCTAAATTTAGACAACACCGTAAGGTGGTGTTAAACTATAATT
>CAZBHS010000088.1:0-6717 GCA_964491915.1 uncultured Clostridia bacterium
AGCGGGCAGGTCCCTGGCGCGTCATCAGGTAAATCGTCCCACTCAGCCCATGGCCAGAAAGGATGGTGTTTAGATACTGAAATCCACCGGGCTCATATGTTTCACTGCCGCCGCTCTCCACTTGTTGGATTATCTCCGCAGAAAGCGTTGCCCCTTCAAGGGATCCTCCTCTTGCCAATATCTCGCTTTTGCCATTGACCGTTTCACTTTCGACAAAAATGTCTTTGAGTGCATAACTTATAAGAGACGGTACAATCCCCGCAACATCCAACAACCAATAGCGGCGGAACTGCTGCCCCGACACCGCCTCATTCACCTGCAATTCAAGGGAATACTCGCCGGTCTTCAAAGCACCTGCGAGAGGGATAGCCAGCGAGATTGGCTCTTGAGGATTGATCTGCAATGTGTTTTCATTACGATAGATTTCCTGGCCCATATCATCCCGAACCACAAAAAGTATCGTTGTGGATGAGGGCAAACCGCCGCTATTTTCCAAACCCACACTTACATTGTCCCCTGTGCTGAATGAACCTTCAGGTTGAATCGCAATGATTTCAGGATTCGGCAATAATCTGGAATAGATCTTTTTCTGAATAGGTGTTCCCGCTACCCTCAATTCAACATCGATACCGTACTCACCCACCGGTTGCTGAAGGGAAACTGGAATTGAGATCTCTGATGTTGTTGGATTGGCGGGATCGATGATGACCTGGCGGGTTTCCTGAAAATTCAACTCAGAGGCTGAAACAATCAATTCCCCCGGCATGGCCTGAGATATTCCACTGAATGTTGTGTTTGTCACCTTCAATTTTAGATCGGTGCCCGCAATGATGATTGGTTGCTCAAATTCAGTTTTTAGATCAATATTTATCGGGATACGGGCAAGGTTGGTGGAACGGGTGATTGTTGATCCCCCGGACGGTGTAATATTGAAAGAGACAGGATAGTTGGAGGCCAATCCGATAGGGACTGAAAAAAGTTCTTCCGCCTGGAATGTTCCGGTTGGAATATTTATCGTCCGGTTTTCAGAAATTCCAGCGTCCGGGCAATCAAACTGCACCTCATATGCCCCGACACCCGAAACGCTCAACGCCACACTGGCAGTGTAGGTGTAGTTATAAGCGGTTTTATCCACTTTTATCGTGGCCCCCGGCATAAATATATAGCGTTTCAGCTTTTCAAGAGAAATGGGCCTAGCCAGTGTCTCATCCCAATATTTTAGATTCAACCAAAACGTCCCGAATTCAGTGGGGTCAAAAACAAACTGTTCATCAATGTCCCGCGTTTCTCCATTAGCCAGCGCGATATTGGTTATCTGTTTTTTTACAAGCTCTTCCCCGTTGGGAGCCAGAAGAGAAACCTCAACCGTACCATTTTGAGTTGAATAGTTGTTGCGGGGATTGGGATGCGTATTTTTGATTCTTATGGGGATCCGGTAGGTTTGTCCGGCATAGAGTGTGCTAAATTGAGCACCGGGGCCATCAAGGGAGGTAATTCCCGCATTAAATCCACTTCGTTCGATTGAAAAGACGAAATACCTGGAAATTTCTTTCACGCCATTTGGCTCAGTCACGGACAATTTCAGGCGATATGCCCCCGCGGTAAGAATTGGAGAGGGATTATACTCACCTGAAAAGATGAATTTTCCGTTTGCATTGTAATCATGTTCTGTTTGCAACGGGACATCTATTTGGTGGAATTCGTTGCCGGTCAATTCCCGTTTTTCCAGAACCAGTTCAATTGAGCTGTTTCCTGGAGCGGTTGCGTCCGTATGGTTACTTTCGATTTCGTATCTTACAGGTTCTCCGGGGATGAGAGGAACATCACCGCTGATCTTTACAGAACTCCTGATTACCGGCTCTTTGATCCACACCACTTTGGCGTAACTGAATTCGCCGTCCTCTCCATTTTCATCTTTATAATAGAGCCGAAATGATCCCTGGGTACCAGGTTCCAGGTTTTCGGTGAAAACGAACACTTTGCGCTCAACTTTGCCGCGGGCGGGGATCGTCACCTGGAACGAATCGATGGGGATTCGGCGCCAGCCATGATTTACATTGAAGTAAGGTTGATTGCAATAGAAAGTCTTTTCATAATCAGTTTCATTCTTTATATGGAGATTGAACTCGACCATTGTGTTGTAGGGAACGAATTCATCTTCGACGGTGATCCATTTATAAGTATAATCGCCAAGAGTAAGCGGCTCTTCAATTTTGTAAACCGCAAAACGCCCGCTATCGGACTCCGACCGCATCTGAACCAAATTCCCCGACTCGTCATAAAGTTCAAAATCCACGTGACAAATCCCATAGTCCTCCGTCATAAGATCCGGCAAAGTGAATTGAATATCAGCATTGGCACTTTCTCCAGCAGGAATTGCAATCTCTTGATTCCATTCCTGCAAAACCTTTCTCCGGTTCGGAGTCGTGGCGATTAAAACAGCTTTCGATGCGGGAAGTTCTGAACGGTTTTCGATTTGAACCTGTAGATCAATAGTCGGATTTGGCTCGGCAGCGAGATCGTAAGAAGGAATCGGCATTCGAGGAGCCCTGGCAAAAGTCAGCAGATCTCTGAATACTTTTAATTCCGCTGCCGTTGCTTGAGAGTGTATCAATCCCCAATCAGTATACATAGAGGTCAAAATGACAGTTCCATTTCCACAGCCATAATATAACAATGCAGGTTCACGACTGACACGGCGGGTCAGTAGAACCGTCGCTTGCGATGGATACGACGAAATGTAGCCATCCACGGCGGCTGAAAGCCTGCATGATGCAGAAGAGCTTAAAACCGGATGCATGTCCTCGAATTGAACGGAACTATGAAAACAACTTTGATCTTGACGCCATCCCAATGTACGCAATACTTCACCTTCAGGAGCAGGAATTAACCGATCAATATGATCTCCAAACTGCTGGGCTAAAACCAATAACGTTCCTCCGCCTTCAACAAACCGGCGCATTGCCTCGCGGATAATTTCGCTACTTTCGTCCCCCATCAATTCCCCAGAGGGGACGACCAAGATCCGGTGCTCAGGTTGAAAATAACCATGATCCAGGTCATCAAAGTAATCCTGCCCCAAGGCCTCCATTAAATTAGGCATGCATTGATATTGAAACTTGTTGTAAACTGCTATATCAGGATAGAAACTATAAACGGAAAAATTTGATGAAATATCGTCCAAATTGCTACTTGAAGAAGATATATTATCATGATCAATTTGATCCAGCGAGGCATAGGAAACATTATCATCAGGATGGTCTGAGAGTCTTTTACCACTGGCTGAATTTTTAGAAGATGGGTCATTGAGATCTGGTTTCTGAGGATCACATGGCGAATATCCATCTTTACAATAGTTATCTTCACACCTACGATTGCAGTATTCAGGAATTTCTGTATTTGGATCCAGACATGTTTTTTGAATGCAATGAACTTCACATTCTATCTTCTGAGCACGCTCACGTTCCGCTGCTGAATTAATATTGGGATTGTATTTAAAAATATCAGTAAACGCATGCATCATCTCGTGTCCCAAATAGCTAGAAAAATCAGGCAATTTTTTTTTGTAATCACTGATGTCAATATCAGATGGATTGTTTTTCATCTTCCCCGCAATATAGTCTACGATCTCTTCTAATTGCTCCATAGGAAATTTGATAATTTGCATTTCTGAAGTAGATTCGTTTTGTGCATAGGAATCCGATTTATGGAATTGGTTTGTAAACACCAGCGGCCAATTCGAATTTTCAATATTTTCCTGGAATTCGGCATACGCCTTCCCATCATTGGATTGTTTCAATGCGTCACAGTTATCTAAAAGCTCCTGGACATTATCTCTCCACGCCTTCATACCAAGTTTTAGTAGAGAATCATTCAACAACTTTTGTTCACTTACATTTCCACTGATGCCATATTTATTGAAAATCTTGTCTATAAACGGCAATATATCTTTATGCTTTAGAAGATTAGTAACACTAATAGTAAATACACGTCCTCCTAATCCAGGATAATTTGGATTATTTACGTAAATAATTGCAATCTGGCTAAGACCTGGAGGCAAATTGTTATCTAAATCCATTTCTTGGGTTTTGGGAAGCAATTCAGGAAGAACCACCGTATAATTTCCCCCAAAAAATAGGAATAAAAAGGTGAATATAAATATTTTTCTCGCGCTCATAAAAGGAATCTCCGTCAAATAGTAAGTCAGTAGTCAATTACAGCGTTTTTCGAAATGATCTTACCTTTTTTAATAATGATATCAGATATATATTTTGATATCAGTCGGTATTCTGTAACATCATACAATACTGCCAGACTGTATTTCCCGGCTTTTATCCCTACAATTTTGAAATAGCCTTTACTATCTGTACGAGCACTTGCCGAATAATACTCATTGATATTCTCACTTCTTAGTCTTATGCGTGCATTGGAAATAGGCTGCCCGCTCAAGCCAGATATATACCCATGGATTCCCGTTTGATCTGAGAAATTGATTGTCACTGATGTTGTTGTAACTTTTCCACGCTCAACAACTATACCATCAATAAGTATTGGGCCATATCCCATGAATTTCGGTATAAATTCCATCTCATATATACCTGGAAAGAGCCCATAAAGAATTACTTCACCATCATCAATACTATCTCCCAGACGATTATTGATTTGGACATGGTGATCCGGAACACTTATATTTTTTAAATTTACAGGAATACTTCTCATGTCTTCTGGATTAAACATATTTTTAGGAACCAATTTTTCCCCATGAGAGCCCACTAAAATTATCTTCAATTTCCCACCAAGCAAGGCTTTATAAACTATCTTCACTTTTTTTCCTGCTTCAACCTTTACCATTTTCATTGAATCAACAACCAATTCTGGAGCAATATAATCAGTGTACGTTGAATCACTCTTATAGGGGAAAAAAACGATGCCATAGTATCCCGGTTCAATTTTAGTCGTAGCAAATCCAGTGGCATTACTTTTTACTTTTAAATAAAAAACGGGCTTGCCAGGGAGTTCACCACGTAAGATGGACATATAAAAAATCTCTTGTACTGGCTCGCCTGTCTGAGCATCCACAACCTGGGCTTCAATTATTCCATAATTGTCATCCTGCTGAGAAGCAAGAATAAGAGAATTGACTAAAATAAATCCGATAAAAATTATAATTCCAATGGTGGGCATTTTTTTTAAAATTGGATTCAAACAATGAGATAAATCCCTTGAATTCTGGCACATAATAAGCCTCCTTTTTCAATAGATCTTTTATAGAAAAAATTAATTATAGTTTATTTACGAGATTTAACAAATGCCTTAAAGCGAAGTATAGTAAACAGAGAAAAAAAATTCAATATCCTTCATCTAATCATTTTATTTTTGTTTTGCTTGACCTATTGATCAATGACAATGATTGCCGACTTAATAAAAAGCAAAGGGAGCAGACATCAGGGCTTGATTCTTGGGCAGGCTGACTATCCTTCGTTATCAAGAGTAATGTTTGCATGGGTTATATGATTCTTTTTCATGATTAGGCCTTTTTGTTCACCGGAAATCTCTTTCCCATCAATCACAGTCAAATAATCTAATTTATATACGCCTTCTTCGAGGTTAAAGAACCGAAAACTCCCATCCTTCTTACTGAGTACATCAACACTATCATTACTCGCCTGGAGTCGAGCATGGATCCAAACTCTTGTTGGTGGAGTGCTATTTTTGTATATTACATTTCCACTAATTCCTGTCTTCAAATCAAATTCTATGGGGACAATCGTGGTCTTACCTGCTGTCACTTCAATGCCGGAGACAGTCTCAGATCCAATACCACCGGCGCGCGTACTAAAATGGGCCAAGTATTTCCCTGGAAGCAGGCATCCATAGAAAGTCTCTGCATCAAACAACTTGTCTCCAGGTATATTTATTCCCGGACAATGAAATTCCCCTTCCGATTTGACTTCCAAGAACAAGTTTTTTGAGGAAAAAACATCCGGGACATTAATTAGCTGCCCTTCTCGATCAACCAATTTAAAGTGGATTCGCCCTCCATACCTTGGTTTCAAAAATACCCTGGTAATCTTACATTTTTGAACGGAGATCACTTTTGCAATTATACGTTTTCCATAGTCAACGTAAGGTTCACAGGCATATGCGGTCTCGTATTTTGTTGGGGAAAACCGTATATAATAATCTCTGGAAACTGCTTCCACTGAAAATCGTCCGTTTCCATCTGTCTCAATTTTGTACATAAGAGGGTATGCGATGTTTTCTGGATTTGTTTCAGATAATACAACCTTAAAAACCTCATTAATAGGTTTTCCCGTTGTAGAATCAACAAATTGACCAATGATCTTTCCGTAGTCATCTGGGCCAAATTGTTCCATCTGGGCAAAAACAAAATTACAAAAAACAAGAAAGCAAAGAACTCCAACAAAACACTTAACTTGATTCATAAAAGCCTCCATTTTTCTGTAGATCTGTGTTCAAAAATTTAATTATAATTCAATTACGAAATTCAACAAATGCCTTAAAACGAAGTATAATGTACCTGAAAATAAATTTCAACATCCTGGATCTAAAGATTTTATTTTTGTATTGTTAATCGGACAAATTATTGAAATTGGGGGAGTTTTATATATATTAATTAGTAGAGGTAAATTTAGATGGACAAGAGGAATTTACCTTGTTTGTTAAATGTCGCAGGTTCTTGCTTTGGCGCGAGGC
>CAZBHS010000089.1:0-6716 GCA_964491915.1 uncultured Clostridia bacterium
GCCCGGGCCATCGCCTCCCTCACCTCCTCCTCTCCAACCCCCATCCGCCGCCAAGTCCACCCGCTCATCCCCCCCCACTCCCGCCCCCCCTACGACCTCCTCATCCCCCCCCAACCAGCCCAGCTAAACAATACCCTCAACCGCATCATCATAGACTGACAAACCAAAATTTAAAATAAATAGCGGTCCCACCCGGGGCCGCTTAAAAAATTTTTCCAGAAGTTGAAAATAAAATTACCATATGCTATTATTAACCCTTATCAGCGGTTCAAGACAATTCAAAATCGTCAATCCAGGTGAAATGTCAGCATAATAGGGTGAAACAAGCTGATAAGAATGAAAGCGTGCGTGAAAAAAGGAAACTACATTGACAGGTGAATCGAGGCGTTTATTACTGATACTAATTCCATTTAATGGTCTCCAACCTATCCCCGCTTTCTTTGAATCCTTTTGTAATGTTAGAGGATTAATATTTGGATCAATGAATTAAAGGAGAAGCTGACCATGAAGAAAATAATAGTAATTTTCTTAATTTGCATTTTTGTTTTTATGACGAACACAGTCAACGCGGCTTTTTGTCTTAACGAAATAGATGGAGTCTTTCCACCGCCTCCAACAGAGAGCACTTCAGGGATTTCTATCAGGGAACTCATGATTGATGGGGCTTCATACTTTATGCAGTCGAACGCCGCCGCAAATCTGCTTTTGAATGAAGGGGAATTGTCAGATAAAGGATATTTCAATTTTACGAATTCCCTTTTTTATGTGAATGACGCGATCTCCAAATTGACCCTGGCGAGACAGAATTACAATGACGCCCTTAATTCTGCGAAGGACCTGGAATATATCCAGGAAAAGATAGATAAGCTGAAAAGCTTTGATTATACAGGCTTTGCAAAAGCGAATGGACTGATTGTCGAAGTGATGGACAATGTGGAGAAGTACTTGAAGAAAGGCGATGTAAAGGGGCTCTATTCTCAGAATATTGCTTACGTAGATTCGATTTTATTGGTATTGGAAGAGATCAAACAAAAAATAGAAGAGGGGTATAAGCCGGAGGTCGGCTTGTATTGGGATTTGTTGCGGAAGTATTCCAGGACGCTTTTATTCGGAAACTATGCGGCAGCCTGTTATAGCAGAGCTATTTCACTGTCAAGGTAGAATTTAAGAATGGATAGAAAAAGGAGGCTAGTATGAGAAATAGGAAAAAGCATTATTTACCAGGGCAAGTTTTTTTGATGTTTCTGCTCTTATTCATGGCGGCGTATCTTAACGCGGGAATTTGTTTAAATAACATCGATGATGTATTTCCCCCACCTCCTGTCACCGAGGGTGGTTCTTCAAGTTCGATTAAAGAATTGATGATTGAAGGCGCTTCTTATTTTATGCAATCATACGCATCCGCGACCCTTCTAATGTACGAGTATGAAATTGGGGAAAAAGGATATTTCAATTTTACGAGCTCTCTTAACCATGTAAGTGAAGCAATTGAAAAGTTGGAGGCTGCGAGAAAAAAATACTCGGAGGCTCTCGACCTGGCTGTTTATCGGGAGTATATTTCCGAAAAGGTGACCCAATTGAAAACCTTTGACTATAGCAAGCATGCGAATGATGAAGGCTTGAATTCCGAAATGGCGACAAAGGTTGCGGGATATTTATCGAAGGGAGATGTGAGAGGGATTTACACCAAAAACCTCAATTATATTGACTCGATTATGACCACGCTGAATAGCATCAAGAATAATCTGACTGAAGGTGTGAAACCGCAGATAGAGCTTTACTGGACTTTAACGAGGTCTTTTTCGGACACCATGATGTTCGGGAATTATGCGACTGCTGCGGCCAAAAAAGCATTTGCCAACTAGATAAGGGAGGAGGTGATCTGTGTTTGCTATTTTTAACTTTGAGGTGAAACGAGTTTTTTTAAAGCGAATAAATGTTGCGATATTCTTGTTTTTTCTTATTTCGTCGATGTTTTTGGTGAATCTTGGAATTACGGAATATTTAGATTTCGAGAATAGCAAACAATTATTTTTCGATTATGAGGAATCAAAGGTAAACAATTATGTCACCTGGGATCAATATGGCGGCTTTGGATTTGGTCTGCTTTATCAACCTTCTCCTCTGTTCGTTTTTTTAAAAGACAGTTACGTTTTCAATGATATAACGAGCAATATAGATATTCGAGAGATTATCAACGTTAGTATCCCATGTAAAGGAGGTTCTCTATTTACCCGGAGAAATTCTTTGGATTTAGCCGGCCTTCTTTTCATATTCGGAAGTCTTTTCATGCTTTACCTGGGCCTGACTAACTTCCATAGTAAGAAATCGATTATTTTTCATTATTGCGGCAAGAAAATATATAAATCTGTACTTTCCAGGATTCTCCTTTTGGACGCTTTCTTTGCAGCCCTTTTTGTTCTGAATTTCGGATTTGCCGGGCTTCGCGGGATTGCTTTTTCTCAAACTGATGTGAATAACTTTTTATTGTTTGCCTTCTATTCACTTATTTTTCTGAATTTTTTCTATTTTGTCGGGTTGGCTGTAGCGACACTATTTAGAACCAAACGCTTAATGATCATTCTCTTGATCTGGTTTACCGCAGTTTTTATCACGCCGCTGATCAACCAGATTAACATCAAACGGCAGGCGTCTGAAATCTCTCAAAATGAAAAAATAAACCTTGGGAAACTCGAAGTTCTGATGGATGTGGAACAACAGATTAAAAAAGAGATATTGGCGGCAATGAAGCAAAACAAGAGCCGGGATGAGTTAAAGGCTATTCATAGGGAATTCGCATTGAAATATCTCAACAAGGGCTATGTTCTCAACAAAAATAGCGAAGCGGAATACACCAATGAAATGAGAAAGTTGATTAACCGTAGGATGCGAGTAGAGGTATTCCTTCCTTTTACTTTCTACCCCTTTCTGGGACAGGAGATCTCCAGCAAGGGCTATATTTCGTATTTGAATTTTTTGGAATTTATAGAGGAAATCCGCGAGGGATTTGTAAAATTCTATATGGATAACCGATATAATAAATTCGGTCTGAAAATTGAACCCTACCAAAAAGCCGAAGAAAATATTTTCAAGGCGCAGAGCCGGTTGCCGGAGAACTATTGGGTTGGTTTGGCTTTGACTGTGTTTTATTCCCTGGTGTTGCTGATGGTTTCGCTTTTTGTCATCAGGCGGAGATTGGGTAAAGTCCTGGTTGTGGAAGATCGCCCGGATTTGGAATATCTGGAAGGGACTTCCATTTATATGATGTGCAAAGATGAGGAATATCGTGATAATGTGTTCGAGATCTTTGTGCGGCAGGAGAATGTCGCCGGATTGGACCGGGTGGAAGTGAAAGACATCGATAGTGGTGTCCATCCGCGAAAAGCGGTGCATTGCCTTGCGGCAATTAGGGGCGTGAACGAGCGAACGGTTCTCGATCATTTGCGGATCATGGGAGTTGAGGAAGAGGGTTTGAATACATCGAAACCTTCGGTGGAATTGCTCAAGAAGATTTACGCGGCTTTGGTGATGGCGGAAGCCGACATTATTGTGATCAATGACTTTCTGAAAGGGGAGACCAGGGCGTTTGAGAAAGATTTCCTGAACTTGGTGGCGGAGCTGAAAAAACAGGGGAAAATGTTCGTTTATATGTCCACTGAGATCTTTAGCGCCACTGCTGCTGCCGAAGAGAGGTATTACAGCGTTGTCGAAGTCTATAATTACAAGGCCGTTGATATTGAAAATACAAGCTTAAGGTAAATTGTTCTCCCCGGTGGGGACTTTGATGTATTTTAACTCCACCATTTTGGCGAAAACGATGTATTCAGCGATGGGATTTTTCATGATTTGCAGCAATTCAAGATAGCGTTTGTCGAAGTTATGCTCGCGTTTGACCATTGCCAGGAGCTCTTCGTTATGCAACAACATCTCTCCCCGACCGGCCAACAACCAGGAGACGTTCAGGGCATATTGGTCTGCCAACACAGATAACGCCGGCATACCGGGGAAATTCATTCCCGCTTCGATCTGAGAAATCGTCGATTGCTTTACATTCAATGATTGGGCTAGTTCGGATTGGGAGAGCTGTAAAGATTCCCTGAAGGTGCGAAACCTCTTGCCCACGATTTTTTTTAATTCAACTGTGTCCATAAAATCCTGAATTACCGCTTTGAGCTATTTTTATTATAGGTGAATAAGATATGTGTTTACTTGAAGGTATCACCTAGAGTAATATATAACATTGTGTGGGAAATTGCAAAGGTTTTTGACCGAAATATTGGTGAAACGTCCTATTGTTTCGCTAGTCGGGCGGCGACTTTTTCTATATAGCGTAACTCCGTCATCTTGTTCAAGATGACCTGCTCCGCGTCAGGATTGGCTTGCATAAACTTCAATAGGTCGATATATCGCTTGTCCAATTTGTCTCCACTTCCCAATAAAGCCTGAATTTCATTGTGATGGGTCAGCATGGTCCCTTTACCGCCAATGAGCCAGGAAAGATTCACATCGAATTTTTCAACCAAAAGCGAGAGGATTCCCACTCCGGGAAAGTTTGCACCAGCCTCGATTTGAGATATGGTGGATTGTTTGATGTCCAGAATCCGGGCAATTTCCACCTGGGAGTAATCAAAATGTTCCCTGATTTGCCTGAACCGGGCGCCGATCTCTTTTTTCAAATTTTTTTCTTCCATTATTAGCGAAACCTATTGACAATATAATTCAAATGTATATAATCTATTTGCATGGGTAATAAATGCTTGGGTTTCCCATGCCAACGACATTACTATATATTATCTTGAGTGAAATTGCAAAGGTGAAAACCATCATGAAAAAACATTTTCGTTTGACAGTTGACCTGAAGGTGGAGATAGGGGAGACGGTGGGAAAGGACGTGAAACGGCGAGCGTTGATCGGGGCTTTGCTCAAGGCGTTTTTGGTGGATGACGAGGCTATTTTGCGCCATTATCGGATATGGTTGCGGGACGACTTGTTTGCCGGGATTCTGGGAGAGAAGATTACACAGTGTTTTTTGAAAGAAACGGACGAAGAGGTTT
Source organism: uncultured Clostridia bacterium (assembly GCA_964491915.1). Lineage (GTDB taxonomy): Bacteria > Acidobacteriota > Aminicenantia > UBA2199 > UBA2199 > JAHELQ01. The sequence continues at coordinate 5,055 of CAZBHS010000089.1, forward strand.
TGCAACCAGTGCTCGAGAAATGCCCCAAAAGAGTGCGGGAGCATTTCGAAGTGGCTCTCGATGAGGAGAAGAGGCACGGCAATTGCGAAAACTATTCGGATTTGGAGCAATTTTTCGGACACTTTGGGCTCTTTGAGGTTGAGGCGGCGGAATTCGAAATGGTGGAGGAAGGGAGAGAGAATGGATAGTTCCTTTTTTCATTGCATTTACACAAATAGTTTAGCCCCGGGCCTTGTGCCTGGTAAGCCTCTCCTGGAACATGTACGTGGACGGGAGATGAGGTCCGGGACGGCGGGCTCCTGGGATTCCGGGAGCCCGTTTCATTTTTAGGGAGTAGGAGGAGAGATGGGTGAAACTGTGGATTTTTTGATGGGTTGGGAGATCGAGGTGTCGGTGTTGATTAATTTCTTTCATTATCCCGTTGAAGGGGCGTTTATTTTGAAAGTGAGCGGCGGCTTCCGCTTGGTGGTTCAGAAGCAAGGGATGGTTGCCTGCAAAGAAGAATTTGATACGCTTGGCGAAGCCAGGGTCGCGTTTCTTGATTTATTTGGATATAACGACGATGAGATCACTCGATATATCAAGCCGATTTGGACGGGATTTTCGAGGCCTCGAGAATTGGTGCTGAAAAAGCATGTGCAATTGGTGATGGAGTATGCTTTGGGGAGTATACAATGTTGAGCGCCTCACCGTTTAAATGGTTCTTAGCTTCTTTCTTTTCATTGATATTAATTCCCGGTCCCCGTAGGTTGCGGGGGCCGGGAATCCCGCGATTATTTGTAGTAATAAAGAATGCCATGATAATTTCTTTTTTGGGCGAGAGTACTTTGGTTTCACCTCCTTTATCCAAAGATTGCCGGATCTTCCGTTTGAGCCGGGTCCTTAGGGCAGGGACCCGGTTCTTTTTTCCTCATACTATAATGGCAGGGGAGGCGCATCGATGAATGGTTCGTGGAGTGCGCCGGCGTTTAAGCGGAAAATCCCCGAGGTTTCCGACTTGTACAATTCGCTGGATTTTGGACTGGATTCCGTGACAATCATCGAAGAGGATGACGGCTTCAAGTTGGTGGTTCGCCAATATGGACACACTCTCTTTTCAAAATCATACGAAACACTCACCGAAGCCCGCGACGGCTTCCTGGAGCATTTCGGCAACCTGTCGAGAGATGAGGCGCCGGCAATTCAACCGCAATGGACCGAATTCTTCAATCCCCAGGCTGAACTCGACTATTTTACCCTCTATTTCATCAATCAGGAGCGGATGCTGAAATGATTTTTCTCGATTCAATTGCAAGCGCATTCATTCGTTCGTTTATTTGTGCTAAATATAAAATGAATCGGTTTGCCGCCGGATTGGCGATCTTCTCTGGCACGAGAGTCCCCTCCTCCTCCGGCGGCAAGCCTCCATTGGAACGCCGGGCCGCATGCGACCCGAAATTATTTGCGGTCCGGCATCCTATTTATCCCATTCCACGCAACATTATTAGACTAGGAATGTCTATATTTAATTTCATCAGCCGGTCCATCCCTCGCGGATGGGCCGGTGTTTTCCCGATCCTGAACCAATGACCGAAACCGCCCTCGACTTCACCCGGCAAATCACCGGAAGCTACGCCACCATCCTGGCCGATCCCCCCTGGCGCTTCTCAAATCGCACCGGCA
>CAZBHS010000090.1:0-6687 GCA_964491915.1 uncultured Clostridia bacterium
AAAAATATCGTTACCCCTTGAAATTTTGTTTATAAAGATGTATAAAATATTTGAGAATAAGGCCGGGGAAAGAATTGTTCGGAAACCAGTGCGACCGGTCGTAGAAGCAGAGGACATAATCATGGAAAAGAGCAACGAAATTTTTGAAGGCTATCTGAAAAAACACACGTTTAAAGAGCGGATAAAACAACCGAAATTCTGGACGACACTGTTAATTATCGCCATTGGAATTTTCCTTCTAATCCAACTGGTATTGATGCAAAAAGGCAGCATTAGCACCGATGAGTTGCAAAAGTCCATCAAAATTGTTTGGCAGAATTCGCAATGGGTCAATAAAGAGATCACCCCATACGAGGTGAAGGTCGTTCCTTCAATAACCTTTAAAATAAAAAATATCGGAAAACGGACCATAAAAAACGTCAAATTTGTCGGCGTATTCGAGTTTACCGAAACCGGCGACCAAATAGGCGACGGCGTTACCCCCCTATTAAAAAAGCCCCTGAAACCAGGCGAAACATCAAACGAAATTTTTATTAAATCTTTATACGGATATTCCGCCACATCCAAGGAAGCGTTTCTTAAAAACGAAGCTGAATGGAAAGACATAAAAGTCAAAGTTTTCGCAAAAACCAACGCTGGATTTGCCAATTTAGGCATATTTCCAGTCAAAAAAGAAATAGAGGGCATTAAGGAGGATTTCAAATCCACAGAGGAAGCGGTAGATTCCGAAAAGGCTAAAATGTCAGAAGAACTCGGCCGCTCTATCCAGGTGGATTCACAGAAGACATACTGGGTGGATAAGAAGGTCGCAACCGGAAAAGCGGTGATTGTTCCCGCCATTTCCTTCCAGATAAAAAATGTCGGAACCAACCCATTGCACCATATTATATTTAAGGGTACATTTTTGTTTGAAGAATCCGGGAAATTGTTGAGTGAAGGAATAAAAACAGCAATCGATAACCCGCTGAGTCCCGGAAAAATCAGCGACGGCATCACACTCAGTGCCGAATTTGGATATACAGCCTCGACAAAAGCAGCATTCATAAAGAACATCCAGAATTGGCAACGGATTAAAGTCAAGCTTTTCGCGAAGACCAAACTTTCGGGCTACGCTCTATTGGGCACATACCCGGTCAGTCGCGATATTGAAGGCGTTAGAGTTGTCTACGGAGATGAAGAAAAAAATGAACAGGAGAAAAGAATTCCTTAAACTCGTAAATAATGGCGCGGAATTCTAACCGCCTTTATTTAATCATTTCAGTTGTCTTCGCCATATTTTTGGCGATAGATAGCGTTATTTGGTATGCATTCTTCCCAAATTTAGTTGGAAATAACAGTCTTTTTTATTTTATCATAGTCAATACCACGGTTTTTCTCTTATTGGCTATAATATTGGCGGCAATTGTTCAAAAATCGATCATTGTTCCTATCCGTAATATGATAAACCGGCTCGCCAAAATGGAACCGCTTTCGAAGGAACTCTCCGGGCTCGACGAACGGCATTTTTCCCCGGTGATTCAGGGGCTTTACGATAGCATCGACGATGTGTTCCGGCGCTTGAAAAAAAATCTGGATGAGCTCGAAGAATCGAAAGAATACATTGAAACATTGATGAAAACGGTTCAAGTGGCTATCATTGTCTTCAACAAATCATTAAAAACCATCTACATCAACGACGCGGGTCGTAAAATCCTTGGTATCGAAGGCCCGGAAACCACCGACATCATAATCTCTAATTATATGAACACTCAAGTTCTCGCTGAATTTTTTAAAAAATTTCAGAATCAGAATACCCCCGTGAACAAAGAACTCCCTCTGATATTGACGGACGGAAGAAAACTGGACGTTGATATTTCAATATCCCCGTTGCGCAATGCCAAGAATGAACAGACGGCGTATATCGCAGTCATCGCGGATGTCACCCAACGAAAAAAGGCGGAATTCAACCTGCGCAATCAAATCAATTTCTCGAGACAAATCTTCAAGGCAATCCCGGATATGGTGGTCATTGTCGATAGGAAGCTCAAAATCATGTTTGTGAATCAACGGGCCGAGGAGGTGATGGAAAATTGGACACCAGACGCTAAGGATATTACCCGCTACCTATCGAAACGTTCCCTGGCCGAGGGGTTTGACGCCGCGTTGATGGAGTCGATCGCAGAGGGCAAAGACATTAAAAAGATCAATGCTCTGAATCCTTTTGTTGACGGGGAAAATTATGTAGATCTAGCGATAGAACCTGTAGTCACCAAAAACAATATTCTTGGAGCGTTGCTTCTTATCAGGGACATCACCGATTGGAGAAATCTCACCCGGAAAATTGAACAACTGCAAGGGTTTACCGTCAAATTGATCGAAACCAGTCCCCTCGGTTTTATCTCTGTGGACGAATCATTTCGGGTCAATATCTGGAACCAAAGTGCGCAAGCAATATTTGGAATTGAAGTACAAGCGGCGCAGGGAAGGGTTCTTTTTGATATTTGCCCCCAATTCCGGCAGTACAGAGGAGCGATTCGCAACGCAATGGAATCGGACACGCCGGTGTATTTAACGGAACAAGTTATTTCCTTTGACCAGGATACCTACAAAATAGTGAATCTGCGCTTTTACCAGGTAAAAAATGACACCATTAGCATTGTTATAAACGTCGAAGATGTCACTGAAGTCAAAGAGCTTGAAGATTCATTGCTTCAAGCGCAAAAAATGGAGGCTCTAGGAATGCTGACCAGCGGCATCATTCATGATTTCAACAATGTCCTGAGTGGAATTCTTGGTTACGCATCCCTCCTGGATAAAAGTGTGGGGGAAGATTCCGAGCTAAAAAGATGCACCAGGAATATCCTCGTTTCCAGTGATCGCGCATCGTCCATGATCCGCCAAATTCTAGATTTTGCTAAAAAACGGGGAAGCCGTAGTGAACATGTCGATATCAATGAGCTAATCCGGGAAACCCTGGGTTTTTTAGGCTTGAGTCTAAAAAACATTCCTCTGGAGATGGGACTCAACTCCTCCCCCCTGTTCATCAATGTCAATCGGGCAAAAATTTCGCAAGTAGTCATCAATTTAGTTATTAACGCCAGGGATGCGTTAAAAGAAACAAAAAATCCAAGAATTACCATACAGAGTAATTTGCAAAAAATCAGCAGACACCCCTCCCTTGCCCCGGGCGACTATGGGATAATCCGTATTTCCGACAATGGCAACGGAATAAAAAAAGATCATCTCCAGAAAATCTTCGAACCGTTTTTCACCACCCGTAAAAAAGGTAATGGGACCGGAATAGGACTGGCAACAGTCAAAGAGATTGTAACCGACTACAAAGGATCAATCGAAGTGGAATCCGATTATATGAAGGGGACGATATTCACGATCCTTTTACCTCTAGGGGGTAACGAAAAAAAAACATTACAAATACAAAATGTTGAGATTTCACCTCTGGACGTTGAAGGAATGGCTCTCCTGGTTGACGACGAAGAGGTTGTACGCCAAATCGCGGGGGATATGTTAAAAAAACTTTCAATCAATTGTATCTCCGCCACCAACGGCGAAGACGGTGTAGAGTTGTTCCGCCGGAACCGAGGCAAAATCTCTTTTGTCATCCTCGATGTAGAAATGCCTGGAATACCGGGAAACAAAGTATTCGACCTTTTGCGGGCGATTGATCCCGGCATCAAGATTCTCATCACCAGCGGATACGGCCAGGATTATCTGGAATCCCAACTATTCAACCGCAAGCTGGACCATTTTATCCCTAAACCATTTCAGGTGAATCAATTGCAAGAAAAGCTATTCAATCTACTAAGCCATTGATTCTTTAAGAAAAATAGTCTATATTATGAAATCGAATGGAGGAAAGAATTCGATGCAAATTCCATTGAAAAAGACATCAGCCTGGAAAGAATTGGAAACCCACCGCACACGAATCGAACGCTTCCACCTGAGAGATCTTTTCGCGTCGGCGCCGGAACGGGCCGCCGCATTCTCCTTGAATTGGGATGGGATTCTTTTTGATTACTCAAAAAACCTCATTGATCACGAGGTTTTCAAATCATTGATACGGCTAGCGGAAGAGCGTCAATTAAGCAAACACATCGAACGTATGTTCAGCGGAGAAAAAATCAACAAAACCGAAAACCGGGCTGTTTTGCATACGGCATTGCGAAATATCTCCGGCACGCCCATCTTTGTAGACGATCAAGATATAATGCCGCAGATTGCCGCCACCCGTAAGCAGATGAGCGATATCGCAGACATGATAAGAGCGGGCCATTGGACCGGACACTCGGGGAAAAAAATAAAAAACATCATCAATATTGGAATAGGGGGTTCAGATCTGGGACCGCGCATGGTGATCGAAGCGCTGAAATTTTATTCCGAAAAAGAGCTCGCGTTCTCGATGGTATCCAACGTTGACGGCACACATATCGTTGAAACCCTGCGCCCATTATCACCGGAAGAGACTCTATTCATCATTGTGTCAAAAACCTTCGCAACGCAGGAAACAATCACCAACGCCCACACGGCGAAAGCCTGGATTCTGGAGCGTTTTAACGATGAGGAAGCTATCGGATCACATTTTTTGGCAGTGACTACAAATAAAGACGCCGCCCTAAACTTTGGGATCGCTCAATCAAATATTCTGGACATGTGGGATTGGGTAGGCGGGCGATATTCAGTTACATCCGCCGTCGGCCTCTCGGTCATGATCGCTATCGGCAGCAAGAGTTTCGAGCAGTTTCTCAGGGGATTTTACGCCATTGACACTCATTTCAGATCTGAAGAATTCAGCCGCAATATCCCGGTCATTATGGCGCTCCTGGGGATCTGGTATATCAATTTTTTTTCTGCCCAATCCCACGCTGTCATTCCATATGACCAATACCTGGATCAATTCCCCGGCTATCTCCAGCAAGCGGACATGGAATCAAATGGAAAGAGGGTCGATACGGCAGGACAAACAGTAGACTACGCCACAGGTCCTGTTATCTGGGGCGGGACCGGCACAAACGCCCAGCACGCTTTTTTTCAACTACTGCATCAGGGGACGGTATTTGTCCCTTGCGATTTCATCGGTTTTATAAATCCCCTGCATCCGCTAAGAGATCATCACACAAAACTTCTCGCCAATCTTATCGCGCAAACCGAAGCCCTGGCGTTTGGCACCACGGAGACGCTCCCTGCGCATCGGACATTCCCCGGTAACAAACCCTCGAACTGCCTTTTATTTGACCGCCTCACCCCTTACTCCCTGGGCCAATTGATCGCAATCTACGAACACAAAATATTTGCCCAGGGAATTATCTGGAACATCCACTCTTTTGATCAATGGGGCGTCGAGCTTGGAAAACAATTGGCAAAAACTATCCTGGAACAATTGAATGAGAGTCGAAATCATAAATTGAACCATGATAGTTCTACAAATTCACTGATAAACCATATCCGAAAGAACTCCGGATAATGGTTTTAATACTGCCGAATCGACTTTCCCCTCTCCCTAAAAAAGAACAGTTTACCCTTAATTATCCCTACCTCCCACCCATAGCTGATAACACTATTAATAAATAACTAACAGTATAATTATTTAACTTTTTCTTTTAAGGCTTTGCCGGGTTTGAATACCGGAACATCTTTAGCCTTGATAGTAAGCTTCTGACCGGTTTTAGGGTTCACGCCGGTTCTCTCTTTTCTGTGAGAGACTGCAAATGTGCCAAAGCCAACTAGAGTAACTTTACCTTTGTTTTTTAACTCGTCAGACACTGTTTCAATGAAGGCGTTGACCAATTTCTCGGTTTCCGAAACCTTCAGATTTGCTTTTTCAGCAATTGCTTTTACTAACTCAGTCTTATTCATTATGTCCTCCCTGGCAATGATTCTAATTTATAAAGTGTTAAAAGTCAAGTCATAATCTGCTTTTTAGCTTATTTTTCTAAATTTAATGCGGTTTTTTTCGATTTTTGAAAAAATCCCTCACAATGTGAAACCCAATCCCAAAGAGGTTATAGGTCACAATCTGTTTTAATGGGGCAAATCGGCTAAAATCTAAGCACAGGTTTTCAATTTTTAATTGATTTTAACCTTACAATGAGATAAAATACAAATCATGGTTGAGTGTGGCAAAAAAACACAGATTAACGATCTAAAGGAAATCTTAAAAAGCAAAAGTGTGAAAATCACGGAAAAAAAAATTTGCGCCAACGTCAACCAAATCATTAAATCCCAGGAAGTATTCCCTCTCATACAGCAACGGGCCCTATTGGTACAGCTTTTAAATATATATGAAAAGTCGAAAAAAAAAGAGGTGATTCTTCTCGAAGAATTTGAAGAGCAGACACCTCCCATTACCGTGGTTTTGGGAGCCCTGGCCGAGGATTGGCCCGGGATGTCGAACTCCATTCTAGGCATCGTGCATCATCACTCGCAAAATGTACTTTTTATAAAGGGCTTTACAGTAGAATACGAGGACAGAACCATCGGTATGGTGATTCTAGCCTTCAAGCTCAAAGACCAAAGCGATTATAAAAAATTCAAAAAAGATAAAAAAGCGATGATGGCGAGGGTCAAGGACGCATCGATCGGAAGCCGGGGCAAATCCCTTCTGCTGGAAGACGAGACAGTCAAATTCGAGATCTATAACGACGTCATCAAAAAAATCGCCACTATCTATGACGGAGAGGGACTGTACAAAAT
>CAZBHS010000091.1:0-6409 GCA_964491915.1 uncultured Clostridia bacterium
CCAACCCCCAACTCTGGAACCTCTACACCTACTGCCGAAACAACCCGGTAAGTTTTCTGGATCCGGATGGGAATAAAGACCGTCAATTTCGGCAGGGAGATAAACTAATCACTACTAGACCAGGAACAGCTACCCAGGTAAGATTTAAAAACGGCAATTTTAATAGGAATGCGTATAATTGCCATTCATATGCATGGCATAATAGTATGGGAGATCCCACTGACTTTAGAAATAGAGGTTTGGTTAGCAAAGGCGTAACAAGGTGGGATAATTTTCCTGATGATGATATGGGTAAATATAGAATGCTCGCTTCCGATGAAGCAAATATTAAGGGAGATAGGCTTATCTATTATGTTGATGCTGATGGAAATGGACAATATGACAAAGGGGAATATATAGCACATTCAGCGATTGTAGAGAAGGTGGACGCGGAAGGATATACTATTATTGTGAGCTCAAAAATGGGAGAGAAAGAAATTTCAGACAATCATCCTGGAGCTCCAGGTTTTTATGAGGAAACCAGAGATAAGAGGAAACTAGAAAGGGATTATTTTAGAAAAAAATAACTTAGAAAAATGAAATTTCGTTTGACGAAAAAGCCTGACTGCTATTATGTTGATGATAGTAAAGAGAGGTAGAGTAAAAGGAGTGAAATATGAGTCGCTGTGGATATTTTGGGTACAAATTCAAAAAAACGATGCTCTTAATGGTCGTTGGAATTTCTTTTGTCTTTGGAGTAACTCTTAATGGGTGTTCCATTAGAGGATTGAAACGGGATGTCGAGATGCTTGGTTATGAATCTGAGCGACGGGAGTGTGAAGCTATTTTAAAAATTCATCAGATGGGTAAACAGGCGATTCCCGAATTGATTGCAGAAATCTCGACACTCCAAAAAGCTAAAGTGCCATATGATTTGCGGAATCCTTGGGATTCACATTTTGAGATAGACAATGAATTTGAGAGTTATGGCTTTTTATATGCCTATATTGTAGAGTTGATATTAGGCAAAGAAAAAATAGAGGCAATAGATTGGCAAGGCATGAGCAGATTTTTGGGGATGCCTCAAAATTTTGTCTATTGGGCGGGAATGATAAAAGATGAAACAGGAAAACGTGCTCGGGGAAAAAATTTGATTGAGATTCAAAGAATATATAAGGATTGGTGGCTGAGAAATAAATATAAATCCTTAAAGCAGTTGAGAGCCGAATGGCAAAAAGGAATAAGACCTTTGTCTGGTTCTAAGTTCAAGTGGGAATAGAAATAGGGGGGGATTTTGAAACGAATAGAGACACAGGAGAAGTTATTCTTTGGAAAACTTTTTATGAGCGGCAGAATCGTGCTTGCTCTCTTAACTATTATTTTGATCTGTGGAGGGTGCTTCCGGGGTACAAGTACGAAGTATATCAATGAGATTAGGAATGCGCCGGAAAAGAACCTGACGCGTTCAGCTATTTTTAGAATATTCGAGAATGGGAAGCGGTCAATCCCACTATTGATTGAATTGATACCGGAGAACAGCTATTTTTCTTATCACTTAAAAAATCCTGATAATCCCAAAAAATATGAATTTTTTGAGAATATTGGTTTTGCATACGCTTATCTCGTTGAGTTGATCCTGGGAAGGGAAAAGCTTGAATTTGATGATGATGCAGATGATTTTCTCGGCTCCAAAAAGAATTATGTATATTGGGATGGAGAGATCGCCCATCGAGAGGCGTGGAAGACTAAAGTGATTGACGCATCAACTTTATTTGAGATTCAATATTGGTATCGACGTTGGTGGAAGGATAATAAACATAAGTCGCTACGGCAATTAAGGGCGGAATGGAAGAAAGGAAACCGTCCATTGAGCGCAACCAACTATTGTTGGAAATGAGAGAATAACATAATTTCTTCTGAGGCGATTCATCAAAGCCTTCCGCCATGTCTCTGGGACAACAACCGGCACCCGAACCCGGCTCGACGGTGCTTGATGGAAGTGGAGGCACAGTCTTGCAAGGCCAATCGCAAACAATGACATTGGATGATTCATTCGTAGGAGGCATCGATTCCTCTCCCATCGTCAAACAGCCGGCAGTCAATGCCGGCTCAACCACCTACAGCCCCTTCGGCAAAAAAATCCAATCCAGCCAATCCATCGACGACTCCCCCAAACCCCAATTCTCCAACAAAGAACGCGAACAAACCACCAACCTCGACTACTTCGGAGCCCGCTACTACGACCACGCCACCTACCGCTTCAATTCCACCGACCCCATCATCAACAAAAAAGAAGCCATAGCCAACCCCCAACTCTGGAACCTCTACACCTACTGCCGAAACAATCCGGTAAATTTCCTGGATCCCGATGGAAGGTTTGATTTGTGGAGTCATCCGGCAGATAAAGAGCTTGAGCGAATTGACGGCCCCCCCCCTAAATGGTCTGGTATTTCTAGTTTAGACAGAGTTTCATACGCATTTCAACAAATGGCCCCTAATCTAAAGGATGGTGTACTGAAAGCAGGATTTGCCGACCAAGCTAGTTTATTGTTTGTGACTGTTAGGGGTGAAGGATATTTTTATATGAGTGACGATAAAGTAGGTTTTGGATTTTCAGGTGGTAAGGGAATTACCTCTCAGGTAGCAGGTGCTTCCGCGACCTGTTTTTTAGGAGTTGTGGATAAGGCGTATAGTGATGATTCAACTGTAGTTGTCTCTTTCGCCGCAAATGTAGGAAGCAATCGGGTAGCTGGTGCTTCGCTTGATCTGGGGAATGATAGTTTTAATGGATTTTCGATTGAATATGGCATAACTGCCTCAGTAAATCGCTACGAGCTTTCTGTTCTGGAGATGAAGGAAAAGAAATGGTAAATAACTTTAGAAGGACTGCGTTATAGGAGGTTAGCTTGAATAGTCATGGATACCTGCCGGAATGGGAGGTTTGGATAGGATTGGGAGCGATTATCATTGTAATTGTTGTGTTTAGTATTATTTTAAAGCGGAAAAAAATTCTTCACGAAAGAGAAAAAGGGCTGACGCGGATTTATACAGACCAGAGATGCGGCGGGCAATTAGGGCCAGGTGGAACTATGGTTTTTTCACTGCCTTTCGTTCGCGTTAGTGTTTATGAAGATTTCGTCGTGATTAGCACGTTGTTTAAGATTGTGCTGGAAATCAGCGAAATTGAAAAAATGGTCGAATCCCGCTGGAGCAACACTTCAATGAAGTTATTCCACTCCAATAAGAAATATGCGAATCCTCTTATAATATCCTCGAGGAACTTAAAAGAGCTCAAAGAGGTCATAGAGGCGCAGATGGCGAAACAGAGAGGAGTAGATGAGAGTGATGGAGGTAAAGCTGTTGAATAAAGAGAAACTGTTTGGGATTGTGGGTGTTCTATTGCTGGTGTTGGTTGGACTCAAGTTTTTGGATAACACGTTGATCTGGCAATTGGGGCGGTTGGATTTTGAGAAAGTGTCGGGGCTGTCGGCGGATCAGATTGAATGTATTGGTTTCGCCGACCGGGAAGCGGCCGAGGCCCGGGCGAAGGATGATTCTAAGGACATCAAGGTAGTTTCTTATTATAATTTTTTTGAGCCGACTTCGTATGTGTTTGTCAATAACAAGGCGACGCGCGAGGTTATGGTTCCCTGGTTGGGGGAGGTGACGATCGCCGTCGGGCGGACCCATATCGGTCTGTCGAAGTGGAGCAAAGCCTCCCTCGAGATAGGTAGCGAGAGGCAGACTGTAGATTCGCTGCTGATGGGGTCGTGGTTTTCGATGGATTTTGACTGGATCAAGCATTTGATGTTCTTGTCCAGGCCGGAAGATCAGAAGCGGTTGATATACAAGGGGGTCGGCCTGTCGAAGTATATTTTTGTCTTATACTTTCACATCCCGCTGTTGGCCTTGTTTTTATTGTATTTTTTCGTTTCCCGCAAAATCGCCTATGGGGCGTTGTATTTCTTTTTGTTCCCCTTGTTGTTCAGCCCTTTCATGTTTTGGTTCGCCGGTTGCGCTGTCGGGGCTCAATTTGTCCGGGATCTCGGTTTTCAACAATTCCAGTCCGCAATCCCAAAGCAGTTGCTTTTGGCATTGTTGCTGGTCAGCGGAATTGCGGTTGTACAAATGAATTATTATGTTGCCAATTGTACCTGGAAAACATTCAAGGACTATAAAGGGGAAAAAATCCTCCATCATGAATGGGCGCTGATCGCCTTCTTCTGGATTTTGCCGCTGGTTTGGGTGATATAAAGAGACAAAAACAGGTACAGGTGAATCGGTTTCAATCCATGATACCACCGGCGGAGCAAAAGTTGCGGCTCCGCCCTCCGCCATGTCTCCAGCCCAACAACCGGGAGCCGAATCCGGCTCGATGGTGTTCGATGGAAGCAGCGGTTCGGTTTTACAAGGACGTTCGCAAACCATGACGTTGGATGATTCATTTATCGGAGGCATCGACACCTCTCCCATCATCAAACAGCCGGCAACCGACGCCGGCTCCTCCACCCGAAGTGTTGCCAAGCCCACCACCAGTGGTTTGAGAGGTAGCCGATTGATCGCTGAATACAGACCCATGACCGACAAATACTTCTACTACACCGCAGACCAGATCAATTCCACCCGCGTTGTCACCGACGATTCCGGCAATGTCGTCTATTCCGCCACCTACAGCCCCTTCGGCAAAAAAATCCAATCCAGTCAATCCATCGACGACTCCCCCAAACCCCAATTCTCCAACAAAGAACGCGAACAAACCACCAACCTCGACTACTTCGGAGCCCGCTACTACGACCACGCCACCTACCGCTTCAATTCCACCGACCCCATCATCAACAAAAAAGAAGCCATAGCCAACCCCCAACTCTGGAACCTCTACACCTACTGCCGAAACAACCCGGTAAGTTTTTTGGATCCGGATGGAAGATTTGATTTACGTCATCCAGGGGATAAAGAGCTTGAGCGAATGGACGGCCCCCCCTCTAAATGGCCTAGTATTAATACTTTAGATAGAGTATCAAACTCATTTTCACGAATGATGAAAACCCCATCTATCCCTTCAATAAACATATCTATACCTAAGTTAACGAAAATTTTCAAAGTAGGTGGAGCTGCACAGGGTTCTTTCTATGGTATGACTTTGAGGATTGAAGGCTATTTATATATTAGCGATGACAGAATAGGTGCTGGTGTTACATATGGAGGTGGATTTACTTCTCAAACAAAAGGTATTTCTGGAACTGGCTTTATAGGAATTGCTGAAAAAGAATATAAAAAGAGTGCATCGGTTGTTTCCTCTTTCGCTGTCAATCTGGGAATTAGGAGGATTGGTGGTGCAGGGATTGATTTAGGAGATGATGGCTTTGATGGATTTTCAATTGAATATGGTTATACCCGTTCAGAGCTACCTATAGAAACGTCAGCAACCTTAATGTGGGATCGTAGATGGGAAAAAACTTTTTAAAACGAAGAGGCTCTAAGAGGAGGCTATATTGAATAACTATGGAACTTTGCCTGATAATCCACCTATATGGTTATTCTGGATGGGATGCGGATTGATTATCCTTATGGTTGTCATATTTACTAAAATTTTGAAGAAAAAAAAGACTCTACATGAAAGAGAGATAGGGAGAATACCGATTTATACGGATAATAAATGCGGAGGTAATTTAGGGCCTGGCGGCACAGACGCTTTTTCCTCTCCTTTTGTGCGAGTTAGTGTATATGAAGACTTTTTAGTAATCAGTACATCTTTTAAGATTGTGTTGGAAATAAGTGAAATAGAAAAGTTTAAAGAATTTTGGTTAAGCAAAACTTCATTAAAATTATACCATTCAAATAGTATTTATGCCAGCCCTCTTCTTATAGGATCAAAAAAAATAAAAAAACTCAGAGAGGTCATAGAGGCGCAGATGGCGAAACAAAGAGCTTTGGATGAGAGTGATGGAGGTAAAACCGGTGAGTAAAGAGAAATTGTTTGGGATTGTGGGTGTTCTTTTGCTGGTGTTGGTTGGACTGAAGTTTTTGGATAGCACGTTGATCTGGCAATTGGGGCGGATTGACTTTCAGAAGGCGTCGGGATTGTTGCCTGAACAGGTTGAATTTATCGGCTTTGCCGACCGGGAAGAAGCCGAGTCCCGAGCCAGGGCTTGGGAAAATGAGGAATCAAAGGATATCAAGGTTGTTTCTTATTATAATTTTTTTGAGCCGACTTCGTATGTGTTTGTCAATAACAAGGAGACGCGCCCGGTGGTGATTCCCTGGTTGGGGGAGGTGACGATCAGCCCAGGACGGACTCATATCAGTCTCTCGAAGTGGAGTAATGCTTCTCTCCAGAGTGATACCGAGAAGCAGACTGTCGAGTCGCTTCTGATAGGATCGTGGTTTTCGATGGATTTTGACTGGATCAAGCATTTGATGTTCCTCTCCA
>CAZBHS010000092.1:0-6362 GCA_964491915.1 uncultured Clostridia bacterium
AGATCGTAATCGCGCACACCGGCAACGATCGTCTGCTATTTCCTGCTCTTCAGATCATAATACACCAATGTCCCTTTACGCTCCGGCGCTCCATGATGGGACCAAGACATATAGAGCGCTTTGCCCGATGTGGCCCCCAGGTTGCTGTAATTGCCCGGTTTATCCGTGAGTACAACGACGCGATCTTCGATTCCCTGCCAATCAATGGTCATGGGTTTGGGCGTCGTTTTTTTCTCGCCCGTCTTCTTCCCGTTCTTTT
The DNA here is from genome assembly GCA_964491915.1 of uncultured Clostridia bacterium. Taxonomy (GTDB): domain Bacteria; phylum Acidobacteriota; class Aminicenantia; order UBA2199; family UBA2199; genus JAHELQ01. Next base: position 260 of record CAZBHS010000092.1, read on the forward strand.
TGGCCGTCAGAGCAGCAGGTTTTTTCGCCTGTCCGGTCTCCATATCGTTTCTAGCTTTCAAAGGCGATGGAGTCTTCGCCTGCAACGCCATAGCCATCACGTGGACGCTGTTGCCGTAGATCCAGGTGGACTGGATACTGGAATAAATCGGGTTGAACGAGCGCAGGGATACAAAATAGAGATATTTGCCGTCCGGGTCGAACGCCGGATCCCATTCGGAGCAAAATCCGGTGGTCACCTGCCGGCTCTTTTTCTCGACCCCATCATAGATAAACACCGCGTAATTGTCGTTGGCCAGAGAACGATAATAGGCGATGTAGCGGCTATCGGCGGAGAACGCCACCTCGTAGTCCTCCAGCGAATAATGCGATTTTTCCGGCAAACGGTCGATGACCTCGATCTGCCGTGTGGCCACATCCATGATATTCAAATTTTTTGTCTGATCCAGATACACCAACTTTTTACTGTCCGGCGACCATTGGGGACTGTAACGAAAGCCTTTGCCGAATGCACTGAGCACAGTCTCGCTTCCCATCTTGTTGGCGGGCCTCATCACCAATTGATATTCCCCGGACCGGTCGCTAACATAGGCGATCCACTTGCCGTCCGGCGACCAGGCGGGATACCGTTCCGCCACGCCGGAGCTCTGAGTGAGGTTCAACACCGGCCCATGTTCCGCCGGCACTGTGAAGACCTCACCCCTGGCTTCGAATACCGCCCGTTTTCCGGTGGGGGAGATACGGCCGTTGCGAATCCTCTTCGACACATTCACCACCCGCGGTCTCAGTGTGGCTCTATCGGTGGCTACTTTAATTTCCACCGGCGATGTTTTTTCGGTCTCCAGGTCCAACAAGTGCAATTGTCCTCCATATTCGAACACAATGTCGCTGGGTCCGATTTCCGGCCAATTGACGTCGTACTTTTTGAAGAAGGTAATCTGCCTTGCCTTCTTGGTTTTCATGTCATAGACCCAGAGATTGCTTCTCATGTCCGCCGCCTGGTCCGACAAGAAGTAAATATTACCGTCATGCCACATGGGCAGGTCGTCGTTGGCGTCGTTATTGGTGATGTTGACCGTCTCTTTGGTCTCCAGGTTCATGACCCAGATGTCGGCGGCCCGCCCGCCGCGGTGGCGTTTCCAGGTGCGGTTCACGTTGCTGATGGTGGTGAAGGCGATGTGCTTACCGTCTTCCGACACAGCCCCATACATCCCATACGGCACCGGTAATTGCTCCGGCATCCCGCCCTGCGGCGAGGTTTTGTAAAATTGCGGCACAAAGGAGCGAAAGCTCGCCATGCCCGACCGGTACATCAAGCTCTTGCCGTCCGGCGACCAGTCTTCGATAAAATCGCGCTCCGGATGATGGGTCACCCTCTCCGCCATCCCGCCATTCACCGGCATCACATACACGTCCAGATTGCCGTCATAATTCCCGCTAAAAGCAATCTTGCTTCCATCAGGCGAAAACCGCGGGAACTGTTCCTCGCCTGTGGGCGAACTCAACTGCCGCGCCAGTCCCCCTTCCCGGGGAACCACCCAAACATCACCGGCATACACAAAGGTGATGTGGGTTTTCGATACATCCGGATGCCGCAGCAATCGCGCATCCACCTCTCCATTTAAAGGTAAAAAGGTCAATACCATAATAATTACTACACAAAGTCTAAAAACGCTTTTCATAGTCTATCCTCCACGCAGGCGCACATCCCCCCCTTCATTTTCATCCAACAGGCAAGATGCGCACGCTTTTCATTTTCATATATCGATATATACGCAAACCCCATTCCCCAAAGTTTCACCCATTTCCACTTTTTTCCAGAAAAACCACAAAACAAAAAAAAGGGGACAGGTACCGGGGAATTTTTTGATGATGACGATGATTGGTTCGATGGGGAGGACGCCTGCCCTGGGGACAGGCGCCTCGTTTCATATCTTCGCTTCGGTTCTATGACGAAGCGGTGTTAGGTTGAGATGTCAGTAGTCGATTTCGATGGTGAAGAAATAGACCAGAAGGTGGGCCGTCGGGCACTCCTCTTTGGCTCCGAACCATAACTCGAGAGCGTCCACTTGTTCCTGTGTCCAACCGCCCTCCGGCTCCGGCACCGTCAATTCGATGTGACTGACCACGCCCTCCTGGACATTGACTGTTGTCTGAGCCACCACATCCACCAAATCGTAGGCCCGTAACTGAACCAACAGATCGTTGCAAGTATCTGTCCCATCATGCAACTTCACATTGGCATAAGCCCGCACAGCGGAAATCGGTTGAGTCGCCACCCAGCGGTCGAAGTCATACGCTTTCAGTAGACGGTATGGATTCTCCACCAGGCATTTACAAGCAAAATCATTGGTGGTATACTCGAACGCTCCTAGATAACCTTCGGCCTTGTACGCGTCTTTCCAGCCATGGTTGAAGCCATAACCGTCGCAATCGACAGCATAGAGCGTCACATCCTGGGCTCCCAACATGGAAGCCAATCCCAGCATCACGATAAACGTGACACAGGCAGCCATTCTCAAAACATGGAACTTTCCTGTTTGTTTCCTTTCTTTCATTTTAAATTCCCCCTTAAATTTTAGAATTTAATTTGTAACTTTTTTCAGAGCATTTCCCGTGCCAACCCAACCATGCAACCCGAAACCACCATCAGGTCGTCTTTTTCCAAAAGCAGGCCCGCGAAACTACCTTCAAAGGACTACCCGACGGTTATCCAATATAACCCACCGGTTATCAATCACTCCCGCCACCAAGAGACGACACGCTTCAGCGCTTGCTTTGCGGGAAATGCCCGGTTTGGCATTGGAATTGCCACACCTATATAGAGGTGGGGAAATGAAGAATATAATTTGTAAAATATTTTTGATAGGTGTGTTTGTCTTGTTCGCCCTTGGCGGTTGCGACGGCAAAAACGTCTCGCCCAACGGCAATGGCGGCGAGCCTGAACCGGAGGAGGAGAATCCGATTCCGGTGTTGGCAACGATATCTCCGGGATCATGTGTGGCTCATATGCCGGCGTTTGAGATGACGGTGGAAGGCAGTGATTTTGTGGATGGAGCGCACGTAGTGTTTCGAGGCGAAGAGATGGATACCACGTTTGTCAGCTCGTCTCGACTGACATGCATGATCGAGCCGGAGGATACCCTGCTCAGCGCAGCGGGAGAGATGAGAACCTATGACCGTGAAGTAGGGTCCGCCCAAGCGGCCAACGCCCTGGTCAAAGTAAGAAATCCGTCGCCCGGCGGCGGGGATTCCAATACCATGGATTTTACGATCCGCGACAATTACACCTTTTCCGGTCTAAAGAAAATCGATTGGAACGATATACGATTCGAGCATCTAAGATTGGTGTGCGTAGAGCCCGGCGGGAAGATCAGCGTATTGTATCAACGATACGATCAACGTGAAGTCCTTGAACATTACAATCTCATCTATTTGCGGCAATCGAACGACTACGGGGAATCCTGGGAGGAACCCTTGCAGGTGACCAAACATCTTCCGAACGCGCCATATAAGCCTCTATTCAAGGTGGATCACAACGGCGTCATGCATTGCGGCCATTGGCGCGAGGGCGGCCGGGTCTATTATCATCAGTCCCGCGACAATGGGCTTCATTGGGACAAGCCCGTTGCATTGCCCCCCTCCACAGATTTACCCTTGAGTTATTGGGGGACCAAGTTCCACATGGATGTGGATCCAGCCGGTGTCGTTCATTGTTTGATTCAGGATACAGAATCGGAGGAATACACGGGAAATGTGGTGCATGAACGCTCCGATGACGGGGGAGTCCACTGGTGGACAACCGACCTGTCACGAAGATTCTATGGCGCGGATCCATTCATCGTCTGTGATGGAGAGGAGCGAGTGTACGCCGCCTGGCGGGACCGTAAGGAATTGAGAGCGCACACCGAATGGTTTATTGGCTTTCGGAGGTCGAATGATGGGGGACAGACCTGGGAGGACCAGCAGATTGTGAGCAACGAATCACAGTTCAATTACAACATGGATGTTCGCGTCGCTGTCAATCCGGTCAATCATCATGTCTATTTGCTCTATCTCTACAAGAATGATCCGTTCATTGACCGCTATAGAATCTTCTTCAGGAAATCCACCGACAACGGTATCACCTGGTCCCCTCACCGCGCATTGACAAAGGCGGGCACTCATAGCGGTTTGGGCAAAATATCAGTGGATGCCGCAGGGAATATCAATGTTTTCTTCATTCAAGGGGGATATGTGTTCAACCGCCGCTCCACAGACGGCGGCGCCACATGGACGCAGCAAACAGTGCTGCCTGACTCCCAACCTGGTCGCACGTCCTCCTTTGATGTCGGTTGCGATGAATCTGGAAATATGATAGTTATGATTATGTGCGAGATCATTCAATTTGAAAACGATATCTGGGAGCAAACCGCGTATTTTTACCGCAGTGTGCCATATGGTAGTTGACTATGCGGTCGATTTTGAAGGATAATATATCTAGAAGCGAGGCGAATGAATGAAACAGCGATTTTTGAGAGTTTTTTTATTGGTGGTTGTTCTATTTGTATTGGCCGGTTGCGACGGCAAGAATTTCACGCCGCAGGGGCCGGACCCTGAACCGGACACCGGGGAGGAGAATCCGATACCAGTGTTGACATCCATATCTCCAGCGTCGTGTGTGGCGCATGTGCCGGCGTTTGAGATGACGGTGGAAGGCAGTGATTTTGTGGAGGGGGCCAAGATCGTGTTCCGCGGCAATGAGATGGACACGACATTTGTGGACGCCAACCACTTGACCTGCGTGATCCAACCGGACGATACCTTGTTGGCGGCGGCGCAGGCGGATAACGCGTTGGTCAAGGCGCGCAATCCATCGCCCGGCGGCGGTGATTCCAATACCGCGGATTTTTCTATTTGCGAGAATTACACCTTTTCGGAACCCGGCGAAATCCAGTGGACAGAAAAATACATCGACCGGATCCGTTCGGTGTTTGTGGAGCCGGAAGGGAGAATCGATGTGGTCTATCAGCGCTACGAGTATCCGGAAAACCCTGAATATTACAATCTCATCTATTTGAGACAATCAATCGACGGGGGAAAATCATGGAACGACCCGTTACAGATTACAAAAAATTTTTCAAACTCTCCGTATGGCGTTCAATTCATGGTGGATGGCGCGGGAATTATGCACAGCGCCCATTGCCGGATGACAGGCCGCGTCTATTATCATCAATCGACGGACAACGGGCATCATTGGACAAAACCTGTGGAGTTGGATTATGAGATACAACCCGAATCGTTGTGCAACTGGGGAACCAGCTTTCGAATGGATGTCGATGCCGCCGGCGTGATTCATATTTTGCTCAGAGATTGTTTCGTGGAGACCGCGCAACGTAACATTATGTATGCCCGCTCCGAAGATAACGGTGTCCATTGGAGCTTTCGGCAAATGTCTTACCGGGGGGACGATCCATCGATCGCCTGCGATGGAACTGATCGAGTGTATGCGGTTTGGTTGCATCCCAAGGAGAGGAGCGTGAATTCCGAATTGCATATCGCCTTTAGCAGCTCGAATGACGGCGGTCTCACCTGGAGCGACATGCAAGTGATGAGCGGGAACTCGCTATATAATTATAACAAGAATATCCGTATGGCTGTCAATCCGAAGAATCACCATGTCTATTTGCTCTATTCGTTTAAAAACAATCCGCTAAAGGATTGGTACAGGGTCTATTTCCGTAGGTCCACCGATTTCGGCCGGACCTGGTCCGCGCCCATTGTTTTGACACCGGCTGGAGAATGGAGTGATTGGGGACAAGTCGTGGTGGATTCCGCCGGCAACATCAACGTCTTCTACATACGGCAGAGGCGTGTGTACGGTCGCCGGTCCACCGACGGAGGTGTGTCATGGACAACGGAGACGCCCCTCACCCCCGCGATGCAAGCGCCGGCGCCTACTTACAATGTCGGCATCGATGAAACCGGACATATCTCCGTGGTAACAAACTATTATGTTCCTGACCAACAAACCTCTTTTTATTACCGGGGCGTTCCCTACATGTTGAACAACCCGCTGGTTATGCAATATAACCGGTGAGTTATATTTTGGGTTCCCACATTGG
>CAZBHS010000093.1:0-6112 GCA_964491915.1 uncultured Clostridia bacterium
GCACATTTCCATGAGCGAAGGCGGCATGATGGCGATGTGGTAATGTGAAAATCCCAGAGACCATGGAGGGGATTTTCAAGGGATCGTGGTAATCTGTAAAAATCACTCAACCGAGAAGTTATTTTCGCCAATCGGAATTTGAATAATGCGGCTATCTAAAGGAAGCAAAAAAGTCGATTTTTACAGATTTCCACGAGACCGTCATTTCCATATCGCGCTTTTTAGAACTTTCGAGGAAAGCTTTGAATTCCGAGTAGAAATCAGAGGCAAAATACAGACCAAAAAGCATTCATTCCGCCCAGTATCTCCGCCCCCCTGCAAGGGGTATGCCTCTTCGGACACTGGGGAGAGGTAAAACATGCTGACATGTCGCCTTCAAAGGCTGCTAGCGCGCAAACCAATCCATCGCGTGTAGCGTTAATTGCCGATAGGAAATTTGTTCAGATGGCAGCCGGTCCCAGTGTAATTTGCCGGTTAGATATCAAGCAACTGTATTTTCAGTAGATAAAATCCTTCGCTTATTTCTTCACCTCATATTTTGACCAGAAGCTCCATTTTCGGCCATGGGCCTGAGTGATCTGCTCTTTGAACGCGTCGTGATTATTAAATTCTTTCCAGTCGGCGACGCTTGCCGCCAGCTTATCCAACTTTTTCAGATACCGAATACCATATGGATATGCTTTGGTGTACCCACGTTCCAGAATGGAGACAAGCAGACTGCGATACATTAAGCTGGTAACAAGAGGGCGGCTTTCCGACTCCATCGCTTTCGCAAGAGAGAGCAGGCTGTCGTAATGATTACCATCGAGCTGGTCGGCGCGCCCCAGAAGATAGTCTTCGGTTTCATCTATCTTCCCGACTGCAATCAGGAACTCGGCATCGGATTCCCGGAGTTTTTCGGTTTTCAGGATTTGCTCAACCTCATCGTTGATCACATCATCCCGTTTGTCATGCCCGATCACATCCAGAAGGGCCTGCAGGGTGTCGGTAGAATGATAGGATCTGAAATTCCGGTGCAGAAGCTCCTTCAGTTTTTCAGAATCACCCTGCTTACGGTAGATCTCTTCCAGTAGCTCATCCCGCTCTTTTGCTTGAAAGGTTTCGCCTTCTGGAATTTTCTTCAGCCAGGAGTGGGCGGTTTCAACATCTCCGCTATCAAGGTATACCCGGGCAATATCAATCAGCGCCGCTGTGGACAGTTTTCCCCATGAAGCGATGCGAGTCTCTTCAAACAGCTTTGCATCCTTGATCTGGCGGGCCAGCGATTCGATCGACCTTAGGTGACGACGCTTGCCGTATTTATCCTTTTCTTTGTCGGCCCATTTCTGAAGAGTCGTGATCATGGTGCGGATAACCTTTTCAGGCAAGCACTCTCCGGCACAATCAATCAAGGTGTCCCGGACGCCATAGCTATCCTTTTTATTCACCTTCAGAATGATCTCCGCAACTTTATCCTTGTCGGAGCAACGGGCGGCATAGTCCACAAACAGATCTTTGGCATCATAGCTGAACACATCGCCAATACTCCCGCTGGAGTCGTCACACATCTCAAAAATGATATAGTCAGCCTCAAAAAATGCGGCAACCAGCTCAACCCCAGTGAGGGGATCATCTACACTGGATTTTAAATCTTGCAACAACATGCCCAGCTCCCGGGCAAAACCCGCAGCCCCACGCCAATCAATAAAACGCCATGAATGTTTCAAGCCGGAAAGCTTCTTCTTAAATCGTCGAACATTCCCTTCAGGCGTGGCGATCAGTTGTTCAATCAGGTCATCCGCCTCATCGTAATAAACAGCAAGCCTCAACAATGCCTCCGCAAGAGCATCAGGCCCCAGATCAATCAGTTTTTGTTTGCGGGTTTCAGTCATTTGCCTGTCCTCCAACAGTTGTGCAGCCCGGCCCAGACAGTGAGCTGCGGCCTAAATGCCAGTCTAATGTGCGGAGGATTTTCATTGAGCCTCCGTCGCTTCGTAATTGCGCATCATCATGTTGTAATGGCCAAGGTTGTCAGTATGTTCAAAAATCCCCTTAAACACATTAAGAAATCTCTGTGTTTCGTCTTCAGGAGTTTGGATAAATAAATCATCGGGCAAGCAATGAGACCCATCGTTGAGCCAGCATAGTAAGGAACGACAAATATCTCGCTCTTCTTGCGTTTCAAACTTGTTAATTAAGTCATCGTCACCAAATTTTCCAAGGGTTTTAAAGTAGTTTTCAATGATCCTTCGCATTGTGTTTTGAACTGTGGCTCCTGAGTTTTTCCGCCAATTTTGAACCTCTCGCCAAAGTAACTCATAAGATGACTCTACTGGATTATCCATGCCAAATGCTTGGATTTTAGAAAGTTTGTTAACCTTCCGGATAATCCAATAGTTCGTTTTGTTGTCTTTTTTAGTTCTCCCGTCAATAAAAGACGCTTCCTTGTGGAAATACACATTGTGGGTAAGGACAATCAATTGCTTAGTTCTGCCACTGTTTTCTTTAATATCTCTTATCAATCTCTTTATCAGTGTGCTCACAATGAAAAGGATATTGCTATCCAAGCTGGAAATCGGATCGTCAATTACAACAATTCTATCATCAGAGACCTCTGTTTCAGAATGAGAACCTTTCACAAGCTGGAGGAAGTAGAGGAAAGTAATAAAGGTGACCTCTCCCTCGCTTAGCGACTTATGAGCCAATGAACCGTCTTCATATTTAATTGTGTAATGATTCTTAACATCTGGCGATGGCACTAAAGAAAAATTATGAAACCCAAATGCTGTGAGACGTCGGTTAATTTCATCAACCGTTGGCTGAACACTGGTGACATTTTTGTTGAGCTCAATAATCTCTTCATCCAGGGCTTTTGCTTGTATCTTTTTCTCAGAAATAATTTTCGTAATAGAATCGATACTCGTTTGAATTCCATTAACGTTCTTCTTGTGTGGTTTAAGGGCAGTTTGAGACTCCTCCGCAACATAGAGCCAGATATCCTTTTTTAGCTGTTCCCTTTCACTTTTAAAATCTCTGACAATACGATTGTGCTCATTAATCTTTTCATTCGCTTTTTCTATGCACTGCTTAATTTTATTCCAAGTGGCTTCTGTAGAGCGAAGCTCATACACAGTACTGACATGTTCAACCTTGTTTTTCTGGTGTTCTTTATTTTCAGAAAACTGACTTTCTATCGTTTGGAGTAGCGTTTCCAACAATTTGCAATTCAGCTTGGTGCCAGCGTTTTTCTTTTCCTCTGATAGCAATTTATTCAAGGAAGCTATTTGATTATCAAATAAGTTTTCATATTGCTCTTTTGTAGTAGAAACCAACGCCTTTTTCGTTTTGAAGCTGTCATCAAAAAATAACTCAAGCTGTTTTCGAAAATCATCTGTAATGGTTTCCTGCTGGCAGAATGGACAAATCTTGCTTTCGCTGATGTATTGCCTGCCTTTATCGACCCAATCGTTAGCTCCCAGTTGGTTTATAAGGCCTGCAATATTTATATCACTCTTTCCAACTATGACTGTCTGCCAAATTGGATCGGTTTCTTTTTTGATAATATCTTGAAAATCAGGCAAAGTAAGTGGCTCAATGCTAGTAGGTTCTTTGCTAAATATGGTCTCTGCTTTTTCTCTGATTGATTCGATTGGCAAGACTTCTTGTTCCGTGTATTTCGAATCGCAGTACTCTTTGAGTTTTTTAGTAAAATCCTTCTTACTTCCCATCAAGCCGCTAAAAGCTTCTTTAAATTCATCCTTATATTTTAGGAGAACTTTGTCCCAACGATCTTTATCAAATTTATCGTTCTCTTTCTTTAACTTGTCATTTTGTTTTTGAAGAGTCTCATTTTTCTTCTCAATTTCTGATTTAAGCTCTGATAATTGACTCTTCTTGCCCTCAATTTCGTTAATTTCGTCTTTGGTCGCTTTACCAAGAGTAAAAACCCCAGCAATTTTTCCGTCACCAAAATTATCTTCCCGGAAATGTTTGTTATACACCAAGGTTTTCAGTGGTGTTGAATTAGACCATATAGCCTTACATGCCGAAAATTTTTCGGGCTCTTTTCCAGAAAGGAAGTTTGAGATGGTCGTTTTCCCAGAACCATTGCTACCATAAATGAAATTAATCTGCTTCAGCCCAGAAATGACCTCGGCATAACTCTTATCAAAGCTTGCAACATCTTTTATATGAATCGAAGAGAGCATTTATAAAACCCTCCTTTTTCCAATGTAAGAATTATCATCACTCATAAAAACCTCCCCCTTTGGATTACACGTATTTCCCGGCGAATTTTTCGAAGGAATTGGAGTCAGTAAACTGAACATCTTTCCCCAGAGACTCAAAGTAAGCGATGCCGCACTTGATATTTGCATTCTCTTTCGAGCGACGCTCTTCCGTGAATAACGTGCTTTTAGTCTCAACAATGAAGTAGAGTTTCTCTTTGCCGTCCACCTCAATCAATACGGGCCAGTCCGGGAGCTTGGCGTAGATCTTGATGCAGTCTCTGCGTTCAGATGTGGTGAAAGATGAGCTGCCCACAATAGCAAAGTGTTCAGCGCTACCGGTATGAGATAAGTGATTCCCAGGCAGATTTTTAAGAAAACCCTCTCCACCGCCATGACTTGGAACAAGGAGCCTGAACTTAGAAACCTTTGAAAGCTCCTTTTTTAGATCGTCATAGGCGTATAGAGAAAATAGAGGGGAAACTACGGAGAGAGTGCATCCGGCGGCAATATTTCCATTGAGCTCGGAACCAACATTTCCCAGAGACTTATTGTAACGTATTCCCGCAGACTGCTTCACAGCTCTTCACCCTCTTTAGAACCACTTGCTTTCCCGTTATGAACCCAAGTATCGACTGCGCCTTTCTTGAATTTCTAGAGGCGGCCGATTTTTTGGGCAGGCATACCTTTTTCGCTTATCTACTTATAGACGGTATCTCGTTTGATCCCGAGATAGTCTCCAATTTCACCCAAGGACAACCATCTGTCTTCCATTTTCGACTCCATAATCATTTTGAGGGCCGTCCACAGGGTTAAATATACATAAATGAAATGAAAAAATCAAGTTTTCTCTCTAGATGTAAGTGATTTTAGCAAGATCTCTTGTCGTTCCAGTGCCTATCGGGAAGGCGCAAACTGCCTCGGAGAATATGGTCGAAGCCGTGGCTTGTTCAGTTTGTCAAGAGGTGTATATCTTTGCGAGCTAAATAAGCATATACGTTTAAGTGAACACAATGCCGTTAGGGCAGGGCATTTTTCCAGTAGGCGAAAGTAACCCTGAGTTGGACCGGTTTATGCGGGTTCGGAGCTCGTTTCCCAGAATCAAGAAATAATGCTAATGTCTCCGTCTCCTGTGAGGGGCCTAAAAAATCATTATAGCCCGATCGTCAACTCTAAATTAGGGATGTTTATATATCTTCGGGGAAGTAGCCGATGAGTTTTAGATTCTCCAGATGTTGAGGTGTGTGTCTGTTGGTTGGGGATTGGAGGCTATGCCGATTGGTTTCGGCTTTTTCCTGCTGCATATAGCGCTCCAGCTCGTTGAGGGAATACACATGGTTGGTCTTGCTGCGAATGATAGGTGTCAGTTTGCCTTCCACCCGAAGTTTAACCAGAAAATCGCGGGAGCAGGCCAGGATTTTTAGGACTTCGGATGTTTTGATGAAGCGGTCGCTGGTGATGGGTTGTTTCTCTTGAGTGCCTTTTTCTAGTTTCATTTCAATTTCTCCGTTCATACCTATGGTGTCTTAGACTTTTAGGTCTGCCAACTCCATCGGCGCCTAAGGATAAATTATCGGTGGGCCATTTTTGGAAAAACTTCGAAATTTTGCAGAAATTTATGGAAAATGGGCAAAAAAAATCTCAGGATTCGAAAAAGTTGATTGGATCAGGGAAAACGGCGGGTGTCCGTATTTGTACAAAAAAAATAAAAAAAAATTGCAACTACCTATAAATGCCGCAGTTGGCACAGTAAAAATTAGACCCTTTGGCACAAATCCGGCACAGTAACTATGGAATCTGAGAGCTGTGAAAGGGTGTACAAGTTGGAGACGTTTATGGGGAGGGGGGGAAGAGAATGACCCCTAAAGGAATCGAACCTTTAACCTATGGATTAAGAGACGAATTCA
>CAZBHS010000094.1:0-5872 GCA_964491915.1 uncultured Clostridia bacterium
CAAAAAGAAACGACCACCGCCCCCCATCCAACCATCAAAAAGCCCCCTGTCTCCGTCCCCCTGCAGAGGGTGTATCCTCTCGGACTTGAAGCCGACGGGCAGTGCTTTATCGGGATAGTCTCCGTCCCCCCCGGAGGAGTTGCTATGATAAAAGTGAAGAATCTGGTAGGTTGCCAGTAGTGTTCTTTGAAATCTATTGAAACGTTCTTCGCTTTTCGTTCATCCAGCAATTAGATTCGCTCTTGAATTCATTTTCCTACCTGTTAATATGCTGTTGGAAAGGCAATTAACAAAATCATTTAGGAGGAGAGAGTCATATGCCCAAAAAGCAAAAAAAGAATCAAGAAATGAAATTATATGGAGGTATCGACCTTCATAAGGGATTTTATTTCTACTATATCATTGATGAGAGGGAACGGAAGGTTGCCTCTGGTCCCGTGAATACAAACGAGGAAGCCATCCTGGATTGTTTTGCTCCGTTTCAATCGCTCAACCTGGAAGTGGCAGTCGAGATAGGCACTGCGACCTTCTGGTTCTGTGATGTTCTGGAAAGGCTTGATATCAAGACCTATATCGTCAACACCTATGCAAATGCAAAGGTGTTTCATAGAAAAGGCAAGACCGACAAGAAAGACGCCAAAGGTCTGGCTTTTGACCTCTTGCACAAGAATTTGCCCATACCAATTTATCGCCCGAAAATCGAACAACGACAATTACGATCACTCATGGCCCACCGCTATCAAGTTGTCAGAGACCGCGTAAGAATCGTGAACAGAACCCACGCGTTTCTGAACCGTTACGGAATCAAAATCAAGAAAAGCATCCTCCAAGCCAGTGTGAATTATTGGAGCCAACTAAAAGATCGTTACCAGGAGATGGATACGTTTTTCATCGAGGAGTTGAGGGTTCATTATTTGAGCTTCAAGAGTAAAACAGAGGAGATCAGGCACCTTGAAGCATTGATCCGTTCTCTCATTAAATCCTATCATAAGCGAGAGTACGAGCGGCTTCTCACAATCCCCGGCATAGGCTTTGTCACTGCCGCATCAATCATTGCCACCGTCGGTGATTGGAGTCGGTTCAAGAATGGACGACAACTTGCGGCTTACTATGGTTTGGCGCCTAGAGTACGGGAAAGCGGGGGGAAGAAGCTACCAGGCGATGGGCCTATTACAAAGATGGGCATCCCCATGTTGAGAGGCTATTTAGTTCAAGGTTCCATATCAACCAGTCTGAGTCGTAGTCGAGACGCCCAACCGCTGAAAGCATGGTATGACCGATTAAAAAAGCGTAAAGGCTGGAAAAAAGCACGGGTCGCCCTGGCCAGGAAAATATGCGAAATTGCATTTGCTGTCGTGAAAACCGAAACGAATTATGATCCGTTGCTTGTGACCAAAAATAGTAAACCAGCCTTATAAATGGGGTTTTGGAAACGAATGAATAACAAGGTTCGCATTGATAAAGGCGATTCCAGTTGCCCGGGAGATCCCGTGGGCATACCTTGCCCGAAGAGGCATTTACGGGGGAGTTTGGGGCCCGGGTCTGGATCGTCATCTTATGGCGGCGTTCTCAATGTCTGGCTGACCATGAATAGTAGTATAGAGAATCCTTTTTAAAGGGATTACTTTAAATTTAGTCTGGATAACCTTTATTGATAAGAGCCTTAAGTTCAGCGTTTCCGGTAAGCTATAAGTCTTTAAAAGACCTGTGAATGAGAAAAACGGGAAAAATCTATTTCATCCCGAAATTACCCTTGACTTTTATCATAGTGGTATGCCCTCTCGGACACTGGGGGTTTGAAACATGCTGATAATGTTGCTTTCAAAGGCCGATTTTGCAAACCTCCGGAGTTGGGAGCAAAAATTCTCCGGAAAGTGAGGAGGTTTGCAAAGGATTTTCAAAATCGTCATATTTCACCCATAAAATCATTATAGCCCGGAATGAACTTTTTCGTCAACTTTTTTCTGGAGAAATGAAAGGGTTGTGTTTTTGGGGCGGAAGCGGATTTGTGCGGTTTACTATCCTACCGGAGTGGAGAATATATGAACTGGAACAGAGTGGAAGCTGGAGGTGAGCTTATGAAAATTATAAGGCTGCCAATATCTTATTCTCCTTGAAAAATAATTATTAATTCCCTAAAATATAATCCTAGGACAAAACCAACATCATCATTGAGGAGCGAAATCAAGTGCCAGGAATCTTTATCAGTCACTCGAAGGAAGATCGAGATATTGCCGAAAATTTGGAACAAGCATTTAGAGAAAAAAAGATACCAGTTTGCGTAGCGAAGGCATGCATCTATAAAAATAAAGATTGGCCCAAAGTCATAGCAGAGGCCATCGCCGCCCAAAATCTATTCATTCTTCTTTGGTCCCAAAACGCTGTCACCTCCAAACAATTAAAATTCGAAGCAACAGTGGCCACCAAATTGAACAAATCCATTATCCCTATCTGCTTGGACAACACCCCCATCCCTACAGAATTTGCCGCCTCAAACAAGCTCCATCTCAAAAATATCGACAAAACCATCAAAACAATCACCTACAAAATTGCCACTTCACCCCCCGCTCGTAACCACCAGAATCACAAAATCATAAAACGCCTCACTCAAACGGACACCTTAGACATCGACACCATTCTAAAGATCATCGACCCGTCGGACGAAAATCTACAATATAAGGAAAAATCCAGGCACCCATCAAAATCAAACAAGTGGTTTGAAAAATGGCAAACAATAGTCACATTTCTAGTCGTACTACTGACTCTTTTAACATTCGTACTTGAAATTCCAGAAAAATTTGAAAATTTTATAAGTATACTTTTCGGAGAAACAATAGAAACTACCTGCTTAAAAGGAGCTGTCATTGACGAAAAAGGCGGAGTTGCAGGTGTTATAATCCGGATTGAAGAGCTACCGGAAGTTGAAATTACTACTACGGAAATTGGGAGTTTCAAATTCCTTGAAGTACCAGGAAAAGTCGGTGAGGAAGTTAGAGTAAGGGCTTATTACAAAAACGAAAGGATTTTTGATCAAAACATAACTCTACCCGGCCCAGTGATAATTGAAATGGAGGGGAAACAATGAAACAGAAGCAAATATTTATTTTTGCAGCATTATTCATGATTACCAGCTTCGCCTGGTCATCAATCACTCTAAAAGGGACATTAATGACAGATGATGGATGTCCAATTCCCCATACTAAGATTAGCGTAACGGGGGGCCCTTCAGAGACAACCGATGACAATGGACTATTTCGGCTAAAATTATCCAATGAATTCTTAGATGGAGAAAGAGTCATTCTAATCGTACATAAAAAAGGTTGGATTATTAACTACCCATTAGATGGAGAATGGAATCTTCCGAATGTCAAATACCAATCGGTTCACAAAATAAAAGTAATCATCGTCCCACGCGGCTCAAAAGCCCTTTGGCAACATGCTCGAATCGAAAAATTCATTGTCAAACTGATGGCCGAAAATCCAAAACTAGATGAGGGAAACAAAGATAACAAACCCGACTTCAACAAAGTCTTCCGCTTTATGGCTGACAAATATGGTTTTTCAACAGAGCAAGTAAAAGCTAAATTCGATGAATGGGCACTAGAAATGAAAAAGAGCGAAGATCTGGAGAAAAACGCTCTAGGTAATTATTATTTGGGGAATTACAAAATAGCAGCCGAACTATTTGCAAAAGTTGCAATTACAGGTGAACGAGATCTACAAATAATTCAGAAAAAATTGAAAAAGCAAGAACTTAAAATTTACGAAAACTGGAAACGTGCAGGTAATTCCTTGATTGCAGCAAACGATTTTGACTCAGCACTCAAAAAATACCAAAAAGCAGAAAAGATTGCGACCCGAGAAAAATACCCTGAAAAATGGATTGAGATCAACAACCTCCTTGGCATTGCAAAGGCAAAACTCGGATATGTTGCAAATACAGAGAGTTGCATTCCTATTTTAAACGAGGCAATGAATTATTTTGAAAATATACTTAAATTTTGTTCTACTGAGGGTATAGATTTAGAATGGGCAGGAGCCCAACATAATTTAGGTTCTGTATTACTTCAAATTGGAAAAAAGGTCAATGGGAGATTGGCAAAAGATTATTTTGAGAGTGCTGTTAGGAAATTTGAGTTAGCACTAAAAATAAGAACAAAAGAAAAACAGCCTTTGCAGTGGGCTATAACACAATGTAATTTAGGAAATGCTCTAAAAAACATAGCAACGAAAACAATAATGTCGGGAGAAGAAGCGAAGACAATTTTAGGGCGCTCCGTTATTGCTTTTAAAAATGCTCTAAAAGTTTTTTCAGTAGAAAAGAATTCTTTAAGTTGGGCAGGTACACAAAATAATTTAGGACTTTCACTTTGGGAATTAGGAAAACTAACATCAGCGGACGATAATGTTAAATTTACAACAAAAGCTATAATTGCTTTTCAGAATGCCCTTAATGTATATACAAGAGAGAAAAATCTTTATGAATGGATATGTACCCATTTCAATTTAGGTAAACTATTCCAAGAGCTCGGGAAAAAAAATAGTAATATTATGTATCTTCAGCATGCGCTTGGGTTATATCAGAAAATCCTCGCTGCATTTTCGGAGGATCAATTTCCTCACGTATGGGCAAATCTACAGAACAATTTGGGATATCTATATTGGAATTTGAGTTATTACGAAAAAGGAGAGTTGGCACGTAATCTTCTAATTCGATCACATAACGCATACACTAACGCGCTAAAAAAGTGGAATAAATCAACATCCCCTCAACAATATGCAATGGTACAATTGAATTTAGGGCTTTTATTAAATGATCTAGGTTCAAATATCGGCGGGGCTGAAGCTCTGAAAATAAAAAAGAAAGCTTTATTGGCGATGAATAATGCTCTCCAGATGTATGAAAAGCAGTTTTTCCCGATGCAATGGGCACAAGCGCAACGTAATTTAGGTCTCATACTTTTTGAACTAGGGCAGAGAGCGAAAAAGAACGAGGGGAGAGAATGTCTTGTTAGAGCTGTTCAGGCTTGGAAAAATGCGCTACAGTTGGTCGATAAATCTAAACAGCCAAATGATTGGGCTCTAATTCAGAATGCTATAGGGCAAGCTTTTTGTACACTGGCAGGAAAATCTCAAGGAAAAAAAGCTGCAGAAAACCTAAATAATGCAATACTTTCTTTCCAAAGCGCATTACAGGTAACCAACAAAAGTAAACAGCCGGACTTCTGGGCACAGTTGCAAAAATCATTGCATGATTGCTATGAAAATTTGCATGGCAAAACCTCTGAAAAAGAAGCAAAAGAGATTTTCGTAAAATAAAAATTTCATTTATAAAGTGAACACTTAACCACGGCCATCCTCCGGCTCCGCCATATACCCGTCCAGAGCCTCGCGCCACTCTCCCACTTCCGCCAGAGACCGGCCAAAGAACAAAAATTCCACATCCAGAAAATCCCCGGTTCGCAAGCGAAAGGTATGCGGCTTCCCGGTCATATGAAAGATAGGCAAATCCTCCGCCGCCAACGAGCGAAACCCCGAGGCCCGGCTGCTGACACCCTTGACAATCGCCTGAACCACGGACAATGGATGGCTCTTCATCACCCCCGACGATTTCCGGCAACGAAACGTCCCCCGCAACCGCAACCATCCCAGATCCAAAAACTGCGCCTCAACATCCCCCACAGATTTCACCATAAAATCACCTCACTAAAAAAAAACTAACTCAAAGCCCTACCAAATCCCCCACAGTCTCCGTCCCCCCCGGGGGGGTATGCCCTCTCGGACTATCGGCAAGGTGTGTTTATTGCCTTTTTTAGTGTCTCCGTCCCCCCCGGGGGGGTATGCCCTCTCGGACACTGGGGGTTTGAAACAT
>CAZBHS010000095.1:0-5514 GCA_964491915.1 uncultured Clostridia bacterium
AATTATAGTTTAACACCACCTTACGGTGTTGTCTAAATTTAGGGGACCATTATATTCTTCATCGACCAATTCTGCCATTGATCATTATTCGGATTATCCTCTCATCTCCCCAAAGCCTCGAATCAATGGATAGACCCCGATGTGTTAGTGCCCATCCCCATTGTTTTTCCGCTTGTTTTTGTATAATACTGTCAATCCCACTCCAATTATGGAGTAGAAAATAACTACTCGGTCCTGTTCTTGATGATGAATTATTGATAAAAGCAGGAGTATTTGGTGTTGGGCTATTTTTGAAGGCTGTTTAGTTGAAAAAAATATTTTATTGTGAAACAATTAAATAATTGATCGAGGGATCTTATACTTTTGATGTTCGTAGATTTTTGTAAATTATTGTAAGGAAAACATGGTGAAACCAATTAATGTTAAGTTCTTGGTAATTCTCTTCTCATTTCTTATAGGTGAATTTTTTTTATTTTCTACCCCATATTTAATCAGAAATTATTTCGATCGTGACGGTCTTTCTTCGAACGTATGTGCGACGGTCGTTCGTGGGCCAAAGGGTTACATCTGGATTGGAACTCAGGAGGGGCTGAATCGCTTTGATGGTGTTGAGTTCAAGGTTTTTAAAAAGAGTCCTAAAGTAGATTTACCTCACAATTTTATCAACGCACTTTTTGTGGATAGCAAAAAGAGATTATGGATTGGTACTCGAAATGGATTGGCGTTTTACCAAAACGGTAAATTTACCTCTTTGCCCACACAGATTGGAATGCAATCGAATGTTAATAACATTATTTGTATTGCAGAAACAAAAAATAATGAGGTGATCGTTGGTACTGGTGCAGGTTTGTGTTTGGTTAAGGGCCGGAAGTTAGTCAAGTTTCCCATAAAGGGGAAAGAACAAATCAATGGAAAAGTTGTTTCAATTGCTGTTGACCAAATGAAAAGGATTTTCGGAGCGACACCAGATGATGGACTTTTTGTAATTGAAAATGAAATAGTGCGGTTCATAGGTAATGGTAATAAATCAGAAGGGAGAAAAGTCTCTTGTCTTCTCGCTGATGAAGGAGACCTATGGGTTGGTACAGATTCAGGATTACTACTGTATGAAAACTTACACCTAAAAAAAATCTTTAGCAAAGGTAATTCAGAATTAGCGAGCAATGGAATTAACTGCCTCTTTAAAGATGTTCATGGAGCTATTTGGGTAGGTACCCAGTATGGGTTAAATAAAATTGTCAATGGTACTATTGAGACGTTTGGTTACTCAGATGGATTGGCGGGTAGTAGGATTCGATCGGTTTGTCAGGATCACGAAGCTGGTATTTGGATTGGTATGAGTGGTGGTCTGAGTCATTTGGTTGTCAATAAATTCAAAATATATTCCCGAAATAATGGCTTTCCATCAAATAGTTGTTATGGGATATATCAGCACAAGGATGGAAATTTCTGGATTGCCACATATGAGGGGATAGTCGTTTTAAATGAGAAGAAAAAGGAGATTAAATCTTATACCACATATAATACCAATGACACATTGTCGAGTAACACAGTCAGGACGATTGCGGGGGATAAAAAAACAGGTAGTATCTGGATTGGGACTTACGGAGGAGGTCTAGTTAGGTTTAAGAATAATAAATTTGAATCTTTCAATAAGGATGATGGGTTGCCGAACAATGATGTCCGGGTTGTTTATGTGGATAAAAAAGATCGACTATGGTTTGGTTTTGTTGACGGGGGATTGGTGCAATTTGATACTGAGACTTGCCGGGTTCTCAAGTATTACAACGAAGTACAGGAGCCTAAACTATCGAATAATAATGTGTGGTTCATAGAGGATGATAGCAAGGGGAATTTGTGGATTGGCGTTGATGAAGGAATAAATCGATTGAATAATGGGGAGATTAAACATTTTGGTCGGAATGAAGGGCTAAACTGCAAAGATACCCATGATATTTTAGAGGTGAAGGGGGGGTATTGGATTGCAACCTTTGGCGCAGGCCTATACTATTTCGATGAGAAGCAGCCTGAGGGAAACCAATTTGAGCAATTCACCACAAAAGATGGCTTGCCTAACAATTATGTTTATAAGATTATAAGGGATAGCGAGGGATATATTTGGCTCCCGACCAATCTGGGCGTATTTCGATGGAACAGAAAAAGGGGACAAGAAAAAGAATTTCTAAATTATACAGTTGAAAATGGTTTTCCGTCAAATGAAAACAATGCTCATGGGGGAGTTGTAGATTCGAAGAAAAGAATTTGGTTTAGTACGCACCGCGGATTGGCTGTGCTTGACCCAGCCGTAGACATTCCACCAAATAAATCAGAGCCGTTTGTATACATCGAAGAAGTAATAAGAGATGGTAAGCTGATTCCAATAAATAACGGTCAACGAATCGAATTGGAAGCGAGTCCTGAAAGAATCTATTTTAAATTCACCGCTCTCAGCTACAAATATCCTGAGGCAGTGGAATTTAAAATTCGGTTAAATGGATTTGATTCACCGGATGAATGGCTTGAACCTTTGGGGCAGAATCGTTTTGTAGAATATACAAAGCTACCTCCAGGAGATTACGACTTTCATGTAATTGCATGCAATAATGATGGTGTTTGGAATTTTAAAGGAGCGAGCTTTAAATTTAGAATAAAATCAAGATTTTATCAAACTTTGGAATTTAAATTAATTGTTTGGCTAGCTATTTTAGGTTTGTTTTGGGTGTTCTATCGGTTCCGTATTCATCAACAAAAGATGTCGAGAAAAAGACTTGAATCCATGGTGGAAAGCCGTACACGTGAATTGAAAGAGGCACAGGCGCAATTGGTTCACCAGGGCAAAATGGCTTTGTTGGGAGAAATGGCAGCAGGAGTGGCTCATGAAATGAATAATCCAGCTAACTATATCTATGGTAATGCTGATTTTTTGCAAAAGTACATCAGTGATATAAAAAAAGTACTTCTAGAATATATGAAGTTGGATTTGCCTCTTGATCATAAAATCAACCTGATGCGTAAAGAGTTGTCTCTCGATGAAAAAATAGATGAGTTAGGTGATATGGTCAATTATGTAAAAGAGGGGTCTGTTCGAATTTCTGAGATAGTGAAAAATTTGAGGTTTTTTGTTGGGAAAGATCATTTAGAATTTAGTGAAATGGATGTTCATGAAAATTTGGAAACATCTCTAAGTTTACTTCAAAATAAAATTAAGAATCGCATCGAGATTATAAGAAAGTTTGAAACAATTCCGCTAATAGAAGGCTCATCAAGTCAGCTTAACCAGGTGTTTATGAATCTATTGTCTAATGCAGCCGATGCAATATCGGGGAATGGGGAGATTGTAATCGAAACCGGCTTAAAAGATTCTAGTACCATAAGAATAAGAATTTCAGATTCAGGAAGTGGAATTATTCAAAGCAATTTGGATAAGGTGTTTGAACCTTTCTTTACAACTAAAACAAATCATGGCATGGGATTGGGCTTAAGTATTTCAAAGAGAGTAATTGAAGAACACAATGGGAAGATCAGTGTTGAGAGTATCGAAAATCAAGGGACGACTTTTATCATTGAGCTACCTACAATGCAAGAAGGGAGAGATTTTGAGTCATAAGAAACATAAAATTCTTTTAGTTGACGATGATCCGGGGAATCTAAATTTTTTAAGGCTTGCTTTTAGAGACGATTTTTTGGTTCTTATGGCAAGGAATGGCGGCGAGGCATTCGAGATTCTTACTCTTCCTGAAAATTCAGATACCGCAATTATTTTGACTGATGAGAGGATGCCGGGTATGTCCGGCTTAGAATTATTGGAAAAAACTCTTATCACTCACCCCCATACTATTCGATGGCTAATAACAGCGTATCCAGAGACGAGTTCGTCGATTTACGGTGCAAGTCTTATTTACATCGACCGTTTCATTCGGAAGCCTCTTAAAGATAAAATCGATGATCTCAAGGAGGATGCTATGAGGGCTGTAGAATTATATCGACTTAGGCTGGAGAAGCGGATTGAAAACATTAAATTACCGGATTGTGAGCAAGGAGAGAGCGGTGAATGAATTCTTTAGGTTGGGAGATGGGAAACGTTGAGAGGAGAAAAACTAGCGGAGGTGAACTGTGTACGGGAATGGCTATAAACCGAAAATATTGATTGTGGACGATGACGGGGGTAATGTCCATTTTATTTGGCACGCTTTGCGGTCAGAATATCTGTGCGTTTTGGCATATAATGGAGAAGAAGCCCTTGAGCAGATAAATAAGCGGGAGAATAGTGATATTGCGGTTATTTTGGCAGATGAAATTATGCCTGGGATGTCTGGGAGTGAGGTATTAGAACAATCTGCTGGGATAGTCCCACATGCAATTAGAATTATTATGACCGGGAAACCTGAAATATATCAAAATAAACTTGAGGTGGACCGGTTTCTCCGAAAGCCGTTTAAACCTGAAGTACTGGTGAAATTTATTAATGAAGGGATTAGATTTTTTTCTCTGAAGCGGGAATTTGATAACCTTTCGGAGATGGTCGTTCCTATAATCGAGAATAATAATAAGATCCGGAAATTGTTCTCTAAATATCTGCCCTATGATCAGATTGTGAAGCTGGAATGCAAAGACCAGGAGTGCTTGAGGGAAGTGGAGAAGAAGGAGATGTCGGTGTTTTATTCCGATATCTGTGGATTCACATCTCTTGCGGAAGAATTGAGTCCCGAGGACACAGTTGAATTGTTGAATCGGTATTTTCAGAGGATGACCGAGATTGTGGTCAGGCATCATGGAATTATCGATAAATATATTGGCGATGAAATCATGGCGAATTTCGGGATGAAAGAATATCCGGTGTTTGATGATTGCCAGAATGCTCGGAATGCTGTGCGCTGCGCAATAGAGATGAAACATGCGATTGAGGAATTGAATTCGGAAAACGAAGCAGACAATCTTCCGGCATTGCGGTTTGGAGTCGGTATCAATACAGGAGAGGTTGTTGTTGGGAATATCGGATCGGATCAATTCCTGGATTATACAGTGATTGGAGACGAAGTGAATGTCGCGGCCAGGATTCAGAAATTGACTCGGGATGAGGATGAGCCCAATCGAATTTTGATCGGTGAGAAGACGTTCGAGTATGTTAGGGATATTGTGGGGGATAGGTTTAAAGATTTGGGGCTCCAAAAGGTTAAGGGGAAAGGGAAGAAACTACGCGTTTTTGAAATATTTGGATTGAAAAAATAGATGTTGTAAATCTCGCTTTTGCCGCAAGATTTTATCGCTTGCCCTCTTTATGACTCACAGGTTTCGGGGCAATTATATCGAGGGAATTTCGAAGGGAGTTTAGAAATTTGTGAATGACGAATCGTTCTCCAGGAGAACGGAAAATTGGGAAAAGCGTTCTCTGGGAGAACGGGTTTGGGGGAGAAACGTTCTGCGGGAGAACGATATTGATGAAACCGACCGTGCCTGTCCCCTGTTTATTTGATTTGTAATCTTTGGGAACCTTAGGGAACAGGCACACATAGA
>CAZBHS010000096.1:0-5463 GCA_964491915.1 uncultured Clostridia bacterium
AACGCGTGGGCAATGTATTGATGAACAATCCCACCATCTCCCCGATACCGTCGAGTTTGGCGGAGCGGCCCGACACAGTGGTGCCGAACACCACATCGTCGCAATCGTTGTATTTCTGTAGCAAAATCCCCCAGGCGGTATACAGCACACCCGCCATGGTGGTTTTATTGTCGCGGGCAAATACCTCTATCTCTTCCTTCAATGTCCGCTCAAAACGGATATCGTATTTGCCGTCCGAATCCAACGCGCCGCTGCCGGCCCCTTTGCAGGAGATTGCGGTTCCTTGCTCCAATTCAGCCAGATAGCCCCGCCAGAAGTCTTCCTGCTCAGCTTGCTTCAAATCGCGGCAATATTTGACAAAATTTCGAAATTTGTTTCGTTGCAAGAGCCGCGGCTTCTTTCCTTGCGAGAGATTCCCGTAAGCCTCCAAAAAATCCGCCAAAATGATACCATTGGACCACCCGTCATACAGAATATGATGATGGCTCAAAATCATCCGAAACTCATCCGGCCCAACCTTGCACAGCGTCACCCGGAAAGCTCCCTGCCGCAAATCAAATTTGTCCGCCCGGTCCAACTCCTGAATCCGCTGGAACAATTTCGTCTCATCCGGCGCCGTCAGATCAACATACCGCGGCTCTATCCCGCCCTCTTTCAATACCACTTGCACGTGTTCTTTGACCTTTTCCCAGCGAAATACCGCCCGCATCATGTCATGATGGGCCACGACACTATTCCAGGCCTCGGAGAAGATTCCCTCTTCAATAGAGCCGCTCACCTCCAGGGTCAACTGCTCAAAGTAGTGGTCGCTCTCAGGATTCTTTAAATAATGAAACAACATCCCCTCCTGCATAGGTGTCAAGGAGAAGATGTCTGCGATGTTTTTTCGATCGATTTTTTGATTGAAAGTCATGTTTTTCCTCAAGAATTGACTAAAATTCAGGCTACCGCCGTTAAGAAGCGGTTATTTTTGTATAGAAAAAGATGGTTTCACCCCAAAGGAACAAACTGTAGCCGGATTACTAAAAAAAACCAATGTAGCAGAGTACAAAAGATATTTTTATCACTCCACCCCCCCGATGTAAATCATTAAAATTATGAACTTCGCTCTTTGGAACAGGCATTAATAGCCAACCAATACCCAGGCCACCAAACCATCTTGCCAAATCAAGGAATTCATTTCCGCCGGCGGAAAATTTTGAAAAGCATCATATCGTCTCTGAAACACCGCGCAGGAATGCTTTCAGAACAAGGGAATAAAATTCACCTATATCAACAATGTGAGAACTATAGCTAGAAGCAGTGTGGCAAAACCCCAGTCAAATGAATTATTGGAAAATATCCAATACATCCCCAATGAAGTCCACTGTAAGTATCTTTTTATTCTGCAAATCTCCATCAATCTCTTCATGTTGCCATGTGGTGTGAAACGGCACATGAACCGCATAACCGCCCAGCTCGACAACCGGCAAAATATCGGATTTCAAGGAATTGCCCACCATCAAAAACTCCTCCGGTTCCACATCCAGATGGCCCAATAGTTTCCGGTAATCTATCGCTTTTTTGTCGCTCATAATTTCAATGTGATGAAAGTACCGCGCCAACCCCGATTTCTCCATCTTCCGCTCCTGATCCAGCAAATCCCCTTTGGTGGCAACGATCAGGCGATACCGCGGCGCCAGAGATTCCAGAACCCCCTCCACTCCATCCAACAATTCAACAGGCTTCCCCAACAACTCTTTCCCCTATCCTTCATCCCATAATCCTGACACACCCTCCCCCCCAATGTCAAGCGCCGTCGCCCAGTCCCTGATCAATTAGAGAAAAACCATAGACAATTGCCCTGGCAAGGCCTTCAATTTGTCAATTGACATTTCCCCCACCTAAGTTATAGGCACTCCCGATTTCTCGAGAAATATTAAAGACTCTATACTATTGATTTTTTTTCTTCACTATGCTAAAAAAAAACTTAAGTATCGCTGGAACACTAAAATGCTAAAAATTAAATAATTTATTGTTCTAACAAACTAAAAAGATATAAGAAATGAGGAAAGTATTGAAAATAGTGTCAAAGGCTATTTTATTCTTTATTTAGACGAATTTTGTGAAACTATGCAGGAGGAAAAGATTGAATACCACGCATCGCTTCGGAGGAGATTGGACGGAGGAGAAACTTAAAAGGTTAAAAAAATATCTAGATGCATACATGGTGATTTTCTCGCAAAATGAAAGAGCTAGAGCTCTTAAACCAATTTACGTTGACGCTTTTGCTGGAACAGGATATCGCGATGTAAGAGAGAATGAAAACAACGATCCATTGCTGCCATTTCCAAATGACGATGAAATCGTATCATATCAAAAAGGAAGTGCACAAATAGCTCTGGATTTAGAATATCCATTCAAAGAATATATTTTCATCGAACAATCACCGGAATTTTATGCCGAATTGGAAAAACTTAAACAGGAATATTCTGGATCAAGAAATATCAAGGTTGTCCAAGAAGATGCCAATTCGTACTTACAAAGATGGTGCCGAGAAACTAACTGGAGATCAAGTCGTGCCGTAATCTTCCTCGACCCATACGGCATGCAGGTAAAATGGAAAACTCTGCAGGCCATTGCTAATACAAAGGCAATTGATTTATGGATTCTATTCCCATTAGGACAGGCCGTAAATAGATTACTAACAAAAGATTGCCCCCCAGAAGGGGCTTGGGCCGAAAAACTTACAAATTTTTTTGGTGAAGATAAATGGAAAAGTGAATTTTATAAAAAGTACAAACAGAAAAGTCTATTCGAAAACCAGGAAGGATACAAAAAAACAGCCGACTTCAAAGCCATCGGTCAATATTTTAATGATCGCCTAAAAACAATCTTTAAGGGAGTTGCCAAAGTGCCTTTACCACTTTATAATAGTAAAGGGGTCCCAATTTTTCTTTTTTGCTTTGCCGCATCCAATGAAAAAGGAGCTCCCACAGCAGTTAAAATTGCTCAAGATGTTTTATTAAAGGAATTATAGGAAGGAAGAATGCCCACAAAAACAAAAATAGAATGGACTGAAACGACATGGAATCCAGTCACAGGCTGTACGAAAATCAGTGCCGGATGTAAACATTGTTACGCCGAACGCATGGCGAAACGCCTGCACGCAATGGGGCAGGAGCGTTATAAACATGGTTTCCGGGTGACATTGCATGAGGACCTAATCTACCAGCCGCTTAAATGGATGAAGCCCCGAATTATTTTTGTCAATTCGATGAGCGATCTCTTCCATGAAGATATCCCTTTCTCTTTTATCGAGAAAGTATTCGACTCAATGGCCCAGTGTCCGCAACATATTTACCAGGTCCTTACCAAGCGGAGTGAACGCTTGCTAGAACTCGCCCCCCACCTGAATTGGAAAGAAAATATCTGGATGGGTGTAAGCATTGAAGATGAAAATGTAAAACACCGCCTGGAGCATCTCCGACAGGTTCCGGCATTCATTCGTTTCTTGTCCTGCGAACCCCTCCTCGGTCCCTTAGACCAGTTAAACCTTGACGGAATTCATTGGGTAATCGTCGGCGGAGAATCAGGGCCAGGAGCTCGACCGATGAATCCTCTCTGGGTGGAATCTATATTAAGCCAATGCCAGGAACAAAATGTCCGATTTTTCTTCAAACAATGGGGCGGCGTCTGGAAAAAACGGGCAGGCAGAATCCTTAACGGTAAGATATACAGCGAACTCCCCCAACGAGCCTACAATCATCAATCAGCTCATCTGTTCTTTGAATAGTGGGGACAGGTCGATTATCTTTTTTTGCCTCTGCCGCCCCATTCCAGTCTTCGTTGAGGTCGGAATGATGGATAGAAAACCCGCCTGTCCCCAGGTTTTTTCTTGAATTTTTTTTGGGGGCGGGGGATAATTTGGGTATGATGAATGGGGAAAAGATTGTGATTGCTCATCGGGGGGCCAGTGGGTATTTGCCTGAGCATAGTTTAGCAGCGAAGGCGATGGCATTCGCGATGGGGGCCGATTATCTGGAGCAGGATTTGGTGATGACGGCGGATGACCGGTTGGTGGTGCTTCATGACCGGTTTTTGGATAGAGTGACGGATGTGGCGGAGAGGTTTCCGGGGCGGCAACGGGACGACGGGCGGTTTCATGTGGTTGATTTTTCGCTGGCGGAGATCCTGGAATTGCGGATGATGGAGCGGTTCGCGGTGAAAGATGGGGCGCGGCAGGCGGTGTTTCCGGGGCGGTTTCCGGTTGGGGATTCGATATTTCGGGTGAATACCTTCGAGGAAGAGATCGAGTTTGTCCAGGGGCTCAATAAAAGCTCCGGCAGGCAAGCGGGAATCTATCCGGAGATCAAGTCGCCGGGGTACTTTTTTAAGGAAGGGAAGGATATCGCGAAGGCTGCGCTCGAGGTGTTGAAGGGTTATGGATATACAGGCAAAGAGGATCCGGTTTATTTTCAATGCTTTGACCCGGTTGAGTTGAGACGGGTTTATGATGAATTATTGCCGGAGCTGGGGATGGAGATCAAGTTGGTGCAATTGATGGCTTATACAAATTGGCGGGAGACGATCCATTACGACGGGGATAAAGAGGTCAATCTCGACTATGATTGGATGCTCGAGCCGGGGGCCATGAAGATCATCGCCGGTTACGCCGACGCTATCGGGCCTCATTATTCGATGCTGGTAAAGGGGACGACCAACGCTGCGGACGCGCGTCCCAATCATATTGTGGCAGAGGCCCATGAGGAACATCTCGATGTGCACCCTTTCACATTCCGCAAAGAGAAGGACGAAATGCCGGTCTACGCCGACGGCAGCTTCGAGACGTTCATGGATATTTTTTACAACAAGATCGGGGTGGACGGTTTGTTCACGGACTTTCCAGATATCGCAGCGGCATTTTTAAAGAAGAAGGAAAATCCACCCGCCCCCTGATTTCCCTCAAATACGAAGCTCAGCCCAATAATGTGAACTAGCTCAACAGAAAATCCGCCTGTCCCCAGATTTTCTCCAGTTCCACCGCATCACATTTTTGGGGATTGCAATCTTAATCAAATACCTGATATAATCATAACTCAGTGCAATCAATTAAGGTCCGCACAAGAGTTCATAAAGAGATGGGGAAAAAATTAGAAATCAAATTATACAATAGGAAAACTAAGTTTCAAAAAGGGACAAAATAAAGTGAAAAATAGAGATTTTTTATTAAAAGAATATGAAATGAATTATAACCACTTGCTATTGCTCTCCAAAATGCGCCTATTGATTTTTGCCTCGTCGATAACTCTAACCGGCATTATCCTGGCCTTTGGAAAAGATGCAAAATTTCCACGAGATTTTTTCATATTCGTTATTCTCCTGATAGTTATCAGCGTAATTATCAATATCATCGGAACAATAGTTAGAAGCTCGTACATTGTATTTCATAGAAACACACAAATCGAGAGAGAGCTCCAGGTT
>CAZBHS010000097.1:0-5376 GCA_964491915.1 uncultured Clostridia bacterium
TCGTCGCCAGGAATTACCTCCAGCAACGTCAAACTGCCGGTCTTGACCTCAGCCATTTTTTGATTGAGAGTGTCTATAGGGGACATAATTTTGTTTCTAAAGAAAAAGGCGGCGGAAAATCCGCACACAAACAGAATAAAGAACAGGGTGATGATAAAATCCTCGTAATCCCCGCGACCGCCGATCATATCCTCCAGTGTAAAGGCGAAGTCGATGTTGAAAATGTATTCGCCGGATTTGAAATAAAGCTGAAACGAGTCCCCCTGGGTCTCTATATAAAATTTCTGATTTTTTTCATTCAGGGAATGCCGGACATTGGAACTTAAATACTCCGGCAAGCGCGATTCAATGATCTTTTTGTAATTAATTGTGTGCAGGAACCTTCCATTACGATACACCGAGATATCGCGCTCGATCATCCGCGACAGGAAGAATAATTGGTTTTGATCGAATGCGCGGTTTTCCATCAATAAGTCGTTCACAATATTTTGCGCGGCTGCTCCCCGCTCCAACACCAATTGCCGGAGATGCCGCTGGGACGTTTGCACATTCAAATCCAGTGAAAAAATAGAAAAAACCGCAGTGGTCAACAAAGACAGCAAGATCAAAATGGCGAACACTTTGATGGAAAAGGAATACAACAACAATCTCCACTGGGTCCTCTTCAGCTCCCGAAAGGAGAAGAGGAAATAGAACACCGCCAGGAACAAGAAGATCTTGATGGTCTCGGAAAACTGCGTCACCCAAGTCTTTTCGGGGTAGAAAATAATAATTGAATTGGAAGCGTCACGAAAACTATAACCGGTGAAATTGAGATCCATAAACCGGAAATGAATCCACTTGTCCCTTTCCCGCAACAATCCCTTGATATCCTGCAGGTTGATATTGGAGGGATTCTCCAGAATTCTATTGTCGCGGCTCAATTTAATGTAGTTCAAGCCCAATTGCTCAATCCGGCGATTGATGGTGAAAATATTGATCGTTTCCCTCTCTTTTAATATCAACTCCGGGGAATTCAATACCTGGACAATAATGTATCCCAGAAGTCTGGAACCGTCGAACACGCTGGTGGAAGCCACAGCCAGGGTGATCTCTTTGCCGAACAATGACGCTTCCGTCTCCTCGATGGCCCAGACCGGGAAAAAGTCCCGCTTTTTCACATCGATGTAAGGGATTTGATCGGAGAACTCAGTGAGAATCTGTTGGTCTTTCGACAGGACAAAAATCCCGGATCCAGCGTTCTCTCTGGCCGCCAGACTGTTTCTCCAGATCTGTCCCAGCTTCTCAGCCGGATACGCGTTGAAGAATTCCTTGAAGTCTTTACTCTCCGAGTTGATTTCGTGGACAATTTCCCGGGCGATCAATTTGGCGTAATTGCCCTGGTTGAGAAAAATATTTCTCAGGTTTTGGCTGATGAAAGTCTGCTTACTCTGGATGGAATTTTGCGATACAAAAGTATAAATGGATAACGAGACCAGAAATAGGAACACAATTCTGAGCAAAAATTTTAGTTCCTCAAATACCAAAAGCAATAGAATGACTGAAAAGTATCCCCACGCAAACAACGCGTGCGGTTGAACAATAAAATAAACGATTCCCACGCCGACCTGAAACAACACGATCCGCGAACCGGTAGCGGCGCTCGCCCTCGCCCTCACGCCGAACACAAACCACGAGGGGACCAGATGAAGCAGGAATAAAACCGATAACAAACTGAAGTAGTCGAGGTTGAAATTGAAATTCGAATAATAGAAATGCACCGAAGATAAAATGCGGTTGATCATCACAACAGATGAAAGCGCCGCGAGGTTGAAAAAAACCACGCCCATCCATAGACTTGACAATCGCCTCACTAAAATAAACAAGAGATAATTCAAAAACGCCGCCAGGATCACTACTTCATGGATAGAATTCAGCCGCCAGCCGAACACATCCAGGAATATAGTTTTTTCTCCATAAGCCTGGCTCAGATAAAACAAAACGGCAAAGATAGCGGAAAAGGCGATTTTCCCCAACAACCTTTCCAGTTTGGCTTTTCTGGCAATAAACAAGACGCCGAGGAACAACAACCCGAACAAGACAATCACAAAGGTCACCATATCACGCCGGCGAGTGAAGTAATGTTCGATACCTTCGGGAAACAATCTTAAATGCAAAAATAACTGGCGATTGGTCCCTTCCAGAATATGATCATAGTAATAGAGGTCCCTGGAGGCATTATAGGAGAACCGACCTATCCGGGAAGAATACGGTACATCGAGATATTCCAATTCTCCGAACGAGCGGGGAAATTCCAATTGGTCCAGGATGAAATTCTGCCCCGCCTGAAAAAAATGTCTCACATAAAAAAGGTGGGGGGCACATTTCTGTAAATAATAAATGTGGCTGTTGTTTTCAATCAGCCGCCACTCCCCCGCGGCCATTTGCTGAAACCGTATATAATAAATTTCGCCGAAATAATCGCGCACCTCTCCATCCTGTTCCACCACCAGAGCCTCCCCCGGCAGCATCTCATCATGGGTCAAATCACCGTTTTTGTACAGGCCGGCGAGAGAACCGCACCGCGACATATATTTGCGGACGGTTGCGCGCAAGGACGCTTCCAGCACCTTGACGGAGCTATCCAGACGATTATAAACGCGCTCCTTTTTTTTTTGACCATCAGCGTCGGAAAATTGGGAGCCCGCAATCCAGAAGAATGCGATATAGAGAAGAATTAAAATTACAACTTTAATCCTTTTAGATAATACAATTTCCATTCTTTGTCCCGGGTGTTGGCGCGAGTCATAAAAAATATAAACTTATAATAGAGCAATCGTTCGGAGCGCCGGTTTTTGAGCGCAAGATTCATGGATTGAACAGCGAAGCGATCCTGGATATGCATCGAAGACCACTCGATCTTGTTGATCTCGTATTCCGACATAATCAGGGAAAATTCATCGACGAATTTCTCCCGGAAAAAATAGCCGTTCAGCAGAAAAGGCTCTTCGAAATTCACCGATACCTTATCCTGGCAAATCAGCAGCAGCGGCGAGAAATCCCCTGATTCGAACGCAATCTGAATCGGTTGCATCAACAAAAATGGCTGGGCTATAATTAAAATCAAACTCGCCAAAACCTTCATCTCTCTCTCTTATCGAAGGAGCCGAGAAAACGCGGCCCCTTTGATCCCTTCATTTTACCAAACAATCAATAATGCAGGTAACTATTGATGGTGTAGCCATTCAATTTTTCACGGCCTTTGAGGAAATCGAGTTCCACTAAAAATTCGATCCCCAATATATTGCCTTTGAGCCGTTCAACCAGTTTTGCCACAGCCTGGGCAGTGCCGCCGGTGGCCAGAAGATCATCGACGATCACGACATTTTCGCCCTCTTCGATGGCATCCACATGTAATTCCAATGTATTGGTGCCATATTCCAGAGAGTAATCTTCCTTGATCGTTTCAGCCGGCAGTTTCCCCGGTTTGCGGGCGGGAATGAAACCGCATCCCAAATTGTACGCCAAAACCCCACCAAAAATAAAACCTCTGGACTCGATGCCCACGATCTTGTGCACATTTTTGTCCTTGTACTTCTCTTCCATGAGGTGGATAACATGCTGGAACGCGTTTTTTTCCTTCAATAAGGTAGTAATGTCCTTAAAAATTATTCCCTTCTGCGGGAAGTCCGGAACATCGCGAATGAATTTTTCTAAATCCACAGAGCCTCCTTTATTACGAATATGCGGGTATATACTTAAAGTATATCATAATATATTTGGATCCATTTGAAAAGGGACAAAGATGAAAAAACCGGGAAAAAGAAAACCGGCGGAGCGCCGCGAAGCGTTCCGCCGGAATTATATGATAATGTCTATTTGTCTACCGATAGTTAGTTAAGGGAACGGTAATACTTACCGAGGATTTCCGCCACTTCGGGCCGGCTGAATTCGACCGGAAGCGATTCGCCGTTGGAGAGCATTTCCCTGACTTTGGTACCCGACAGGAATACCCAATCTTCTTTGGTGTGATCGGGATGTTTCCCCATCATGACCACTTTGTTCAATTTTTTTGACCAGGCGGTGTGGTCGGCCTTGAAGATTTCAATCTCCAACGCGTCCTCAGGCACCTGCTCATCGAAGATTGTCTGGGCGTCAAAGGGACCGTAATAGCTACCGCATCCCGCATGGTCGCGGCCGACGATCAAATGGGTGCAACCGCAATTCTGGCGGAACACAGCGTGCAACACGGCTTCACGGGGACCGGCGTACAGCATGTCGAAACCATATCCGGTGATCAATACGGTATTGGGGGGGAAGTACACTTCCACCATCTTGCGGATGGACGCGTCGCGCACATCGGCGGGAATATCGCCGGCTTTCAGTTTACCCAGCAACATATGGATCAAAATGCCATCGGCATCGACAGCTTCCTTCGCCATCCGGCACAATTCTTCGTGCGCCCTATGCATCGGATTACGGGTCTGGAACGCCACAACCTTTTCCCAGCCGGCGGCTTTGATCTCGTCGCGGATCTGGTACGCGGTGCGGAAGGTTTCGGGAAAATCGACTTCGAAATAGGAAAAGTTGAGAACCTGAATCGGACCGGATACCACAAAATTGCCGTGAGACATGAAAGTCGCCACCCCCGGATGGGCCGGGTCATCGGTGCCGAAGATTTTTTGCACCATCATTTTTTTATGATCCGCAGTCATCTCCTCGATGGCTTTCACCTCCTGGACGGCCAGTACAGGGTTCCCTTCCACATTGGGATCCCGCAATGCGATCCGGGAGGCATCGGCGATTGCAGATGTATCTTCCAACGGGTTTATCACCGGAACAGGCCAAAACAGGCCGTCGGCTGTTTGCATCTTTTCCGCCACAGACAAAGCGTCTTCCAGGTTCATGTACCCGGTCAACGGATTGAAATATCCACTCCCCATCATCACCGCGTTGGCGGCGGCCGCGGATGTCACTACCACGGAAGGAAGATTTTCCGCCTCTTTCAGCAGGGCGTCGCGCTGCCCATTGTCCATTACGAACAAAGGATTTAATTCATCAGAGCCATGGGGCTTGATCATATATTGCCTCCTAAAAAATATTTTCAAATAACAGGAACCGTCCGTTCATCATCTTACTGATAGCGGGATTGCAAAGGAAATGGATATCTCTCCTTTGATGTCAGTCCTATAAAGTAAGAGTATAACCAAACTAACGCCAATGTCAACCCCTGCCCGGGCTATCGCGTCTCAGGGAATGGCCATATGGCTGACGGGCAACGAGAGGATGCTCTCGCCTTCGGGCTGCCCTAATGTTGCCAGGGCGTAGACATAATGCAGATCGACATCCAGATGTCCGTCTTCATAGGAATAAGCGCCGGCAGGAAGCGTCGCCAAT
>CAZBHS010000098.1:0-5368 GCA_964491915.1 uncultured Clostridia bacterium
GAGATACTGCTGCTGTTGAGGAAGACCTCGATGGAGTTTGCGTCGATGCCGGATTCGGAGTCGTCGAACTGGGCTTCGAGGAAAAACTTGGGGGACAGGTGCGTGGGGTTTCCCACTCTTTATTACCAGAGTCGATTATTTTTGTCAACTTGGAGGCGTCGCCGCAGGAGGCGCAACCGTCCGAGCCCCATTCGTAGCGAACGGTTCTGCCGGAGGGAGAATTCTCTTTGAGGATGCGGCCCATGGTGTCGCGCTGGAGGGTTACAGTGCGGTTTTCTTCGTCGGTGATGGAGATGATTTCGCCTCTGGTGTTGCGGGTGACTGTGGATTTTGTGCCGTCGTTGTTTATTGTTTCTTTAAGGAAGTTGTTTTCGTCGTAGGTCATCTGGGTCTGTTTGCCGTCGGGGGTGGTGATTTTTGTGAGATTGCCGTTTGCGTCGTACTGGTAGCTGGTGGTTCGGGAGAGGATGTTGTCTTTGGTGGAAATTACCTGGACCACTCAGCATACCAGAGCTATTCATAATACAGCAAATACGTTCTATTACATCATCTCTTGTCTGATCTGCCTCTAATCCGAATGGATCAGAAAAGTTTTGAGGATTGTTTAACACATAACGATAGAGATTGGTATCGCTTTGAATGCCAAGGGGATCCTCAGTAATGAAACGACCTACGTTCGGCATATAATATCGATGAAAAAAATAATTCAGCCCACTTTCTTGATCAAAGTATTTGGAATGGAAACCAAGATTACCCTTGGTTGGACCAGATTGGGAAAGGATGTTGCCAAAAGTGTCGAACTGGCGTGTAGTAACGGTGGATTGGGTTTGATGGGAGTGGATCTTGTAGATAGTGCCGACCTGGTCCTTGATATATTTGCACCTACTTTTTTTGTAAAAAGATTCCTCGTCATCCTCCAAATGCTTGGATTCCGACCATTGTTCCATAATTTCCAAAAAGCGTCGCTTCAGAAATTTTCTGCAATAATTCCCAATATAAGGAATTGTCCGGCTTAGTATTTTTTGCCAGCTCCCCTCTGATTGCCGCTAATAGCTCGATTATTTCACTTATATCTGTTATGAGCTGGTTGTAAAAGCCAGTGACATCTCCATTCGATAGGAATGGTTTTACTTTGCTCATAATGGATGAATTAAGTTTTCTATCATTCTGAAAAGTCTCAAAATCAAAGTTCCTCAACACATCCTGTCTCGTTTTTATATACCCAGCCGATTTTCCGAAATTGTAAGCCAACAGATAACTTGACCGGGCTTTTTCCAGAAATTCAATCGCATTGTCAGCATGCAGTAGTGCAGACGAATATTCAAAATTTTCTTTCGCGCCCGCCTCGCTGTCGGCAAAGAGCAGCATCGCAGCGGCTTTTGCTTTAAAGAAGTTAGTAGCGCCATCTATCACATGGGATTCAATAATGATTCGAGAACCTTCCGGGAAGGGTGGAATGAGATCATTCCCATAATGCAAGGCATCGACTAATTGAGGGACTATAAACAGTAAAAGAATTACGAGAGAGAGTTTTTTATATTTCACTTTATACCTCCTTGGGCTGGGGATGTTTGAAATATATATACAAATCCTGAATGGTAATTGGACTGACCTTTCAAGAAATAGAAATGTCGGCGAACTGGGTTTCACGCACTTGACCTCCAATACAGTTCCTTGTTGTGGGTTCACCTTTAAAAAAACGCTACGAATTTTTAGTATATCATAGAGGCAAAAATGTTTCAATTGCCGATACGCTTTTCTGGTGGATCTCTGTGATTTTACAATTAGAGAAGTTGGAGGCTTGCGGTAACTTAATGTCCCTGCACAACTATATAGTTGTGGAATTCTCTCTTTTCAAAAACCATCCTACCCTTCTCTATCGCGTAATAGTAGTCCCGAAAAATACCTGACATTTGGGGAGTGGAATACTTTAGCATACAATCCACAGCCGCCTTATACATCTTGAAAGAACGCTCCGCCTTTCCTTCGAGGAAAAACCTGGAAGCAATTTTGGAGAGGCAAAGAGCACGGAATTCACATGATATTCCTGTGTATTTATCGAGGTGTTTCTGGGCGACAGTCAAACTATAGTTGCGAAGGCAGACCTGGATGACATGAAAAGCTAAGTGAGATTGGGCATCTGAATTCTTTATCTGGAAATAAAGCTCATCGGCTTTTTGAACATCCCCAATGTCGAGATACGCCATTGCTATTTTGTACAGGTGTTCATCCCGGTTATTTGCCATTCGCTTCGCCTCTTGGAGAGCTTCATCCAGAATGGAATAGGTACCAGGAAACGGGAGATTGCCCAGTCTCTCACGATATTTCAACATAACATCGATCTTCAATTGAGGCGACGATTTGATTTTTTTCGAGAAATGCAACGCCTTATGACGCAATGGTTGATTATCAAGGAAATTCAAGGCGACTCGATAATTGAAGAAATCCATCAATCCAGGATTTCGATTCACAACCTCTCTGGGGATTTTAATCTTTCCTTTGTTAATCAAAAGAGTGATATACGCCTCAACGAAGGAACACGAAATCTCAGAACTTTCATCTCCAAGTACACCACCCTCTTCCGCGCAAAGATGCCGCAACAGCGTTTCAAATTCATCAAGCCGGCGAATCATCCCCTTCCTACCTGGATCGAAACGTTGCGGCTGTATCCATTCCCTATAAATAAACATTTTTCGCTTTTCCAATGGCTTGATTCGGTTTGCGTGCCCGATAGACTTCCGCAAATAGTTATACCCCTCCTCCAACCGGTCAATCTCAAACAGCGTTCCCGCGAACCAATTACAATAAAGAGCCCGATCCTCTGCGGAAGACCTGGAATCTACACCCACCTGGATCCTTTTAATGAGTTGTGGAAAGTCGCCAATCATTCCCTGGCGATACAGCGTTTTCAAAACGTTCATCTGGCTGGACAATCCCACCTCATTCTTCTCGATCAGCTTCAGATACCCCCGGACAATATTATCCGCCTCCTCTTTCAAACCATTTTCAATCAATAATCCAGCCAATTCCATCAGCCGCTCCCAGCTTGAAAAGCTATCGTCAAGAAACATCAATTTCTTGAACTCATCCAGACTCTTTCTAACGTTGGCCCTATCATTCTGCTTTAAATAATACCAAGTCAAATTATACCAGATAGCCGCTTGAAACGATTTGTCCTCAAATCCCATATACTTCTGCGGAATGGTTTTTACAAATTCAGTTTCAGTCGCATGAGGACAGTGGATGATATCGATCAATAGGCTAGTTTTATAATACTCTTCATCGATCAGATCCACCAATTCCATGGCCTTCTCGACAGATCCGAATTGTAAGTAAGCCTCTCCTATCTCCTCGAACAGCCAATACTTGCCCTCAACCCCTTTCGCCGCCAAGACAGCCTTCTCGGTATATTCCAGAATGCCAATCTCGTCCCTCGAATTCCCGGATAGAACAATGGGGAAAAATACAAGGCACAAAATGACAATTGCAATAGAATTCTTCCGATCGAACCAACATCTCATTTACAGCCTCTCAAGCAATATGGAAAACATCATCACTATTCTAACAAATTATGAACCGACAATCTCTTTGCTATACAATACAATCCTATTTTGAGTTTTTTGCCGAATGTAACCATTTGGCAAGTTCCACACCTCCAAAAAATAGATCCGAGTATAGCATCTAGATATATTTTTTCCAATTTGGCATTAGGATTAAAGCATGCGCTTCCAAAGACAGAATGTTTTTTTCTATTGTTTTTTTCTTGAAAACATCATACTCCTAAGGCTTTTATAATGCCACCAATGTTGAAAAAAACTATTTCTAAATGCTCAGAAATAATGGTAACAAAAGAAAGAAGAGGAGAATCGATTTATCAATCAGTTGAAGTTTCACTTTCCTATTCTTTACAAACTTATGATAACATCCATAAAGAAAAAGCAGCAGGACCAACGATATCATTAACACAGGTGCGATAGAGTCTTTGAAAAAATCTCCAACCACACTTCCCCAAAACACATTGGATTCCCAAAACACCGCTTTAGGCCCATGAAAGAGGCTCATTTCAAAGAAATACAAACTTGCGATTAAAACAGATGGTGGCCTGATCCACATAATTATAAGTAAAATCAGAAATGGAATGTAAAAATAAATTGAGAAAAACAACGACGAGTATGATCTAGTAACTGATAAATATAACATTTCATACATCCTGCCGTCGTTTCTTAAGTGAGATGTTGAATCACCAAGTACAGCATATATTAAGCTACTTTTATCATCCATTTCCACAATGACTGCCGTCTCGAATTTTGAAATCCAGAATTCTGTAATTCCTGGTTTTAGAGTTTTAATAAGTGACTGATTTGAAAAAGATACTTCCTTTCCTTTGTTATGAATTAGAATGACAGTAGGATGCAATAGGTTATAATAATCCACAAGGGTGACTTGCTGTTTATTTCTCTCTGCATTTTCCAACAAAGCTTTTCTTGCACTTTTGTATTGTGAGAATCCAAGATCAGCACAAAAATAACTTCTTAATTGCTCTTTTCCTTCTGCTGTGTCTTTATTAAGAAGGTCTGCCACAGCCACTGGTCGAAGATCATTCCATAGAAACGTAAAGTCTACAAAACGTATTATTATCAGCGCTATAAGCACTCCGAAGTAAGCTGAAATTTTTTTTTGGTAAAGTTTCATTTTAATCCTGCCTTTTTCTTTATGTAATCCCAGTAGCCATCGACCTCTTTAACTGAAAAAAGATGATTATCATAAATCGCATCCTTAGCTTGCTTATCAAGTTTCTTTTTTGCACATAGACATGCTCCTAAAGATTCAAAAGCGCTAGAATTACTTTCAATATTTCTAAATCTATCAGACCATATCGGATACCAATTATCCCAAATTTTTTTATGCCTCAGTTCATGTTCAATGATTTCTGCCCTTGGTTTAGGGGAATCAGGATTAATATAGATTATAATATTTAAGCGGAACGTGATTTGCAAACTGTAAGTTCCATTTCCATTGTATATGCATTCAGAAAAGAATTCTACTTGAGGAATATTAGTTCCATGATCACCTGGCTTTAATTTTTTTGAATGCATCCCCATATATTTATATGAAGTTTTAAATAATCCAAATGGATCTGTGAAGATTATAGGGTTACTATCCACAAACAAAGATAGATTTAAGCCTCCCCTAGTTCCAATTGGGTCTTCAGTAATAAATCTTGCTATGCTAGAAAAATAATATCGACGATAGAAATAATTTAATCCGCTTTCTTGATCGAAATATTTTGACTGGAAGCCAAGGTTGCCTTTTGTGGGGCCGGATTGGGAGAGGAGGTTGCCGAAGGTGTCGTAGTGGCGGGTGGTGA
>CAZBHS010000099.1:0-5180 GCA_964491915.1 uncultured Clostridia bacterium
GACCAAAAAATCCAATACAACCTCGCCCAGGCCTCCCGCCACTACCTCCTCTCCCGCCAATACGACCAAATCCACTGCCCCAACGCCCAAACATCCCCAGAATCCATCGCCCGCTTCCAATCAGCCAAAGCCCACCACCTCTACCTCTCCCTCCACTACTACCAAACCGCCCAATCCACCTACGAACGCTCCCTAAAGCTCCACGACCCCAATTCCCCAGACCCCGACCCCGAAACACTCTCAGCTTTCAAAACCCAATTCATCCCCCCACAAATCTCCTACATCATCGACCACCCCGACTTCACCCCAAGCCCCAGATTCGAATTCCCCGACACCCAACTAGAACTCAACCAACCCAATATCCACACCCTAAATCCCTTCAAAACCTCTCCTCAAAATGATATCAGCGATCTTTCAAACGATATGGATTAGCCGCTGAAAAAAAATCACAAAATTCCTTGTTTATTTTTTCCCCGCATTCTATAATTTAGGAGTCTAACGTATTTGTTTTCAAAAACTATATCAAAGAAAAGGTGAACCAAAATGATGGATTATGCGATCATTTGGGTTCAGTGGAAGAGATGAGTTAAGCCCCCTTCTCCCACCTCCATCGCTCAACACGTTTTCTCCAAAACAGCCAATATTTAAAAAGAGGAGTTTTTGATGACATACAAAACTATAATTCTATCGAAAGAAACCTGCAAAAATGTGACGTTCAATTTATTAGCCTGCAATGCGTCGCGCCAAATTCAGTAGAGTAGGGGAGAGTCAAAATGAACAAACTATTCTTGTACACAGGTCTCGAAATCAAACGTCAATTCCGCCGCAGAAACTTGCTGATATTCGCGTTGGTGCTTCTGCTGTCCTACTATTTCATAAAAAAGGGCATTTACATCACAAGCGCCGAAGACGGTTCCAGGATTTCCCCCCTGGCGGTCTGGACCCATGGCTTTGCCAACATGCAATTACTGGTGGCCTCCCTCCTGTCACTTCTGGCTGGATTCCGCATCTTCCGCTTCCGGGAATTCAACAAGTTTCTATACACCGTCCTCAATAGAAAACTGTTTCTCCCAAATGTCTTATTCTCAGGCATTTTCCACTTTTTCATCTTCCTTGCAATCCATGAAACCGCCGCCATCATCATGTTACGCCTGAATGGATTTTCATTCGAAGGAAAAGATCAACTCCACTTCCTCATCCAGGCGGGCATGATTTTTTCAGTCAGCCTGCTTTTTTATCTAACAGGCGTCATCGCCGGTTCAATCAAGAGGAAGGGGAGGCCATTCATTGTTGGACTCGTTGTCTGGTTCGCCCTGGTCTTTATCATCCCCGGAGCCGCTCATGAAATCCAATCCATCCATAACTACACAACCGCCGGCACTTACAATATTCACGAAAATGACCGTGACCAAAACAATTTTTCCCAATTCATTTCCATGCTCTCTTTGTCCACCTACTACGAAGGAGCCATAGAAAACTTCAATAAGAGAAACGAACTCCCAAAATACTTCTGGACCGGCGCATGGTTGAGACTCCTATATGCCTTTATCATGCTGGCAATCATCCAATTTCGCTGGAATCGTTTCCTGTTTCATGGAGGGGATAAATCCTTCACATTGCTCAAAAAATTGCGTCTTAATCTAAAGCAGGGAGAACGGCTCGTCCTGTTGAGCCGCGACGACCAACTCATCGGCCAGGTATATTCCGCTCTATGTGGAAAGGCAAAGGGCGACAAGCCCCTCATGAAAATCGGTGGAAAGGATCTGGAGACAAATCAAAAATTGCCGAAGTCCAGGACATTTATCTATATTTGCCATCCCGACTATTTCCCCGGAGATCTCCAAATAAGGCGATTTGTTCAATTCTTACAAGATTTGCCCAAATTGGAGAAGTCCCTTTGGGGAAAACTAGTTCTCCAATTGAACCTTGAAAAAACAGGACATCAAAGGCTCAAACAACTTTCTCAAGAAGCGAAAGCGGTGATACTATCAACAATGCTGTTTTCTATCAAGGCGGATATTTACATGGTCTACGAACCTGTTCAGAGCGGCTCTCCTGAAATACTCGAAATATATAACGAGCAGCGAAAAGAACAGGTACATGCTAATAAATATATCCTGTTGGCTACAGGAGATCCCAGGCTTCCAACAAAAATTGGAGACCGGGTCGTATACCTGATGGATGATCCTACGCTTACACAATTGTAGAGGAAAAAGAGATCGGAGAGAGCCTCAAGAAGTTTACAAACTATGACTCTGTTCGATTTCCTTCTCCAATCGAGGTTTTTGATACAGAAAAAAGCGGTCGAGAATTTCCGACCTGAGAGAAGGATATTTTTCCATAAAGAGATACAGTTCTATATAAGCATTGTCATAGTTCCGGTCCCGCAACCCGGTCGTATTCACGTCAACAAGATCATGGTCTTCCACCTCCTCTGAAGTGTATTCGACCGCTTCGATTTCCCGAATCTTGCCCGCCATAGTTTCTTCGCTAACTCTGGTAAAAGTCACCTGGAAATTTTTCCCCAATTCCTCGGAGGCAAAATCCAGAGTTACCATCTTGTTTTCGTCAATCGGCTCTTCAGCCATCCTGTTTCTCAATTTGTGAGGTAACAACAGCGTCAGATCCATGTTCGTCCGCGGACCGAATTTTTTGATTCCCCAATGAGAAACACGGCTCTGCCCTGGAAAAAAACTCTCCATTTCAAAATTATATGTTGTTGAATATTGACGATCACTCCGGTTCTGCACCAGGCGCATCCCGTTCAAGCCAAAGGCCCGCGTTCGTTTCCCACCGGGGAAAAAACTACGGAGTTCCTCTGCGTATTCTTCCTTGAACTGCCTGAACAGCAAATAGAGAACAAAATTCAAGTCTTCAATCCTGAGCATCTCCATGATTTCCTGCTTCATTTGTTTAGTGAAATGTGCCATTTTAGTCTCCTAATTTTTTCTTAGAGCGACGAA
The DNA here is from genome assembly GCA_964491915.1 of uncultured Clostridia bacterium. Classification (GTDB taxonomy): domain Bacteria; phylum Acidobacteriota; class Aminicenantia; order UBA2199; family UBA2199; genus JAHELQ01. Next base: position 2,964 of record CAZBHS010000099.1, read on the forward strand.
AACAGGTCCCAAAGACATGTTCCATTCGCCCTCGATCCTCCCGAGAGGATCCACCAAAATCCAGACCTAAAAAATACACACCAACACACACGTATAAGGCAATTGAAGGATATGGTAATGAACTGCGACCCGGGCAGTTTATATTTTTAGGACACTCAATATTCCCGCGAAGAAAGGGGAATTATAAATTTAAGGCCTTGGGCCAAAGCAAGGACCTGCGACATTTAACAAACAAGGTAAATTCCTCTTATCCATCCTATTTACCTCTACCAATTAATATATATAAAACTCCCCCAATTTCAATAATTTGCCCGCCTGACAATACAAAAACAAAATCTTTAGATCCTGGATATTGAAATATTTTTTCCTATCCATTATACTTCGCCCTAAAGCACTTGTTGAATCTCAAAAAATTTCAATAACAAACATTTTTGTATACAGATCTACAAAACCAGGAGGCAATCATGAACCGCCCAAAGATCTACCCAATCATAGGATCTATCCTACTATTCAGCATCATCGCACTATTCCTTCCCATCCATCTATTCGCCCCCCAGATCACCCTCTTCGGCCCCATCGAATTCATCCGCCTCAAAGGAAAACCCGCCACAAAAACCGTCACCTTCGACAGCCCCATCTACGTCAAACAGGGAACCCTCACCATATCAAACGGAGACGGGGGAGACAAACACCTGGTCACCAGCGGCAACGTCCTCTTCAACGGCCAAACCATCATGGCCCCCAAAGACTTCAAAAAAAAGAACCCGAGACTCCAACAAATAGTCGAAATCAACGAGCACAACACCATCACCGTCATCCTCCGCAGCAAACCCGGCACCAGGCTCGCCATGTGGCTCACCGCCGAAGTCCCGGAACCCCAACTCGAAGCCTCCATCGCCCCAACCGAAATCAACGCCGGCGAAAGCGCGGTACTCAGTTGGACTTCCAGCTTCACTGACGAAGTGTTCATCGACAATAACATCGGCAAGGTGGCAGCCTCCGGTTCCATGACCATCAACCCTTCATCCAGCACTACATACAAAGTAACAGCCAAAGGCCTGGGCGGCACCATCACCAAAGAGGCAACCCTCACCGTCATCCGCGACACAACGCCTCCAACCATCACCATCAACCACCCACCGCAAGGGGCAACGTTCGATTCACTCCCCATCTCCATCGACGCCCAACTGGAAGACCTTCAATCAGGAGTGGACGCAAGTTCCATTGAGGTACTTTTAAATGGCAGCAGCATTAATAATATTCTTTCCATCACCTCAGACAGCATCTCCGGCTCCATCGACGACGAGTCGCAACTCAAGCAGGGGAGCAACCTCCTCGAGATCCACGCCTCCGACAACGCCGGCAACATGACCTCCCAAAACATGGCCTTCCGTTACGAAACCGTAGCCCTCGAAGACCAAACATACATCTACAGCCGTGTCTACGACTCCGAAACCCTCGCCCCCCTTTCAGACGCCATCATCCGCTGTTCAGGTGTCGAAACCCGCTCCAACAGCGACGGCTACTTCAAACTGATGTTCGGCTCCGGCGGCCTCTACAAAGTCTCCATTACCAAACCGGGCTACACCGAAGTAAACCGCAAAATCTATCTTTCCACTAGCGACGAGAAAACCATCCCCAGCGCCTACCTGACCCCCATCGACACCAAAACCACCCCCATCGGCCCCGAAGGGGGAGTCCACGAAAACTCCGACGGCACCGTGCAAGTGATCATTCCCCAAGGAGCTTTAGATACTGTCAAAGAGATCCGCGCCACCAGATTCCACTCCTCCAAAGCTTTGCCAGGAGACCTGGACGAAACCGCCAACCTCGAATACCCCATCGGCTTCCTCTTCTGCGCCGACTTCGGCCCCGATGGTACCACCTTCAACAAACCCGCCACCATCCGCGTCCGCAACACATTCGGCTTCGACCCCGGAGAAGAAATCCCCTACGCCTATTGGGACAAGGAGGAGGTGCGCTGGATCCCCTGCGACGGCATGGCCCGAGTGGACGACGCAGGCCAATGGCTGGAAGGGAAAGTCACTCACTTCACTTCCTACGACATCAACACAGCAATTTTCCCTCCCTTGCCGGTGGACCCGGATGTCCGCTTTGACCTTATTATGGACTGCCCTCAATGCATGGCCTCCAGCGTCGATGCCAACACCGGTTTGCTGCAAAAAGGATTCAGCATTCCCGGCGTCAGCACCAGCA
>CAZBHS010000100.1:0-5120 GCA_964491915.1 uncultured Clostridia bacterium
GCGGCAGCCAATTCCTGTTGGAGCTCTTCATAGTGGCATAGTGCGAATGGTTGATTCAACATCGTTTCCAGATCGTCGTCCAGGTTGAAGTGATTTTTCACCCCAAAGTCGATGATGTTTCCGGCAACCGCCGCTTGCAGCGCGGCGAGCAAGGGATCTTCCGCTGTTGCGATTCGCCGTTTCAATTCCGGATAAAACCTCAACGCCGCTTCGGTGCATTGCCGTTTGATCTCTTTGAAGGGGTCTTCGACACCGGTCATTTGAGCGATCTTCCGGTATATGATTGTGGCTGTGTGCGGAGGGGTCCGGGTCAAGGGAATGTCCGAGACCAGTAGAGCCACCTCGTCCAGAACCCGTTTTATTCGGACCGGATCCGTTTCCGTCATTTTCACCACCCTCGAGGCCTGGCTTAAAAAACAAGGGATACATTCAGCGTAGGTGTTCATGTGTCGTTTCCTTTTTTGTTGTGAGGTCTAACTCTACAATGATTCGTCGGTTTCGTCAACTGGTTTCCCGCATCTTGTAGGAAGAATCAGTTCAGGAGCGTCGCCACGAGTATGCCGATGTTCACCGCGTACGTGGCGGAGCATACCAGGCAAAAATTACGTTGCACCACATAGGAGATATACGCCAGGTACAGGGAAAACAAGACCGCCGCTGTGGCGGGAAACAATAATAGGTCCGGTTCACAATAGGTTAATACAATGATCACTATATAATAGAGTATTCCCATCGCCGGATTCGGTACTCCGGCGGTGGCGCTGTAACGGCTGCCCAGAGCTTTGGTACAGGATATGTTGTCGCGGATGTCGCATATAGGGCGGTAATTATTGGAATGCCTGATTTTTTGTTTTACCCATAGAGCATACATTGAAATCCCCAACCCGGCTACCGCCAGGAGCCTCAAAAACAAATAATTTTTCATAATTTTCTCTATCCCTTAAATCTTGTAATGTTATAGCATATTTTGAGTTTAAATAAAATGCGATGTTATTAAATTTATTTGTTATTTTTGTCAGGTTGGTATATAATACTTCGTTTAAATCTGAATTTTCGGAGAACGAAACGGTATGAAAAAATCGCCTATGAAAAGATTTAGAGTTTTTTATATACTTTTACTATTTATATTGTTGCAACCTCTGGCTGCGTATGTGGGGCCGGGAGCAGGATTCGCTTTTGCGGGATCCTTCTTTTTTATATTTCTCGCGTTTTTCCTGGCTATATTCAACTTCCTCACCTTCCCGATCCGGGCGTTCATCAATTTCTTGAAACGGGTTAAAACCCTGAAAAACGCCAAATACAAGCGGGTGGTGATTGTCGGCTTCGACGGAATGGATTACGCGTTGTTCAACCGGTTCCGGCAGGAGGGGCACCAATTTCCAAACTTCGAGGCATTGGAAAAGGATGGAACGTTTGCCCCATTGCTCAGCACTGAGCCGCCGATTTCACCGGTGGCCTGGTCTACATTCTCCACCGGCGTGAATCCCGGCAAGCACAATATCTTCGACTTCCTGACCACCGACAGAGCCACATATATGCCGAAGATTTCCGGATCCGATATCATCCCGCCGAAGCGGGTGTTGAAGATCGGTAAATTTTTGTTTCCGATTTCGAAACCTAAAATCGAATTGAAGCGCAAGAGCAAAAGCTTCTGGACCATTGTGGGTAGCAAAGGGATATTCGCCTCTGTTTTGCGGGTCCCCTACACCTTTCCGCCTGAAAAGTTTTACGGCACCATGTTATCCGGTCTTGGCACCCCCGACCTGAGGGGCACCCAGGGCAGTTTCTCCTTTTATAGTAGCGTCGAAAGCGGCGGCCAATCGGATATCTGGGAAGGGGAATTCGAAAATCTGGAAAAAACCGGCGACAACAATTACAAAGGCATTGTTCACGGACCGGGTAATCCCTTTGTCAAAGGCAATGCCCCCCTCGAATTGCCATTCACGCTGGCGGTGGATCCGCGGGGAAAAACCGCAGTATTTGAAGTGAATGGAGAAAAAACCACCATTGAGTTGGACCGGTTGTCTCCATGGGTAAAACTGGAGTTCAAAGCGGGGCTAATAAAAATTTCCGGCGTCACCCAATTGGTGTTGTCGGCCACCGATCCTGTCCGTCTCTATATCTCTCCCATCAACATCGATCCCGCCAGCCCTTCGATGCCGGTATCGCATCCGAAGATTTTCTCGGTCTATCTCTCCAAGCTCCTGGGCACGTTCGCCACTCTGGGCATGGTGGAGGACACCACGGCGGTGAACGAGAAGGTATTGTCCGAAGAGCACTTCTTGCAGCAAGTGTATAGCGCCCAGGAAGAGCGGGAGCGGGTTTTTTTCGACACTCTGAAAAAGTACAAACGGGGCTTGGTGGTCCAGGTGTTCGAGGCCACCGATAGGATCCAACACATGTTCTGGCGTTATATGAAAGATTCCGGTTCTCCGGCCGAGACCCCATCGAACGATAAACGGGTGACTGAGGCCATCCTCCATGTATATAAAGAAATGGACCGCTTCCTGGGAACATTGATCCCCAAATTGAACGCCAACGATTGTTTGATGATTGTGTCGGATCACGGTTTTAACGCGTTTAACCGCGGATTCCACCTGAACTCCTGGCTTCACAAGGAGGGTTACCTGGTGCTCAAAGACGGGAAAAAAACCAGCGACAAATGGTACGCGGATGTTGATTGGACAAAATCCCGGGCTTATGGGCAGGGTTTGAACGGAATCTTCTTGAACATCAAAGGCCGGGAGCGTCACGGTGTTGTCAAAAACGGCAAAGAGGCCGAAGCCTTGAAGGATGAAATCAAAGAAAAATTGATGAAGGTGACGGATCCCCAGACCGGCATTCCGGCTGCCCAAAAAGCCTGGAAACGGGAAGAATTGTACAAGGGCCCCTACACTCAGAACGCGCCGGATATTTTGGTGGGTTACTCGGTCGGTTGCCGCGTGTCATGGGAATCATCGGTCAATTATGTCGGCGAGGAATTATTTTCGGATAACGAGCGGTTCTGGAGCGGCGATCACGCCTTTACCCGCGACGAGGTCCCGGGTATTTTCTTTTGCAACCGCAAGGTCGATGTGGCGGATCCTTCGTTAATGGATATTTCTCCCACGGTATTGTCTGTGTTCGGGATCACCCCCCCGGCGTTTATCGACGGACGAAACCTGGGTGTGAACTAAGTAATAAGAGGATAAGGAAAAATATATGGAACGGCGAGAGTTTATTAAAAACAGCGGAATTTTGCTGGCGGCATCGCCCTTTATGAATTTTGCCGGAACTATGAACGGCAAAAAGATGATCATTCTCGGGGTAGATGGAATGGATCCTGGAATTACTCACCGGTTAATGCAGCAGGGCAAATTGCCCAACATGCAAAAATTGGCCCAGAAAGGCGCATTCACTATGATGCGCACCACCATTCCGCCCCAGAGCCCTGTGGCCTGGGGAAGTTTCGCCACCGGCGCCGACCCCGGCGTCTATGGCGTATTCGATTTTGTCCACCGCAATCCCGCCAATTATATGGCGTTTTCTTCCCAGGCGGAAACAACGTCTCCCGGTTGGGTGGTACCGGTGGGGAAATACAATATCCCTTTAAAATCCAGCAAAGTCACACTTTTGCGTGAAGGTACGCCTTTTTGGGATTATCTGGAAGACAGGGATGTGGAAGCCACGTTATTCAAGCTTCCCGGTAATTACCCCCCTTCCAAGAGCAAGCAGAAAACCATCTCAGGTCTCGGCACTCCGGGTGTTGACGGCAATTACGGGACCTACATCCTTTACACCAACGACGAGGAAGAGGTGGAGCGGGAGGTCTATCCCAACAAGATTTATTACGCCTATATCAACGATGACAATGTGATGGAAGAGGGCGTCATCGAAGGACCCCGCAACGATCTGCTGGAAGAACCCGAAGTAATCGAAGTCCCGTTCACGGTTCATGTGGACTACAAACATAAAACCGCCCGTATAGATGTACAGGGCAAAGAGATCTTGATTTCAGAGAAAGAGTATTCCGAGTGGGTGGAAATCGATTTCCCCATTATCAAGCATCTCAACAATATCACAGGGATGGTTCGTTTTTATTTGCTGAACCTGAGCGAAGAGCGGTTCCGCCTCTATGTGTCGCCGGTTCATATCAGCCCGGCCCATCCGGCGGTGACGATTAGTACGCCTGAAGATTATAGCGTGAAATTGGCGGAAAAATGCGGATTGTTTCACACCATCAGTTTGCCTTCTGATACCAAAGCTTTGCAGCAAGGGGTGTTCGATATGGAGAATTTCCTGGTGCAGCACATGTCGGTTCACAATGAGAGCGAAAAAATCTTCGGGTATGAATTGAACCGTTTTCTCCAGCAGAAAGGTGGACTCTTGTTTTTCTATTTCTCCACCCTTGATCTAGGCCAGCATATGTTGTGGTCCCTCAATGACAAAGAGCATCCTTTCTACCAGGAAAAGGAAGCCGCCCGTTACCAGCATGTGAGAGACGAGTTGTACATGCGGCATGACCGCATCCTGGGCGATGTCCTGAAGAAAGTTCCCAAAGATGTCGAGATCGTGGTCATGTCCGACCATGGATTCGGCCCTTACCGCCGCAGTATCAATCTGAACAATTGGCTTCACAGTGAAGGCTACCTGACGGTAAAAGGCGGGGAAATTTTCGACGGCATGGGACTATTGGAATACGCCGACTGGGATAGCACAAAGGCTTACTTCCTGGGACTCAACGGGCTGTATCTCAATATGGACGGTCGCGAAGGCAACGGTATTGTCAAACTTGGGGAGCGCCGCAAACTCCTGGAGGAAATCAAAGGGAAATTGGAAATGCTGACGGATCCCGCAAACGGCGAGAAAGTCATTTCCACCGCCTATATATCGGAAGACAATTTCTCGAAGGATTACATTGACCGGGCGCCGGACATTATCGTCGGTTTCAAGAAAGGCTACCGTTCCTCCAATGTGTCGGCCTTGGGGAATTTTTCCTCGTCCCTGATTTACGACAATATGGATTGGTGGGCCGGCGATCATTTGATCGATCCCAAATGGGTTCCCGCCACATTCATTTCCAGTTTCAAGATAACAAAAAAAGTGCCGGAGATAAAAGATCTGGCGCCGACAATTTTAAA
>CAZBHS010000101.1:0-5061 GCA_964491915.1 uncultured Clostridia bacterium
CAAAATCCGGGAGTTCTAATTGACGCCGACCGGGTGTTTTGAATGTCGCTGAACATCTGCTATATTTTTGAGGTAAGTGACATTCAAAAAGTTGAGGAAAACGTAAATAAACTAGGGGTCAAAGATTATCAATACTTCAATTTCAAAAAAAGAGCCGATCTAGAGGAAGAGGATCTCTTAAAGCTCTATTGCGCTGTAATCCTGGCAAAATCGGAAGACTACGACGGTATTGTTTTAAATGAAACTCTTGATAAGGTGTCGGCGGAATTTGAAAGAAAATTCCTTGATCTTTTAGATGAGCTTTTAACCCAACCCAAGCGGGTTTTTTACGCTTCAAATCGTTGCTATGCAAATGCTATGGCGTTAGAGGCGGATGAAATGAATTCTGATGATGAACTAGAATTGTCAAACCTGAAGTTAAATAGGGTTTCACTCCGATAACTTAATATTTGAGCTCTTCATTTTATGTCTGAGTTTTGTAAAGTAAATTTCGAAGACTAAATTTTTCATATATGGGTCATACTGAATATCGGTAAACATTTTGACAAAGTTTTCCTCGTCAGTGTGCTTTTCGTGATCCCAGGGAACAGAATTACAAACCAGGTCGTAAACGAATCCCAGTTTTTCCCACTGTTGGAGCTCAAGTTCTTTGATTTCCTCCGGTTTCTCCGTTTCAAATTCTCCATGTCTGTATACCGTCCCCATGATGTGATAGTCAAAGCATAAGGCAAATTGTATGTCAAAGGTTTCTGTTTTCCCGTCGATCTCCAGGATTTGAGATTCTGTGTATATCTTGTTTGGTATTACTTGATAGTCTCCTATAAAACTTATAAGCCTGGGGGGGAGGATCGAATCTACGTTTACTCCTGGCGGTAGGTCTGGTTCGAGAGTAGAGAGTTTCCAGTGACCGTCTCTGCTATTTTTTAATTCAAAGCGATATACTTGGGGGATTTTCTTTGCTGAATTGCCCAGGACATACATTTTTCCGTATTGCTTTTCTCTAAATTTATCCCTCAAGTTGTTGTAGAGGTTAAGTTGTTGCTCACATTCTAGTTTGACACGGTTTATAAACCTCCTGGCTGCTAACGCCATAGCTGGCACATTGATTACATATTTAAACTCCTCCGTTAGCTGATCTAGATTAACGTCACACCCATTCAAATCCATTTCACTTAATCTCCTTTATTCTCGCTTACATTACCTGAAACGTTCTCCAGATAGTCATGAATCCGCTGTTTGTTCTTGAAGTGGAACATAATAAATTGCTCTAAAAGAAATTCTCGCACCAAGGGGACTTTTTCCAAACATTCATACATTGCCTCCATCTCCGGTTCATATATACCGAAGTTGGGAGCCTTTCGACTGGCTTGAATGTTTGCTTTCGTTTCCGGATCCATGTACATACTGCCTTTTCCTGTCAGGAGCCAGGTTATAGATAAACCGTGATTCTCATACAAGAACATTATCACCGGAATTGTGGGTAATGATTTACCTGTTTCAACTGCTGTTATAGAACTTTGAATCATGTTCAGTCGCCGCCCCATTTCTCTTTGAGTAATTTTCAAGTCTTCCCGAAATTCTCTAAATCGTTGCCCTACTTCCTTTCTTTGTTCTTCATTATAATTAATCATCTTGTCCCCCAATATACCACTTTCCAATAAAAAAAACAATCACAATAAGAGGGTCAACGTTTTTTTACTCTTATTCTTTTGTGTTCTTCCAGGAATTTTTCTATCATTCGTTTGTTCTTGAACCGAAACACCAAAAAATTTGTAAGTATAAATTCCCTTACAAGTGGGACATTCTCAAGGTGAAATAGTAAATCTTCATACTCCTCTTGGTCAGGTTTTCCATCAATATTCCCGGTGGCAAATCCGGTTATTTCCCCAATACCGGAAAGAAGCCATTTGGGAGATAAATCAAAATATTCAATCAATTTCATTAGTAGTTCGGTAGAAGGTAAGCTCTCCATATTTTCTATTCTTGAAATTGTTGATTGATTGACCCTTAATTTTTTTGATAGTTCGGCCTGTGTTAGATGATGTTTTAGCCGGAATTCCATAAACCTGGACGCGATTTTTTTTCTTTTGTTACGGTTAAATTTTTTCATTTATTTCTCCGTTGCCCTTGCATTGTAACATAAATTTTATTATAATGCAGGCGATGGAAACAAAAAATGTGTTTGGGATTTCTTTTGTAGGTCAGGTTAGATTAACTGTAATGGCCTTTGGGGTCGTCGTTTTGGTGGAAATATTTACTGTGAACAGATATTTTATTTCTTTTTATGAGAAAGCATTTAGTAGGGAATCTATATATGGTTAAAAATTTTCGATTTACAGTGGATTTGAAAGTGGAGATAAATGAAAAGGTAGAAGACAAGGCAATCAAGCGAAAAGGAAAAATTAATTACCTTCTCAAAGCTTTTTTAAAAGACGACAGCTCGATATTAAGACTTTATCAATTATGGCTCATAAACGAAATGAGGCATGGTTATTTAGCCAAAGCCGTATTACCCCAGTTGAAAGAAGAATCAGACACGGCGATTATTGAAGATGTGCTCAAAGAATGCCCATCATCCATAAAAAAACACTTCCATGCGGTTTTGATAGAGGATATGAAAGCGACCTATAACGAAGGATACAAAGACCTTGAAATTTTCTTTGCAAATTTCGGTCTTTTTGATGTAGAAAATGTCACTTTTGGCATGGTGAATAATGAGGGCCTGTAGGGTGGAAAATTTATATATATGTTTGTGTGTGCGGTTGCTGGATGACCTCCTTTTTTTAGAGAATAACAGGGATAAGTTTTTTCTCACATGTGTTTTTTTTGGTTTTCACTCCGGGCACATGCACAAACCTGGATCAAACAACGGCGGGTCCCACTTAGGGACCCGCTTTCTTTGGGGTAGATGATGGGGAAAAGTGAACATAACTCTAATGAATGGACACGGAAAACCTTTTCCTTGCTTATCAATCACTTTCAATTTTTTTTGGACTCCGCTTTCATCGTAGAGGAAAACAAAGGCTTTCGCCTGATTGTTCATGATGGAGGGGCCTTTCAACATGATCAAACATATTCAACAGATAAAGAAGCCAGGGAACGCTTTTGGGAAATATTCAAGTTTTCCGACGAAGAAATAAACGCCAATATTAAGCCAATGTGGGATGATTTCAGACCACATCAGGATTTGTTAAATAGAACGCAATCAAAATATATCAAGCATCTTTTACAGGAACTAAATAAATGTCATTCGTAAGCTTTTCGTTAATATGCTTTTCACCATCTGTTAAATTTGGTGGGCTTTGCGTCCCTTTCTCAAGATGGACTTTACTTTCGTCATTTGATAGCTCTTCCATCTTTGAAAAGCCCTACCTTGTAAAAATGCCGGGCTCCCTCGAATGGGAGCCCGGTTTTTTTCTTATCTCAAGTCGCGATTGATATGACGGATCAAAACAAAACTCTTCATTGCATTGTTATAACAAGAAATTGTCCTAAAGTTTCAGATTTATATAATTCTCGAGACTTCGGTTTTGATTCCGTGCAAATAATCCAGGAAGATGACGGTTACAGGTTGATTGCTAAAAACCTTGAGAATGAATTATATAATAGGACGTTTACCAGCATTTCGGCTACGCGTAAGGCATTTGAAGAAATATATTTTTATCCCACTAAACACGATAGCTTGAAACCAACTCCCCAATGGACTGATTTCTTTGATTATGAAGGCCCCACGGATGACGCGATAATCAGTATTATGAATTAATTATGAAATGTAATCAAGAAATAACGCCAAGCTTTTTACTATCTTCTTTTCATCGGGTCCGGGCTCAGGTAGTTTTTACTGAGCCCGGATTCCTTTTTTTCCAATTTCAATACTAAGTGGCCACAGGGTGGCCATTGATTTCAATCCATTTTTGTTGTGGCTAAAGTGTGGCTGTTCTGTGGCCACATGTGGTCGAGGGTGGCCGGCCTGTGGCTATTTAGCCACCACCCAGGCCCCAGGGTGTGCCCAACGGGTGGCCGGATCGGAAAATGGAGGCGACTTGTTTTCAATGCGTCGCGAGAATTTGTGGCTGAAAGTGGCCGGTATTTTTCGCACTTTCTACCAGTAGATTATTAATCGAAAATCTTTCACCATGGGCTTTTTGGCTTGAGGTAGAATGCACGCTAATTATTCTTTTTTGGGACCACGGCGGGGTGTGGCTCTCCTGTGGCCACATGTGGTCAAAAGGGTGGCTTCTGTGTGGCTGGCGAACCACTCCCCGGCATAGCTGTGGCTAAATCGTGGCCGTTTGTGGTCATTGGTGTGGCTGTTTTCTGCCAGGAAAACCACCCGGGGACCACCGGTGTGGCCGGGTGTGGTCGCAGTGTGGCTAAGGGTGGCCGGAACCTCAAGCGCACCTTTTTTCCGTGGTGGTGATGTCCGAATTTGCCGCCCGGAACCTCGCAGCACTGGTGGAAATGCCGGGATTATGGAAATCTGAAAAAGTCAATTTTTGGGGTATTGATGTTTTGCCCTTCGCGCCGATCGAGCCGAGGGGCAAAATAGAGTTTAGGAATATTGGACTTTTACACATTCCCCCAATCCCTTGTAAATCCTGGGGAGAGCGCCCAGGATTTCCACATTACCACAGCGCCATTTTGCCGGCTCAGTCCGTGGAAATATGCAAAAGTCAATTTTGCTCCGTCCTCTACATCGCCGCCGCCGTACCGATCCATTTTTAATTGAAGAATTGTCGCGAGATGGACTTTCGCACATTCCCACAGCCGGACCCGGCTTTATCTGAAAACCTAATTATTTTGAAAATTCCATAAAAACTTTTTGGGATTCGAACGCGAGCCGGCGCAATCAACGGGAATCGGAATTTATATTAAGTGTTCTCTTTGTTTTGTTCCTCTCATATTTTTTTGATTCCCTGTTCCATTCCTTTCTCCGTTTCTTAATTCTCTTTCTCTTTTTCCCTTCTTTTTTAAATCTCTCCCTTTTCTCTTTTTTAAATTTTTTATGATATTGAATATCTGTTTTTACTATTTTCCTAATCTCAATTTCTAGTCATAAAA
>CAZBHS010000102.1:0-5054 GCA_964491915.1 uncultured Clostridia bacterium
CGCCATAGAATCTTCGTGACAGGTCGGTTGTCCACCAGTGGACTCCCCCGTCATCCCGCCCTCGCGCCAATGGCCGCAATGCATGACGCCGTTGTGATCCACCTTGAATAGAGGCTTATATGGCGCGTTCGGAAGATGTTTGGTCACCTGCAAGGGTTCCTCCCAGGATTCCCCGTAGTCGTTCGATTGCCGCAAATAGATGAGATTGTAATGTTCAAGGACTTCACGTTGATCGTATCGTTGATACAATACGCTGATCTTCCCGCCGGGCTCTACGCACACCAATCTTAGATGCTCGAATCGTATATCGTTCCAATCGATCTCTGTTTGCCCGGAAAAGGTGTAATTGTCGCAGATCGAAAAATCCAGGGAATTGGAATCCCCGCCGCCGGGAGACGGATTTCCAACCTTGACCAGGGCGATGTCTGAGGGCGCCCCCGCCGGCAGTCGTGTGGCGTCCGGTGGGATCACACATGTCAAATGATTGGCGTCCACAAATGTGGTATCCATTTCTTGCCCCTGAAACACAATGATGGCTCCCTCCACAAAATCACTCCCCTCCACTGTCATCTCAAACGCCGGTACGCGGGCCACGCACGATGACGGTGATATGGCGGTCAATACCGGGATGGGATTGTCCTCCTCAGGCTCTGGTGTATTGGAATCACCGTTGGGCGTGAAATTCTTGCCGTCACAACCCCAGAGGACGACCACCAACGTGACGATTATAATGAACAACTTAAAATGTATATGTTTCATCTCTATCACCGCCTACTTTTAGATAGATTGTCCGGGGAAAAAGCGATATTCGTTTTTCCCCCAAAATAGTATAGCAAATACAATTCCAAATCCTTTTCCCGGCAAAAACCGGTCCAGGTATGGAGTATAGGTCGGTTGAGGCGGATATGATAACCGGAGGTTTATTTTGGATAACCTGTGGGTTATGGTTTTGCCGGAAGTAGCCGGGAGCATGTGGGAGAAGAGTTGACTTAATCAAGGTTTTCATCTGCCGAAGGCACATTGGCATAGGAAATGCTTTGAAGGTTTCAAGGATTTAAATTCAACAAAGGTGTTGTCAGTCACATCGAGTTGACATTGCCGGAACCGGAGGGTGGTTGAACCCAGGAGAGGGTGGACGCCCTCGAACTCTGGTTCGGCGCCAAAGAGGAATGCTCCGCCGCATTTTTTGGTCAACAGCCAAACGAATTGTACCGGCGACCAAACATTGTGCGCCGACAAGGTTGCGTACAGGGATCATACTCAAGCGGATTTTTCCGGCAACTCTCACAAATTGAAGGGATTGGCGCGGTATATGACATTTTTCCATTCGCCGTCCAATTTATCTTGAAGCATCACTGTTATCGCTCCCGAACCATCAATTCCTCTCCTGGATTTTGAGCAATCGTAATGAAGGGAATACACGTGAACCGGTTGGCTCCAGCTCTCTCCACCATCCACGGAACGACGGAACATACACCCAATTCTCAGGTAAAAGAAGGCGTTGATGTTTCCGACTGAATCGACCGTAAGAAATACGCTGCCTCCTTTTTTTTCATTTCCCGCCATAATAAACGGGTCTGTCCATGTTCTGCCGTAATCTGTGGATTTCCTGAAATAGCCGTGGCCATTGTAATAGTAGGTCATGTACACATGATTGTTCACCGGATTGACAGTCAATTCAATTTTCGCCGTAAAATCCCGTTTGGGAGAATTGTTCCAGATCACCGGCTCCGACCAATGCCGGCCTCCGTCGTCGGAACGGGAAAAACTTAAATACCATTGCCCCTTGTTTCGACTTATTTCACTTCGATGCATCCAGGCGGCGTACACATGATTTTCGTTATCGCACGCGATATGGGGACACCATCCTCGTTCCGGGACGGACATCAACCGTTCCCGCCAATGACTGCCGTCTTCCGACCTTGAATAAAAGATGTTTCCCGACGGGCACTCCGGTTCATCCGCATGGTATAATACGTGAATAACCCCGCCGGGAGCGACGCAAAAATAGAACTCTTCAAAAAGTCTATCGCAAAATGTCGCCGACGGCTGCACCTTGATCGGTTTGCGCCAATTATAACCGCCGTCGGTTGAGCGATGGTAATACGTGAGTCCATTTTCGCGAAGATGCACACAGTGCATAACACCCAGTTCATCCACAATGAGCTGTGGATAGAACGGACCATTCGGCGGATGCTTGGTCACTTGCAAGCGATCCTCCCAGGTGGAGCCACCGTCGCGCGAGCGTCTAAGATACAGCAAGCGCTCATTATCAAAAAAAGAAGGGACCTCCACTGAATATATCACATCGAGCGTGCCGTCCACCTCGGCAAATATACAGGGGTAGTCTCCTGTTTTGGCATCGGGAAAAATAAAGACATTCGGCTCCGAAAAGGTGTAGTTGTTGCAAATGGAGAAATCCATGGTGTTGGAATCGCCGCCGCCGGGCGATGGATTGCGCACTTTGACCAACGCGTTGGCCGCCTGCACGGATCCCTGCTCCCGGTCATAATGTCCCGCTTGCGCCGCCGCGGACAATAGCGTGTCGCCCGGTTGGATCAGGCATGTCAAGTGGTTGGCGTCCACAAACGTCGTGTCCATCTCATTGCCCCGGAACACGATCTTGGCCCCCTCCACAAAATCACCGCCCTCCACTGTCATCTCAAACGCCGGCACATGAGCCACGCAAGACGTTGGAGAAATCCCTTCCAACACTGGAATCGGATTCTCCTCCTCGGTATCCGGCTCAGAGTCCGGTCCCTGCGGCGTGAAATTCTTACCGTCGCAACCGGCCATTGCGCACCATACAAACACAAAAACCAAAAAATACTGCAAACAACGCTTAGTCATGCAAACTCCTTTTTTTCATATTAGGGGTATTGAAGCAAACACTATACCAACCGGACTTTTTACTGGCAACGGTTATCACATAAGAGTTTCCTTATCTCTATTCCAATGTGGGAACCCAAAATATAACTCACCGGTTATATTGCATAACCAGCGGGTTATTCGCAAGCAGCGCCCCGGTAAAAAAACGAGGTTTGTTGAGGGTCGGCGAAGTATTTCGTTACCACGGAGATATGCCCGGTTTTATCGATGCCGACATTGAATGTAGGCGCCGGCGCTTGCATCGCGGGGGTGAGGGGCGCCTCCGTTGTCCATGACAGACCGCCGTCGATGGACCGGCGACAGAACACATACCTCTGCCGCATGTAGAAGACATTGATGTTCCCGGCGGAATCCACCACCAATCGCCCCCAATCACTCCATTCTCCGGCCGCTGTCAAAACAATGGGCGCGGACCATGTATTGCCGAAGTCGGTGGACCTTCTGAAATTGACCCTGTACTGATCTTGCACCGGGTTGTTTTTGTACGAATAGATCAAATAGACATGGTGATTCTTCGGTCAACCGGTGCCTGTCCCTTCTTCCACTGTCCACAAGGTCCACTGTGTCCACGGGGTCCACATTACTTCTCCCAACTAATTGTGCCGGCGACCGAACATCGAGCGCCGAAGACGTGACATTGAATTCAATCATTTGAAACTCAAGTTCCGACGTTCCAACCCAAAGTCTCGACATTCTAACTAAAAGTCTCGGCGTTCTAACTAAAAGTCTCGACGTTCCAACTCAAAGTTACGACGTTGTAACTTTGAGTTACAATTTTCAAACTTTTTACTCCGGCCGCCGAACTTGAAGCTCGGGCATCGTAACTCTGCATGGCGAAGCCGCAACATGAAGTTGCAAATTTGCAACACGAACCTTCAAACGTTGAAACTTCAAACTCCGCCGTTCTAACTCAAAGATGCAAAATCGCAACTTGAAGTTGCGACTTCGCAACCCAAAGTTAAAACATCGTAACTCCAGGTTACGTTTAGAGGACAGGCACATTCTTTATTAATTAAAGGCATTGGCCCGTAGAATCACGTATCTCGAATCTCCGCCAATATAATTATCGATCATTACGGTGATGGTTCCGGAGTCGTCGATCCCCCACTTGTAGAAGGCGCAGTCATGGACCCGGGAGAATACTTCAACCGGCAGACTCCAGGTCTCGCCTCCATCCACGGAGCGGCGGAATTTGTATACGCCGTCCTGATAAAAGATAGCGTTGATATTGCCCAATACATCGACCAACAGACAAACATAACCGCTTTTTCTACTATTCCCCGCCACAACGAACGGTTCGCTCCAAGTTCTGCCGTAATCTGTGGATGTAATCAAATAGCCGTGGCCATTGTAATAATAGGTCATGTACACATGGTTGTTCACCGGATTGACGGTCAATTCAATACTCGACGTGTAATCCCGCTTGGACGATGTGTTCCACACCTCCGGTTTTGCCCAATGGCGGCCGTTATCGTCGGAGCGGGTGTAACACAAATACCATTGGGTTTTATTGACACTGCGCTCGCTGCGCCTCATCCAAACTGCGTACACGTGACCGTCGTCATCAGCGGCGATATGGGGGCAAATTCCGCTGGCGGGCTCGGACATGAGCCTGACTTCCCAATGGCTACCTCCGTCGTCGGAACGGCCATAATAGACAAACCCGGACGACTTCTCAGCATGATCCTCCTGAAATAAAACATGGATTACGCCGGTAGGCGGCACGCAAAAATAGAATCTGCTTTTTCCCCAATATAAAGCTTCATAATCCGACGGGAGACGCACCGGCTTTCGCCAATTGTAACCTCCGTCCTTGGAACAATGATAATATGTGAAGCCCCCATTTCGATGGTGAACACAATGCATGGTCCCCTCCCGGTCAATAACGAGCTGCGGCGAGGTTGGGGCGTTCGGCGGATGCTTGGTTGTTTGCAAAGGCTCCTCCCATGTCTCTCCCCCATCCCGCGACCGCCGCAAAAACAATTTCCCCTCATATCCCCATTCCCAATCTTCCACAGTGGGCTGGTGGCAGATGAAATCAATGGTTCCATCCGGTTCCACCAATATATTGGGAGTGATAATCTCCAACGCGTTGTCGAACACCAACTGTTTCGGCTCCGAAAAGGTGTAGTTGTTGCAAATGGAGAAATCCATGGTGTTGGAAT
>CAZBHS010000103.1:0-5046 GCA_964491915.1 uncultured Clostridia bacterium
GATCCGCTTCGACAACGGCGCCATCGAAGCCTTCAAATACATCATCCCCTAGAATTGCCGCGCCATTATTGGTAAAATACTCAATGGATAACTTCCATGGAAACGAAAAAGGAAAATAGAGGCGGATGAAAGCGGGGGGCTATCGTGAGGTTTAGTCAATTGGTGGAGACCGGGAAAAACGGTCTCATGATCAAAAAGTACAGCCAGGAATTGATGCTGGAATGGACCGATATTGTGGGCGCTAATAAATTGTTTGGATTTATCTTCCTCAGGAGTGGAGAGGCGATTTATTTATCCAGGAACGGCTATGTGAAACTCCACGATTATGATGACCGGGACATTGGCGAGGGTGAGTTTTCCGTCCATATAGGTTGGACTATGTTTGTGGAAATCCTAAAAAAGAATGTTATCGCCAATGGCGGAACGTTTATCGACGAATTCGAGGGGCTCTATGTTTCTGTAATGATGGCTTTCCACGGATACAGCCATTGGAAATGTAAAGTATCCCCGGAAGAAGCAAAAGATCGTAAGGTTCTACTGATATTTTTTGGAATCATATTTATTTACTTTCTGTCATTTTTCTCTATCCAAATATTTGTATTCGGCGGAGAGCGAATGAGCCCGCCCTGGGGCCTTACGTTATTTCTATCGAATTTCTTTATCATTGGTTTCGCAATTGGTTATTTTGCCTACTATCTCCGCATGGGAAAGGCTTTCAAAATACTCGAACGCCATCTCCCGAAGAACAGCGTTGGTGAAGAGGGTAATGAGGGACATGTAAAAAAGGAGCTCGATCATGTTCTTTAGTCAGTTGGTGGAGGTTGGCGATAATGTCGTCAGGATCAAGAAGCGCAATAAGATATGGATATTGAACTGGTCAGATATTGTTGGCGCGAATAAATTGGAAGGATATATCTTTCTTAGGAGAAATCCAGGGGACAGGCAAGAGTCTCTTCGGGGATTGAGTTTTGTCAGGGCGAAATAGAGACGGGAAAGAAAAAATATAGTATAATTAATGTGGAGGTATTAGTATGGGTCCAATCTCCAATTCTAATAAACTGACTAACCTGCAATTAGAGTTGCTAAAATATTTTAGCTACAATCTGAGTGAAGAGCAATTGGTTGAGATCAAAGAGTTGCTCTCTAAATATTTTGCGGAGAAAGCAACTCTTGAAATGGATAAAGTGTGGGATGATCAGGGATTAACTAACGATACAATGGATGAATGGTTGAGCGAGCACCTACGGTCATCCTCATGATTTAATAGATGCGAATCGTCCTGGACACAAATATTTTGCTGGTTTCCATTCCACGAAAGTCTAAATATCGACCTATTTTTGACGCTTTGCTCGAAGGGAAATTCTCTCTACTATTGAGCAATGATATATTAGCTGAATATGAAGAAATCATCGAGCGGAAAACTAATTCCGCTGTCGCTTCAAATATTGTCAAGCTTTTGCTATCCTGCCCGAATGTGGAAATGAACAGTATCTACTATAAATGGGGGCTCATGCATTCAGACGAAGAGGACAATAAATTTGTCGATTGCGCGGTTGCCTGTAATGCGGATTTCATTGTATCTAGCGATAAACATTTCCAGGTTTTGAAAGAGGTTGAATTTCCTTCAGTAATTGTCATCTCAATCAAAGAATTTCTCAGAAAATTGCATACCTCTTAATGGTTGGTCGCTTATATTTTTTACGAAGGGTGATCTGTGCTTGAGTCTTTTGCCTTAATCACTCTTCCGGGTCTCAAGGCATTCTGCTCTTTCGTGTTCCAATTGGAGGTTTCGCACCAGTAACTTTTTGTTTTCCCGATCCAGTTCGCGACGTTTTTTGTCCTTGCGGATCCCCCAAACAAAACCGGCGATGCCGAAGATTGTGCTGACACCAGATACCACGATCAAGAGAATGTCTTCGACTTCCATCATCTCCTAACCCTCTCTTCCCGGAACGCTTTCAACTCCTCTTCCGTAGTGCCGGGGAAATAGTTCAGGAGTTTTTTATCCGTCAATCCATGAAGCCGATCTAATAAAAAAAGGGACAGGCACCAGGGGTTTTTTTGCAAGAAAGAACAATAGAGAATGTCTTGACGTTGGAAGTGTGGTTTGGTAGAATGTTTTTTTTTGGAAACCTGAAAGGGATTCGATCAATAAAGAATCCCAAATTTTAGCCGACAAAGGGACAAAGAATCTAAAAGGCGGTAAGACTTTTCAAAATATAAAGGAAACTAAGGAAACGAATAAAGAGGAGGAAACTTGAATAAAATCAAAGTAATCATCATTTTGTCATTGGTATTGACTCTATCATTACTCATTACAATGCCCACCAACGCGAATGAAGGAATTGAGCCGGGGAAAAAAACCGCCGGGCCTTATGGTATAGACGCATGTGATTGTGGTGTATCACCGTTTGAGTGCTGGTGCATTCACCACTGATAGAAAAGCATAAAATTAAGCTATAAACTAAAGCTAAAAGTCCTTACCGCCTAATTCAGCTATTATGGAGTTTTTTATATGAAGAAATTTCGGATTATTTATTTGATTCTAATACCAATGTTGTTTTCCATAGATATTTACGCTGGAGATCTAACTCTCACATTGGAGCAAAGCTATGAATTCGACACTGCGTTCGCCAGGACTTTTTCGGACGCGTTGGTGGACCAAGATGGAAATCTCATTGTGGCTTTCGGTGTGCCGGGTTGCGCTATCGTCACCCCCGAAAAACTTGACCTTGTGGCAAAAGCTGGAAAAGGCCCCGGCGACTTAAGCGGGTATTTCGCATTGAACATTCTCGACAACCAGGAACTGGTGATCGAAGGGTATATCGGCAAAACGCATGTGTTCAAGAAACAGGACGGGATTTACAAGTGGCAAAGAAACGAGGTAAGAGAACTCAAAAAATCCTCTGCTCCCACAGATACCTTGTTCCTCGGGAACAATTGGTATTTAGCTGCATTTAGCACATCTTACGATGAAAAGACCGACCATTATACTGTGGACTATCTCCAGGTGTACTCCGACAAGGGGAAATTCATCAAAAGCATGATCCGGGAAACGTTTGAGAATTATTGGAAAATAGAGTTATTCTGGTGTTTCCTGGCGGAATACAAAAACCAGGTGTTCTTTCTATCCGAGGACAAACTCCGCTTGAGAATCATCACCGGCGACGATCCCCAGGTCGCCAAAACAGTGAATCTGGAACTCCCCAAATTCTACAAAAAGATGCCCAAAACCTATTACCGTTTTCCCAGGGGAAAAATGATCAGCTCTCAAGAATATTGGAAATCTATGGGGGTCTGGAAAACCGGGTATTCTAGGATTTGCAATGTGGTGATCGACGGGCGTTGGCTGATTGTGCAAGTGCGGACCGCGGACGAGGATAACAAACTCTTCGGATTGCTGTTTTACGACGCCGACACCTTCCAGTTGAAACACACCGTCATGACCAACGACCTACTCCTGGCCGGCAAAAATGGCAAACTCTACTTTTTCCGCGGCGGCAACCCCGCATGGGACGATGTGGAAGATACGGTCTTCGACATCTACAACATAGTGGAGAAGAAATGAAGAAGAAAGAGACAGGCACCCCAAAAGGACCTTGAAGCCCGGAGAATAGTTTGATAAAATAATTTTTTTTGAAATCTAAAAGGCGGTAAGACTTTTCAAAATATAAAGGAAACAGTACTAAAAGTATAAAGAGGAGGAAACGTGAAAAAAACTAAATTAATCATCATTTTATCGCTAGTATTAACTCTAACCATTCTTATTAGTGTGCCAACCAATGCCATGGAGGGATTTGTAAAAGGCGCGAAAGGCGAGGCTCCCGATGGGAACGATACATGCTTCTGCGAATATGAACCGTTCTCTTGTTATTGTTATATTGGTCATTAATTAAAAAATAAGAGGAAAGAAGACACATTGAAAAGTCTTACTGCAAATTTCATTATTAATGGAGCAAGGTATGAAGCACCTATTTATTTATTGTTTATTCTTTATTTTTTCAACATCCTTTTCACTTATCAACGCCGCCGAGGTGGAACTCAAATTAGTAGATACGTATGAGCATGATAAAATATTTGCCAGGTATTTTTTTGACGCGGTTGTCGATCAAGATGAGAACCTGATCATTGGATTTGGAGCGCCGGGGTGTTCCATCGTCACTCCGAAAGAGATCAAAATCCTGGCTCCTTTAGGAAAAGGGCCGAATGATCTGAGCGGCTACTTTGCCCTGAATATCATGGATAACCAAGAACTGTATGTCGAGGGTATGATTGGCAGAATGCATGTGTTCAAGAAAAAAGATGGAAAATATTCTTTCGATAGAACAGAATGGCGACAGCTCAAGAAACCTATGCCTCCGACCGATTGCGTTTTTTGGGACAAGAAATGGTTTTCCGCTGTCACCACCACCAAGCGGGACAAAAAAACACAACAATTCTCAGTTCATTACCTCCAGGTATTTTCCTCTGATGGAAAATTCATCAAAAACATGATTCACAAAATCTATGAAAAGGCGTGGAATGTTCATTTGATGGATTGTCATCTAGTCCCGCAAAAACAAGCGCTTTTCTTTTTGGCCGAAAATTCACTTTCGTTGAAAATCATATCCGGAGATAATCCAAAAGTTACGAAAACCGTCGCTCTCGAACCTCCAAAATTCTACAAACCAATGCCGGAATCTAACTACATTTTCCCTCAAACCGGTTTTCAAGTCACGTCTCAGGAATACAAAAAATTTATGGCTCTGTGGAAGACCAACTATTCCCGCGTAACCAATGTATTGCTCGAAGGTCAGTGGTTGATAATTCAAGCGCGGACCGCCGACGAGGATAACAAACTCTTTGGATTGCTGTTTTATGACGCAGACACATTTGAGTTGAAACACACCATCATGACCGATGACCTGCTCCTGGCCGGCAAAAATGGCAAACTCTACTTTTTCCGCGGCGGCAACCCCGCATGGGACGATGTGGAAGATACGGTGTTCGATATCTACAACATCGTGGAGAAGAAATGAAGAAGAAAGAGATCGTCGCCAATGTGAT
>CAZBHS010000104.1:0-4812 GCA_964491915.1 uncultured Clostridia bacterium
ACGGCGTTGTCCAGGATGATGAGGGCTTGTTTGTGTTTTAGGAGGTGGGTGATGGCTTGTTGGGCGGATTCGTTGTCTGGAGGCTCGGGTTGGGGATTGTCCAGGAGGCGGGAGAGATAGACGGCAAAGGATTGGGGGGAGTGTTCGTCGGCTCGGATGGGGCCGATGACGCCGTCTGGAAAATGGGATTGGAAGCGGTTGGCGGCTTCGATGGCCAGGGTGGTTTTGCCGATACCGCCGGCTCCTTCGAGGTTGAATAGGCGGCCGGTGATGACCTGGACTTGGCCGGTTTGGCCTTTTTGGGTGATGAGATTTTCCATGTTATCTAGATGTTCCCGGCGGCCGACGAACGTGATGTTGTGAGTTGGGAGTTGAGGTTGCTGTTCTGCGGGGGAGAGTAATGCCAGGATGTCTTTGATTTGGGAGTAATCTTCGATCCAGATGGGGGTGATGCGGGCGTGCGAGAGGCGTCTTTCGGTTGCTAATTTTTTGTTGGGGTCGGAGGGGACGGGCATGATGGCGAAATGGGACTGTACATGAGCGAGGCTGTTTAAGACCATGAGCACCCGGTCGGTATCCAGAGAGCAGCCGACAAAAAGAACCGGGCAATGGGTGAAGAGATCGATTAGAAAACCGGGCAAAGGGCGATGTTTATCGAACGAATCTGCGCTGCCGTATTGCTCTTGGTATTGATCGCGGGTGAGGATGACGGAAGCCGGAACTTCCAGGCAGCCATGAATCTTGACCAGGGCGTTTTTGGTTTTGTCGGCGAACAGGCGATCGAGGTCTTCCTTCCGGTTATGGCGTATGACCTCGACTGAGGGACCGAAGGGATTTTTCTCGATCAGGCGATCAAAATTCGTTGTCACTTTTAGGCCGGGGAAGGCGCGATGCAGCAAGCGGAATTTTTTCCGCATACCATCCGGGAGTTCTTGATTGAACCGTGTCTTGAGCTCGGTCTCGAAGCGCCCCCTCTCGCAGCACCTGACCAGGAGATCCGCCATTATTTCCAGCCGGTTGGGCGCGTCGCTTGCTTTCGCCTCATTGTATCGAGCTCTGTCTTGGTCGTTCATGAAGCGTTCGTTCGCCGCCTCGAAATACTCGTCCAGAAAACCTTCCCAACCGGGACAAACGGGTTTGCTGAATCCCGCCCCAATAAAGGGGACTACTTTTCCTTCCCGGTGCAATGCCACCAATCGCGCTAAACTCTCTTTGTTGCCCTTGATTTCACCGATTTTCATGCTTCCACTATACAAAAAAACAATTCCCCAATCAAGAGCTGGGGCAAGACTTTTTCTTTTCATCTGCTGCCTTTCGTTTCCATATACAAAAAATTACACTGGAGCAAAAAAATCAAGGTGACTGTTGACGAATTTTTTTTAATTCAATATAATGCGTTTTTTATGTCAATGTTGAGAGAACACAACGCAAGGGACTGTTTGTCAAAAACAATCGATAATGGCGAATCTTGAGAGAATTATCGAATGGAAAGAGGAGGGAATAGATATATGAAAAAAGTGATTGCCGTTCTAGTTGTTTTTATGGCGGTACTTGTAAACTCTTGCTCCGAGAAAGGGACAGGTGCGTTTTTGAAGGTTCACGATGTCGAGGTTCTAGGCTCCCGGATGTTTGAGGGGGCTTTGATTGGGTGTGACGTGGGGGCAAAAGAAATTTTCGCAAGGAGCCGGGACAATGATGTTGACAAGTTTATCATTTCGGTCATTGACATCGATTCGCCCGACTCTTTCCAGAGGGTTGAGCTTCCAATTGGAGATAGCGCCTCTCCTACAGAATACGCTCTTCCGACTCATATGCGGCGGCTAAACGACAAATTCTGCATAACCGACGGTTATTCAAAAACTGTTGTCCTGGATCGCGGGTTTAATAATCTTTTTGCCGGCATGTTCGAGTATGTCAACTTTTTTATTGAATATTTCCAGTTTAACGATGATCTGATGTTTTTGGCGGGCCGACCCAAAATCGGAGATGGCGAGCGCATTGTATTGGTTGAATTATACGCTCTCCAAAAAAATAGCCGGCCGGTGTTGAAAAAAACGTTGGACGCGATCCCATTGCCCATTCTCGATTTAGCCTCGAATACCGGTAAAGAAGTTCAATTCGGACCGATTTGGCCCACGGTTAGGGGCTTTGAGAAGCGGGGAAAAGTGTATTGGTCCTGGAGCGGTCAGAATAAATATTTTGTATACGATATCGCCGCCGACGAAAGAAGGACTATTGAACTCAATTATTTGAAATCCAAACATTTCACCGACGAGGAGATCAACCAACTCGGCGAATATACTTTGGGCCATCAAAAGGTGAAACTCATGAAAAGACTGGGGAGAACGTTACGCTTCATTGGATATGAAGGTGACCTCTATCACTTTGGCCTGCATGATTTGGGACCTGGCCGGGTGGGGATCATCGGCGACCTCGATATTGCCGGAAAAAAATTTCGCCTGGATGTAATCGACGACCGTTCGGGAGAGTATATCAAGAGCATCCAATTTCCGGGGGGCTATAGATTTTTCCGTGAAATATCCGATAAACCAAAGGGACTTCCCACCATGACGTTTAATCTCGATGAAGGGCTGTATGTGTGGTCCGATATAGAAGGAGAAGACCAGGACGAGGTGATACGTTTGACCCGTTTCAATATAAAAGAATGAGTACATGTTGAAGAAAAGATTCCATCAATTTGTTCTTTTTGAAAAAGGCCCTGTGAATACGGCTATTATAGACTTTCTGAAGGGAAATACATATCAGGTGAATAACTCGATTGTCGAAAAATTCGAATCTGAAATTTTCAATGATATAGATGATTTCATGAGTGCGTGCGAAGCAGAAGAGATGTTAATTGAGGTTAATGAGAAATTTTGGATTCCGAGAATTTTTTTTGAGAAGAAAGAAATGATCAAGGAGTTTTCTTTCTGTTTAGAGACGGAAGAGGGCGTGGATTTTGATCTAATCACAGAAAAAATGCGTGGATTTGATTTGTCGCAAATTGTGTTTTATGGGCAAACATTGCCCCAATGGTTTTTCCCGGACGTAGAAAAAAAGACAAAGCCCAAAGATTTTGAAAAATGCAGAATGCTTTCCACAATAGATAGAAAGCTTGGAAAGGTGGACAATTCGATTTACGATTTCAATCTAAATTATAATAGCTGCTGGGGAAGAAAAATCGCGGTTACCGCGGAAGGCATTTTAAAGCCTTGCATTTATAGCGACATGGTAATCGGAGACTTGAAAGAACAAAAACTGGATGATTCCATTGAAAAAATCAAATCCCTCTGGGGCATTACAAAAGATAAAGTAGAAACATGCAAAGATTGTGAATTGAGATATGTATGTTTCGATTGCAGGGAAATCGCCAGAAAAACAACCGGCAATTTGTTTGGGGCCAATCCAAATTGCGGTTATAATCCATATAAAGGAATTTGGACCAAATAAACTAGTCCTTTACTCATCAACTTTTTTATCCAAAAACGACAGGTGCATTTTTTTACGCCAGAATGTGGAGAGGGATAAGTGTGTAATTTTTTTATTCGGAAAGGGACAGGTAGGTTATTTTTTTCAAGCGGGCCATCATTTCCTCGTGGGATATGCCGGGGTCGCCGTTTGCTTCTAGGGCTTCGGCCTGGGATAGCTTTTTGTATAATCTCAACCGTAGTTCTTCGTGATTGTTGTTTGTATTGGTCATGGTCGTAAGTTCTCACTCAAATCATGTCATTATTATTATAGCGGGGGGGGAAATGAGGTCAAGAGAAAAATTGGTCAAAATGACCGGCGAGGTATGGAAATGTTCTTGAGCCCTTCCTCTTCCATGTTCAAATCATTTCGCGAGATTGCAAAAAAATCAAGGGATCCCGAAAGGGACAGGTACTTTTTCTCCATTTATCAGTCTCGATCCACTGGGCGATAACCCGGGTGGCGTTATCAATCGCTTCATTGTAGGTGGAACCATCCGCCATACATCCCGGCAATTCCGGCACCTCGGCGATATACGCCTGATCCTCTTCGCTCCAATAGATTATAATTTCATATTTATACATCTTTTCCGATACCTGACTTAATTGTCCAAATTCGGGTCTGAGTCTTCATCCAACAAGGCAGCCAAATATTTTTCATCCTCTTCGGTTGGGATTCCTATCTCTTTATTCGTCTCGATGGATTTTTTCCAGAGGGCGATTTTTTCCGCCTTGTTGCCCAACTCACCCTGAAGAATTCCCTGATTCCACCATGTAATCGCCAATCCCGCCCTGTTTCCCAGTTCTTTTTCTATTTCTTCCTCTTTTTTATGCAATGCCATGGCCTCGTCCAGTCGTCCCCAAGCTTTGAGAATCAGCGCCTGGTTTGCGTAGGTTCTTGCCAATCCCGCCCTGTTTCCCAGTTCTTTTTCTATTTCTTCCTCTTTTTTATGCAATGCCATGGCCTCGTCCAGTCGTCCCCAAGCTTTGAGAATCAGCGCCTGGTTTCCGTAGGAGGTTGCCAATCCCGCCCTGTTTCCCAGTTCTTTGTTTATTTCTTCCTCTTTTTTATGCAATTCCATGGCCTCGTCCAATTGCCCCTTGAGGTAGAGAATCAGCGCCTGTCCGCAGTATGAGTTTGCCAATCCCGCCCTGTTTCCCAGTTCTTTCATTATTGTAATTGTCTTTTCATACAATTCCATCGCCTCGTCCAGTCGTCCCTTGAGTTGGAGAATCAGCGCCTGGTTTCCGTAGCAGTTTGCCAATCCCGCCCTGTTTCCCAGTTCTTTGTTTATTTCTTCCTCTTTTTTATGCAATGCCATGGCCTCGTCCAGTCGTCCCCAAT
>CAZBHS010000105.1:0-4761 GCA_964491915.1 uncultured Clostridia bacterium
GCTCCTCATTCATGTCAAACAAAAACTTTGACACAAAATGAGAAAGAGGGGAAGAAGGGGGTGGTTAGGCGCTTACAAATGTCCGTCATATTTTATTAGAGACTCTCTTTTAGGAGTGTTCTTAATGATGACGACAGAACCAATGGGGAGAGATAGAATTTTGAAAAAGTTCTTAAGATCCGGCTGGTCTATAAAAGTGGGGGGGATTATTTCTTTATACAACATTTTCTATCGTTTTTGTCGTTGACATACACATACCCAACACCTCCCAGAAATAGATCCGAGTATATCACCCTGAGATATTATTTTCAATTTTTCATTTTGGAACTCATGAGCAATTATTCGCTCAGTCCCTCTGATTCCCAAAGCTCAATAAAGCGAATCCTTTCTAAAGAACTTTTTTGAGTCGGACGGAGAATGAACATGCGATAAAACTCTATAAATATCAATTCATAGTCATCGATCTTCTTTTTTTTGAAAAAATCAAACGTCCGATTGAGGAATGCTTTGGCTTTTTGAATTTCACCTATTTTTTCATAGTACCTTGCCGCATAGATCAACCCGACGCATTTCAAATCGGAATCATCGGTTTTATCGATAATCTCCCAGGCCTTCTCAAATTTCCCTTTGCTCAAATATATGTCTACTAACCATTTCGAAAGCTCTTGAACAATCCCTTCGATATAGTAACTTACTTTGTCTTTTCTGCGGACGACCCAATCCAATGCCTTTCGCAAACCTTCTTCATCATTCAGTTTCCAATATAGCTCTCCAATAGAGGCATAATTGATTCCTTTCGGCCTTACGATATTTTTTCTATTGTAGTGATTCAGCCGATCCAATGCCCGTTCTATAAACACCCTGGCTTCCGAACATTTGCTCTGCTTAAGCAAAAACTTCGCATAGAAATAATCCAAAGCTAAATTAAAATAAGGATCGGAAAATCCATATTCAAAATTTTTATAATCAAATTGACTATCATTTTTTTGGCGATCCAGAATTAAATCCAGAAGCAAGCCTTCGAACAGTTTCTGCCCCTTATCTTTCCATTCAGATTTAAACTGGCGCAATGCTTCAAGCGCAATCGAGTATTGACGCTGATGAATGTTAACCCTGACAAACAACTTAGTATAGGATTGGCTAAAGGCATAATCAGAAAAACGATTGACACATTTCAATTTTTTTAGAAAATAATTTGGATCCTTCAATGAATAAAATGCTGGATCGTCAGTGAATTTCAAGAAAAAATGTAATGCGTCATGTATGAATTGCCCCTTCTGCTGGGGGAGCGATTCTAAATCATACTGATTGCAATACTCAACCACCTGAGAAGCGACTGAATCCAGCATTTCTCCTGCTTTTTCCGTATCCCCAATATTGAAATAATCTTCAAACAAACGAAGTCCCGGTATGATGGGCACGGTATCGGGATAGTTGGCAATAATAGCCTCACTTTTTTTAAAATATTTTGAACAGTTGCCGGAATCTTTCAACTCTAGAAATATATCAATATATGCGCTAAAAATGCCGGACCTAATGACATCCAGATTATATTGGGTGTGATTCTTTAACTTGGAGGGACAGTAATATGGAAAACGCTCCATATCTTCAAAAATTCGCCTGGCTTCATCTTTGAATCCTAAAAGTCTCGCCATCTTGTATAACCTTGCTTTCCTCGAAGCAATATCAATACACAATCTCTCTAGCCCTTCAATGGTCTCATATCCTTTGGCAACCTGGAAAGCTTTCTTGGCCAGTTCAATATCTCCTATCTTGAAGGCTAGTTGAAATACCTCAAAATACATATCAAAAAAAAGAGACTCAACTGACCTCAATTTGGAAATTTCTCGGAAGATTGTTTTTAGCTGAGCGCTAGACGGAATTACAGTTGAAAAGTGTTTAAATAACGTATATTTAATAAACTCGTACTTTTCGACCTCAAAATCATTGAGTCTAAATATTGAGAATGCACCCCCAATATTGTTTTGACTGAGCAAAATCTGATAATACAGAATTATAGGAACCGAGAATTCGTTTTCCTCCTGTTTATCTAAACTAAAAAACTCTGGGATTTTGCAGAACCATTCAGATCCTATATTTTCAGCTACTAATCCCATATTGGATACAAAAAGAGCCAATGTAAATAATACCAATGTTTTCTTCATTTTTTTCTCGTTTTTGCTTTTTTCATTAGGTTTTCCGCAAATAAAATGCATAATAGGTTTCCATTTTATCATTTCCATTTTTCATTCTTTGGGCAACAATCTTCCCAGAGTTTCCTATTTGAACCGCACCAGTCTGCCAGTTTAGAAGTAAATCCAATTTGCTTATTCTTCTTTTTTTCATAACGACTAATCGTATCAATGGCAATCGTATAAACTGGACATTTTAATACTCTGTGGATCTCTTTGTCAGCGAAGCTTGGGTATGAACGGCGACTATTGGTAGAGGGGTGAGAGTGGAAATATCCAGCAAACTTGAATCCGTCATAAACATCAAAATTACCTGTAGTACTACCTTCTGTGCTTTCACCTTGAGCGTAAACTATTTTAAAAAACGTCTTGCTTGTATTGTGCTGATAAACAACAAAGGAGTGTTCTTTCCTCTCAGATCTATCATCTAAAATGCCCGAAGCCCTCAAAAGGCAGCAAAGAGCATTTCTTACTTTCCCGTTGTTCATGAGTGAGTCTAGCCCAAGCGGGTCAACTAGATTTACTGGATTACTTCTCTCAAACCTTGGCAAATTTAGATCTCCTCTAAAGCCAATTGGATCATCAGAAGTAAATTTTCCCAAATTCGAAGAGTAATACCGATGAAAAAAATAATTCAATCCGGATTCCTGGTCGAAGTATTTGGACTGGAAGCCGAGATTGCCTTTGGTGGGGCCGGATTGGGAGATGAGGTTGCCGAAGGTGTCGTAGTGTCGGGTGGTGACAGTGGACTGAGTTTGGTGGGAGTGTATTTTGTAGATAGTGCCCACCTGGTCTTGGATGTAGGAATACCAGCCGTAAGGGTGGGCGAAGAGGTTGGAAGAAGCTTCGGAGAATTCTATGTGTCCTTCTATGGAGTCTTTTCCGATGCCGTAAGTGTATCGGCGGATGGGGGTAAAATTTTCATCAAGTTCCATTGCCAGGTTGTCGCTTTCCCAGTGGAAATGGGTGGTGGTTCCATTTACAGTTTTGGAGAGGCGGCGACCAAAGGCGTCGTAGGTATAGTTGGCCACTGTGGAAGGCGTTGTTTGGTTTGGCGGGATGTGCTCGAAGCGAGTGAGGCGATTATCGCTGGTGTAATAGAAGAGTTTCTGCTCTCCGGTGGCTTTATCGAATTCTTTTGTTAGATTGCCGTCTAGGTCATATGTGTAGAGATGGGTTGAGGATTCCGTCAGTTGGTTTAGATTGTTGTATGTATATGTGTTTTGATGGGATGTCAATCTGTTGCCTCGGGTATCGTAGGAGTAGGTTTCGGTGTGTGGGGATGGGAGGGTGTGGTTGACAGCGGTGATTTCCAGGTCGTCGTTGTATTGAACGGTAAACTCGTTATCAAGGGTGACATTTTGGACGAAGCCGGATTTGTCGCGGGTGAAGTATTCGTCGATTCTGGGGTAGGTGCCGGACCAGTAGGAGGGGCGGTAGCGGATGCGGACCAGGTAGCCGGTGTCGAATTTGTAGCCGAAGGATTGGTCGGATTGGAAGATGGAGTTGATTTTGTGTTCCAATTGCATAGCGTTGTTGTACGTGTATTTGACGCGGTATGGGGTGCCGTAGTTCTGTTTGTAGTAGAGGACTTCCTGGGGCGTGGGGCCTATAGGGGTTCCGGTGGAGGAGGTGAAGTTGTAGACATACATTTTGTGCCATTGGAAATTGTCGATCCAGTCTGAAGGGAGACCCCATTGGTTGATGAGGCTTTGGGTCCATAGGTTGGTTGTTTGATTGCGCTCTTCCACCAGAGTTTTCCAGTCGGATGTGACGCCGTAGCGGTAGGTGTAGTGATGGTCGGAAGCCTGGAGAGAGATTAGTCTGTTCTTGGAGTCGTAATGGAAGGTAGTAATGCCTTCGGGGGTTGTTTTCTTGGTGAGACGGCCTTCAGAGTCGTATGAAAAGCGGGTGGTTTGGCCGCGCCTGTTGGTGAGAGAAATCAATTGACCGGAGAGGTTGAAGGTCTGGTATAGTTTTGAGCCGTCAGGGTAGATCATGGTGATTGGATTGCCCATTGTGTCGTATTTGAACTCCCACTCTTTATTACCAGAGTCTATAATTTTTGTCAACTTGGTGGAGTCCCCACAGGAGACGCAGCCGTTATTGCCCCATTCGTAGCGGACAGTCCTTCCTGAGGGGCTGGTTTCTTTGAGAATGCGGCCCATGGTATCGCGCTGAAGAGTGTTAGTTCGATTTTCCTCGTCGGTAGTGGAAATAATTTCGCCGCGGTTGTTGCGGGTGACTGAGGATTTGCTGCCGTCGTTGTTGATGGTTTCTTTCAGGAAGTTTTGGGTGTCGTAGGTCATCTGGGTTTGCTTGCCGTCGGGATAGACTATTTTGATGAGATTGCCGTTGGCGTCGTACTGGTAGGTGATCGTGCGGGAACGGATGCCATCTGTAACAGAAGCGACATAGTTTTTGTTATTGTACTCGTAGTTTTCATCCAGACCATAATCGCGTTTTCGCAAAACTTGATGGAAGCCTGGGAGGGCGGGGTCGTTTTGGTAGGTTAGGCGGAGATTTTTTTGAGTGATGGTGGTTTGTTGGTTTGTGGGGGCGAAGGGGG
>CAZBHS010000106.1:0-814 GCA_964491915.1 uncultured Clostridia bacterium
AAAAAATTGAAACTTTTTTGTCCCTATGATATACTAAAAATTCGTAGTGACTTTTAAAGGTGAAACAAGAAACCAGGAACTATATTGGAGGTCAAGTGCGGTGATTCCCTACTTGTCATTTCATGCTCTTTGTTCCATTAGAACTCACCTATGTCCAGAGGATAGAAACCGAAGCTAACTCATTTTTGGAGGAAACGATGAAAAAAGGTATATTGGTAACAGTTCTTGTTGGCGTGATACTAATGTTATCCGGTCAGCATTGTCTACTATTTGGCTTTTCTTATTGCAATGACCTGGAATGTAGCTTTTCCGAGCATCCCGAAAAAACATTACTTTCAGAAAGTGTTATCACAGGCTCCATTCATTTCTTGAAAGCAAAGATTTATGTGGATTCCTTATTGTACGAATTCGAAAAATCGGCTTTGGAACCTTTCGATGTTGCTGTTTCATTGGATCACCTAGAAAAAGCGATCAGCGAGCTGGAAATCGCTAAAACCAAATACGCTGAAACTATCAAAATTGCCCAACGTATTGGTTACAATCAAAAGAAATCCAATATGTTTAAGTCTTTCGACTATGAAGGATATAGGAACTATAATAAATATAATCACGAGATTTCTCAGAAAGTAATAAACTATCTTTCGAACTTTGATGTCATCGGGGTGTATCAAAAATGTGTCGATGATATTGAGGATATTCAGGTTACTCAAGCTCTAATAAAAGAGCAGCTCAAGGCAGGAGCTACGCCAAATCTTCCTGACATCTGGAAGATTATGCAGCAGTATTGCGAAACCTGTTTGTTTGGAAATTATGC
>CAZBHS010000106.1:824-4515 GCA_964491915.1 uncultured Clostridia bacterium
AGAACGGTTCTCGGTAACTGCAACGATAATTAATAAAGGAAAAATGGAGGAAACGATGAAAAAAGGTATATTGGTGATCATTCTTTTAAGCGTAGTGATTTTTGTATCAGGACATTTTGACGCATTGCATTCTTTTACAGTAGTAAATGACCTGGAGTGTAGTTTTTCAGAGCATCCTGAAAAAACCATTTTATCGGAAAGTGTGATAAGCGGCTCGATTCATTTTCTAAAATCCAAAATTTATGTCGATTCACTGCTTTATGAATATGAAAAGTCAGCACTAGAGGCTTTTAATGTTGCAGTATCGCTTGAGCATGTCGAGAACGCGATTATGGAATTGGAAACTGCAAAGATCAAATACTCTGATACAATCAAGATTGCTAAAAGGATTGGTTACAATGCCAAAAAGGCTCCGATGTTCAAATCCTTTGATTATGATGGTTACGGAAGTTTTAGTCACTTCAACAAAGAAATCGCTCAAAAAGTAAAAGGCTATTTATCCGAGTTTAACATTATTGGAATCTATCAGAAATGCGTCGATGATATCGATGATATTCTTGCCACTCAGGCAATTATCAAGGAACAATTAAAAGCTGGAACAAGACCGATTCTTCCCGATATATGGAAGCTGATGCAGCAATATTCTGAAACTAGCTTATTCGGAAATTACGCGAGCGTAATGGGCCGGACAGTGCTTGGCAACTGTAGCGAATAGAATAATTGCAAAGGTTTTAAACAGATGATTGCTTTAGAAACTCGACGAATTATTAGCAAATATACAATCTGTGCTTTCTTTCTTCTCTTATTAGTACTTCTATATTTTCTTTTATCAGGCTTTTCTCAATATCAACGATTTCTATCTGAAAAAAATAGTTTCTCTCATTTCGAATCCCTTAAAATAGAAAGATTTCCATCAATCGACATGTATGGAGCTCTTGGTTTTAGAGTTTTACTGGAACCTTCTCAAATGGCCAGTTTTTCGGAAAGTTCATGGATTCAGACTCCGCTTCAAACGAATGTCAATAATTATGAAATAATGAGAATCACAATCCCCCAAAAGGGGAAATCGCTATTTCTGGACAATACTCTCATTAAAGGCTTTTATGGGGCGGTTCTTTTTTTCGGTAGTCTGTTTTTCCTTTATTTGGGATTGATTGCAATTAAAACCGAAAAAAGCGCGGGCTTTTTTATCAGCAAGAGCAAATTGCTACTCTCTCAGCTTTCTAGAATTCTGTTGGTTGAAATCATCGCGGGTCTGTTTTTTGCTTTATTCTATGGGGTTTCTTACATTTTGGGAGTGCGGCTGTCTGGGACGGAGAAGACTAATTTTCTGTATTTCGCCGTGTTTTCTCTGATTGTGTTTCTCTTCTTTTATACTGCCGGGCTTCTAATCTCCGTGCTGACCATTAAGCGGCGGAAGACTGGAGTGGTTTTGGTTTTTTTCTTCTGGATCGTGTTTGTGATCTTGATTCCGTCATTTGCCACCAAATATCTCTCTTCAAAGGCCAACGCCCTTAACTCGGAAGAGGAAATCAACATCAAGAAGTTCACCACATTGCTGGATTTCGATGAGGTGGCCAAAGACCGGATCTTGAGTTTGGAAAAAGGCGACCGGGAAGCCAGAGATAAACTGATTAGAGAATTGGTGGGGATTTATTTCAGCGATGTTTACAAGACCAATTTGGACACCGAATTCGGCAATCATGACAAAATGAGGCAAATTCTCGCTGATTACCAATCTTTGAACGCCTTTGTCCCGTCTCTGTTTTTCGATTATATGAGCGATACGGTCTCGGGGAACAGTTATTATTCCTATCTGGATTTTGTCGATTACATTGAGAAAGTCAGGTATGAGTTCATGGAATTCTTCTATGAAAAGAAATTCTTCTCCAAAGATAAAAAGATTGAATCCTTCATCAAAGACGGTGAAAATATCTTTAAGGCGGAGAGCAGACTGCCGGACAATTATTGGATGGGGCTATCGGCGACCTTTTTGTATGCCCTGGCTTTTTTCTCCCTGGCAGTGCTCCTGTTGTTTAAAAAACGGAACAAAAAGATCGCTGAATCTGAGATGGAGGACTTTCCACTCTATGTATTGAGGAAGGAAGAATCGTATTTTGTGCTGATGCGAAGTGAAATGCATAGAGAACGATTATTCCGCCAATTGGCTGAAGAGCCTTCGCTTCAAGCATTTGATCATATGGAAGTGGAGGATATCGATCCGGACATGCCGGCGGGCTTGATTGTCCCGTATCTCTGCAAGATTCGTGGGATCAAGGATGTTGAGTCGGTCCATCAAATGATCAAAAGGATCGGATTTAAAGATTATGACTATTTGAAATTCCGCAAACGGGATGCCGTGACCGGTGAAGAATTCAAACTGATCTACGCGGCGATCATGTTGGCCGAGGCTCAGAGGAAAGAGACGATTGTCGTCAACGATTTTTTCGAAGGATCCCGACGGCGTTTCGAGCGGTCGATCATGGATGTCCTGGTGGAAATGAGAGATTCTGGGAAACGGCTCGTTTACCTGGGCGTGGAAATGTATTTCCCTTTCATTCCCTCGCAAAAAGAGGAGTTGCCCGGGAAGATCAACTTCAGTATCGTGCCGGTCGATTTTAGCGATGTATCAATGAGGTGATCACAGCAACTCGATCCCCTCGAGGGGTTGGATAAAGTTGAAGAAGTAATTGAACATCGCCTCTTTGACTTCGTCCGATCCCATCATGCAGACTATCATTTTATCGTAATTCTCCTGATCGCACCGTCGCTTAAACTCATTTTTCCGGTCAGTGGCGGGGAGTCTCAAGACGTTTGGCTCCTCGGTCTCTGCTTCGAGTTCAGGCTCTTCCCCCTCAATTTCCGATTCCCGCGCGTCAAGCCCCACCCGAATCGCTCCCATGATATAATCTAATTCATAACGGGTGAACTGGACATGATAGCGCCTCTTACCACTGGAAGTATCAAAATAACCGTCCACCGTCTCGATCGTGTCGGGATTAATGGGGAATTTTGCGAGGGTGAGAACCAGGGCGTTGGAAATAAGCTCCTGTTGGACGATGTCCGGCGGCAAGGCCGGCTCGATGTCTTCCAGAATCCAATGGCCAGAGAGACGCTGGCGCAAGTCGAAGCGAAAGGTGGAAGATCTATTAGTATCCTCTTCTTCATACACTTCCATTTCACCGTAGGCCAATTCTCTGAACGATTGTTTCAGGTTCTTGTGCATTTTGATATGAGGTTGAAATGTTTTTTGCATATTTCTGGCGATTAAATCTAAATAATCTCTGCATGCCGGTATATTCAAAAATTCGTCGAATTTCTTCTGCAAGAATTCTTTTGATTTCTCATAGTCCTTCATGGATCACCTCTTGGTTCTTTTTTTAGTCGAATGTTTTCGAAATAGTTGCTATTGTCGGCTCTGTATTCCAGGAAAAATTTCAAGATTGCGTGGCGGACTAGATCTGAATGTTTCATATTGTCTAATAGAGTCTCTATATTCTCTTGATCCGGCCCGAAATCGGAGGTTGAAAGGATTGGAAGCACAAACATAGGACCCTTTCCGCCTAAAATGTAATTGATATTCACGTCGAATTGGTTGAGAAGTTCATATAAATATAACGACGACGGCTTTCTAAGTAAAGTGGCCCCCATTGTCTAGACAAAAATCGACAAAAAATAAGGTGGATAGATT
>CAZBHS010000107.1:0-4504 GCA_964491915.1 uncultured Clostridia bacterium
ACGGCGTCGTCACCTACATCCCGGGAATCAAGGGCGGGGCGGTAAAACTTCCGGGGACCGAAGACTTCAGAATTTCTTATCCAGTCTGGGCGTCGGGCGACAGCTCCTTGACAGTTTCAGGCTGGGTTTACGTCGCCTCGAAAGATGAGTTTTGGATGGATTATAAAGCTTCATTATTGACCGCACAACGAGGAGATTGTGAAAACGCTTACATTTTGAAGGCGGCATATCGCTTTGATGAATTGCGAATCGAATTCGCCATTCATGGCAATTATGTAAGCGACCACATTTTTTACGCCCCCGATCCTGAAGATTTTTATGGCAAGTGGCATCATTTGGTGGGAGTTGTCGATAGGCAAATGCAAGCGGTAAAACTTTATTATGATGCTCACGTGGTCTCGGCCGGAGCCCTTTCGATCGGCGCAGTCTATCCGACAAAATCATTTCTTGGCTCATACGATTACATTACCGCCAGAAACGGAGCCACAAGATTTGTGTCTCCGTCCCATCGCCTGGACGAGATACGGCTCTATAGCCGGGCGTTGACGAATGATGAGATACTGGAATTGTATACCGGTGTCAATTCGGAGCCGGTTGTGGATGCGGGCGAGGATGTCGATATCGAAGGCGAGGATGTGTCGAGCGCAGTCATCATTGGCAGCGCGACTGACGAGGATGTGGAGGATAGCCTCCAATACCGCTGGCTAGAGGGCGATACTATCTTGCTGGATTGGACAATTGTGGAAAACGGAGAATGCCCTCTGAGCCTGGGCAGTCTGGGATTGGGAATCGGCTCCCACACCTTCACACTCGAAGTTACAGACGGCCATCACACTGTCCCGGACCTCATGATGGTGACGATAGAAAATTCAGCCCCCAATCTCGCGCCATCCGGCGGCGGCGTTTACCAGATTAACTCGCCGGTAACCCTTGGCGGCGAAGTCTCCGATTATGACGGGGATCGTCTCTACTACAAATGGCTTCATGGCGACGAACAAATCGATATCGGCGAAATTCAGACGATCGCCGGAAACGTTCCGGTTGCACTGCCGAATGTAATCGTAAGCGACCTGGCCCTCGGTACCCACACCTTCACACTCCAGGTAAACGATAGTATCAATCCCATCCAGAGCAAAAACATCATCGCCAACATCACAGACTCCGAAGCCCCGACTCTGGCGCCGGTAGCCTACAAATCAATCCTCTGGCCGCAGAACAAAGAGATGATCCCCATCGCCATCACCGCCAACGCATGCGACAATAGCGGCGGGACAGTCACATTGTCGGCAATCATCTCCAGCAGTGAACCATCCAGCGACTTGTGGCCCAACGATCTATCTCCCGACTGGACGCTCCCCATGATCGACCAGGAGGCCGGCACAATCGATCTCTCCCTCAGGGCCGAATGCTCTCCCAAATGCAGTGTCAGAACATACACCATCACCATAACCGCCGAAGACGAATCGGGCAATCAAAGCTCCTCGACCCTCGAAATCATCGCCCCCCACGACAAGAGAAAAAATTAGCGCTTAGACCGTGCCTGTCCCCTGTTTTCCCTTGGTTTTTGGTATTGATGAAAGAAATAATTTATTTTGTTGCGTTGCAATTTTGTCCCTGATATAATCTTTGTCTGTAACCAAGTGTGATAAAAAGTTGGGAGATTCCGATTGCTATGTGAGGAATGCGCCTGACGACAATTGATGAATTTGTATAAAATCCCAAAAAGAGGAAACTGTATGACTAAATTGCGTTTTTTTGTTGTATTGTCGATTGTACTTTTTATTATCTCAATCCTAATGAGCTTTACCCTTTGGCGATGTATGTCTGCGAATCGAGGTTTAGTGGAAAAGATTCCGTATATTACAACGGAAAAAACGATTGATTACTTTGATTTGACTGGGGTCGATGAATCGCGTGTGACTCTCGAGGACTTGAAAACACAGGAGAATTCGCTTGTCTTTGTGTTTTCCCGTCCATGTACTCCATGCAACAAAAATCTAGTATTTTGGAATAAAATGGCTCAAATTCTTAGTAAAAAGGTAAAGATTTACGGGATTGTCTTGAATGATTTGAGTGAGGCGTATAATTTCTCAAAAGAAGCTACGCTTTTCTTCGATATCTTTGTACCGGACGAACTGGATTTGTTTGTCAAGGCCTGGAAAATCAAATCAAACCAACCGTTAACTGTACTTATACGCAATAGTCAGCCGGCCTTCGTGGTGATGGGGCTATTGGAAGCGGAGGATACTGGGGAAATGATTAAAAGAATTCGAGAACCGAAGAATTAAAGGAGATGAAAGGATGAAGAGAATATTTGTTTTTTTTGTGTACGCATTTTTTTTGTGTAATATAATCTATTCAGAATTTATTGTATCAAAGACGTATTTAGATGCTGATCCGAAATCCAACATGACGGAGACGTATGTTCAGTTAAAGGAGGTCAGTACGATTGGGCCGGAAATAACTCCCGAAGTTTTTATCTATAAACCAGTCTCCCTTACTTTTGACAACGAGGGGAACCTTTATGTGTTTGACCGTGGTCAGCATAAAATAATCCAGTTGGATAAAAAACTAAAGTTTGTGCGTATGATCGGTCGGGATGGACAGGGGCCTGGAGAATTTCTAAAGAATCCAAATTCTCCAGTCTATATACATGTCGGGCCTGACAAAAAACTGTATTGCAATGATGTGTCGGCTCTCAAAATTATTGTATTTGACCTTAAAGGAAATTATATCACCGATTATCAAACTCCTGAAATGCTCTTTGGGAAACCTGTTGTAGATGGAAAGGGACAGTTGTACTTTTTTTCCGGAAATGATCGTGAAATTAAGGCTAAGAGTCAAGAGGGAGAAACAATCTTCAAAATTTCGGTAAAGGCGAAAGATGTTTATTCAGTTCTATTTTCAAGTAGAAATTTGGACCAGCATGATTATAGGGTCTTTTTTAAGAGTTCATTTTTGGATCCTGGGAGACTCTCGCTCTATTTTTCAAATTCTTCCACTATGTTGAATGTTAGTGGTGGGAAAATTGTCGGGAATTATCGTATTCTGCCAAAAGACCGACTCGCCGAGTATAAAAAAGATATTAAAAAATTTAGTAAAGAGAAAAAGTTTATAATTCCGTTCTTCGATAGAATTGTTCCTGATGGAGATTTAAGTGGAGTATACTACCTCTCGCAAACAAGAAACAAAATGACAAATCGCAGCTTGCTCTATCAAATGAGTTTGAATGGTGAATTGAAAAAGACGCTTTATATTGATTACGACAAAACACCTGGGGCGATATTAATCTGGGCCAAAAAAAATAACTTTTTTTATGCAAAAAAAACCAGGGAGGAGGTTATTGAAATCTATAAAGAGGAGGAATAGATGAAGAAGAAATTAGGTTTAATTGCTCTATTGGGATGTTTTATTGTTGTTGGAATTCTATTGGTTGACTCTGCTTTGACGCTACCGGACGACCAGTGTTTATGTCGCAGTTATAGCGACATGTGGAATATTTGCACCATTTATTGCCGCGATAGTGGTAGAGGCTTATGCCAGCAGACTGTTGCTGATCCCAAGGGCACCTGTATGGACCATACATGTTATACATACTTTACTTTTTGGTGTGAGTCTGGTGGTGTAGGGAGATTCATAACTAGTTATCAGAATTGTATCGATTGTTATGAGTGGTAATGAGAAAATTTGACTGAGGGAATAGGCGTAGAGGTTGATTTATTTTGCCTCTACGTCTTTCACATACTATAAAAAAAATCCCAGGCTGGTGGTGGGGCGCCGCTTGATCTTTTTCTTTGATTCAGAAATAAAAAACTCTTTTTAGTTGAGCCGCATTTTTTTATCCATTTTATCTGCTTGGGGGGGATACGTGTTTGTGTTTTTTTTTGTTGGAGGGTATGATTGGGGGGAAACTATATGATTGTCGAGGAGGACTAAATGTTAAAGAAATTGACCGACAGAAGTGGTAGTAGGCAGAAACGGGATTTTATCGAACGGGTTGCCCGGGGCGTTTGCGAGGTGATGTGCTGGGAAGAGTGTCATCCGGATCCGGGTTTGCAGTACCGGATGGACTCTAAAATGGATGCCTGGTTCTAGTTAGTTTTGGCGGGCAGTTTTTTAGTCTGCCCGCCGGTTATTTTTAGTCTATTTTTATGATCATGAGGGAGATGTCGTCGCGGGAAACCGACCGTGCCTGTCCCCTATTTTTACCGTCCCATCGCCTGGACGAGATACGGCTCTATAGCCGGGCGTTGACGAATGATGAGATACTGGAATTGTATACCGGTGTCAATTCGGAGCCGGTTGTGGATGCGGGCGAGGATGTCGATATCGAAGGCGAGGATGTGGAGGATAGCCTCCAGTACCGCTGGACAGAAGGCGAAGCCATCTTGCTGGATTGGACAATTGTGGAAAACGGAGAATGTCCCCTGAGCCTGGGCAGTCTGGGATTGGCCCTCGGTACCCACACCTTCACACTCCAGGTAAACGATAGTATCAATCCCAT
>CAZBHS010000108.1:0-4367 GCA_964491915.1 uncultured Clostridia bacterium
CGTCGGGAGAAAGAACTCTGGCAGACTTTGTCGGGGAGGTGAGAGAGGGGACGCTCGCAGCCTTTGAGAACCAGGAATACCCGTTCGAAGAGTTGGTGGACAAGCTCCCGGTATCCCGTGATACCGGACGAAATCCCCTCTTCGACGTGATGCTCAATCTTCTAAACCAGGAGGCGCTTGAACGGGGGAGTGCGGAAACGGAGGTGGGAAAAGAGATGGTTCATCGTGATAGTAACGCTGTGTTCGATTTGTGTGTCACTGTGACCGAGGCGAAGGAAACTCTGGCTGTTTATGTCCAGTACCAACGGACTATTTTCAAAAGCAGTACCATCGACCGTTTTATCCGTTATCTGAAGCACATCATCAATGCTTTGACCGAGAACACTCTCATGTCCATCGACCACATCCAATTATTGGACAATGAGGGTCGTCGGCAGATTATCGATGCGTTTAACCGGGAATTTAAAGAGTGGCCGGAAGCGGAGAATCTAGTGGCTGCCTTTGAGAAGCAAGTTGACCGTGCGCCGGACGCCATTGCTCTGGTTTTTGGCCACCGGCATGTCTCGTTTGGGGAATTGTCGGTTTTGGTCCAGGGTATGGCTTTGCGATTATTGGTTGCCGGAGTGGACGGGGGAAGTATCGTCGGCCTTATGGCGAACCGTTCGCTTGAGATGATTGTGGGGATGCTGGGGATTTTAAAGGCGGGGGCAGGCTATCTTCCTATTGATCCCGCGGCTCCTTTGGGTAGGATTGGATTCATCTTGAGGGATAGTGGTTGCAGGGTGCTCTTATGCAACCGGAGCGTATTGGATGAGGCGCGACTCCCGCCTGGAGGCGATGGTTCTTTCGTCACGTGTTTTCTTGAAGGTGTCGATAGCCAACCGGTTCATGATAGTGATCGTTTTCCCCTTGTGGCAGCCGACG
Source organism: uncultured Clostridia bacterium (assembly GCA_964491915.1). Taxonomy (GTDB): domain Bacteria; phylum Acidobacteriota; class Aminicenantia; order UBA2199; family UBA2199; genus JAHELQ01. The sequence goes on from CAZBHS010000108.1 coordinate 925, forward strand.
GGCCGGCCTATGTTATTTATACATCCGGGACAACCGGCAATCCCAAGGGAGTGGTGGTGGAGCATAGCAGCGCTGTCAATGTTGTCAATGGGTATATTGACCGTTTCCGGTTAGATAAAAGCGCCCGGTTATTGTTGCTGGCGGATTATTCCTTTGATGCCAGTGTGGACCAGGTGTTTGGATGTCTGCTGTCGGGAGCGTCGCAGGTACTTGCGGATATCGAGCTGTTGCAAAATTTAGGGGAATTGCGTCGTTATATCTATCATGAACGTATCACAATATTGGATTTTGTCCCCTCCTTATTGAGGGAATTATTGGGTGAAACCAAAAAAATTGGTTGCTTAAAAACGGTGGTTTGCGGCGCCGAAGCTCTGGATGCCGGCACGATGCGCTTATTACTATCAAAAGGCTATAAATTGTTCAATATTTACGGTCCCAGCGAGACCACTGTCGATGCGTTGTGCTGGGAATGTGACGGCGGGATTGTGCGCATCGGTTCGCCGGTGGCCAATACTCGCAGTTATATTTTGGACCGCCATCTTCAGCTCTGCCCCATAGGCGTACCCGGGGAATTGTATATCGCCGGCGCCGGTGTGAGCCGGGGCTATCTGAACCGGCCTGAATTGACTGCCGAGAGGTTTGTTCCCGATCCCTTCAATCACGGTCGGATGTACAGAAGCGGGGATCGCTGCCGTTGGATGGAAGATGGAACTGTGGAGTTTTTAGGGAGGATGGATTCGCAGCTCAAAATTCGTGGTTTTAGAGTGGAGCCGGGGGAGATCGAGCATCGACTTATTGCCCATCCGGCCATTCGGCGGGCAGCGGTGATGCCTGTGACGAGCCGGAGCGGCGAGAGGGTTCTGTGCGCCTGGTGCGCCATAAGTGATCCGATAAATACGGATGAGGTGAAGGGCTTTTTATCTTTGTTACTCCCCGGTTATATGATTCCTTCCTTGTTTGTTTTATTACCTGAACTGCCTCTTACCGCGGGTGGAAAAGTGGACCGGCGGGCATTACCGTCGCCGCCGTTAGAATTGGATGAAGCGCTTGTGCCGCCGGCAAACGAAGTGGAACGGCAATTGGTTTGGATCTGGTCTGAGACGCTGGGGGTCTCGGCAGAGGAAATCGGGATTACCAACGACTTTTTCTCTCTGGGTGGCCATTCGCTCAAAGCCACCATCATGGCGTTCCGGGTGGGCGAGTCGTTTGGGGTGACACTGCCGCTGGCGGAAATTTTCAGGTCCCCGACCATTCGTTCTATTGGACACTATATAAGAGATCGAGTCGAAACGGACGCGTTCTATTCCGGGCAAGACCGGATGCTGGTATCGCTCGCCACCGGCATGTCCGATAGCAGGCCGCTGTTTTTCCCGCATGATGGCAGCGGCGAGGTGGAAGGTTATCTTTCATTGTGCCGGCAGATCGGTCATGATGTGCCTTGCTGGGGAATCCGGGCTCCGAGATTGGATGGAGTCGCTCCGGTTGATTGGCGGATGAACGATCTGGTCGCCCGTTATATCTCTTCCATCAAGTCTATTCAGCCCTCCGGCCCGTACCGGTTATGCGGTTTTTCTCTGGGAGGTGCGATATCGATGGCGGTTGCCCGTGAGTTGGAAAAAAGCGGTGAAGCGGTTTCTTTATTGGCGTTGATCGACGCTCCGGGACCGGGACGTTATATGGTCCGCCCTGAAACCCAGTTCACTCTCGAAGGTGAACTGGCGTTTTTAGCCTCCTATGTTCCCGAGGAGATGATCCGGTCGCTGGGTCTGAGGCCGCGTTCGGTCCGGGACGTGTGGGAACTGGTGGAAAAAAACATTACCGCTGGGGAATGGGATGTCCCGAAACAGTCGCTTATCAAAATCGTGGAAGAATTCGGCCTGGGTCTGGCCCGTGGTATCGAAGGCTTGAGTAGCCGGGATTTGCTGTATTATCTAAACCTTGGGCGCAGCTTGTCTTCAGTCCGCTCCCGGTTCCAGCCGGATGGGATGTTGAATTGCACTGTGATATCCTTTTCCGCCGAGGAATCAAAAGGAAATTATAGTCAAGATTGGCAACCGTTTGTCGCCGGAACCATCGAAGATTTCCCGATTCAGGGGGATCATTTCGCCATGTTGGCCTCTCCGGCGATTGAAAAAATTAGCGAAATTCTAAATAGCAGGTTGGTAACGGAAATATTATCTTAAGTTTATAGGAGAATGAACTAAATGGAGTTTCAAGCATCGTATCATCAAGAACGTTTGTGGTTTATCGACCGGTTTGAATCCGGAAATGTCTACCCTCATCCACCGGTATATCACAATATCCCCCTTCTGATAGAAATCAAGGGAGATATTGATCATAGTTTGTTGCAACAGAGTTTGCAACGTCTGGTTAACCGCCATGAAGCATTGAGAACTATCGTTGCGACAAAAGAGGAAAAACCGGTTCAGGTGATTGACTCGGATGTTCCGGTCAAAATTCAAATTTCCGAACTCCAGGAGCATGAGGCCCAGTCCGGCGACATTCATTGGTTGGGCTTGGTCAAAAGGGAAGTCGGACGAAACTTTGTCATGGGCGAAGATCATTTGTTTGACGCTTCCCTGGTTCGTCTGGAATCCCGGCGTCATTTGCTGGTGATGTGGGTTCACCATATTATCGCCGATCGGGTGTCTATGGAGATTATCGCGTCCGAAACGATAAGGATCTACCAGGCGTTGTCTATTGGGGAGGAACCGGCGCTGAACCCAATGACATTACAATATGCCGATTTTTCCCAGTGGCAGCGTCAGTTGCCTGGGCAGGTGGTGGAGTCGGCCCTCCTTCACTGGAAGAGGAAGCTGAAAGGGAAGTTGCAAGCGCTCGAAATTCCGGTGGATTTTCCCAGGGAATCGATCCATGTGTATGATGAAGCGTTGTTCACGTTTGATCTGCCGGGGGATCTTTTGGCTAAAGCACGAACCATCTGGTCGGGCAAAGAAGATTTTCTTCTTCTGCTTGGGATTTTCAAATTGTTACTTTCGCGCTATTGTGGCCATACTGAGATCGTGGTGGGGACGACAACCGCATACCGGCGGCAACCGGACGTCCGTGGATTGGTTGGGCCTCTGGCCAACCTGCTTGTGTTACGAAGTTACCTGGACCCGGAGCTTTCGTTCAGCGATTTTCTCACGCAATTGGAACGGACTGTGGCGGATGCTCGAAAACATCAGGATTTGCCCTTCGATAAATTGGTGGTGGAACTTAAACCTGATATCGATATGAGTCGGACCGCCTTGTTCGATGTGCTGTTCAATGTTGAATCCGCTTCTCCGGCGTTACCGGTTGTGGGAGGGGTAGAGTTCGTTATGATCGAGACGAATTCCGGATTCGGGAAATATGATGTCAATCTGCTACTCAGGCAAGAGGGGGAAGGGTACACAGGGTATTTGAACTATAGTGCTCTTCTGTTCTCGGAAGATTTTATA
>CAZBHS010000109.1:0-4067 GCA_964491915.1 uncultured Clostridia bacterium
TGGCGACAGACACGAATTTCAATCACCAGTTTTCTCCGGCGTATGAGTTGATGCCGGGCCAAAGCATGGAGATCTATGTCATCGGCGACGAACCGCCGGCTCCATGCCTGTTGAGTTTGCAAACCACATCCGTCAGCACAGTGTCGCCCGACACCTGCTTCAACTGGTATCCCCAGGGAGTGGTGGCAATGGAACCGGCGGTCAATAAACTGGAGTGGAATTCGGAGCAATATCCGGGGGATTTTTACACCTATTGGATATCCGGATATTCCAATTTCCGGGGTACATATTTTCACTCCCTTTACCATTACGAAAATATCGATGTGCCGGATGGAGCCCAATGCTCCGCCGACCAACTGATCATATCGGAAAGCAGAGTGGATATGAAGAAAAAATCATTGCTTATGGGAGGTCAGGCCATCGAGCATGGCGCGCCTCGTAACTCCAAAACCCACGGGGTATGGAAACACTAGCGAAAATGGCTATATCGCCTGCAATAAAAAAATTATTTTCTAAATAAATTTCTATAAAAAAACCTCTATTATGTTAGAATATTCGCAGCTATTCCATCCGCCAGGAACAATAATACTATAGATAAATGAGGTGATTTCGAATGAAGCTCGTGAATTTTTACCGAATTATAGGGATTTTACTACTTATTAGCTTGACTTTTCCCATCTGGGGGCAAAGCGATACAGTGTTCGGCCCCGTCAGTATATCAGGGAAACCGGGAAACCGGTGGTCCAGCAGGATACTTTTGGTAGCGCCCCGGAGGAAGGTCTCTTGTTGCGGGTTCGCAACGGGGATACAGCTTCCGCCACACGGGTGGCCAGCGCCACTATATTACTGAACGGCGTTCAAATGGTGGGACCGGAAGATTTTAACAAGAATGTGGAGCTGATTGAAAAACAGGTGAATCTGCAATCCCAGAACACCATTGCCGTCACATTGGACAGCAAGCCCGTCAGTTATATCACTGTAACGATTTTAGGTGGAACCGCCGGGCCGTCGGTCAGTTTGAACGCAACGCCCGCCAATATTGTATTGGGTCAATCCACCACTTTATCGTGGACATCCACCTTTGCCGACAGCGCCATCATCGACGGCCATCAATTCACCGCTTACAATGTTCCGGTGCAGGAAGGGGCCACCACAATTCAAGCTCAAGCGATGGATAAGGACAATTTTTCAGCCGTAACGTCCATCAATGTAACCGGCCAACCGGGCAGTCATTATATTTCTCTGCAAGCTGATCCGGCAACGGGAATCTCGCCATTGGAATTGGATTTGAAGATCAACTCCTCCTTTGAATTTCCCGGCGCGCAAATATCCTACTCTTCGACCGGGCAAGTGGAATTTCTGACTCCTACCGAGCCTGCCTCCTTCAAGGTGAGACTCACTGGCGGAGGTATCTACACCTTCACCGTCTACGTCACTTACGAAGGCCAAACCTTTACCGATACGGTTGGAGTGAAGGTATGGAACCAACCGGAATTGGACGCTGTGTTGCGGGATAAATGGAATGGAATGAAAGTGGCGTTAGCCCAGGGAGACGCCGCCGGAGCCTCCAATTATTTCGCTCTTGAAACCAGGGAGAAGTATCTCGGCATATTCGATGCTGTAAAAGACGCCTTGCCAGCGGTAGTTCAGGGAATGGGAGAGATTTCCCCGGTCGTTTATTCCCCCTACCAGGCCAAATACAGAATCTACAGAGAACAGATCATCCAGGGCGCTGCGCAGACCATCACCTATTACATCTATTTTGCGGTGGACACAGACGGCCTCTGGAAGATTTTCAGGTTTTAAGGAAGTAAAAATGAATAAAATAAGGACAAAAAAATGGTTAAACTATATCCGATAGAATGGGCTATGATAATAATTGCCAGTCTCGGAATTCTTTTCGGGATTGGAGTTCTGCTCTACGCATTAATCGCTTCATTCAAAGAGAATTGCAAAAAAATCATATATTCAAAGGCCTCATGGCTCACAGCACTGACTATACTATCCTGCCTTCTCGCCAGTTCTTACAAAAATTTCTTCTACGGTTTCCCGGCTGTCCCAATATTGATTGCGGCTTTGACAGTAATATTAATATCAAGGCGATTAATGATGGCATCTGTAATAAGAAATAAGAGGTGGATTTCTGTAATTCTAGCCATTTTCTGGGGAATCTGGAGTTTTTGCATATATGCTTTACTTCAATTTCAGATAATGCCTGATTACGTTACTCTGTACCAACTCAAAAGATATGACCATGTATCTTACGGAGTTATGCTGGCCACATTCGCGGTGTTGGTAATGATAATATCAACCCCAATCAACCTGCAAATTGCGATCGAGGCGACGGAGAAACAAAAAAAGGAGAAATTTTAGCATGAAAACGCATAGAAAACATCTGGTTCTCTTTATAGCAGTGATAATTTTATGCTCATTTCAAGTAACAGGATGGTGGGATCACACTCATATGAGGCTCACCCGACGAGCGGCAGAAAACACTCAATTACATCTTGGAAATTTGATGTTTCAATTGAACCTCGATAAGGGACTTTAAAATGAAACTTTGAGCTTGCCGTTTCTTTCCTGGCTTTCACTAGCCAACAACCAAACTGTTATGAGTTGGATGAGGTCTGGAGCAGTCCGAGAAGATATGAGCGACTATATTCCCAAAGTAGGTGCACCGGTTAACCGCCGGTATGACAACCATTTCCATAATCCTTTGAAATCTTATGCTTTTTCAGGTCTAGATGATTGGGTGCTAATATTTTATAGAAGAATTCTTTTTCATGCGACAGGTGATTCTTCCATTCTGTGGTCCCAAAACCTCGGTGAAAATAATCAAGCAGAATACCCGGGTGGGGACAATTCCTGGAAACAAATTCGCAGAGCTTATTATAGTGCTCTGACGACCCCCACAGATAGCAATGGTTCCAATGAGTGGCGTAATTATAGTTTTATCTCCATGTTCACAGGGTTAGGGCACCAAATGCATTTAATTGAGGATATGGCTGTGCCGGAGCATGTGAGAAATGATGGGCATCCAGATGGAACATGGAGAGGCATTCCAACATTTGAAAATTGGGCCGACGGCCTATCAAAAAAAGATGGAGATATAATTGATAATTTCGCGTTGAGTCCAATATTCCCCACAATTGATTTAAACGATCCATTTTTCAGTCAAGACTATGTTCAGACAGCAAAACTCTGGGATTCAGATCAATATTTATATGGAGTTACTCCCACCACTGACACCAATTGGGGATTGTCCGAATACACGAATTCGAATTTCTTTTCTGAAGATACAGTCTATTCAGCTCCAGAATATTTGTTATCAACTCCCTCTCGTCACCAGTTCCCTTTCCCCAAAATATCCAGTACCAACGTTAATGAACTTCTTCAAGACGTTCTCCAACCACAGGAAATTACTGCGGAGGATGGTTTTACCGACCGTGTGCTATATGTTTCCAAAGTTGCGGATGGAGAGCAAATCGGCCATTTTCTAACCTGCATTTACTTAGAATCTGAAATTCGCGATATGCATATTCCAAATCATTTGGAGGACTTGTTTCCTTACAACCGCTCATTTTACAGAGACGAAATGTGCTTTGAAGACTACGCTGAAAAGTTGATTCCCCGGGCTGTGGGGTATGCGGCGGCGTTGGTGGATTATTTTTTCCGGGGGAAGATCGAGATCGCGTTGCCCTCTGCGGATAATCCGGCGGAGCCTAGCGCGGAGGCTAAGGATGATGGGGTGTATGCCTTTACGTTGGATCCTGAACGGGGATTTGAGGAGATTACCTTGATGGCTCGCAATGCGACGCCGGATGAGGAGATGACGAATGGTCAGGTGAAGTTGTTGATTCGTTACCGGACATGTCCGGGGGATCCGTTTATGCCGCACGCTCCGGCACCGCTTATTGACCGGCCGCGTTATCAAGTTGCCGATCCGCTGCCCGATCCTGAAACCGGGGGATCCATTACTTCAATCCCCAGTGATAGTTGGATTAAATTGAAATTCGATATCTCCAGTCAGCCGATTCCCATGAACGCTGTGGATGTGAATTTCACGT
>CAZBHS010000110.1:0-3979 GCA_964491915.1 uncultured Clostridia bacterium
GGTTTTTTGCCCGGCGACATCCAGCAAAAGGTCAACCCCTATTTCCGGCCGTTGTACGACGCCCTGTATCAATTAATCGGCTTTGAAAAAACCGCGGACCTCCTGGAAAAAGAGGTCATAGAAATCGCTCCGTTGGCCTATATGAGGGGACGCACCATCAGCAACGCGTTCATCATTCTAGATGAAGGGCAGAATACCCTGAATTCCCAGATGAAAATGTTTTTGACACGATTCGGTCAGAATTCGAAAGTCGTGATCACCGCGGACGTATCGCAAATCGATCTCCCGGATCCTAAAAAATCCGGTATTTTTAACGCCATCAAGTTGCTCAACAATATCAGCGGTATATCCATCACCCATCTGAACAAAAAAGATGTCGTCCGCCACAGTCTCGTAAAAAAAATAATCGAGGCTTATGAGAAAAGTGAAAAATGAAATTTGAACTCAATTTTTTAAAAAAATACACTACCCCACGCAAAAACGCGAAAACTCCGTTTATCAATATTGTCGGTAGTTTTATCCTGATACTGATCATCGCCTATTTCCTGCACATCCCCGAGAAAAAATCGATCGAAAGCCAGGGGCTGACCGAGGGCGATATTGTCAAAGAAGACATTATCATTAAAAAAGACACCACAATCGAAGACGAACAAAGCACTGAAGAAAAAAGACGGGAAGCCATCGAAAAGGTCATCCCTATCTATGAGCATTTCTCCGAAAGCCGCTTTCAAGAAGCCTCTTTGAAAAATCTCGACGAATGGTTCGTGTTTATGCGGGAAGCCCGGATAAAATATATGTCCGATATCGAAACACTGGAGGACATTCGCACTCATTTGGAATCCACATTCGACCTGGAAATCCCGGACAAAGAAATCGAGGCAATTTTAAGATCCAATTCATTATTGAAATTAGATATCGCGAAATTGAAATTATTTCTGGGCCAGATCCAGAAAAAGCACATTCTGGCCGCCAAAGAGGGATCGCGCACCAGCAAAGAGGATACCATCAAAATGGTATCCAAAGAGGGACAGCCCAGAATAATCAGGCTGAACGATCTCTATGACTTGCAAGAGGTCAAGGACCGGGTCACCTCCTTTTTACGGGACCAAAAAATCTCCGGTTCCCTCGCCAAAGTGATGACCCCGATTCTCATGGAATTTTTGGAAGTGGATATATCTTACTCTCCCAATCTGACGGCGGACGAGGAGAATAACGCCGCGTCCAGCATCAACCCGGTGTTGATAAAACTCAAAGCCGGAAAAGTCATTTTAAGGAAAGGGGACGAAGTCAAATCGGAAGACCTGAAAATCATCGAATTGCTGGCCCAACACGAGGAAACACAAAAAAAGAAAATCCCCGACTTCATTTTGGTCCTGGTAATCATGGCCTTTCTGGTTTTTTTCTTCCAGAAATCCTTCCGCCTCTGGCAGATGGGAGGCCTCAACCGCGATAAATTATTCTTGATCAGCAGTATTACCCTGACTATCAGCGCGATGGTCTACCGGATTTCCATCTTCCTCTTCCCTTTGATTACAAAGAACTGGTCGGTGGGCATCGAGATCGATATGATGATGATCTATTTCGCCATTCCGTTCGGAGTCGGCGCACTGATCATCGCCTTTATTTTCGACCTGCAGAGCGCGGTCATCTATTCGTTCGCCAATTCCATCATGAGCGGCATCATCACCGGTTGGAATTTTAAAATCGTCCTCTACTCGCTTATCAGCAACCTGGCGGTCAGCTACGGTATCGAGTATTACCAACGACTCAAACGCTCTCCTATTTTGAAGGCCACCCTCGCGTTTCTATTACCGGCGAATATTGTCATAATCTTTTTATTCACTCCGCCGGAAACAGACTTCATATTTCAGCAAATCGCCGTCGGACTGGTCGTCGGTGTCTTCTCGGCCTTTATCTCCGCCATCCTGGCCAGCTTTATCGTCCCCCTGTGGGAAGTGGTATTCCAATTGGTGACGGATTTGAAGCTCATCGAGTTGGCAAACTTGAATTTACCGATATTCCGGGAGATGCTCGAGAAAGCGCCTGGGACCTATCACCACTCCCAGATGGTGGCGTCGCTATCCGAAGCCGCGGCGCAAGAACTATCGCTCTCTCCTTTGCTTCTCACCGCCATGGCCCTGTATCATGATATCGGAAAAATCTCCAACCCCCAATTCTTTACAGAGAACCATACGATATACCAATCCCCCCACGACAGGCTTCAACCCCGCGACAGCGCGAAAATGATCATCACCCACCTGACTGAAGGGCTCGATCGCGCCAAAAAGCTGAAACTCCCGGAAATTGTCTACTCTTCCATATCCCAACACCACGGTTCAAAATTGGTGCGCTTCTTCTATGACAAGGCCAGGAAAATGTCCAGCATCGATACCGATGAATTCGACGACACCCTGTTCCGCTATCCGGGAAAGAAACCCCAAACCATCGAAAACGGGGTGATCATGTTGGCGGACCAGGTGGAGGCGGCATCCAAGACTCTGGCCTCCCCGACAGATGAAGAGATCCGCAATGTAATCCAGCACATCATCAACTCGAATATCGAAGAGAACCAATTCGACGAATGCGACGGTTTGACATTCAAAGCGTTGAACATCATCGCCAATAGTTTTTACAAAAAGCTGTCGTCAATATATCATATGAGAGTGTCCTACCCAGGATTCGATTTCAAGGAAAAAGAGAACAACGACAATGATCAGGATTCAGTCTGAAGAAATTAAACTAAAAAAACAGTATTACATTACCCGGCTCAACGGGGTGTTGAAACAATTGAAATTAACTGGCATCGTCACCGTCAAAATCGGCGGCGAAGAAGAATCCAGGGAGCTGAACAACACATACAGGAAAAAGGATTATCCAACCGATGTCCTTAGCTTTCCATTGAATGAAAAACTACCCGGCGGTTTCTATATCGGGGATATTTTTATTTGCTACGCCATCGCCGAACGGCAGGCGGAGGAAAACGAAGTATCCATCGAGGAGGAGCTTCTGACATTGATGATTCACGGCATCCTCCACCTGGCGGGCTACGACCACGAAGAAGACGATGGAGAGATGCTGGAACTCCAGGATAAACTGTTGGATGAACTAGAAATATAACAGTGTCTTTATTATACGGTACCGCCGGATGGAGCTACGCCGACTGGAACGGTACCGTATATCCTGAAAAAAAACCGGCGGATTTCAATCACCTGGACTTCCTGGCGCGAGATTTCGATTTCGTCGAGGTGAACACCACATTTTACCGGCTGCCGTCTGAGAAAATGGTCCAGGGCTGGGTGAATAAAACCGCGCACCTGCCGCGCTTCCAATTCTGGATCAAAATCCACCAACACCTCACCCACAAGCGCAAGATAGATCGAACGGAACTCGAGCGGTTCATCCAGGCCATCGAGCCTCTGGTCCATCATCAAAAACTCGCCGGATTGCTGGCGCAATTCCCCTACTCCTTTAAATCATCACCAGAGAATCTCGGGTATGTCCAGCAATTGAGACAGCGACTGGCCGATTATTCGCTGGCGGTGGAGTTTCGCCATCGCAGTTGGAACCGCAACGACACACTGCGTTTTTTCAGGGACCAGCAGCTCGTCTGGGTGAACATCGACCAGCCGGTGATCTCCCAATCGCTGCCTCTGACAAACTATATCACCCACCCCGACTATGTGTACGTCCGGCTCCATGGTAGAAACTACGAAAACTGGTTCGCGGACAAAGGGCGGGACGCCCGTTATGATTACGACTATAGTGTGGAAGAAATCAAATCCATCGCCGATAAATTGAAGAAAATAAAGACGTTGGCGAAAAAGATATTCGTATCAGGGAATAATCATTATAAAGGATCTGCCGTCAAGAATTTGAAAATGTTGAAAAAATTGATGGGACAGGATTGAGGAAAAACATCGGGGCGAGAGGATTCGAACCTCCGACCTCACGGTCCCGAACCGTGCGCGCTACCAGGCTG
>CAZBHS010000111.1:0-3804 GCA_964491915.1 uncultured Clostridia bacterium
GTTATCTTACACTCCCCTGAAAACTCTATCTTGTCAGATACGTTGGGCGCTTACGCTTCTTTAGTTCGGAAAAACTCACGCCTCTTTACAAACAAAGAATTTGATTATTACTTTATAATATATTCTGGATTTTTGCCCAGACATCGTCGGAGTATATTCTATTATAATTCTCTACCGCTTGATAATTTTTCAGAATTTCATATAGATAGATGCCATTGGAGGTTATTTCAGATTTAATTACATCTTTAAATTGTTTGAGGCCCTCTTCCTTTTTTCCTGACAAATATATTCGGGAGGCTATTTTCGATGCCGCCAAATTTTTTAATCTCGAATCGGATCTAATTAGATTAAAAATTCTGTATGCCGAATGGATATCAGAATGCAATGCGTAGTATTGTAAAACACGATACTGAATTCTGTCTACCGGCTCCCATTTACTTAGATAAGGGATCAAGTCCATGGCCTTTTCAGGATATCCACTTTCAATCCAGAGTAGACAACATTGAGTGCCCGATGGCAAATTTATCCGAGGGTACTTATATCCTTCTTCTTTCATCGCAATCACAGCTTGATGGGCCGAATTCATCATTGAAAGAAAAAGGCATGTTTTTTCCACTTTTCTACAAATATGGGCAGCCTTCAAATAGACATGAAGCTTATACTCATTGGGCAATATCGAAATTGTCTCATGTAAGCGCTTGGAAGCAGATGCACAGGCAATATTAAAAGTATCTACCGAAATAAAGTCAGGCAAAATCTCCAACAACCGATTGTATTTGAGTAAGATACTAAAGGTGTTTACATTATTAGTAACATCCAGCTTTGTTGCGACTTTCTCAGCGATTTCAAAAAATCCGGTATGTAAGAGAAATTTTAGATACTGCATATGAACATAATTGAATTCGAATTTAGAAGAAAATCGCCGATTGTCAAAACAATATGAAATGTTCCGTTCAATATTGGCTACTATAGTCTTGGTGAAATCGCCCCGCAAAAATAAATTCTTCAGTATATCCGATTTAAAAAAAGTTGGATCGGTTATAAAATCATAAACGTAACGATCCAAAGGCGCTTCTCCAGTTCTTTTTTCAAGTGTTTGAAAGTGGTGGGAGAGGATTGAACGAGCCTCTGCTATATATCCTTCTTGAAACAACAAAATCGCAATCTCAAATGAGTGTATTATCGGAGGAGTAGGATTTAAATATTTCTGAACCACTCTTTTCAAATCATCAGAACGCCGCAAGGAAATATATTGTTCAATAAGAGCTTGCTCAATCTCAAAATCAAATGTGAATTCAATCTCCCGTCCGGGATTTATCAAGAACTTCTCCGCATCAGATAAAATCCTCGAAGCTTCCTTTGCTAGACCATGTTTCATCAGAGGACCAACAGCCTCCAGGGATTTTAGCCAAAAATAGATAGCGTCATCCGATTCCAACAGAGGATATATTCCATTTAGCTTATTCAAGCAAAATTTTGTAGTTTTCAGTTGCTTATGCCTCAATGAATACAACAGAAGTTCATTGAACAAAATAATCTTATCAGGAGATGGATCTAATTGTTCGATTACGGGAATAAATGTATCAGGAATCTTTGACTGAAAAGGGAGATTTGACGAAAATATAATTTTCATAAGTTTATTTTTTGAATCTTCCAATTTCAAGAAACTAAAAATATAAAGAATTTTGTCTATATCACCGGACTCCAAAAATACTTTTGAAAGCTGCATAAGAGTTGCATCCTTCACCTGATAAGAATTTTTTTTACTATCAGCCACTGCGTCATTGATCAAATCAAATGTATAGTCAATTAAATTTGATCGATCGGTATTCGGTAGTAGACCAAAAGGTACAATACAAAAGACAATAACTACAGCTAAGAATAATTTTGATAATTTCATTTTTCAATATTTCGTTAATCCCTGGCATTTACACCATTTTCTAAATTCACTAAAAGGCATAACTTTTCCATTTTCACCATCTTCATAATAATGTATCCCATACCTGGAAATTATGTACATCGGTCTCCCAGGATGGTAAATATCTGCAAAATACTCTGTATCATATGGGGCTGATGCATATCGTTCTTTTCCATTTGGATGTACATGAACAGAACCATAGATTCGTGATTTTGGGGGGGTAGGCTTGCATTTATATAGTCCCACTGGCTGCCACCAATTAGACCTTTCATCTCCTTTGATTTTGTAAAGCCATGAACCTAATTCTTGACCACTTCGTCCTTGATTGACAGTGTCATTAAACCAAAGCAAACAAAATAGTTTCATCCACCCAGGATGTTCATCCTGGAATTTCAATCCAAATGGATCCGTAAAAACAATTGGATTGTTTTTTGTGAATCTTGGTAAATTTATATCTCCACTAAATCCTATTGGGTCTTCAGAAGTAAACCTTCCAATTTCAGGATGATAATATCTATGATAAAAGTAATTCAGCCCAGATTCCTGGTCGAAGTATTTGGAGTGGAATCCCATATTGCCTTTGGCGGAGCCGGACTGGGAGAGCTGGTTGCCGAAGGTGTCGTAGTGGCGGGTGGTTACGGTGGATTGAGTTTGGTGAGAGTGAATTTTGTAGATGGTTCCCACCTGGTCTTTGATGTAGGAATACCAGCCGTAGGGATGGGCGAAGAGGTTGGAGGAGGCTTCCGAGAACTCGATGTGGCCTTCTACCGAGTCTTTGCCGACGCCGTAGGTGTAGCGACGGATGGGGGTGAACGTTTCGTCGAGCTCCATTGCCAGGTTGTCACCTTCCCAGTGGAAGTGGGTGATGGTTCCGTTGACGGTTTTGGAGAGGCGGCGGCCATAGCTGTCGTAGGTGTAGGTGGCGGTGGTTGCGGGCGTTGATTGGCCTGGGAGGATGTGTTCGAATTTTTTTAGGCGGTTGTCGCTGGAGTAATAGAATAGTTTTTGTTCTCCGGTTGACTTGTCGGTTTCTCTGGTGAGATTGCCGTCTGGGTCGTATGTGTATGTGTGCGTGGTTGATTCTGTTAGCTGGTTGAGGTTGTTGTAGGTGTAGGTGTTTTTATGGGATGAGAGTCTGTTACCGCGGGTGTCGTATGAGTAATTTTCGCTGTGGGGGGCTGGGAGGGTGTGGTTGACGGCGGTGATTTCGAGGTCGTCGTTGTAGTTGACAGTGAATTCGTTGTCGAGGGTGACGTTTTGGATGATGCCGGATTTGTCGCGGGTGAAGTATTCGTCGATTCTGGGGTAGGTGCCGGACCAATAGGAAGGGCGGTAGCGGATGCGGACCAGAAGGCCGGTGTCGTATTTGTAGCCGAAGGATTGGTCGGATTGAAAGATGGAGTTGATTTTGTGTTCCAGTTGCATGGCATTGTTGTAGGTGTATTTGACGCGGTAGGGAGTTCCGTAGTTTTGTTTGTAGTAGAGGACTTCTTGAGGTGTAGGGCCGATGGGGGTTCCGGTGGAGGATGTGAAGTTGTAGACGTACATTTTGTGCCATTGGAAGGAATCGATCCAGTCTGAGGGGAGGCCCCATTGATTGGTGAGGCTTTGGGTCCAGAGGTTGGTGGTTTGATTGCGCTCTTCCACGAGGGTCTTCCAGTCGGATGTTACGCCGTAGCGGTAGGTGTAGTGATGGTCGGGGGCCTGGAGGTTGAGCAGTCGGTTTCTGGAGTCGTATTGGAAGGTGGTGACGCCTTCTGGGGCTGTTTTTTTGGTGAGGCGGCCATCGGAGTCGTAGGTGAAGCGGGTGGTTTGGCCGCGTTTGTTGGTATGGGAGGTGAGTTGACCGGAGATGTTGAAGGTCTGGCGCAGTTTTGAGCCGTCTG
>CAZBHS010000112.1:0-3803 GCA_964491915.1 uncultured Clostridia bacterium
ACAAATTCAATTCATCAACCGGAAAAAACCTCTGATTTTCAACCAATCAAAAAGAAACGACCACCGCCCCCCATCCAACCATCAAAAAGCCCACTGTCTCCGTCCCCCTGCAGGGGGTGTGCCCCTTCGGACAAAAGGATAGAAGACGGGGAGATAACCCCAATGTCTCCGTCCCCCTGCAGGGGGTGTGCCCTCTCGGACGGTATTTGTATGGAAGCTAACGGGCTTATCCCATTGTCTCCGTCCCCCTGCAGGGGGTGTGCCCTCTCGGACACTGGGGGTTTGAAACATGCTGATAATGTTGCTTTCAAAGGCCGATTTTGCAAACCTCCGGAGTTGGGAGCAAAAATTCTCCGGAAAGTGAGGAGGTTTGCAAAGGATTTTCAAAATCGTCATGTTTCACCCAGAAATCATTATAGCCCGGAATGAACTTTTTCGTCAACTTTTTTATGAAGGCAAAGCAGTTGTTCAATGACAAGCATTTTTTCTTACTAAGCTATTGCTTATCGGATTTCATACCTACAACTATTTTGTGCAAAATGTAAATTCGTGGCGCTAATCCTTTGGCCTTTTTTTAAAATCTTTTATCCAATTAATCAAAGTATCTATGTCTTCTCTTAACTCTTCTGGACGTGGTAAATTTATTGGTGCCTCATCCGGCTGACTATGTTCAAAGTATGAATAACGAGTCATCAAATCATCAATCAATTTACAGTCTTCCTCATTTATTTTAAGCAATTCTGTAAGTTTATTTTTTGTTGTAAGTTCTCGTTTATGCCTCTGAATGATTCCTGAAAGAAGAACTTTTTCTATTATTCGCTCTAATAATATTCGAAAATCGCTAGTAATAGACTTTGCCAATGGTCTATATTCTTCTTTTCCTTTTTCGGAGAAAACACCCTCAGCTTTTTTAAGGCGCTCATCTTTTAGTTTATTAAGAGCATTCGCTGGATCCTTCTCGGCAACGGAAACATCTCCAGGTTCACCATTTCCCCATTCCTCTTGACGAATGCAAATTGTGTTTACATCGCATTTCGAACTTAAACTACTGAGAAAACTGAGGCGATGAGTAAATATTATAATCTGGCGCTCCTTACTTAGCTCAATTAATTGGTCTACAGTTCTTTCTTCGTAATCTTGATCTAAAGAGGATATAGGATCATCGAAAATGCAAGGCGTAACCGAATTACTTCCTCGTACATCTGCCAAAAAAGCAGCGAGACTAATAATTCGCTTTTCTCCCTCACTCAATATTTCTTGGATTGGATTCTGTTTACTGTCCAGTCCTTTTAGAGAGAGTGCATGAAGTAAAGTCCCTTTCTCTGTTCTCGTATTCATTAATTCCACTTTGATCCTTGAGGCTCCAAGCTTATTCAGTTCCTCATTGAAACGATTCACATAGGATTCAGTTATTGCTTTTTTCGAAATAATCCCTGCTTGCCTTGATATCGACTGAGTATTAGTCTCTTTAATCCAATCTTCAAATCCTTTCACTAGTTCTAGTCGTTGAAGTTCTTTTTCAATCGCAGATTTTTGTTCAAAAGTCCATTTTCGAGCTTTTAGCTCTTGGAATTTAGATTCAATCTGCTTCCTATTAAATATATTTCTATCTGAATCAAGTTGAGACACCTTTAGCCTTAATTCCTGGACTATTGAATTTAGTTCGCCAATCCATTTTTGGCATTCTTTTAGAAGCTCGTCTTCGAGGAAACTTTCATTTGAATTAATTTTGTCTATAATTTTGCCAATTGTCTCCCAAGTATTATTTAGACGTGGTAACCATGTCTCGTGATTTAAGCCCGCAGCCTGGATTTTTGTTTTAATATCATCTGTCGTGGGAACTTCAGGAAGTTCTTTCATCGCAGAATTAAAGATCGACTCTGCGTCATCGGCATCAGTAGAAATCTTGCCCGAAACGTATTTCTCGAATAGATTCATTCTTTGCTTTGCTGATCCACTCAACATCTGGTGGCAAAGCACACAATAAGAATTCGCTTCAGTGTTTGGATATCTAACTTCTTTATAAGCTTCAGTGGTTGAATATGTTCTTGCAGCCTCCCACATTGCCCGCCATGTATCTGTTCCAATTCCTTGAAGTATTGTATCGTCTCGAAATACTTGTGCCCCCTCAATAGCAATCTTTCGTTTTTCGCGAGCATCTTGATTCAATTTTTTCAATCTAGCAAATTCTTGTGGGCTTAGACTATTAATTGCTTTTTGTAAAGTTGTTTGAATTGAGCCAATTTGTTCCATTCGACTGCGTAGTTCTCGTGCTTTTGCATTCGGATCACCAGTTTCTAAGCGTTCCTCAAGAAACTTTAACGTTTCATCATCATGGTTCCCCCATGATATTTTTTTAAGGATATTAATATCTTTATCTAAACCAATATTCTGATATAATTTCCCAAACTCAGTTGTCTTGTAGTCAGTTGGGATATCTGGAAGCTTTTTAGGATGTTTGTCACGTTCATCTTCAAGTCTTTTTCTTATTTCACTACAGAGCTGTGTGAGATCATTAAACAACTCTAAAATCTCAGGAGAATAAGACGCTTTGTTTTCTTTTGTGAGATAGAACTCACCTCCCTTCGAATCAAATATTTCCACGGAATTGAGTTCCGGGATGGGCATTTCGCTTACTTTTCGAATTCCATCAAAAAAATTTCCATTCAAGTTAAAATCAATTCTACAGGATTGCTCTACCTGCGATTTATTAAACACATTCGGCCTTAAATCCTCTACATGTTTTTTGCCACAGGCCTTTTTTAGGATTCTAGTATAACCTGATTTACCAGAACCATTGCCTCCAAATATTATATTTATTCTTCCCGATTCAAATTTAATGGGTTTTCTTGGAGACAGATTCTCAATTCCTTCTATATCGCTTATCGATGCTAAATTTAGAATCACTTTCTCAGATGATGAACTGCCGATTTCTTGAAAATCATGATCGGTGAGCTGCTTCGATGATTCGTTTTTTTTTATTAATTCAATTATTTCATCAATTTCGGAGTTATTTAAGTTTCCTTTATTAAGAATTTTTTTCGCCGCTATTTGTTGCCAGTAGGGACGCTTAGCAAGCCATTCTTTAATTTCATCCTGGATACTCAAAAGAACACCTCCCGTGTTATTAGCTTTTTCTAAATTACTATTGCCAAGATAGCCTTACTAAATTGACATAGCAAATTATTTAGAGTCCTACTAGTTCCCTTAATTCAATTTATATACTACTCTTGAAAGCATTTCAATACAAGTATAGAAAATTTTTTGTTTATAGTCTCTGGAGAAATTTATTTGAAAAACGTTCCTAAACTTAATTTCAAATGCTTGTCCATTCAAAAAACAAAAGTGGCTTACTGAATAAAAATGTACTTCAAGAGAAGACCAGGGCAAAAGAATACTCCATTAGCCCAGTGTCTCCGTCCCCCTGCAGGGGGTGTATCCTCTCGGACATTAAAAACGATCCTATTCTGCACCGTGATAAAGTCTCCGTCCCCCTGCAGAGGGTGTATCCCTTCGGACACTGGGGGTTTGAAACATGCTGATAATGTTGCTTTCAAAGGCCGATTTTGCAAACCTCCGGAGTTGGGAGCAAAAATTCTCCGGAAAGCGAGGAGGTTTGCAAAGGTTTTTCAAAATCGTCATGTTTCACCCAGAAAATCATTATAGCCCGGAATGAACTTTTTCGTCAACTTTTTTCTGGTTATTGAAAAATTCTTGGGGGCTTTTGGGATGTCGGGGGAACGGAAATGGCCCCCGGCGCCATTACGGGCCGGGGGCTGGGGGTTATTTTGTGACGGTTAGGT
>CAZBHS010000113.1:0-3740 GCA_964491915.1 uncultured Clostridia bacterium
TTGCGAGCAAAAATTCTCCGGAAAGTGAGGAGGTTTGCAAAGGTTTTTCAAAATCATCATATTTCACCCACCTGGATTATATGATAAAAGCATCCCCGTCGTCAATAGTCGTCCCCTTCACTTTCCCGATTTCACACCGCTTCCATGAATGTTCGATCCGATAGATCCTGACAAACCCCGTCTGAATATCAATCCTCTCCAACAACCGAACCAACTCCTCCCTGGACCGCCGGTTCATCCGGCACTCAAACACACTCTTCTGAACCCGAAACCCAAAATCCTTCAACGCCTTCTCCACCCGGCGCCGCTCACCGTTCCGGGTTTACAAACTGTTATATCCCCAGCAT
Organism: uncultured Clostridia bacterium; assembly: GCA_964491915.1. GTDB lineage: Bacteria > Acidobacteriota > Aminicenantia > UBA2199 > UBA2199 > JAHELQ01. Next base: position 348 of record CAZBHS010000113.1, read on the forward strand.
ACGATACCATCAATTCGTAAAGGAATTCGCCGATTTAGTTCGTAAATGTATACGCCTCTTAACACAATCTGTCAAAATCTTACTTAATCTCTTTTTATAGTAATATCCTTATCCGATGATATTTCTTAAGACCGTTAAGGAGTGAACCTACATAGGAATGATCTAGAATATCTATGGTTAGCTGTATTTTTTTTCGAAGCTTCTTCAGATTTCATTTGGCGTACATGCTCAGATGCTCCAAAATCCCCCCAACTTTTTTTGTATCCACGGCAGCATCAATTGCCCGCCTTTGCCACACGACAAATTAATACCGCCCCCAGAGATATATAACACAAAACTCTTTGGGACGTTTACCCTATTCCATGAGAGGCAAGACGTAACCATTCCACTATTTCTTTTTCTTTTTTAGCCTTTTCTGAATTCGTAATCTTAGACCTTTCTCAAATTCCTTCTTCTCATCATTCGTCATAGATCTCCCACGTTGCGCCTCTACTTGCTTTATTGAATCTTGAACGTATTTTCTTATAAACGTTTCATTATATTTATCCCCATCAACATAAGTGCTAGGAGTAGGAGATTCGGGGCTATCAAATCCTTCAGGGTCACCCGTGATTGTGTCTATGTCGTTCCCTATTTTTCTTTTAATATCATTTATATCCACATTTAATTGAGTAATTTTAGCTTTTTTACTGCTATACTTCGAATATAATTGGTCAAATTTTATCTTCACTGATTCATATTCCTTCATCTTAGTTTGGTATTCTTTAACATGTTCGAGATATTTATTCTCCTCGTCCCTATAATTTTTTACCATGTCATTAATATCCTTTTCATATCTGTCACACTCTTTTTTTCTTTCTGAGTACTGAGGCTCTGGAAGTGAAACATTGCATTTCCTATTGAAGTCTTTGATTTTACTCTGAATTATTGAAGCCCAGTCTCCTATACGTTTTCTTTCTTTTTCAAGAATTTTTTTTTTTGATTCAACTTGAAAAACTAACTGTCTCATTTCTCGATTAAATTTATCAAGTTCGGGCCTTAAAACGTCCATATCATATTCGAGCCTTTTTTTTTCTTCCTGCTTTAGCGAAAGTTGATTTTTTAAAGAACTAAATTCCCTTCTTTGAGAAAAAAGCGGAAACATAGAAAGAAACAACAATGATAAAATAACACAATAAAATAACCCAAATCCCTTTTTTTTGTCAAAAACCCAACCAGTCATTTTCTTACCTCCAATGATTATATAATACCAAAAGTCATATGCTCATTATCTCACCTCCCTACTAAATACTCAATCCCCAAAAATGTGACAGTTATGCTTTTCAGCGAATATGAAACTCTCTCTATAATTCCTTTGTATTATAGAATCAATCAGATTTAACTAGATGTCCTTAAAAATCAAAGTTACTTTTTATATTAGCAAGTGTCTTGCCTCTCATGGAATAGGACACACCTCTTAAAAAGTTTAGTATAATATGACTAACCAGGAGGTTTTAATGTCCGAGAAGACAAGGCGGCATTTCGATGCTGAAGAGAAAGTAAAAATTTTGAAGCGCCATCTCCTTGATAGGGAGGCCGTGTCAGATATTTGCGATGAACTGAAACTATCTCCCAATCAGTTTTACCGTTGGCAGAAGGAGTTCTTTGCACGAGGCGCGCTTGCCTTTTTTAAGCCGAGTAAAAAAGAGAGCAAGAAGGCCAAGAAGCTGGAAGAAAAGGTCTCTCACCTTGAGGATCGTCTGAAGCACAAGGATAATATCATTGCGGAGATCACCGAAAGCTACGTGAAGCTAAAAAAAAACTCTGGGGAGCTATGACCGGTTGGGTTGAGCCTGATCAACGAGACGCGGTGGTAGACGTTGTAAGGGAGATATCCACCAGCACAGATATTTGCCAGCGTCGAATCGTAAAATGGTTGGAGATGAACCACAGTAAATACTATCCATTGGCAACAGCGTTATGGGAAATCTAACGAGCACAACGGGCAAATCCCACGTGATTGGTGGCTGGAGGATTGGGAGATTGAGAGTATCGTCAACTTTTACATCCGCAATCCATTTGAAGGCTATCGGCGGCTGACGTACATGATGCTTGATCGGGATATTGTCGCTGTCAGCCCTTCGACGGTTTACCGGGTATTGAACAAAAGAGGGTTGCTGGGGAAACGCCGGCTGAAAGTCTCGAAAAAAGGGACCGGTTTCGTTCAGCCCACTCGCCCGCATGAACACTGGCATATCGACTTCACCTACCTGAACCTTGGGGGCACATTTTATTATCTTTGCAGCATCCTGGATGGATATAGCCGCTTCATCGTGCACTGGGAGATTCGTGAAGCAATGAAAGAGCGGGATGTCGAGATCATTCTTCAAAGGGCTCTGGAAAAATTCCCAGGCGTGGAACCACGTATTATCAGTGATAACGGTCCTCAATTTACCGCCCGTGAATTTAAAGAATTTATCGGAATAAGCGGTTTGAGCCATGTCCGCACCAGCCCATACTATCCACAGTCTAATGGCAAGCAAGAGCGCATGCAGGGGTTGATCAAGCAGGAATGTGTGGCAGTCAAAAATCCAGGGAATCTGGATGAGGCGCAAAAAAATGTCGGAGAATGTGTCGAATTATATAATCGAGTTCGGCTTCATAGCGCTATCGGCTATATCGCGCCACTTGATATGTTGGAAGGAAAACAAGCGGCGATTTATGAGGAAAGGGACCGAAAACTAGAGACTGCAAGGATGAACAGGAAAGTGAAGCGGCTCGAAAGACAAAGAAAGGCGTCTTGACTGAGAATGGAAAAAGCGATAATATTTGAACGAATCCCGTTGGGATTTCAGTGGGTTACCCACTTAGTTTTGAAAGAGGTTTGTCCTATTTCCGGAGAACCAAGACACAAGAAAGCTGAAACATATAATTAATTCTTAACTTTGCCCTCTATTAAAGATTTCCATTAGAGGGTTACTTGAACGTTGAGTAAATTCTTATTAGGAATGTTGAGGAACAACGAAGGATTTCTCACTATCACAATATTGTACGGTTTTAAACAGAAGTTAATCAAACGATATAAATAAATTCCAGTATCAATTGTTCATACAAAGGATAAAAGAATTCTGTTCCAGACATTGAGGCAGCATCCCATTTCCTTCCGCCGCCTCGAATGGACGGCCAAACAACGTCTCGAACCGCTTCTGAAACAGGCGGATGAATCCGCTTTCGGAAATGACGCCCCGGTGTTTTCCCTCCACCGGCTTGAACGACAGCGGCGACAAAAACTCCAGACACAATTCCTCCGCCCCATCCATGAGCGGCGTCTCCCGCTTGAGGGTCGAATAATCCCGCGCTTCCACCTCCGCCAACCGGACCAATTCCAGAGTCTTCCGCTCCTCCGGCTCCGCC
>CAZBHS010000114.1:0-3716 GCA_964491915.1 uncultured Clostridia bacterium
AAAACCGCACCGTCACCTTAGAGCGCGACACCATGGGCCGCATCCTCAAAGAAACCAGCCCTTCGGGAAGAACCGTGAGATACGAATGGGGAAGCGACGGCTGCGCCTCTTGCGGCGATTCCACCAAGTTGACAAAAATCATCGATCCAGGCAATAAACAGTGGGAGTTCGAATACGACACCATGGGAAACCCGGTGACAATGATCTATCCAGACGGCTCAAGGCTGCGGCAGATCTTCAACATTTCGGGCCACCTCACCTCCCAGACCAACAAACGCGGCCAAACCACCCGCTTTTCCTACGACTCCGAAGGCCGTCTCATCAAAAAAACAGCCCCCGAAGGCGTCACCACCTTTCAATACGACTCCAGAAACAGGCTCCTCTCCCTCCAGGCCCCAGACCACCACTACACCTACCGCTACGGCGTCACATCCGATTGGAAAACCCTGGTGGAAGAACACAACCAGACCACAAACCTCTGGACCCAAAGTCTCACCAACCAATGGGGCCTTCCCTCTGACTGGATCGACAATTTCCAATGGCACAAAATGTACGTCTACAATTTCACCTCCTCCACTGGAACCCCCATCGGCCCAGACCCCCAGGAAGTCCTCTACTACAAACAGGACTACGGCACACCATACAAAGTGTCTTACTCTTACAACAACGCAATGCAGCTCGAACACAAAATCAACTCCCTCTTTCAATCCGACCAATCTTTCGGTTACAAATACGACACCGGCTACCTGGTCCGCATCCGCTACCGCCCCTCCTACTGGTCAGGAACCTACCCCAGAATCGACGAATACTTCACCCGCGACAAATCCGGCATCATCCAAAACGTCACCCTGGACAACGAGTTCACAGTAAACTACAACGACGACCTGGAAATCACGTCCGTCAACCATACCCTCCCATCCCCCCACACCGAAACCTACTCATACGATAGCAGAGGCAACAGACTGACATCCCAGCAAAACACGTACACCTACAACAATCTCAACCAGCTAACAGAATCAGACACCCATACTTATTCTTACGATCCAGACGGCAATCTCACAAAAGAAACCGACAAAGCCACAGGTGAGCAGAAACTCTTCTTTTACAGCAGTGACAATCGCCTAAAAAAGTTCGAACACATCCTCCCCGGCCAATCCACTCCAGCAACCGTCGCCACCTACACCTACGACAGTTATGGCCGCCGTCTCTCCAAAACCGTCAATGGCATCTCCACCTACTTCCACTGGGAAGACGACAATCTGGCTATGGAGTTAGACCAAGACTACACACCGATCCGCCGCTACACCTACGGCATTGGAAAAGACTCGGTAGAAGGCCACATAGAATTCTCCGAAGCCTCTTCAAACCTTTTCGCCCATCCCCTTGGCTGGTACTCCTACATCAAAGACCAGGTGGGAACCATCTACAAAATCCACTCCCAGCAAACCCAATCCACCGTCACCGCCCGCCATTATGATACTTTCGGCAACCTCCTCTCCCAATCCGGCCCCACCAAAGGCAACCTGGGATTCCAATCAAAATATTTTGATCAGGAAACCGGACTGAATTACTTATATCATCGTAATTACAATCCTACTACTAGTCAATTCACTACAGAAGATCCCATTCGATTTAAAGGTGGTTTAAATTTCTATCGATTTGTACAAAACAATCCGATTCACCTAAACGATCCTTTTGGGCTGTTCAATGATCTCACGTGGCCAAACCGGAATGTAAAGGACAAATTCGATTATATCTATCAATACTTTTACTATTATTATGGAAAAACAATCAAATGGCCCAAGGATAACTTTAGGTGCATAGGTGGTTTTGAACCATGCGTGGCAGAATGTTTTAGTAAGATGACGTCAGGCTTTGTAGTTAATTTAATACACAATAGTGTTTCTAGCCTTACAGCCTTAGTAAAAGCAGGTGCAACTTATCCTCAATCTATAGTAGTCGGTGCAGTTTATTATTCAGCATTGGGGGCAGGTTGCTTGATTCATTGTTTAACAGCATATAAAAATTATTTTTGGTAATAGAGGAAGAAGATGAATCGGGAATTACTTAAAAAAATATTTGGGTGGTATTACACTATTAAGTCTAGGCAATTTGCTGGAGTAGGTTTATCCGTCTTTATTTCACTGTTCTTTATCAGTGACACTATTATTGAAAATTTCAGTAATTTATATCTAGTGAATTTTGTATTGCTTGGAATTTTTTATTTGGGTGCTCCACTTATTGAATGGCCTAACATTCAAAGGCTAAGGGGAAGCATATTTTTTTTATTGAACTTAATTTTGGGTTATAATTATATGTCGGTAGGATATTTACTGGTAAGTAACTCAATCCAAAATATATCAACAGAGTTGGTTATGAATACTGCTCTTTATTTTTTTATTACAGCGTTGCACCCATTGATACTTATGTATTCAGAAAAAATAGAAAATCTCTTTGTGCGTTTTTTACTCTTTTTGCTTCCCATTGCCTTTCTTGTTAGGCCAATTTGGATTTTTTATACTGATGCGCAAAAATATCTGTTTTAGTCTGCCTTGTTAAGAGGCGTGTTATATTACGAGTGGATCGGCGTTAAGATTTACGAGTTTTTTTATTCTTTCTGGGTTCATACAATAATATTTTGCTGGTATCGGAAAAAATCAATTGTTATCGCGTTGATTGCTATAATTTATTCTGACCAGCCTTAATTTTCAAATAGAATTCTACTTCAGTTATTTTGGCGAAGATCAGTTTTTCGACATCTGGATCCTGCATCATTAAAAGCAGATTTATATATCTATCATCAATGTTTTCACCCTTGCGAATCAATGAGAATAAATCGTTGTCCTGAATTGTAATGGTGCCTGCCCCGTTGATCAGCCAATTTGAACTGATTTGATATTTTTCCGCGAGATAATGAACCGTTGCGAATGAGGGGAAGATTAAACCACTTTCGATTTGGGAAATAGAAGATTGATGGACATTTAGTTCAACCGCCAACTCTTTTTGTGACTTGTTGATTGTTTCCCGGATTTTTTTAAAGCGTAATCCGATTTCATCTTTCAGTTTATTCTCATTGTTCCCTGTTTTCATCCTGAAAATATTTTACTTGACTTCGTGAAAAAGTCAATATTGACGCATCGTTTGCAATTCCAGAAATGGTAAAAGAATGCTGTATATAGATCCCTTTGGCCGTTTGCGTGGGAAATATTTTTATGCTAAACTTATTTTTTGACTTAGCGATATTGAGTTCACGAAAGAAATCAAGTGCACAGGTGAAACATTGCAGACAAGCTCTAGTGGCTTTCAGGCGAAGAAGGAGATAATTCTGAAGAACACGGTTTTTATTTTGATTTTGGCATTTATCCTAATCAGTCCCCATTACATATCAAGTGTCATTGCCGTGAACGATATTGAAGGTGTTTTCCCGCCACCTCCCACAGATGGAGAATTATTGGGGAATCCGTATACTATCAAAGATTACGTTATCGATGCCACAGCGAATTTGCTCATGTCCCAGTCTTCAGCCAGCCTTCTACTTTCCGAAGTTGAAAAATCGGAGAAGGGCACCTTTGATTTTAGCAATTCAATTAGTTGTGTAAATGATGCTATAAGTAAACTGGAGGCTTCTCGGGATTGTTATGTTGCGGTTTTGCAAACCGTTAACAGCCTCGAATATATTGAGGAACGGATCAACCAGCTTAAAGTATTCAATTACC
>CAZBHS010000115.1:0-3699 GCA_964491915.1 uncultured Clostridia bacterium
CAATAGTTCCAATGTTCAAATGGGGCTTACTTCTATCAAATTTTTCCTTCGCCATAATTAACCTCCTAATTAATAGTGTATATACCTAACTGATGTTTTAATACATCTTTCATTTTTGTTTCAGTCATTTCGGCATAATTATAGAACTCCATTGAATAGTTTGCTCTACCCTGACTCAATGTTCTCAATGCCGTCGCATATCCGAACATATTCGAGAGGGGCACCAAACCATCAAGGATATGAAGACCATTACGATTATCCATTTTTGTGATTTTGCCTTCTCTAGAGCTAAAATCTCCCATTACCTCACCCAAATATTCATCCTGAACGAGGATCTCAATTTTCATAACCGGTTCCAGTAATATTGGATTACCTTTTTTGAAAGCGTTTTTAAAAGCTAAAGAAGCGGCAATTTTGAACGCGACTTCAGTTGAATCCTCATCACTATAGACGCCGTCAACCAAATTAACGCGCACATTCGATACGGGAAAGCCGGCAATTTCTCCGATATTCATAGCATCCGTTACCCCTTCTTCAATCGAGTCAATGTACTCTTTCGGGATCAGACCTGCCTTTAATTTATTTTTAAAGATATCAGTCTCGTCTCCTCTAGAAGGAGCAACTTCCAGTGAAACCTTTGCATATTGGTTTTTCCCAGCAATTTGTTGAATATATTCTCCTACTCCAATTGCCTTTCCCCTGATGGTTTCGTGATAAGCTACCCTTGGCTTTCCAATCTTAATTGCAACTCCAAATTCTCTCTTAATTCTTTCTTGAATAACTTCCAGATGTAATTCTCCCATACCAGAAATAATTTTTTGCCCTGTATTCGAATCGATATGAGTTTTGAATGTGGGATCTTCCATACTTAGCTTGGCAAGAATAGTATCCAATTTGTCATGGTCAGAAGTAAGTTTCGGTTCAACTGTGGCTTTGATAACAGGCTCAGGAAATGTAATAGTATTTAGCACGATCTGATTCCGTTCATCGCAAAGCGTATCTCCTGTTGAAATTTCACTAATTCCCACAGTTGCAGCTATATCGCCGGAAAATAATTCTTGAACCTCTTCCCTTTTGTTTGAATGCATTTTTAGCAAACGAGAAACACGAACTCTCTTTTGCTTGTTACTGTTATAGACCATACCACCGGTTTTAATAGATCCAGAATAAACTCGGAGGTAAATCAATTGTCCGACATATGGATCTGACAATATTTTAAAAACTAATGCGGAAAAAGGTTCATCATCTGAAAGTTTTCTTGTAATTCTTTTATTCGATTTTGGAGAGTACCCCTCGGCATCCTCTTTATCAAGCGGAGACGGCAAATAGTCAATAATCGCATCCAACAAGTTTTGCACAGCTTTATTTTTGAAGGAAGAACCTATGGCAACAGGAACACCCTGCAACTGCAGAGTTACGGATCGAACGGCGCGTTTGATAATTTCTTTTGGAACCGGTTCCTTTTCGAGAAACAATTCCATAACATTAAGATCAAAATCCGCCAGAGTTTCAATAAGGTTATCACGATGCAACTCAGCTTCTTCGATATATTCTTCTGGAATATCGACAATTTCATAATTTGCACCAAGAAAATCGCTATCATAGCGGAACACTTTCATTTCCACTAGATCAATTATACCTTTGAAGTTTTCCTCTTCTCCAAATGGAATTTGCAGGAGTAACGTCTTGACACCGAATTTATCTTCTATCTGATTGACAACATCATTATAATCGGATCCAATCCTATCCAATTTATTGATATAAGCGATTCGCGGGATTTTGTATTTCGATGCCTGATACCAAACCTTTTCAGTTTGAGGTTCTACTCCCCCAACTCCACAAAGGACAATAATAGCACCATCCAAAACCCGCAAGGACCTCTCGACTTCAGCAGTAAAATCCACATGTCCCGGAGTATCGATAATGTTTATTCTACATTCTTTCCAAAAACATGTGGTAGCGGCAGATGTTATGGTTATTCCCCTTTCCTGTTCCTGATCCATCCAATCCATCACGGCAGTGCCATCATGGACTTCACCCATTTTGTAGGTAACACCAGAATAATATAGAATTCGTTCTGTAGTAGTGGTTTTTCCAGCATCAATGTGTGCCATCAAACCAATGTTTCGAATTCTATCAACTGATATCCTACTCATGATTAGTCCTAATTACCACCTATAATGAGCAAACGCTCTATTCGATTCCGCCATTTTGTGAACGGTTTCTCTCTTTTTCATGGCACCGCCTTTTTCGTTAAAGGCATCCATGATTTCGCCAACTAATTTTTCCTGAAAAGATTTACCGCCTCTATCCCTGGCGTTCTGAACCAACCAACGAATTCCCAAGGAATAGGAACGATCTTTCCGTACGTCAACGGGAACCTGATATGTTGCGCCACCAACTCGCCTGGATTTTGTTTCAATCTGAGGGCGAATGTTTTCAATGGCCTTTAATACAACCTTAAGCGGATCTTCTTTCAATTTTTCCTTTAAGGTATCCATCGAGTCATATACTATTTTTTCGGCAACAGCTTTTTTCCCATCCAACATGATTCCATTTATAATTTTCGCAATGATTGAAGAGTTATAGACGGAATCATATATTGTTTCTTTCTTTCTTTTAAGTTTTCTCCTTGGCATATATGCCTCCTAGTTTAACCTTTTTTCTGCCTTCTGGTTCCGTATTTAGATCTACTTCTTTTTCTATTTTCGACACCAGTAGAATCTTTCGCACCCCGCACAATATGATATCGTACACCCGGTAAATCTTTAACCCTTCCACCGCGAACCAAAACGATAGAATGTTCCTGTAAGGAGTGTCCTTCTCCCGGAATATATGCACTGACCTCAATGCCATTCGTTAATCTAACCCTGGCAACTTTACGCATGGCTGAGTTCGGTTTTTTCGGATTTGTAGTAAATACCCTGGTGCAAACGCCCCTTCTTAGAGGGCAGTCATCTAGCGCAGGAGATTTGCTCTTAACCTTAATCTTCTTACGACCAAACCTTACTAACTGATTAATTGTAGGCAAAAACTACCTCCTCTGTATATTATTGGTTTTTTTTTGGATTTCTATATTATTCTATGGAAATACAAAATACAAAATACAATGTATAGTTATACCATAAAATAGACGTTTTCGTCAACTCTAGGTATAATAATGGTTTTCAATTAAATTGGAATTACGTTTGGAATTTTAAATTATTTTAATGTTGGATTTTTTTTGAAAAAAAAAACCCGGTGACGCCCTACTTTCCCACCCCGTCACCAGGGCAGTATCATCGGCACCAAAGAGCTTAACTTCCGGGTTCGGAATGTTACCGGGTGTTTCCTCTTTGTTATAGTCACCGGGAATATTGCGCTTCTTATTAATATTGCTCTATTAGATCTGTCGGGAGTAAAGCTAAATAAACATAATGATTAAGGCTCACGACCGATTAGTACTGGTTAGCTTAACGTGTTACCACGCTTACACACCCAGCCTATCAAACTCGTAGTCTACGAGAGGTCTTTAGCCCGTTTTAAACGGGAGGGAGATCTTATCTTGGGATTGGCTTCCCGCTTAGATGCTTTCAGCGGTTATCCATAATAAATGTAGCTACCCAGCTATGCCCCTGGCGGAACAACTGGATCACCAGAGATTTACCCATCCCGGTCCTTTCGTACTAGGGACAGATTCCCTCAAATCTCCTGCGCCCA
>CAZBHS010000116.1:0-3635 GCA_964491915.1 uncultured Clostridia bacterium
TCCATACGGCTGGTACTCCTACATCAAAGACCAGGTAGGCACCATCTACAAAATCTTCTCCCACCAAACCCAATCCACCGTCACCACCCGCCACACCGACACCTTCGGCAACCTCCTCTCCCAATCCGGCCCCACCAAAGGAAATCTCGGCTTTCAGTCCAAATACTACGACCAGGAATCCGGCCTGAATTACTTTTATCATCGCTACTACAGTTCAAAAAATGGTAGATTCATTTCTGAAGACCTGATCGGATTGGCAAGTGGTCTTAACATGTTTTTATTGGCTGTCAATCATCCTATTATGCTAACAGATCCCTATGGATTGTCCTCCGCTATTCTAACCATGGGATGGGGAATTGCTTGCGCAGAGCCATCTCCATTCGGGGAAGTTATAATGGGAATTGCGACTGCTGTAGTTGTCATATGGAGCAAAACAAGACATGAAACCAAAGGTGAAGAAATAGTGGAATTACTTAAGGATAAAGAGTATAGAGATCTTGATCCATGCGCAGCGTTAATGCGAATGCAACAAGAAGCTCGCGCGAATCGAGACAAAGTGATGCTTCGGAAGATTACGAAGTGGCAAAAAATATTTAATTGCAGAGGGCATAGTGGAGGTAAGAGACATTGATAGGGGAGGATGAATTATGAAAAAAGCGACTCATATTTTGGGGCTAGAAAAATTTGGAGTTACAATAGATGAATTAGCCCAAATGGATGAAAAAGAGGTGGAGCTCCAAGTATTTTTAGCTTATATTTCGGAGAAAGATTACTATAGATATCCGCCCAAAACGCGACGAAAAAAAATCACCCAACGATATAAAACATTGTATAAAAATATTTTGGAGAAATGGCCCGCCCCAATCACTGAAATGATTGGGAACAATTTAAAACCGTTGGGTTTTCTTTCAATAATTAAAGCTGAAGAGGTTTTGAATTTGCCTGAATTAGGAAAAGATGCAAATATTAAAGTTATTACTATAGAAGGTATAGAAAAAAAGAAAATTGACATTGATGAACTTAATTCCGAGAAAAGATACTTTTCAGTTAAGTTAAGATTCATTGAGCAAGTAGAAGGGCTTAAAAAAGGGCTTGTTAAATATGAAGATAGAATCATTCTCCTCAAGGCAACGAGTTTTATGGATGCTGAAAATAGAATTTATGAAAAATTTAAAGGCGACGAGGACATTTCGTTAGTGTCAGGCGGTTCTCTTATGGTTCGTTGGAAATTTGAAAAAGTTCTATATATCTATGATACAACAGAGGTTGAAATAGACGATGAAGGAACAGAGGTATATTCAGAGTACAAATCAAGGAGATTAAAACCGGAATATGAATGGCATCCTAAATACGAACACGATTAATAGATGAAATATCTAGAAATCTATAATGGACCCCTAAATTTAGACAGCACCCTAAGGTGGTGTTAAACTATGGCAAAAAAGATAATCGGCCTATCCCCAAAAGATACCCCACCAAAAAATGCCACTCTCTAAACCTCGCTTCGGCCCTATTTTTCTTCCAAAAAACTCAAACGGCCCTGTTTATTGAAAATGAAGGGGAGTTGTATTATACTTACGGCATGATCGGGACAGCGAGGCGATACTTCAATACTTCAGGACCCAACCGGCCGGAAGAGCATTATACTTTGCCACGGAAAGATTTGATCGCCACAGGAATCGATTTGGTAAGAAAAATAGTTGGGGACAGGCACGTGAATTTCTCCTCGGAGTTTTCAATCTGAATGCCGGGATGAAGCGGATTTGGGTGGTTTATTGTTCGATGAGGGCTTCGGGGATGGGGGTGTCGTGGTTGGGGTTGGCGTCTGGGAGTTGGTTTAGACCCCTATTAGGATGATTTTTTTGTTGTGGGTTGTCATTGGGCGGTAGAAGATTTTTTCGTTCCAGTCCTTGTCGGTTGGGTCGAAAAGTACGAGGAAGCCTTCGGTTAGGCCCAGGCGGTCGAGGTAGCGGTCGAGTTGTTCGAGGCCTTCTTCGGTGGTGCGGTTGTTGCGAAGGACTTTTAGCTCGAGGGCGTATTCGCGGCCTTTGAATCGGACCAGTAGATCGATGCGTCCGTTCCCCACCGCCATTTCGCGGATAATGTCGCCGCCGGAATTGATTACTCGCTGGAGAAAGGCCATCAGGAGAAGGTGGTGGGCCGATTCTTTGAAGAGGTAGCGCTCGCGCCAGGCTTCGCTATTGCGGCGGTAAAACTCCTGGAATTGTCGGAGAACCATGGGCATATCGAGATGGCCCTCCTCGTCGATGAAAACGGGCGGCTGGATCTCTTCGGGGATACTTTCTTGAATGGCGGAGGCCATGACATGGGGGATGATTTCAGCGTAGATAGGATTGGAGAACTTCAAGGGGGAAGATGGGGATACGATGCCGAGGTCGCGGACATAGGCGATGTCATCATCCAGAATATCGAACATCATGCTTTCGCCGTTGATGATGGCCTGGACAATGCGCTTGACCCGATCCTCCCTTAGTTTGTCCACCAGGCTATCGAGATGGGTGTCGCGGCGCAGAATCAAATCTCGCCGGGCCTGAACCAGCACCTCGAGAGTGATTTTTTGAGAGTGGTCATCGCTTAATATTCGGGACACGATCTGATTTGCCAGGGCATTGGTTAACCAGGGCTGTCCGCCGGTCAGTCTGATGATTTCATTTTTTACTTCGAGTGGAAACTCCTGGCCTGTGGCCTCTGTGTGCTTCTCAAGCAAATCGAATACCTCTTCGTCAGAGAAATTCGGCAAAAAGAGGGAATCGGATTTTATATTGAATGGCGACGCTGTGCCGAGAGTGTCTGATTTAGAGCGGATATCGGCCCGGTAGTCACGCACGTCCCGGAGTCCCACCAGGGCGATTGCCGCCGGAAAATGTTTGGGTCTCCCCTGATAACCGTCCCGCAATTGCCGGAGCACAGAAACCAGCACATGGTCCACTAGCGCGTCGATTTCATCGATTAAGAGGACGATTGGTTTCTCCTGGCTTCGCGACCATAGTTCGAGATAATTCTTCAATTCCAGGAAGCGTTCGTTTGTTGGGTCCGGCGGTCGATCCGGTTCGGGCAATTGGCGAATCGCCGCATTGAACACACTATCGATGAGAATCTCGTTCGCCCGTTCCAGGGGAATGTTCGGTAACCCCACCCGCTCAAACGAGACTACGAGAGCTATGTGATTTTTCTCGATGTTCAATTTTTGGGCCAGGGCATACAAGTATGTGGTTTTTCCGGTTTGCCTTGGAGCGTGAATGGTGAAATAGAGTTCTTTTTCCACAAGGGCTTCGACTTCAGACAAACGTCTCAAGGGATCCACCATATAATGTTTCTCAGGGAAACAAAGTCCCGCGGTATTAAAGAACTTTTTCATCACGCGCTCCTTCCCGGCGCCAACCCATCCGGCCCCGGTCACTACAATTTTAGCCGAAATCGCCTCAACATTCAATGATTTTGACCTGATGGAAGCGGATTTGGGTGGTTTATTGTTCGATGAGGGCTTCGAGGATGGGGGAAATCCAGGGGACAGGCGCCTCCGGTTTTCTATCGATAGTGGGAAAGTGTCAATTTTTCTGTTGAATCCAATATTTCGTTATGATAGACTACTATATTAAAGCTCAGCTCGGCAT
>CAZBHS010000117.1:0-3545 GCA_964491915.1 uncultured Clostridia bacterium
AATAGAAAATCCAGAAATTACATTAAAAATGTTAGAACTTTATAAACATGAAGATCGACAGCAGTGATTTTTATAGCGGCGCGGCCAACAAAGAGGACCGTTCGCTCATGAATGTCACCTTCAGGATCAACCCCGAAGAACTCGAAGCCAAGTTCATCAAAGAATCTACCGCGGCAGGTCTGATCGGCCTCAAAGGACATCGCAGCGTCGGTGGATGCAGGGCTTCTATTTACAATGCCATGCCGATCGAGGGAGTCAAAGCCCTGGTCGCTTTTATGGAAAAATTCGAAAAAGAAAACAAATAATCAGTCAATGATAATCGCAGGGAGTGGGAGATCTCGCTCCCTGTACCTTTGTATAGTTCCCTAATCAATACCACTCATGGGTGGTTTGCGTCATAAAGTGAGTGTCGTTCAGTTTAAATAGTGTAAAATCCCTTTCTTGATCGAATATTAATTGGGTGACCGAGCAATTATCCAGGTGGAATTTCCAAAAATAATGTTCCGCCAGCCCGATGGCCGCCGCGATGATCACCTTGGAAACCGAGCGGTGGGAAATGGCGGCGGTGGTCTTCAGGCCAGATTGACGGATACGCTGAAGAAATTGCCCGGCTCGTCTGTACACCGCGTCCAGGTCTTCACCGTTCGGAAATTTCATCTTTTCGGGAGTTGATATCCATGTATTCCACAATTCAGGGAATTCTTCGGCGATACGTTTTTTATCCCCACCGCTCCAATCACCGAGATCCAGATTGTTCAGATCTTCATCTTTTACGATGTCGCGGCGCGGAAACGCGATGGCGGCGGTATTCATGGCCCGCTGTAGCGGGCTTGAAAACACCGCGTCAACATCGATGGCCGAGACGTGTTTTTTTAGCTCATGGGCCTGAAGGATGCCCTCCTCTGAGAGGGGGATGTCGAGACGACCGCGAAATATCCCTTGCCGGTTCGATAATGTTTCGCCGTGACGGATGAGATAGAGGGTGTTCACCGGTTACACCAAAATAAAATGGTCGGGTTCCGCGCAAATTTTTTTGTGGTGGGAGTTGGCTCGGGAGTTGAAGAAGTGATCGATGTCTTTGGCGTGTTTAAGAGCTTCCAGGTAGCCTGACGTAAAGGCTTCGTTATGGCGTTTGAATTCATGCCATTTAAATTCATGGAATTCCGGGTGTAGCAGCAGATCGACGGATTTGCGATTTGCCTGGTGCAATGAGTCGCTGGCCACCTCTTCAGCCCGGAACAGCACGTCCGCCGCCAGGAGATATTCCTTTTTGCGATTGTATGTGGAGCTGATATCCACTCCCAGCACTTTGGACGCCCCCAGCTTATACGCGATCCTGGAAGGGAGCTTTTGGGTGGTTCCGCCGTCTACCAGGCAAAAGTCTTTGTATTTCATCGGCGGGAACACTCCGGGGATCGAGGATGTCGCAATCAATGGATCCAATAAGGCTCCGCTGCCGATCACCACATCCTGGCCCGAATGGAGGTCGGTGGCAACCAGATAGAGGGGCTTACTAAGATCCGCGAAGGTTTTGGGACCGTCCAGCAGCGCCTCGATGAATTCCCGCAAAGGGTCCCGTTCCAGTATCGATGCCGACACAAAGGTTTTTGCCAGGTAGAGTTTCTCTTTAAGGTTGGCCAGAAGGGACGATTTCTCGTCGGTGCTGTTCACCAGGTTTTTGGCGGCGTTCGCCTCCTCCATTGCCACTTTCATTTTATGGTACGCTTGTTCGCTGTTTTCGCTCAATAGGTACAGAGCGCCGAATATACCGCCGGCGGAGGTGCCGACAATAAAGTCGATGGGATATCCCGTTTCATCGAGATATTTTAGAACACCCAGATGAGCCACGCCTCGAGCCCCACCGCCGCCTAAAGCCAGCCCCACTTTCCCTTTTGGAAATTTTTCACCACGTTTAAACCAGTCTATTATTGATGCCATAGATTGATTTTAGTGATTCTCTCTTTTTTAGTCAAGCCCGCGGGTCTCAGTAAAGATCGAGTTTGACCAGCCGGATCTCCAATGGTCCGTTGTAGAGGATGAATCGACGGGAGGTGCGAAGGCCGATGCTTTTGACGATATCTGTGTCGCCGCATACGATATAGGCTGATGATCCGGTGCAGTGATGCTTCAAAAAATCCCCGAATTGCTGGATGAGCACCTGGGCGTTTTCCTTTTCGCCGATCCTGACCCCGTAGGGTGGGTTGGTGATGATTGTGGAGCCTGTGATCTCTTTTATTTTTTCAAAGTCCCGTATTTTGATACCGATCTCATCTCCACCGGTGATGTTTGCGAGGTTTTGACGGGCCGCCCTGACCGCTTCGGGATCCTTGTCGCTACCGCTGATCAAACCTTCGGGTAACCTACGGATTTGCACTTCGCAGTCCCGTTTCACCTTCTCCCAGGTTCTGGCGTCATAGTCCGGCAAATGGTAGAATCCGAATCTCGTCCGTTTGAAAGCCGCTGGAATCTTGCGATACGCCATCACCGCTTCTGCCAGAATAGTCCCGGAACCGCACATCGGGTCCACCAGAGGTTTTGAACCGTCCCATTCGCTGAGGCGGACAATGGCGGCCGCCAGCGTTTCTCTCAATGGCGCCGACAAATTGATTTGCCGGTAGCCCCGTTTATGGAGGGGGCCGCCGGAGGTATCCAGGCTTATTACAGCTTTGTCCTCCCGGATATTCAGGTTGAGCCAAATGTCCGGGTCCGCGGCATTGACATCGGGGCGGCTTCCGTATTTTGTGCGGAATTGATCGGCAATGGCGTCTTTGAGGCGGCGGCCGGCGAATTGAGAGTGAGTGATGCGACTGTTCGACACCGCGGCGAATATAGCGAAAGATTTGCTGATATTGAAGAGCTGCGACCAATCGAAGTTAGACGCCTCTTTGTAGAGTATCTGATCCGAGGGGCAGCGAAACGAGATCAACGGCGCCAACACCCGGCTCACCAAACGGCTGCAATAATTAATCCGGTAGAGGGCCACCTGTGTCGCCTTGAAATACACTCCCAGGTAAGCGGAACGGCAGCCGGTGGCTCCCAATTCCTCCAGCTCCTGGGCGGCGATCTCTTCGAGTCCCCGCTGGACCTGGGCAAAAAACGGCTTGTTATTTTGATAATCAAACATGTTCATTTACCCCATTCTCTGTTTTTTTAATATGATCGCCCCTTCGGAAATGCCGATGTGACGAGCGATAACCGTGCATTTCACCTTCAGCAGGAAGAATATGTTTTGGTCTTCCTCCGACAATCCCTCGTAATTACCCTGCCCCTTGCTGATAATAAGGTCCGCTTCCTGGTAGCGACGGAGAAACGCCTCGCTGCATAAGGGAAGAATGGTTCCCGGAGCGGGGCAGCCTGACGATATGAGCTCAGCGATGTTGTGCAAGCCTGCGGCTTTGGCGTCTTCGATGGTGGCGTCGTTGATGATGGGCCTCTCCCGTACCACATAGGTGACGGGCTTTCCCAGCGCTTCGATCAGCAAACGATCGAATACGGTTTCGCCGGCATTGTCGGCCAAGTAGAGGAGTTTGTCGGCGGGGTCGATC
>CAZBHS010000118.1:0-3531 GCA_964491915.1 uncultured Clostridia bacterium
CCCCATTATTCCCACCCAGATATCCCAAAAAGGGACACGGTTTGGGACACGGTCCGGGGACACAGGAAAATCGCCCGTAAAGTATCTCCCAGTAAACATTTACGTAAACATGAAAGTCACTTGATAGGTGTTTCCTACAAACCAATCAGAGTTTTTTCCAAAGGAGATCTGGTTTCATGTCTGTTTTTTTTATTTTTTCCTTCTTTTCTATCAATATCCTAGCTGAATCCTCGATGCGAAATACAAGGCCCTGCGAAGAACTCAAATCAATAGCTTTGGGATCAAATTTTGTTTTGCCGACATCGACGTAAATCGCTTCAAGCTTCTTGATTTCTCGTGCCATCTCAGGTGTGAAACTTACTTTGATCTTACCCTCGCTTCGGCCCAACTTATTTGCCATTATGTATCCCCCTGGCTCTAATAGAGATACAGCAAATAAATCACCTTTAGAAAGGTGAGTACTATCAAAAGCTACTTTATCATCTGAGTTTACTACAGTAACTGAGTAGTCACTGCCAGAGGATGCAAAGAACAAAACATATCCTTTTGGAGAAATAGTTCTGAGAGTTTCTTTTTCACTTTTGCAGCAATCTGCTCCAGGACGTACTTTCGCTTGGCGGATAGCCTGTGCCATATCGATGTCAAGCTGCCTCTCTGTCGATTTTTCATCAACAAGTATATCAACTTCGGTCGCTCTCTCTCCAAGCTTCTTAATAATGGCACGATAAAAGCCAGGTTTAGAGAATTGATGGATTACCATTGCCATCATTCCCACAGCTCCGCTATCAAAACGAATTGTACTCAATAATTTTCGGTTTACTTTTACTTTCATGGCGTCACCCCACATTGCCTTCAATGACCATTTCATGGTCATTATTAAATACTTTGAGATCCCTGATTGGAATTTTTACCGGCACGATTGAGAGTGGAATTCCTGGATTCGGATTTGGCGCAGGTTTAATGATGGGATACGGATCTTCGATCTGATGCAACGGATATTTTTCAGCAAAGTAATCTGCCACTAATTGTAGGATGAAATCCAGGATACCAAAACTTACATTAAGCAGGTCAGATATCCATTCTTGAATGTCGTCAGCAATATCGAGAATCTTGCGAATCAAATCAATGATGGAACCTAGTATGCCCTTGATTAAGTCACGCGCCCATCCGGGTAGGAAACTGAGCAGGTTATCCACCATGGCGTTGGCGACATTTTCTAACAAATCCCCTACTATATCGGCGATGTCAAATATATCAACATCAATTGTTTGAGGATCAAGGAAGAGTTGCCAGTGATTTGCCAATGAGGGACTTGCGTCTTGCGCATCCCAGTCGTTCATACCAGCGGGACGCGCAGGATTGACGTGATACTTTGCTAGCAGAGAGCCGGTAAAAGAGATTTCCGATGTAATAAGTCCACCCAATGGCAAGGTGATGCTGATATCTGGGTCATCGTCGAAGATGCAATACTTTGGGGCACGTAAAAGGCATCCAAAAGGAGTTGGGATAATACAGAAGCCACCGACACAGATATCTGGAATGTCTATCCCAAGAGTGAGATCCAATTTATCCCATTTAATATCAATCTCCTTTATCTGGATTGTATTGTCCGAGCGTAAGTCCACGTTTCCGCCTTCCAGGTGGGCTTCCAGGGAGTAACTAGCGGAGAATCGACCGAAGTCCCCACTTCCTGATTTAGAGAATTCGAAATTATCACGGAGACTTTCAAACAAGACTTTAAAAGTTTTTTCTGATGCTCCAATTGATAGATGTGCCATTTTAGCTTACCTCCACTTTTATAAAAGCTTTCAATTGATCGTCTTCGATTGCTGGATTGTTCGGCAAAGTCGATGACATTGGCATTGGACTAAGAACTACATTCGTGGGAGCGGGGAAAAGATCTGTGGCTCCTTGTGTCAGGTTAAGTGGTGCGTACTGAAGTAGAATACGTAACCCTGGTAGAATTACCAGCCTCATCATCAGTGAAATATAACATTCCAGGCTGCTCTCAAGACCGCTAGGATCGATATCAACAATCTCAAAACCATCTAGATACGGCTCCATATAGGGGATTCCATCATAGTAAGCAATTCGTATACCTCCAATAACAAAAGCATCTAAACAAAAGCAAGTTAGCTTTCTTGTAGGTAAGACTACAATTGAATGATTATTTTGTGCTTTTTTCACTTCCCTTTGAGATCTCTCCGTATCCACAGGTATTGGAATTAACCTGTCCACGATATCATCCGACGGACAACCAATTCCAACACAAAGTGTTAATTTTATGGCAAAACGCTGCTCCTTGAGTGGTGGATTAAGCTCAGATGGCAAGTTAAATTTTTTGCCTGGATGAAAGTCTATGAGTAAATCCGCTAACTGTACGGCAAAATTGATACCATAGTTAGTCCCCGGGATTGGGAGCGGATCCACAACGGTTACGAGTGGATTACTTCGCAAAAGGACAATTGGATGTACATCAATAGTCTTGCAAAGTAGTTCCAGGTTTTTCAGCAGATTTGCTGAAGCATAATTGAAAAGCGACGGTCTTTGTCTTCTTATATGTTTGATGATTTGGTTAAAGCCATCTTCATGGAAAGAGGCAAAGACATCGCACTTATCTGTCAATAGTTTTTCTCTCCTTAATTTATAAATGCGTTTTACAATTTTCTCCCACAATAAATTCGATATTTTCGACGCTCTCAAAGCGCAAAATTATTATAGATTCTCCCTCTTTATAATAGCCAGTATATATAAATAAGAAAAAAATTCAATTTTGTTATTTCATAAATATAAAAAAAATGAAAACTACTAATTGAGTGGATTAAGGCAACTATTTCTCAGTTCTCATTTAATATGGCAATCCTCTTGAAAAATTAACAATACTTCAACTTAAATCCTATAGAACAAATTCGAGCATTTTTCCATAAAATTAATGAAATATAAAACTTACTTGATTCTTTTACAATAAAAGACCGGTGCCCTCACTCAATTTTGGGGTAGTGAGGACACCTGCGCATGAGTCACATCTACTCAGAGCACCTTAATCTTGTGGATTCTCGGGCCAGAATATAAGTCAAATATTCCTGGAGTAATTCTGGATCCTGGGAATCTACCTGGGCCCTTTTTAGGCATCGAACTAGTGGTGGTGAAAGCGTTAGGGTTATGTCGATTGTCTGAGGCGATTGGTCATCTGTGTATGGATTCTGGAGATTCGGAAAATTGTTCTGGTTTGGATTTTGGGGAGTTCCGAATTTTGATCTGAAGATTAGGATGGCTGGGATTGTCAGGATCGGGATGATGATCTGGATTGGGATCGGTGGATTTCTGGAGAAAAGATTTAGGATGAGGACGGAGATGGAGATCAGAGCCAGGAGGCAGAGGAGTGTGAAGGTTCTTTGGTATCTAATTGAGCTGAGGTTGAACAGGGAGAGCAAATAGCTATTCAGGACCGGATAGATGGATGACTTGTTTTCGGGTTTCATGGGGTCACCTCGGTTGGGTTTGGATTGGTTTCGAATGATGGATTGTTGG
>CAZBHS010000119.1:0-78 GCA_964491915.1 uncultured Clostridia bacterium
CGATGATCGCGTTGTTTAAAAACTTTTTAGCCTCTTCCCCCTGAGCTCTTGTTCCCATTTTCCAATATACACCGCCTA
>CAZBHS010000119.1:178-3379 GCA_964491915.1 uncultured Clostridia bacterium
CCAACCTTGTGGTAAATCATCCTTTGTTCTTATTTCGAGAGCGTTATTATATGCGCTGACCGCGTTGTTTAAAAATTTTTTAGCCTCTTCCCCCTGAGCTCTTGTTCCCATTTTCCAATATACACCGCCTAAATTGTTCTGTGTATCTGCCCAACCTTGTGGTAAATCATCCTTTGTTCTTATTTCGAGAGCGTTATTATATGCGATAACCGCGTTGTTTAAAAATTTTTTAGCCTCTCCCCCCTGAAGTCTTGTTCCCTGGTCCGAATATACAAGGCCTAAATTGTTCTGTGTTTGGGCCCAGTAAAGTGGTAACTCATCCTTTGTTGTTATTTCGAGAGCGTTTTTGTATGCGATAACCGCGTTGTTTAAAAATTTTTTAGCCTCTTCCCCCTGAGTTCTTGTTCCCATTTCCCAATATACACCGCCTAAATTGTTCTGTGTATCTGCCCAAACTTGTGGTAAATCATCCTTTGTTCTTATTTCGAGGGCGTTATTGTATGCGCTGAACGCGTTGTTTAATAACTTTTTAGCCTCTTCCCCCTGAGTTCTTGTTCCCATTTCAAAATATACAACGCCTAAATTGTTCTGTGTTGTGGCCCAGTTTTGTGGTGTTTTTTCTTTTTTGTATACCGATGAAGCTTTTTGGTAATGGTCTTCTGCTTCGCCTAATAATTGAGTGCAATGCGCGGCGGAAGTGCGGGATCCAAGAGACCATTTAGCGTTTCCGAGAAGTAGGTTTATCTCGGCCCATTGCTCGGGGTATTTTTCGTAAGTTGTGATCTCTTCTGCTTTTTGGTATTTTTCTATTGCTAAGGCGAAATTGTTTGCCGCATACCAGGCATTGCCGGCACCTTTCCAGTTTTCGTATTTTTCAAGTTTTTTTCTTGTCTCTTGTGCCTGAATTATTTTTAGATCTTTATCATTTTCAAGTGCAGCTTCTTCAAATAGCCTGGCAGATTCTGGAAAATTTTTCAAATAATATTCACTTAGAGCGCGTTTCCTCAGATCTTCGCTCCTCTTCGTTTCTCGTGCCCATTCGTCGAATTTAGCTTTTACCTGCTCTGTTGAAAAACCATATTTATCAGCCCATAAGCGGAAAAGTTTGTTGAAGTCCGGTTTCTTATCTTTGTTTGCATCCCGAAGTTTCGTGTTTTCGTCCATCAAGTTGGCGACGAATTTCTCGATTCTGGCATGCTTCCATAGAGCTTTTGAGCCTTTTGGGACGAGGATCACTTTTGTTGTGTGAACCCATTGATATCTGACATTCGGCAGATTCCATTCTCCATCTAATGGGTGGTTGATGATCCAATCTTTTTTATGGACAATCAGAATGACTCTCTCTCCATCTAAGAAATCATTGGACAATTTTAGTTGAAATACTCCATTGTCATCGGTTATTTCTGAGGGGCCGCCCGTTACGCTGATCTTGGTTTGGGAAATTGGACGGTCGTCGTCTGTCATTACTGTCCCTATAAGAGTGATTGACGACCAGGCCAAGTTGGTAATCATGTTCTCCTCCATTTCAATTGTCAACGGGCCGGGCAAAGTGATGTATTGGTCAAAAATCATTTTGTTTTTGTAATAAGCCTTCACTCTAACACTCTCACCGACTGTTCCCGGAACCTCAGGAAATTTGAAACTCCCATCCTCCGTAGTTGTAATTTCAACTTCCGGCAATTTGTCCACCCGGATAACCACACCTGCCACTCCGCCTTTTTCGTCTTTAACAGCTCCTTTCAAGCAGATTGTTTCGATAGTATCTCCGAAAATGACGTCTCCGAAATCCTTGACTTTTTTTGGTATATCCAGCACAAATGTAAGGAGGGTCAACAATACAACTAAAAAAGTAACAACTGTTTGCCATTTTTCAAACCATCTTTTTGATTTAGACGATTCCCTGGAGTTCTCATTCTGTTGGGAATCTTTATTAGGCGGATCAATGACTTTTATGATTGTGTCTATGTCTGAGTAATCAGTTTGGCCAAGACGCTCTATAATTTGTTGATTCTGGTGGTGGTGAGAAGGGGGGGAGGCGGCGATCTTTTCGGTGATTGTTTGGATGGTTTGGTCGAATGCATCCATTTGGAGAGCCATTGTGGTTGCTAATTCTGTGGGAAGCGGAGTGTTGTCCAGGCAGATGGGGATGATGGATTTGTCCATTTTGGAGGCGACGGTGGTCTCGAATTGTACTGGTTGGGAGGCTGCGGAATGCTGCGACCAAAGAAGGATGAAGAGATTTTGAGCTGCGATGGCCTCTGCCATCGCTTTGGGCCAATCTTCTTTTTTATAGATGGATTCCTTCTCGATGCAAACTGGTATCTTTTTTTCTTTGAAGGCTTGTTCCAACTTTACGGCAATATCACGATCTTCCTTCGCGTAACTAATAAAGATTCCCGGCATTTGATTTCACTCCTATTTCGATGATGTCGGTTTTGTTCTCTGTTTTTATTGTAAGAGACTGAAAGTTTTTTTTCAAGGTTTAGAACTACGATACTTTGAATTCGCGATCTGACTAAGTAAAAAGTTCTGATAATGATAACAGCTAAGTTTGTTCCTGAGAGTATGGAAGATTGTTTTCTTCTTTTAAAGGCTTATTATGGCTTTCTTTAAATAGAATGTGTTTCTGGGAGGCGTGATGTTGAAGGTTGAAAAATAAATATTAATGTAGTCAAATGTGATTTTTTGCGTATATATAGTTTAGGAGGTATCGTAAATGAATAATAGACTCCTCGCTGATGGAAGCTCCTTGCACGAGGTTTTTAGCTCTTTGTTGACAATGTGGTTACGGCTTTTGTTAGGTGCTTTGTTGTTCTCGGTGATAATGAATTTGATACTATTTGGCTTGTATTTAAGCCACATTGATAAAGAATTCGAAAAGGCGGGCCTTGCGAAAGGGGCATTCAGACAGTATCTAATAAACCGATATCTCTATGGCGAGATTGGACTGAATATTAAGATTAGGAAGGCATTTAAGATAAATGAAGACAAGATGTTTAGGTCCCGAAGCTGGAGAAAATTCAATCGCGAACTGGAAGGGTATCTCTTGCGAGTTAGTAGCGGAAAGTATGCAAAAATGATTCCGAAAGCTGTTGCAAAAGTTAAGAAATTTGGCATTGTATGTGGGATTTTCTCTTGTTGTTGTGGTGTTCTGTATATCGTTCTGTTTTCAGTTCTGGGCGGGCGGTTGCGGCGGGAGGA
>CAZBHS010000120.1:0-3275 GCA_964491915.1 uncultured Clostridia bacterium
GTGTCATGGCCCAGTCTTGTGGTAAATCATCCTTTGTTCTTATTTCGAGAGCGTTATTGTATGCGATGACCGCGTTGTTTAAAAACTTTTTAGCCTCTTCCCCCTGAGTTCTTGTGCCCAGGTTCCTATATACAACGCCTAAATTGTTCTGTGTCATGGCCCAGTCTTGTGGCGTTTTTTCTTTTTGGTATACTGATAAAGTTTTTTGGTAATGGTTTTCTGCTTCGCATAATAATTGAGTGCAATGCGTGGCGGGAGTGCGGGGGCCAAGAGATCCTTTAGCGTTTCCGAGAAGTAGGTTTATCTCGGCCCATTGTTCGCGATATTTTTCGTAAGTTGCGATCTCTTCTGCCTTTTGGTATTTTTTTATTGCTGAGGCAAAATCGTTTGCCGCATACCAAGCATTGCCGGCACCTTTCCAGTTTTCGTAAATCTCAAGTTGTTTCTCTCTCAATTGAATCTGAATAGAAGGTAGCGCTTCTTCTCCTTCATGTGCAGCGTCTTCAAAATATTCTGCAGATTCAGGGAAGTTTTGTAAATAAAATTCACTCAAAGCACGGTCACGTGAGTTGTGGCTTGTTTTTGCCATCTCTACCAATTTATCGAATAGCTCTTTTGCTTCTTCTAAAGTTATATTGTTTTTATCAGCGAATTTTAGAAGAAAAAACATGAAAGTAATTCTCATCTGAGATTCTGTGGCGTACTGGAATTTGGCAATTTGATCTGATAATGAAGCTAGTTCTCTTTTCATTTGGTTTGACAAAGCTGCATATTCTCTTTGCAATTTTTTGACCTCTTGAGCCGCGTCTGAACCGCTAAATGTATCTGATAGTTCTTTCATTTGGGATGGGATTTCTAGCGCGAATCCAACGATTGTTAAGATCGTCGCTATAACTACGGCTTTTGCATACCATTTTTCAAACCATCGTTTTGATTTAGACGGTTCACTGGAGTATTCGTTCTGTTGCGAATCTTTATTAGGCGGATCGATGGCTTTTATGATTGAGTCGATGTCAGAGGCTTCTGTTTGCGCGAGATGCTTTATGATTTGGTGGTTTTGGTGGTGGTGAGTGGGGGGGGAGGCAGCGATCTTTTCGGTGATTGCTTGGATGGTTTTGTCGAATTCATCGATGTGGAGAGCTTTTGTGGATGCTAATTCTGTGGGAAGGGGAGTGTTGTCCAGGCGGATGGGGATGATGGATTTGTTCATTTTGGAGGCGATGGTGACTTCGAATTGTACTGGTTGGGAAGCGGCGGCGTGCTGCGACCAGAGAAGGAGGAAGAGATTTTGAGCCGCGATGGCCTCTGCCATGGCTTTTGGCCAATCTTCTTTTTTATAGATTGATTCCTTCTCGATGCAAACTGGTATCTTTTTTTCTTTGAATGCTTTCTCCAACTTTACGGCAATATCACGATCTTCCTTCGCGTAACTAATAAAGATTCCCGGCATTTGATTTCACTCCTATTTCGATGATGTCGGTTTTGTTCTCTGTTTTTATTGTAAGAGACTGAAAGTTTTTTTTCAAGGTTTAGAACTACGATACTTTGAATTCGCGATCTGACTAAGTAAAAAGTTCTGATAATGATAACAGCTAAGTTTGTTCCTGAGAGTATGGAAGATTGTTTTCTTCTTTTAAAGGCTTATTATGGCTTTCTTTAAATAGAATGTGTTTCTGGGAGGCGTGATGTTGAAGATTGAAAAATAAATATTAATGTAGTCAAATGTGTATTTTTGCGTATATATAGTTTAGGAGGTATCGCAAATGAATAATAGACTCCTCGTTGATGGAAGCTCGTTACATGAGGGCTTTAGTGCCATGTTGACAATGTGGTTGCGGCTTTTGTTAGGTTCGTTGTTGTTTTCATTGATAATATATGTTGTGCTATTTTGCTTGTATGTTAGTCATATTGATAGAGAATTCGTAAAAACGGGCCTTACAAAAGGGACATTCAGACAGTATCTAATAAACCGATATATCTATGGAGAGATTGGACTGAATATCAAGATTAAAAAAGCATTTAAGGTAGAAGATGATAGGAGTTTTAAAGCCCAAAGCTGGAAAAAATTCAACCGAGAACTGGAAGAGTATCTCTTGCGAATTAATGGCGGTAAATATGCAAATATGATTCCGAAAGCGATTGCAAAAGTAAAGAAATTTGGCATTGTGAGTGGGATTTTCTCTTGTTGCTGTGGTGTTCTGTATATCGTAGTGTTTTCGGTTCTGGGCGGGCGGTTGCGGCGGGAGGAGTTTGTGCGGGGGGCAAAGGTACTGTCTAAAAGGGAGTTTTTGGCTGGAGTGGGGAGGGTTGGGAAGAGGCGGTTGGGGGTGAGGGTTGGAGGGGTGGTGTTTCCTCGGGGGTTGGAGTTGATGCATGTGATGTGTTATGGGACCACTGGGAGTGGGAAGTCTAATTTGACGGGGCAGTGGATTGAGGGGGTGATGGGGCGGAAAGGGCGGCTGGGGGTGCTGGACCGGTTGGTGATTTATGATGTGAAGGGGGAGTTTACGGCGAAGTTTTATCGGGAGGGGGATGTGCTGTTTTATCCGTTTGATGAGCGGTCTGTGGGGTGGAGCTTTTTTAATGAGATTTGGGATTATGCGGATTTGGAGATTTATTCGAAGAAATTGTTTGCTGTGCCGGACCGGAGGAACGAGTATTGGTATAACGCTGCCAAGGATGTGTTTCGGATGATTTTGGTTTATTTGTGGTTGACTAAGGCGCGGCGGGGGGAGCGGGTGAAGAATGGGGATATCGCTGATTTTGTCAGTTTGCCGCTTCAGCAGTTGGTGGCGATTTTGGGGCAATTTCCGCGGCAGGAGCAGGCGGCTCTCAAGCATATTAACCGCATGGACTCGAACCAGGCGGCCAATATTATTTCGATTTTGGTGGAGCGGACCTCGTTTTTCAAGTATTTGGTGGGGATGGATGGGGATTTTTCGTTTCGTTGGTTTGTGCGGGACCGGGGGGAGGAGCGGAATATGTTTTTGCTGAATTTGAGCAAGTATTCGACGCTGTTTCGGCCTATCATGAGCTTTGTCATCGATGTGATGATCGCGGAGGTGTTGAGCCGGGGGGATTTGGAGTACCTGGATTCGGAGCGGGTGTTTTTTGTGATCGATGAGTTGAATAGCCTTTTTTTGATGGAGTCGTTGATTGATTTTGTGACGCAGGCCCGGATCAAGGGCGGGGCGCTTTGGGCCACTGCTCAGGGGCCCTTTAAGCTGATGGAGATTTATGGGCGGGAGCTTTTTTATACCATTGACAATAATTTT
>CAZBHS010000121.1:0-3200 GCA_964491915.1 uncultured Clostridia bacterium
CTGGAAATAACGTCCGTCAACCACACCCTCCCATCCCCCCACACCGAAACCTACACCTACGACAGTTATGGCCGCCGTCTCTCTAAAACCGTCAATGGAAGTACTACAAACTTCCACTGGGAAGGCGACAACCTGGCCATGGAACTCGACCAGGACTTCAATCCCATCCGCCGCTATACCTACGGCATCGGCAAAGACTCCGTAGAAGGCCACATAGAATTCTCCGAAGCCTCCGCCAATCTCTTCGCCCACCCCTACGGCTGGTATTCCTACATCAAAGACCAGGTAGGCACCATCTACAAAATCCAATCCCACCAAACCCAGCAAACCGTCACAAACCGCCACTACGACACCTTCGGCAACCTCCTCTCCCAATCCGGTCCCAGCAAAGGCAACCTGGGCTTCCAGTCCAAATACTTTGACCAGGAAAGCGGATTGAATTACTTTTATCATCGGTATTATAATTCCCAAATTAGTAGGTTTACTACAGAAGATCCACTCGGAATTTTTTCTGACCTTAACCTATACTCGTTTGAGAAAAATAATTCAATCGGTTTCCGCGACCTGTATGGTCTATACATTGGACAGTATCCACCACCACCTCCAGGGTATGATCCGATGACATGGACAATGGGTCAGTGGGATAATGGGAAATATGTCTTAACAGATCCAGAAGGAAAAAGATGGACGACTCATCCTGAAGATAGGGGGCATTGGAGGCATTGGGATATTCGAGATAAAAACAATAATAACAAAGGATCGTGGCCCAAAAAATCAAAAAAGCATTGGGAGGGGCAGAAGAAAGGATTATATTCCGACCAGAGCGAATGTGACCCTAGCGGGGATGCGGAACCGTGGAGTCCTTCTGAATATTGGACTGTCAAGAATTACTTTTCACCTTCTATGATAGTTTTTTTTCCTGACTTATCATTTGCTGAATTTGAATTTTCTATCAACTTCATGTTAAGAGTTCCATTTTTTAGAATTCCTTTGTTTGCATGGTGAGAAATGAAAAATCGCATCAATAAAATCGTCGAAAATAGGCGCAAAGAACTTGGGTTTAAAGATACTGAGCTTGC
Source organism: uncultured Clostridia bacterium (assembly GCA_964491915.1). Taxonomy (GTDB): domain Bacteria; phylum Acidobacteriota; class Aminicenantia; order UBA2199; family UBA2199; genus JAHELQ01. The sequence goes on from CAZBHS010000121.1 coordinate 1,080, forward strand.
GGATCTAATCGGACTGAATATCGATTGGTATTGTGATATTGAATGGCATGAGGATGAACTCAAGACAACAGTATATCTTGGTATAGTAAAAAAACTCTTCGAATTTCTGAAACTTGATTTTTTTGAAATGGTTGAATTAAAATGCGCGTTTTGTGAACTGGACGAAGCATTTGAGAGAGACTATCAACTTCCAAGAAATGAGTTGATAAAAATGAGAAGAAAAAATCTCTCGCTAACGAGAGAAGAATTAGGAGATAAGGTTGGTTTCTATGAGATAGTTGTTGAGAACATGGAGAATGAGCCTGATTTTCTAGAAAAATGGGTGATTGTTAATATCCTGAGCTTGGCACAAATCTTATCAGTCCCGCCACAAATTCTCTTTAATGTAAGATGCAAAAAATGCCATCGTTGAATGTGTGGTAAAAAGTACTATATAAAGGCTGTAAAGAGGCGTATACATTAGTTATAAGGCGAGTCAAGGATTTGGTGACGTTGGTGCCCTGGATTGCCTTTTTATTTTAGATGGGATCTAGGAGCAGGCGAAGTTATTCTCAAACAAGACATCGACCGCCTCCTCCAATCCCTCGACACCATCGCCACCACTTGGCACTACCATGTAAGAATTGTCACATTATTTGGGGATTGACTTATATTTAGCCTTTTGGTATTTTTCTTTTTCAAACCAAGTGAAGAAAATCCATTGGAAAGGTTGGAGATAGTAATTTCATGAAAAAAAATCGAATTAATAAAAATGTTAAAGTAATGGTCGTATGTGTTCTGCTTGTATTGGTGGTTTTGTTGATGCACGCTTTTAAAAAAAATGAGGCGAATGCCGGCGTTCGAGTGGCCTTCGAGCATGCGACGTCGTTGATTACCGAATGGGACGATGCTTTTGAGCAGCATGAAGTGATTCCTTTTTTCAAGGGCTCGCCGGACAAAGAACTCTATACCATCGGCTGGGTGGCGATCAACTCCAAAGGGGATTATTTCGTCTCTGACGGAAAAATCCGGCAAATTTTTCAATTTGATGCGGAAGGAAGACTGATCAGAAAAATCGGCCGCCAGGGGCAAGGCCCCGGAGAGTACAATCTCCCGCTTTCAAATCGGAAGCTTTGGGTTTCCCAATAAAGACGATCTACTCTTTTTGTATCCATATAACTACGAGGTGAGTCTCTACGACCGGCAGTTGAACCTGAAAAAAATCTTCTTTTCCAACCAGTCGTCTGCTTTTACTCCAACCGGCGAACCGTTTCCACAAAGTTGGAATCCCTATCACTATTCACCTAAAATCGCCAAATGGTGGGGGGAACAATTGCGCCCTATCGCGCTATTCGGATTCGGAAACGGCATGTATTTGGTCGAAATGGGGAAATATGACAATCTGGAGACCGAATCATACGCCAACATTCATGATGTGAACGGCGTCACATACGCCGAAGGATTGAAGGTTCCCCATTCAGTCATGAGGTATTCAAAGGACGGCTATATTTATATTGTCGAAGACTCATCGTTTGACGAAAATGGGAACATAACCCCCTTGAGGTTGCATCGTTACAAATTGAAAAAATTTTAAAAAAGGATAGGTGAGCGAATGATTCATTTTAAAGTATCCAGATTCTTCTGCGTTTTAGGGATAGTGATGTTTTTTTCCCAGGGATTGGCCCCGGCAAACACGACCGGGACTGCGGAGACCCAAAAAGGGACGATCGTAAAAAACGGACAAGTCCTGAATTTTGAAAAAAGCGACAGGCAGCTTGTTGTGAGCGACAAAAAAGGCGAAACCGTATTTCAATGGAACGCCGGCAATAACAATACGTCGCTAAAAGATTTCGGTTATAGTGGTAAAACCAACGATTTTGTCGTTCTTTTAGAAATTTGTGATCCGCAAAAGAAATCATATTCTCTCGTATGCCGTGGGCCTGGTTTCGAGGAAAAAGTAAAAACCGGTATCCAGTCGCCGTTCGGAGGCGCCGTTTATTTCGAAACAACAAATCAGACAGAAGAAAGAGAGCAATGGGTGGTGTTTTTAACAAACGGCGATATTTTGTCCTATTACCATTTCGCGAAAAAACGACTCATGGCAAAAGAAAAATACCCAACCCCCGTATTGGGAATTGGGAA
>CAZBHS010000122.1:0-3191 GCA_964491915.1 uncultured Clostridia bacterium
CCCCATCATCAACAAAAAAGAAGCCATAGCCAACCCCCAACTCTGGAACCTCTACGCCTACTGCCGAAACAACCCGGTAACATATCTAGATCCCGATGGCCGAGATTCAATCCTGGGAATTCATTCCGATGTCAAGGTCGATGGTGAAGGGAATGGTGGACATGCCTGGATAACTATTTTAAATTTAGACACATATCAATTTGAGACAGCAGGACTTTGGCCTGGTGGAGGTGAAACAAGCATTAGGTTTAATTTAGAAAAAGACGATATACCAGAAAAAAGCAGGTTTTATTATTTGAAAACTAATCAGGAAAAAAAACTTGAGGAAATTTTATGCAAGCCTCAATCTTGGAATTTATTTACAAATAATTGCTCTGATTTTGCTCATTCGGTAGTAGAGCAAGTAACAGGGGAGGATCTTTATAAATGGAAATTTGTGTTGATTTCGAGTCCTCGAACATTATCACGAAGCATAGAAGGGAAAGAGGAAGAGAATTCAACTGCACATTTAGTTGAAAATTATTTTAATGCATTAGATTTTATTAATCCTTTACATTTACCTTAAAATTTTTGGAGGTTAAGAAGTTGAAGTACTTAAAGAAGTGGATAAAAAGAATCGGAATAATGTTGTTAAGTGTTGGATGGTTGGTACCTCTTTATTATTCTCTTGGCTCAAGAATTTATTTTTTTAGTCGGTTTTTTCTTAAAGATCATGTTCAATTGAACCGAAAATATAGAACGTGGATTGAATGGGGGACCTTATCAGATTATTTTTTGAATATAACCTTAGTATGGTTATTATTGGCTTTAATAGTATGGAGTATTTTGGGGTTGAAAATTTCCAAAAAGAAGGAGAATCCAAGAATGAATAGATTTTTTTATTTTGCGAGAATTTTAGGTTTGGTTTTGTTTAGTGTAGGTTGGATGGTGCCCTTTTATTTATCTATTCATTATGTGAATAGGTTTATATTGATGGATGTTTTTCCGCACCTAATTGGAGAATCTCATACATTAATAAGTCGTTTCCCTTATACGCAGGCTTCTAATCTGATGCTCAATATATCATTAATCTGGCTGGCATTAGTCGTTATCTTTTGGGTAATCTGCGGTATTCTGGCGTTTGATCGAATAAAGAAGAATCAATCTTAGATTTCGATGAGTTTTTTTGCACATTGGCCAGCTTGGAGCAAGATTTTCGCTTCTCCCAAAAAACAATGGCGGAGCAGAGGTAGCAGAAGAAAAAAACAGTAACAGGTGAAACGCTCCTCTACACCTTCGACGGCAAGCTCCTGGCGGAATACGACCAAACCGGCCAATGCACCCGCGAATACATCTACCTCGGCAGTCAATTGATCGCCGAATACAGACCCATGACCGACAAATACTTCTACTACACCGCCGACCAAATCAATTCCACAAGAGTCGTTACCGACGATTCCGGCAATGTCGTCTATTCCGCCACCTACAGCCCCTTCGGCAAAAAAATCCAATCCAGCCAATCCATCGACGACTCCCCCAAACCCCAATTCTCCAACAAAGAACGCGAACAAACCACCAACCTCGACTACTTCGGAGCCCGCTACTACGACCACGCCACCTACCGCTTCAATTCCACCGACCCCATCATCAACAAAAAGGAAGCCATCGCCAACCCCCAACTCTGGAACCTCTACACCTACTGCCGAAACAACCCGGTAAATTTCTTCGATCCCGATGGAAGGTTTGATTTACGTCATCCAGGGGATAAAGAGCTCGAGCGAATGGACGGCCCCCCCTCTAAATGGCCTTTGATTACTAGTTTAGACAGAGTTTCATACGCATTTCAACAAATGGCCGCCCCTTCTAATATTGATCTAAAGAACCATATAATTAAAGGGGGAATTGCTCTGCAAGGTAGTTTATTGTTTGTGACTGCTAGGTTTGAAGGATATATTTATATGAGTGACGATAGAATAGGTTTGGGAGCTTCAGGTGGGGGGGGAATGACATCCCAGGTAGCAGGTGGTTCCATAACTGCTCTAGTAGGAATTGTAGATAAGGGATATAGCAAAAATTCAACTGATGTTGTATCTTGTGCCGTAAATGTAGGACCCCACCGGGTAGCTGGTGCTTCGCTTGATCTGGGAGATGATAGTTTTAATGGAGGTTCGATTGAATATGGATTTACCTCCTCAGTGGATCGTTATGAACTTTCTGTTACCCGGATGTGGGAAAAAAGATGGGGAATAACTTATTAAAATGACAGCGTTATTAAAGGAGGTTAGCTTGAATAGTTATGGGTACCTACCAGAATGGGTGGTATGGATGGGATGTGGACTGACTATCATTCTTATTGTTTTGTTTAGCATAATTTTGAAACGGAAGAACACTCCTCATGAGAGAGAAAAAGGGCTGACACATATTTATATTGACGAGAGATGCGGCGGGCAATTAGGGCCAGGTGGAACTATGGTTTTTTCACTGCCTTTCGTTCGCGTTAGTGTTTATGAAGATTTCGTCGTGATTAGCACGTTGTTTAAGATTGTGCTGGAAATCAGCGAAATTGAAAAAATGGTCGAATCCCGCTGGAGCAACACTTCAATGAAGTTATTCCACTCCAATAAGAAATATGCGAATCCTCTTATAATATCCTCGAGGAACTTAAAAGAGCTCAAAGAGGTCATAGAGGCGCAGATGGCGAAACAGAGAGGAGTAGATGAGAGTGATGGAGGTAAAGCTGTTGAATAAAGAGAAACTGTTTGGGATTGTGGGTGTTCTATTGCTGGTGTTGGTTGGACTCAAGTTTTTGGATAACACGTTGATCTGGCAATTGGGGCGGCTGGATTTTGAGAAAGTGTCGGGGCTGTCGCCGGATCAGATTGAATGCATTGGTTTTGCCGACCGGGAAGCGGCCGAGGCGCGGGCTAAGGTTTTGGAAAATGGACTGCCTAAGGATATCAAGGTTGTTTCTTATTATAATTTTTTTGAGCCTACGGCGTATGTGTTTGTCAATAACAAGGAGATGCGTGAGGTGGTGATTCCCTGGTTGGGGGAGGTGCCGATCGGCAATGGACAGACACATATCGGTCTGTCGAAGTTGGGAAAAGCGTCGCAGGTCAATGGTGAAGAGAACCGGAGACTAGATTCTCTTCTGATGGGATCGTGGTTTTCGATGGATTTTGACTGGATCAAGCATTTGATGTTCCTCTCCA
>CAZBHS010000123.1:0-3135 GCA_964491915.1 uncultured Clostridia bacterium
ACCTCTACCTATCCCTCCACTACTACCAAACCGCCCAATCCACCTACGAACGCTCCCTAAAGCTAAACGACCCCAATTCCCCAGACCCCGACCCCGAAAAACTCTCAACCTTCAAAACCCAATTCATCCCCCCCAAAATCTCCTACATCATCGACCACCCCGACTTCACCCCAAGCCCCAAATTCGAATTCCCGGAAGCCCAACTAGAACTCAACCAACCCAATATCCACACCCTAAATCCCTTCAAGGCTTCCATCCAGAATGGTTTTGATGACCATTCCTCAAACATGAATTAGTAGGGAGCAGTATTTTTGCAAAAAATAATGACATTGCTAGCTGAAAAAATTCTGAATATTGCTGATTTTTTTTTCATATGATATTATTAAAATGCATCAAACAAATCTCAGTATATAATTACCATGTTACGAAAGATGTTCTTTTGTAAAGATCTGAATTTTACTTGTAAAAAATTTGCCAGGCCAACAATAAAATTCAACACCAGAATTGTAATTCAATTCTAACGAAAGAATATCTAAAAATGAAACTTAAAATTTTTTAAAAGGAAGCATTCGATGAAAAAAACCATTTGTGTAATTTCATGTGTATTAATTTTTTCAATGTTTTACTACCCACTATTTGCTCTAATAGAAGGGCGTGTCGAAGGTGTCGTTAAAGACAAAGACACCAAGCAGTTGATTGAGGGCGCTACAGTTACCCTTAAAATACTTTCAGATTCAAATTTGTATGAATTATTCGAATCTACGTATACCACTAAAAAAAACGGAAAATTTCGTTTTAATATCAAACCTCGAAAAGGAGTTTTTTATTATATTCAGTGTCAAAAAATCAGTTATATTTCACTAGTTCCGCGGTATTATTTTGAATACTCAAAAAAAGAATCATTTCGAGATATGGTTAAGGGATTCTCCGTTAATGAGGGGCAGGTTAAATTTATCGAGATTGAAATGGAAAAAGGAGGGGCTCTTGAGGGAGTGATCTATGGAGTAGATTGGAAGGGGGAGTCTCCACTATCTTTAGTCGGTGGGCTTCTTATACTGAAAACTAATCCGAACGCTGATTTTTTATGTGATGCGTCACGATATGTAATAGGCCATATTGAGACTGATAAAAATGGCTATTTTTATATAGATGGACTTGAAACTAATGATAAATATTATTTGGCTTTGCAGCCTGTAGGGCATTTCGTCTCTGATATAAAAGGGGCTAGTGTGATCAAAGGAGAAAAAAAAAGAGCTGAATACAGGGTGGATATGACTGACCAAACAGGAATCGAAGGTTATGTGAAGGTGGAAGGTCAACCAATGAGGGCATGTTCTGTTTTTCTAACTCAAGTAAATCCATCAAATCCAGATTTAGTTATTAGACAGTTCTATATAAAAACTGGTGAAGATGGATTTTTTTTCTATCGGGGGATGCCTACGGGAACATATTGGGTGTCAATTAGAGGATTTGACATCAATCAGAAATATTATAGTAGAGATAAACTTGAAGTTGTCCAAGTAGAATTAAACAAGGTTAAGAAGATTATCCTAAATTTGTAGTATATTTAAAGGGCTTATAAATGAACATAAAAAAGGTAACTGGAAAAAATATTGTGATATTGATGGTTTTATTATTCCTTGGTTTCCAAGATTTGGTCTGGGGGTATTTTAAGGCCACGAGGGAGAGTGTTAGTTATCCAGGCATTACTTTTATTATTCCTTATAGAGATATGAAAGAAATGATTGATTTTCAAAATAATGCTGCTGCTAATCCCGCAGGATCTGTTTATCATAATTTTGAGGATATTTTAAATGAACTTGAAAATCGTTTTTTGGAAATGGTTTCTGTTTATGACGCCTACAAATCGTTGCCAGAAGGCTACAAAGGCAATGCAGGTGTCGCTAATAAATGGGAGAAGAATAAACTCCCCAAATGTTTAAGAGATGGCCTTGATAAATTTCTCGCTGACTTGCAATCAAAAAAGGTGAAATTAAAAATTAATTGGCGTAAGGGCAACTATAGATATGGGAATTTTCGCGGAAACGAGGAATCTTCGGGAAAGTCCATGTCCAATGGGGAAATTTATGTTTTTGGGGCTTTTAAAAAATGGTGTGAAGGTTCACCTGCCCCAAAGAAAACAAGTTCTGTATTTTTACATGAGTTTATTCACTCGACTAAAACATATTATCCAGCTTGTTTTAAAAAATTGGAAAGTGAAATGGAAGAAGCTTCTACTGAGGATGGTGAGATTAAGGTGTTTGGTCGCAAAAATGCCACAATTTGCTATGAAGCGCAGAATTATGGGAGCTTTGATGGTGGAAAACCATTGGATGATTGCACTGAGTCGATTGTTTGTCAGGGGTGTGGCGATAAGAAGAATAGAACAGATTCGGAAACTTGTTCATCAGAAGACTGTAAGCCCCCTCCCCCAGAAGATCCAGGCCCTGGCGCTGACAATCCCGATGATAATGAATCGATGTCCAGCGGCATCACCCGGATATATAATCTCGCACCTAGATCTCTGGTCTTGAAGAGGGGATATTGGCAGGAGGCGGAGAAGCTGTTTGGCGGGTTGTTGTTTGATGGAAATAATTCGGCTGAGGAGCTGATTCGGGTGTCGAAGGTTCTCGTTATTCCTTCGGCCGCGTTGTCTCAGGCTTATGGGGATTCTGTGCTTCGGGCGGTGGTAGAAAAATATGTGATGCTGGGCGGCAATCTTGTTGTTATGTCTCAGCAACGTGGAAGTCAGGTTCAGGCTTTTTTGCCTGGAGGCGACCAACTACAGGCCATTGGTTTTCGTGAGGATCAGTCCTGTTTGAAAAATTCGTCGTTTTTCGAGGTGATGCATCCGGTGCTGTCGTCATGCGTCAATGGTATGGTGGATGTTGGGGTGGATGGCTATTTTTCAAAATTTCCAGTAAATGGAACCGCATTATTAACCCGGCGTGTCAATATTCAGCCGGCGCTTTTGTATTATCCTTATGGTGATGGTACTGTGATTTTAAGCAGTATGTTCACCGATTGGGCGACAGCTCACTCTCAGGCCTCCACGACAGAGTTGAAGTTGCTTCGCGATCTGCTCACTTTTGCCCAGGAGCCGTCGCCATCGATCCCGATGTATGACCTGAAGGA
>CAZBHS010000124.1:0-3125 GCA_964491915.1 uncultured Clostridia bacterium
ACAAACAAAGCACCAACAAACCCATCGACCTCTTCAAAAAAATCATCTTTTTTCAAATCATAGAAATCTAATACAGGACTGCAGACATATAATTTTACACCCGCTTTTTTTACTTTACGAAGAGTCTCCAGTAAAGCCTCTCCTCCGTCTTTCGGATATATTCTATCGGTATTTCCCTTTATTAATAATTTGCCCGACCTCCCGGTAAACACCATTTTAACTTCAACATCAATTGCTGCGGCAACATGAGCCATGTGAAAAGGAGGTAGCAATAAATCTTTTCTATCTTCCCCATTAGTCATAACGAATATGATTTTTTCCTGTTTTTCCATATCAGAAATATCTAATGAAAACAATTAATATCTAATTCTTATAAATTATTGGTCTAGTCCATTGTGAAAGGAATTAATAAAAAATTCGTTGAAAAAATGAAAAAATAATTTATTGGGCAATATCTCCTAAGGTGATATATTGCTCTCGGTTTTGTGGCTTTCCTTTTTCGGAATTTTATCTTTTAATGCATAATACATATAGGAAGAAGCCGAAATAAAGATAAGTTGAAGGATTTGAACGGTTAGAAACCAGGGTATTTCATCCCCATACATAATATCATGGAATACCTCATCTTGGGCAATCCAATAGGTGGGGAAGACTTTGGAGTACCACGGTTTTCGTGTTATTCGTATTTCAAATGACTCAAAATCTTCTAGAAGAATAGTTTGTAACTTTTGTAATCGTTCCATTCCTTCGGCATGATCTAACCCAACAAAAGCCCGAATTGGAGCCAACACAATCTCTTTAGCCCCAATCGCTTTGGCCATTTTTATTTGCTCGAATGTTCAATCGTATACAATATCTTGTTCCATACTACAATATTTAATACCATTATTTGACCACCAGCCCACCCATGGCTGAAATTGATCACCATGTGCCCGAAATCCTTGTTCCATTTGAATTTGATAGGTATAGGAAGAATAACCTGTAGTATTTCCTGCATGATAGGTCATGTATCCATAATAATCAAAGTTAAGTTCATGATCCATGGTGGTTTGGACAATTGAAAGGTCATAATCTGCATCAACCACATCCCACATAATCGCTTCCATGGAAATCATATTAGTGACTACATCCGGAAAGATTTCTTTTACTTCCCACATATTTACTTTTTTCTACATTCGAATATCATTCTTTTCATGCATATTTTCAATGAGCACCCCAAAAGTAGATGAAGAAAACCTCCTGCACTCAGCAACGGAGCATATTTACGTTCGATTTTTTTCCGAAAAGGGACAATACTTCCATAAAAGGGCTTCCATTTCCGCCTTTTACGCTTGATAATCCGTGCCAATCGGGTTAATCGATAATAATGCCATGCATTATAAACTAAAGCGCTGAGAATAAACCTCACATGCCTCCCCGTTCCTCTCCGAGAATTAGTTTTTACACGAAAACTATAATGAACATCCTTGAACAGGCTTTCAACACCCCATCTTTCTCTATATCCACGAACTAAAAGTGTAACCTCTTCATGAATTGTCTCAAGATCTTCACATTCCCTGAGCGATACCGTGAAGAACATTACACGACGACTTAATTTTTCTTTTTCTTTCTTCCAAAACTTAATACGGTCATGGGCAGAATAACACGCATTATATAATATTTTTTCTCGACTATTATTGAATTTTCGGCGTCTTGCTCCATGATATGACGGTTTTTTATGTTCCCGATTTTTAAATTGTGAGATATATTTTAAAAATGCTTCCTCTTGGTGCTGTAGATAGGTTTTAGCATCTTGAATTTTCTGAGTAATTTCGATCGCTCTTTTTTTTCCCCACTCTAAGCTTTTTATCTTTTTCCCATTTCCATAGGCATCAAACACCGCGACTTGAGCTACCGGGACATAAAAACGGGTTCCTGATTTGTTTTTAGGGAGGTGATGCACATAACTTCCCAAGAATTTCTGGAAGTAATAATCCAGTTCTATGGTATCCTCAATGATTGGCGTAGAATCAGGGGTGATTAAATAATCCCACTTGGTTTGATCCCGATCTCCCCAAATTTTTCTCGGTGTAATTAACCTTGGGTTATCAACACTAGGGCATGATGCATCCCACAGCCCAAAATAACTAAATGCATTACCAATTGAGGAATAATATTCTCTATCCCCAATAATTCCCCTCACTTTCGTACCTTGAGCTTTCATATCCACAATGAATTGTTGAATTTGTTGTATCCACCCCGGAAGGGGGCGCTTCCACTTGTCATTTGGCAAGATGGGTTCAGTTGCAACATTAGTGACCATTTGAGATGTGGTTGCATAAATTGCAACCTCTTTAAAGGCCCGTTTGTACATAGGTTTTTGACCAACGGTACCCCAATTTATTTGGCCATTAATATATTTTCCCCGATATAGTTGATGGTTGGGGTCGATTGCACAGAGTGTTGAAGAGGACCATAGTCCTTGCTTTTTAAGATTATTAGAAATATCTTTCACTCCCTCGTGGAGTATACTATCCGCTGTTTTTTTGGTGATATTGCCGATATGTCGATTGACGGTTGTGGGGCTCGCTGTGAATATTTTTTTACCTTTATCCTGTTGGTTGATTGATTTAAAATGTTCCAGCGTTTTAAGGGGCGACGGAGATTTCAATATTTGGGTTGTGAAATCAAATAAGAGTTCGCCCATAAGTTCCAATGTTTCATTTGCCTTACCTGGTGAGTCCCCTGTTATCATTTGCATTAAAATCGTGTTAGTTATACGATCGATGGTTTCGGGTTTAGAATGAATTCGGGCGCGTTTGGACTGCTTCACAGTTAAGAGTGCTTGAATGCAATCCAAAGGTTTTTGAAGTGGTGTGCTTTTAGTTGTCATGGGATATACCTTCCATAATATATTTGATGGTAGTGGTACTTTCAAATAGGAGGTATATCCTTTTGAATCTTTGCTTTTACTTTTCACCATCTTATGTAAATATCAGCAGCGTTGTCGGAGGGTTAAGAGCGTTCTATGATTTCACCCATTCGTAAATTGAGATTTCATGATCTTCCCCTTCTAAATGCCCGATCTTAATTGTAATGATGGTAGATCAAATAGGAAAAAGGTAAAATTGTCGCCCAAAAGGGGC
>CAZBHS010000125.1:0-3106 GCA_964491915.1 uncultured Clostridia bacterium
CGACTGGGAGCTGTTTGATGGCTTCCAGGGGCATGGTTGGGTAGCGGTGGAGGCGGTGGTGTTCGGGGGCCATTTTGCCGGTGCGGTTCTGGAAGCGCCAGGGCGGGTCCGCCAGGATGGCGCTGTAGCTGCCGGTGACTTGCCGGGTGAAGTTTTGGGCGGTTTCGGTCATTGGTTTGGGAGGGGAAAAACACCGGCCCATCCGCGGGGGACAGGCCGGCTTATGAAAAACCAAATAAACATACATTTATTGGGAATGCTGCGTGGATTGGTTAAAACAAAACGCCGGACCGCATTTTTTGGGTCGCGCGCGGCCCGGCGCTTTTTGTACAGAAAATGTTGTCTACAAACTATATGATGGAGCCTGGCTATGCAAGGTTTGATTTTGCAGGAGGGGGGCCCGCCGCCGGTAGAGGACCGGCTTTTTTTGCCAGGAAAAGCCGCGTGATGCCTGACGGCGGGCCTGTGCAGCTCATAGATCGCACATTTGAACGATAGAAATAAAGCGTTTGCGTTGGAAAGCATCACTTTGCCATCCTTTGCTGGTTGATTAGGTGGAGAGTGAAATAATCCAGCTCGTCCCAGGAGACAAAAAACGGCGTCCATCGGGGCTTGATGTTCAGGCAAATATCGACCTCCGGGGAGGCGAATCGCCACAAGAACGCGTACCTAGCATCGATCAAGGTGTCGTAAAGTATTGAAAAAAAGGTATGTGCAAAATCCCCGATATTCAGCACCACCAATCTGTATTGATCGCCTCTATCCACAATCGCCACCGCGTCATACCCAAAAGCCAGGGAATTAGCCAAACGAGACACCTCGACAGTTTCGAGACCATGGCCCGCCGGACACCGCGACATATCCCCCATCAATAGCCCATCTCCAGAAAAGTGTGTGGAGAAGGAAGCCGGGTCCTTCCCTCAAGAACCCGGCCCCAACTCTTGAACCGTAAGACTATATAAACTGGAGGTGAAACCAACAATATATTTCCCACGGCACATCTCATTTGGTAACAAAAGCGTGCAAAAAGAATGCGGGATCCCGGCCCCCGCAACCTGCGAGAACCGGGATGTGAAGTTATTAGATAAAAGGAAACCCTCAACAAAGCCCAGGCCTCCCGCACATGCCCGAACACTTTTCTTACCAGACCATCTTGCGGGGGATGGGACCGGATCCTCGTCCAGAGAACCCGGTCCCCGTGCATTAAATGAACGATTATAGAAAAAGGAGGTGAAATCAAGCATCTATCCCCCGGAAACGAAATAAGGAACCCCGACCTCCGCAACCTGCGAGGGCCGGGAGGTGAAATCAGTGAAAGATTAAAAGCATACACGAAATCAAACAATGAAAAGTTCAACATTGAATACACCCCAAAGCATGTTCCATCACCAGCTTCACATGCGGGTTCAACGCCAATTCTTTGGGGCGCGAAAACTCGGACCAATGCGGCTGAATATATCGCTCGACCTCTTCGTCTTTATAGCCAAAATAATTCAGAAACGCTTCCCTGGCTTCGTCCGCTGCCATAAATTCTTCATTGCAAGCAACCGCCCCCTGCCGCTGCACCACCAACCGGAAGCCGCCGCCCTCCTTCAAAATGAACGCCCCGTCCACAGAATATTGAAAAAAATTACTCAACACCGAGACCTCCAACTCCTGTCCCAAACAAGGTTTCACCGTTTCACCCACATCTCCTCCTTTTTACAAACATGGAAGCGGGCCCCAGGAAGCTCGGGGACCCGCCGTCCCGGACTTCAACTCCCGCCCATTTGGAAGCCGCCGATCAAGCGCGAAGTCCGGAGCTAAACCATATTTGAAACATTTGTGTATCAAAGAAACGTTCGGCATGGGAGAACGCCGATTTATTTTGAACACTACAATCACCCTATCCATTCTCTCTCCCCTCCCCCACCATCACGAGATCAACGCCTTCAACATCAAAAAAGTCGATCTGTCCAAAAAACTGTTCCCAATCCGAATCATATTCGCTATGCCCCTGATTCTCTTTTACAATGAGACTCTTTAAAAAATGTTCCCTCACTCTCTGGGGACAAGATTTGACCACAGACCGCAAAATATCAGTATCCCGCTCCCGCGGAAACCAATTGGAAATTTTCTCCCCCAAATCCCCGGTCCTGAAATCATCCTTCAACCATTGCCGGAAGAATTTCAAAACCGCCTCGTCATCGGCTACAAACCGCTTGACAAAGGCCTCGATCAACGCTCGCCGTTTTACGCCCTTATCCACCGATTCCTTAATATCCACCTTCAGGTCGATGACCAAACGAAAATGTTTCTTCAGACGACACCTCCTTAAGTATTGCCCAAATATCTACAATGTATCATTCACAACATGAAATATTCCAAACATTTGATACACAATGATATATTAGTTGGACTTATTTGTCAATAAATATATTTTATTTTCTATAGGAAAAAGTAGAGGAATCGTGCGAAAATTTTTGTAGAACTAAACCATGGAGCTAAGTAGAACTAACGTAAACCGGCGTCTTCGATTGCGACTTCGATGTACCTATAGTTTGGAACATTCTCCTTGAGGCTTTCTTTTTCATCAATTCCTAAATCAAGAAATTGTATACTCAAGTAAATGATCATTTTGCCTCTGGATTTCAATTCTTTTACAAGCTTCAAAAAGTCCTTCTCAAACGCTCTTGGCAGATCTTTTAGGAATTCATTGATAACTATTATCTCTCCATCTCCAATTTGGGATGCGGCATATATTTTTCTGAGCAATCCAGGTGTATTTCGTTTTGCGTTGAGTTCCTGCTGAGAAACTCCCATAATTTCAAGATATTCAAGGACTTCGCCCTCATCAGTCCCCCGAATTGAGGAAATTAACTTTACGGCGGCTCTGGGATTAATCTCAAAATCTATGTCCTCAATTTCCACCCGGTCAATTCCCGAGACATTTTCCTGGCGAATATAATTCTCAAATGTACTATCCCGATAGGCTGCCTCTCTGAAGAACATGAAATAGGAACGCCCTTCCTGCAATGTCAATTCAGGCCGTTTCACGTCTTCGGGTATTTCGTTCATTCTTCGCCTCAAGACAAAAAATGAAATCCCCAACAATATCAAAGAATAT
>CAZBHS010000126.1:0-3075 GCA_964491915.1 uncultured Clostridia bacterium
GCGAAAAAGCATTGGTCCAGGAGAGCGGGATCCAGGAACGCCTGGCTGTGCAGGACGATGTATTCTTCCTTGCTTTCGAGGTTTGGGCACGGGGCGGTGAAGCGGTTGTCGAAGCTCTTTCCTTCGGCAAGGGGCTCAAGCTCCTCTACTTTCAAGCTGAACATAGAGCGTTCGCCTCCCATACTGATGAGGCTATCGCCAAACGTCACCTTGCCATGGCCTTCCACGTCCGTTTTCAAGCGGAGGTAAAACCCGAAGCCGGTATTTTCCAACCGGTAGCAAATCTGTTTGTAATAGCCTTTTTCCTCGGTTTGCCCCGATTCTCCCTTCTTGATCCCCACCCGCTCGAAGGGCTTGAACACGTCGTCGAATTCCAATTTTGCTCCATCGGCGGCCATCAAGTAGAAGGGAAGACCTTGTTTGTGATCGAAGCCTTCCAGATGCGGAAGCTCGGTTCGATGGGATCCGGGGAAGCGGAAAACTTTACCGCGATTTTTTTTGGACAGGGTGAGATCGTTGAGCCGGTAGCAAGGATAATAGTTCTTGCCCTCCCGCTCCAGGAACACCGGGGAGAGGGCCGACAGGGCACCGAAATCCTGGGGGTCTTTGGATTCGGGATTGAAGCTTTCGGGGCCGATGAGCGTTGCAGCTTTGTCGCGGTTGCCATTGAGGGGCATGAGGTTGTTCTGGATCAGGAGGGAATGTCTCACCATGCCCAATATCGATGTTTGGGGCGGAAACTTTAGGGAGCGGAGGAAGTAGTCGGTTTCTTTTTCCGCCTCGGTCCGCTTGCGGCCTCCGAAAAAATAGGGCGCCAGCGGCGTTAGTGTTATTTTTAAATCGCGTTCATCATTCTTCATTGTCTGTCCGTTTTAAGAAGTGAAGGGTTCGCAGCAAGGCGTGGACGGTGTTCTCTTGCCCGCTGCCCGGCGTCTCCATTTGAAGGGCCACCAATTGGCATACTTTTTTGATGGTCTCTTTATAGTCTTTATGGATATCCTCGTCAAAAGAGTTGTTCATGAAATTGGTGATAGCCTTAAGGTCCGGTCCTATTCGGCGGAAAATGGGATCGTACTTTTCCACCGACCGAATGGTGGATTTCAAGTAGGGTAATTTGTCGCCGAAGTCCTCTAGCAATTTCATGAATTCTGAGTAGAAGCGGTTGCCGTCTCCTTTGTACAGGGTGGCTCCAAAGGCGCGGCCACCGTGTTTTAGGATGGAATAGGAAATGGCGTTTTTCTCCTGTTCGGTTGAACTGCCCTTGAATCGTTTGGATTCTGTCAATAGGTCCCTGGATTGCTTGAGGGCCTCTTCCAGGGGGAATTTGTAGAAGGTGATGGCTACGCCGAACGACAGGCTACAATCAGGGAACCAGCTCAGGAATTCCCGGTCCAACTGTGTCAGTAATTCGAATATTCGATTGGCGGGGGCGAAGAACAGCAGGTCGTCCCCTCCGGCGTAGACCGGCGCGCCGCCGCTTTTGTAGATGATTTCAGCGGCATTACGGGAAAAGTCGTTCATTTTCCGGGAAAATTCCAGCAGCGCTTCCTGATTGGCGCCAATCTCCTTTAGCCGAGTTCCGATGAAGTCTCCGTCGGCGCTGACAATGGCGACATATTTATGGCAGGTTTTGAAATCATTGGAAAATTCTTTTTTGATGGCGGTCAAGAAATCTGTTTCCACTTCGCGGTCTTTTTTGTCCGAGCCGGGTTCGATGTGTTCTTTCACCAGGTTGTCGTAAACGCTTTTATTCTTTCCGCGCAACGGTCTGGTGGCGATTTCCGGCAGGGAGTCGAAGCGCTTTTTGGGCGGGTCGGCGTTGGCGTAGGCGTCATTGAATAGAAAACTACCGTTCACCTTGTCGAGGAATTTTCCCAAAAAGCCTCTATGGTCTTTCAAGACAAAACGTTCGTGGAGTTCTTGAACCTCCAGGAAAGGACTGATTTCAAGCACCGGATTGGCGCCGTTCTCCAGTTCTATTTCCACGCAATGGATCTGGAAGTATTGGCGTAGATAATCTTCCAGATCATTACTGGATTTATGGCCCAAATCCAATGCAATATTGCTGGCCAATTTCGTAGCCGTTTCGTTCACGGCAACCTCAAGTTTTTCCCAATAACCTTCTTGAGACTTCAAGATCAAACGATCAGGGGCAAGGCCGGCACCATAGTTGTAGCTCTGGTTATCGACAATTGCCGGCACGATGAGATCATCTTTTTGAATTCCAAACTCCAACAACCGTTCGGCCAGGTTGCGCATGATATAGGAGAACAGGTAGCTGGCTCCCCAGAGTTCGCGGGTTTTTCTGGCCATGAAGAGGGTGCGGTAGATAGGGCCGATGGTTACGCCGATGTATTTTTGTTTAGACATTGGGTGGCACCCTTTCCCAGTCGGATGGCCCCAATGCGTGGTTCAGGAAATCATTCATGGAAAATTCATCTGCGCTTGGTGTGGAGAGCTCGAATAAGTCAGTTTCTCTCTTATTCGTAGCTGGATTATATACTCCTTTCAAAATAAACTCGAACTTCCTGTCGAACATCTCACTTGGGATCGGGTGTGGGAGAATATAAACGAAATTCTGAAAAATTTTGAATTGAAGGGGAGATTGGAAGCGTTTAATATTTCCCGCTTTATCATCGATTTTTATCTGAATTTTCTTCAAACCTCCACTTCCATCCATTCGATATTCATTGTGTTCCGCAAGTCCAAGAAGGGCGCGAATGTATTGGAATTTTGCCTCTTCTTTAGCCGGTTCACTTCTTTCCAAATTATTGTCGGGCCTATTTTCCCTTAGAAGATGTTCGTAAATTTTGGGATGATCCTTTTGCAGTGCGCCTATAATTCTCGCTTTCTCCCAGGTGATGGGTGGTTTTTGGTCCATCATATATAAAAAAATTTTCGGTTTTTTTCTTTTATGTCTTACATTCATCCGTTTCAACTTGATATATTCATCCTGGATGAACAGATAGGCGTCTTTTTTCCCGAGGCCCGGTCGCAATTGATATCTCCAAAAATAGGGGAACCTGATATGCAAAAACTTTTCGAAACTCTTTTGCTTGGTGGTCTTCTCCAAAG
>CAZBHS010000127.1:0-3040 GCA_964491915.1 uncultured Clostridia bacterium
AAAAAATTGAAGCGGAATCTCTTCGGCTTTGACATCAAAGACTACAACCCCGAGCGCGAACTCATCATCGACCCCCTAATCACCCGCTTCGCCACCTATTTGGGGGGGACAGGCTCTCAAGATCTCAGCTATGGCCTTGTGGTTGACGATAACGGCTTCATTTATGTTTGCGGGTGCACCGACTCATACGATTTTCCCCTCGCGTCACCGATTCAATCTTCAAAATCAACTGGATTAGATGGATTTGTATGCAAAATCGATCCGGAAAACAGCCGGCTCTTGTTCTCGACATTCATCGGCGGCAACCGGGATGACTGGAACGTTTGCCCTTTCCTGGGACCCGACGGTTCAATCTATGTGACGGGAGTGACCTATTCAACGAATTTCCCTATGAAAGATCCATTTCAAGCCAACAAAAGGGGGGACGCGGATGCGTTTGTTTTTAAATTAAGCTCAAACGGCGACCAATTACTCTATTCAACTTATCTGGGCGGCAGTTATTACGACTCCGGCAAAGGGATCAAAATGGATGAAGATGAGAATATCTATGTAACCGGCCTGGCATGGCAAAATTTCCCGCTGAAAAACAACGCTATGGGATATTCTGGAGGCGGTGATGTCTTTGTCAGTAAATTGGCTCCCGGAGGTCAAGATCTTGTCTATTCGACTTACATTGGCGGTCACACATACGACACCGGTACAGATTTGGTCATAGAGGAAGACGGGTCGGTTGTGGTGACCGGCTACACCCGTTCGTCCAATTTTCCCACTGTCAATGGATGGCAACCTGCGTTCGGAGGGGATCGTGATTCGCTGCTGTTCAAGTTATCCGCCGACGGTGGCACATTACTCTTCTCAACCTACATCGGCGGAAACGGTGACGATCACCTCCCGGCAATGCAAAAGGGAACGGACGGTTATTATTATTTGGCGGGATCATCCAGTTCCACCAATTTCCCTGTCAAAAACGCCTGGCAGAAAAACAATGCGGGAGATTACGATGCCATTATGGCGTGTATCGATATGACGGAATTGGAAATTATATTTGCAACATACCTGGGAGGAAGCGGTCAAGAGTCAGGACGAAACATCGGCCTGGCAGCCAACGGCCGTTTGATTCTGGTCGGCGAAACCAACTCACTCGACTTCCCTGTAAAGAACGCGAGGCAAGAATCGATGGCCGGCGGCGTAGATTTTTTCATCTCACAGTTTTCCCCCCAGGCCGACACGCTCAAAGATTCTACCTATCTAGGCGGAACAAGTGTAGATTGGATGTACTACTGCGGCCTCGGTATGGACAAGGAGGGGAATCTCTATCTGGCGGGCCATACAAACTCAACCGATCTGGAAGTGATGAATCCGATTCAGGGGATGAATCGTGGTGTATTCAATGTGTATATAACGAAGCTGGCGATGGACGAGGCTCCGTCGATCGAAATAAAATCGCCGGTCGATGGCGACGTCGTGGCCGGGATGGTGGAGATCGAGATTGAAGCGGAAGATGATGTGGGGGTCGAGTTGGTGAATGTGTATATCGATGATGAACTGCTGCATACCGACCGGGAATCGCCGTATGGGTACGAGTGGGATTCGAGTCTGGCGGCGAACGGGCTTCGCCGGATCAAGGCCGAAGCGGTGGATACGATGGGATTTGCTTCGACGCATGAGATCGAGGTTCAGGTTAGGAATGCCGAGATTGCGTTGGCGGCGAACCGAAGGGACGATCGCGGCTGGTTGGTGCGCAAGGCATGTGGAGTTCTGGAGTTTTCGGTTCAGAAACCGCAAGGATTGCCCATCGCATCCTACGACATTTATCGCCGGCAATTGAACGGAACCTTCCAGAAGGTCGGCAGCATCCCCGACTCCAAACCGGACCTCCTCCTCCAGCAGCACAGGTTCATCGATTCTAGCCTTCCTTCCGATCAAACCTGCTCATATTGCATCCACGCCATCTCGGACTCAGGTGAAACAGTTGGGATTTCCAACGCTTGCACACTATGAGGAGAGATACAAACAAGGGACAGGCTCGTATTTACTTGATCAATAGCGATTGTTAGGTTGACATCTCCATTTGTTGATAATATTATATGATTGTCCTTAAAGGAGGATCAGATGAAAGTGACACTGGATATCCCAGACAGTTACGCATTGTATTATACTCTGGCTTCGATAGAGCAGGAGTTCAAGTTAAATCTGGCTTTAATGCTTGTAAAGCAGGGAAAAATCTCTATGTCCAGAGGGGCGGAATTTGCCGAGTTGGGGATCTATGAATTTCTGCATGAATGCAAAAAAAATGAAATCCCCGTGATAGACTATTCTGAAGAAGAAATATTGCAAGAGTTTGAAGATCTCAAACAGGATTTGCTTTGATTCTCGTTGGAGATAGTTCTGCGTTGATTGCGCTGTCAATTTGCGATGCCATTGAATTACTCGAAAGTCTTTTCTCAAAGGTTTTTGTTCCTCAAGCCGTATATGATGAGATTTCCAGGAAAAACAAAAGAGAGAGTACAAATCTGACTTCTTTTTTGAAGGAGAAGGTTATTCCTGTTGAACTTGGAGATTACTTGATTTGCGATTTTTCGTTAGGAAGGGGAGAACTTGAGGCGATTGCTTTATGCAAAAAATTAAAGGCAGATAGGATTTTAATTGATGACAAGAGAGCTCGTAAACTGGCTCGACTGAATGGGTTAAATACAATTGGGAGTTTAGGAATCCTATTATCAGCAAAAGAGAAGGGATTGGTCCGGCAAATAAGCGCTTATATAAGAAAATTAGAACTTTCAGATATATATATAAAAAACGATTTAATTGATTACGTTCTTCACCTGGCGGGTGAATAAACGTTACTGAATTCTTTTAGATTACCGCTTTCTATCTTCTCAGATAGAAATACATAGATAACCCACCTGTCCCTTTCCGTTCCCCTTTCCGTTCCCTTTCCGTTTTCTCAACCATGACAACTCACGGGTTATCCGATATAACCTACAAGTTATACCGCCAGACCGTCAATTGCGAATACTATGATATAAAGTGAAGATTC
>CAZBHS010000128.1:0-2873 GCA_964491915.1 uncultured Clostridia bacterium
ATGAAGTTGGTGATGGCCTTAAGGTCCGGTCCGATTCGGCGGAAAATGGGATCGTATTTTTCCACCGACCGAATGGTGGATTTCAAATAGGGCAATTTATCGCCGAAGTCATTCAACAATTTCATGAATTCGGAGTAGAAGCGGTTGCCCTTATTTTTCTTCTCCTCTTCTGATTTTTTGGGCTTCATTTGACTATCCAAGAACCGGGACACGTGGTCGATTATCTCTTTGTAGTCATTATAGCTGTCTTCGTCAAAGGGTTTGTGCATGAGGTTGTTGATCGCCTTCTGGTCCGGTCCGATATGGGGCAAGATCGTGTCATAGGTCTCTATCGCCCGGACAATGGAGGTCAAGTAGGTCAATTCTTCGCCTTTCCTGTCCAGCAATTCCATAAATTCGGAGTAGAAGCATTTGACCGTGCTTTTCTCGGTCTCTTTTTTCTCCTTTTCAATTTTCCGGGGCTTTAAATGATCAACTATCAATTGGCACACGTGGTCGATTATCTCAGTCTTGTCATTATAGCTATCCTCGTCAAAGGAGCTGCGCAAAAACTTGAACATTGCCTCTTGGTCCGGTCCGAGTTGACTGGTGATGGTGTCGCAAGTCTCCACCGCCCGAATGATGGAGGTCAAGTAGGGCAATTTGTCGTCGAGGTCTTTCAGAAAAATCATGAAATCGCAGTAGAAGCGGTTGGCATCGCCCTTGTATAGAGTGGTTCCAAACGAGCGACCGCTATGTTTGAGGATGGAGTAAGAGATGGCGTTTTTCACCTCGTCTGATGTAGCGCCCATAAAGCGTTTTGATTTTACAAGCAAATCCCTGGATTGCTTGAGGGCCTCTTCCAGGGGGAATTTGTAGAAGGTGATGGCTACGCCGAACGACAGGCTACAATCAGGGAACCAGCTCAGGAATTCCCGGTCCAACTGTGTCAGTAATTCGAATATTCGATTGGCGGGGGCGAAGAACAGCAGGTCGTCCCCTCCGGCGTAGACCGGCGCGCCGCCGCTTTTGTAGATGATTTCAGCGGCATTACGGGAAAAGTCGTTCATTTTCCGGGAAAATTCCAGCAGCGCTTCCTGATTGGCGCCAATCTCCTTTAGCCGAGTTCCGATGAAGTCTCCGTCGGCGCTGACAATGGCGACATATTTATGGCAGGTTTTGAAATCATTGGAAAATTCTTTTTTGATGGCGGTCAAGAAATCTGTTTCCACTTCGCGGTCTTTTTTGTCCGAGCCGGGTTCGATGTGTTCTTTCACCAGGTTGTCGTAAACGCTTTTATTCTTTCCGCGCAACGGTCTGGTGGCGATTTCCGGCAGGGAGTCGAAGCGCTTTTTGGGCGGGTCGGCGTTGGCGTAGGCGTCATTGAATAGAAAACTACCGTTCACCTTGTCGAGGAATTTTCCCAAAAAGCCTCTATGGTCTTTCAAGACAAAACGTTCGTGGAGTTCTTGAACCTCCAGGAAAGGACTGATTTCAAGCACCGGATTGGCGCCGTTCTCCAGTTCTATTTCCACGCAATGGATCTGGAAGTATTGGCGTAGATAATCTTCCAGATCATTACTGGATTTATGGCCCAAATCCAATGCAATATTGCTGGCCAATTTCGTAGCCGTTTCGTTCACGGCAACCTCAAGTTTTTCCCAATAACCTTCTTGAGACTTCAAGATCAAACGATCAGGGGCAAGGCCGGCACCATAGTTGTAGCTCTGGTTATCGACAATTGCCGGCACGATGAGATCATCTTTTTGAATTCCAAACTCCAACAACCGTTCGGCCAGGTTGCGCATGATATAGGAGAACAGGTAGCTGGCTCCCCAGAGTTCGCGGGTTTTTCTGGCCATGAAGAGGGTGCGGTAGATAGGGCCGATGGTTACGCCGATGTATTTTTGTTTAGACATTGGGTGGCACCCTTTCCCAGTCGGATGGCCCCAATGCGTGGTTCAGGAAATCATTCATGGAAAATTCATTCGCAGTGGGTGTTGGGAGATTAAATAAATAGCTCGGATAACTTTTTGTTCTATCAAGAAAAAATTGTTTGAGCTTGAATGCAAAAGTACGCCCGAACATCTCTTTGTGGATTGCGTGTGGAAGAATGTAAATGAAATTTTGAAAGATTTTGAATTGAAGAGGTGATTGGAAGCGTTTGATTTTTTTAGATTTATCATCAATTTTTATCTGGATTTTCTTTAACCCGCTACTTTTAAACATGCGATATTCATTGTGCTCCGCGAGCCCTAAAAGCGCACGGACATAGCGAAATTCAGGTTTTTCCGAGGTTTCTTTGTGAACTTTTGTTTGATTATTAGGCCTATTTTTCTTTAAAAGTCCTTTATATACGTCTGGATGTTTCTGTTTTAAAGTTCGTTTAATAATTGTCTTCTCCCAGGTGATTTTTGGTTTCTTGTCTAGCATATACTCAAAAACCTTTGGTTTGCCTCTCTCATGATCTTCACTCATTCGTTTGAGTTTGATATATTCGGCTTCTATAAATTCATAGATCAACTCTTTGTTTTCATCCGATTCAAATGAATATCTCCAAAAATAGGGAAACCTGATATGCAAAAACTTTTCGAAACTCTTTTGCTTGGTGGTCTTCTCCAAAGTAAAACATCCGAAACCTTTACTCTGTCGGAAACCGAAGTTATGCAACGCCAGGAATGGCTCCATCCATGTGTCGATGGCCTTTAAAAGATCGCTTTCAAAACTAAAGATGGAGATCATTGTTTCATCATGAAAAACACCCTTAGGATGTTTACCGCCTCCCATACCTTTATAGAAAAATAATTCCGGATAAGTTTCTTCTTTTGATGTAATTGACACTTTATAATTCAATGCATCTTTGAGTTTTTCATTTTTTCCGCCCTTTATGTAGC
>CAZBHS010000129.1:0-2870 GCA_964491915.1 uncultured Clostridia bacterium
GAAATGGCCGCAATATGGAAAAAGGACGTGAAATGCATAGTTGTCATGTATTTATTTTTCCCTTCCGTTGGGAATTGAATGATCCGGGGGATGAAAAGCTTCCCCTACAAGAGATAGCAACACATTTAAACAAATCGCCATGGGAGCGTCACCGCTTCCAATTGGACACACCGCCGGACTACAATATCTACTCCTACTTCTACGACTTCGCCCGCAAAGGGCTGTTGGATTGCGCCAAAAACGAGAAACACGAGATTCTCCACCACTATCGCTACAGATTGCCGGAGAGGAAGAAAAAGGTAGAGAAAAAAAAAGAGGAGAACAACAAGGAAAAGGACAAACAGGATAAGGTCCAACTGGAACCCGGCCCTCGCTACAGAATCGCCACCGGCCAGAAAACCTACGAGCTCGACATCGAGAAGATCGAGCTGGAGTTCTACGCCACCGGCGTTGGATTTTTGGTGTTCTTTCTTGAAAACAACCTCTATCACGCGTTTCATGACATACTGAAAATCAACGAATTTGGCCGCCGCATTTACCCACAGTTTTTGGGTACTCCAAAGCCTGATGAGATAGAGAATACATTTACGACCGCCACCAAAAACGCGTTTCTGGCAAGCGGCATCGCCCTGGAGCTTGAAGAGGGCAAACGGTTTGAAGATGATTTTTCATTTTTCGACAATATGGATAATGTGAAAGGCAATCCGAATCACTTGCCGGAGTTCATCCACGGCCTATTGGGGAAACAAACCTTCTCCACCAGGGAAGGGGAGGGCAAGGTTGAGATCCGTCCAGTTGTGGATGACAGGATGTTCGTGTTATGCTGGTATGGGAACGAAGTGCTGGCAGCTCAAACCACGGGATTCCGAAACGGTGATCAATCATTCGCCTACGAATATTGCGATGATTGGTACAAGTTCCTGTACATCGATGTAGGGGACGCCACTTGCCAATCGCCCTCTATGATGCGCCGCCTACTCAGATCATCGACCTACGACCGTTGGGCCGGGAACAAGACCCTCTATGGTTGCAGTCGGTATTCCTTCAACGTGCTATCACAAAATTCCGCCGATTGGCTGTGCAATCACCTCAAAACCATGTACTACCAAATGGTCAAACTCACCCTCTTGCAACGGGCGTCCATCCTCCGCTTTTCCGACGAAGCCAGCAAGATCGCCGACGAGATCAAGCATTACAATAAAAAGAAAGCCGGCGATTGCAAACTCAAAAAACTCCACCAGGATTACCTCTGGTTTGTCAACCGCCTCTACTTCCGCGAAGTCACCGCCCAGGAGCAGGGAATCGAGCTCTACAACCTCATGCAAGAGAAGATGGAGATCTCGCGGGACATCAAAGACCTGGACCGCGAAATCGACGACCTCTACCAGTTCGAGGGCCTGGAAGCGGACCGGGAATCGAACCGCAAAGTCACTTACTTGACGATATTGGCCGGGATTTTCTTGCTTCCCACTTTTATCAGTGGATTTTTCGGCATGAATCTCCTCCCCGCCACCTATTCCCAACTGAGTAAGGTGTTCGTCATTGCCGGAATTGTGTCGTCGCCTCTCCTGGTTTATTTCGCGTTCAAGATCTATGAACTCAAAGTCAAAAAATCCAGGAAGTGGGGCTTTCGCTGGTATATCCTTCTGTCAATACTAATACTACTGGCGATTCTCCTATTGCCCATCACTTCATGCGGGAATTTCTACTTTGGAGGCCCCCTATGAAATCACCCTTTAAGCTAGAATTTAAACTAAAGCAACATTCCCATCTGCTTCACTTCCAACATTGGCAAAAGGATGCCTGCCTGCGAGCGACAGAGTTAAAGCCAAAACTAGACCGCTTTCTAATCAAGCACCACTTCAAGAATGATAGATCCCAATATGAGAAGTATCTTGTAGGCTACATAAAGGGCGGAAAAAATGAAAAACTCAAAGATGCATTGAATTATAAAGTTTCCATCAGGCCCGACACGTTGCTTAGCAATATTAATTATGAAGGAATGGGAACTGAGGGCCCCCACAAAGCAGTCCTCCATTTTAAAACAACTATCTCTATATTTAGCTTTGAAAGTGAGCTTCTAAAGGCCATCGATACATGGATGGAGCCATTCCTGGTTATCCATAACTTTGGTTTTCGCCAGAGTAAAGGATTCGGAAGTTATGCTTTTTTAAATGCCAAACCAGACAAATTCGAAGAATACCTTTTTATGCAGTTTCCCTATTTTTGGAGATATACTTTCAAGGCGAAACCTAAACTGCCTGATGTGTATAAATTCATTCGCGAGCAATATCAGCTTATTAAAAGTGGCATCAATTACAATTCCTATACAAAATCAAAATTATTTGAATACATGAAGGGCGATCACCAAATCACCTGGGAGAAGCCAAAAATCAAGCAAACCCTCCAAAGAAGGCATCCCGATGTATTTAATGATCTATTAAAGAAAACCAGATTCGGCAACCAACCAGGCGAAACGAATCCAGATGAACCTAATTATCGCTATATTCGCGCTCTCCTAGGACTTGCCGAGCACAATGAATATAGAACCTACAGCGGAAGCGCTTTGGAAAAAATTCAGATCGGTATCGCTGATGCGGTGGATGAAAATGCGGAATTTAAAATCAAACGATTTCAATCGCCCCTCCAATTCAAAATTTTTCAGAACAATATATACATTCTCCCGCATCCGATTCCGCCAGAGATGTTTGACCGGTCCTTTTCATTTGTTCTCAAAAAAGTCTATAAGCCCGAAAACGACGATAAATCCAAGCCGAGAAATCCTAATAATAAGGGGAAAACTGAATTGCATGATTTATTCGAGCTCTCCACACCAAGCGCAGATGAATTTTCCATGAATGATTTCCTGA
>CAZBHS010000130.1:0-2856 GCA_964491915.1 uncultured Clostridia bacterium
CCCCATTATTCCCACCCAGATATCCCAAAAAGGGACACGGTTTGGGACACGGTCCAAGACACGCCCAAATCCCCCAAACACCATCTCCCCATAAACGTTTCAGCGAATCCGAAAGTAACACATTGAGTTCACTTTCTTCACCCACCTCTTACACATAGAAAACACAAGTAGTTGTCGTTGAACAGACAGCTCATTTTTTTAAAATTATAGGATAATTTATCACCAAGTTAACTTTAAATCTTTTCCCAAATGGGATAACTTCTATCTCGCTGCCATATTTATCTTCATATTCAACATTTATTCCGCCAATGGGGTCTAACGCATTTTTTTTTCTGGTGATATAAAAACCCAATCCTAAGTTGACGGCGCGCAACGAACCACTATCACTATAGCGACCGTATCCAAGTATTCCAAATGGGTGTTCTTTAAAAGGTTTCCAAAACATTCCTGCCTGAATATATCCTAAATTGAATTTCTCAAATTTTCCACGTCTGGCAGTAATATTCTTTTCTTCTATCCTTTGATTTTCACCGTTAGGATCATTATATACAATTCTCTCAGTCAAATTCACCTTTCTTAGCCAAGAAGCATTATTGGAGTTTCCAAACCCAACAGCCAAACTCAACAATGTCTGCCCTTCAAAAAAATAGATATTATAAGAAAGTTGGCTAAAAACTCCATTAAAAAGTTCTTCTTCAATTTGTTTATCAAACAATGCATCTGGGGAGAAAATTCGGAATTTTGAATTCTCATAACCTATTCTTAAATTTAACCACTTTCTTGGTTCTAAAGGCATATTATCCAGTTTTTCAATTACTTCTTCCTGAACCTTTGACTTTCTATTCTTCCTTTCAGCATCCCACTTTTTTTTTATCATTTCGGTCTTAATTTGATGAACCTTTTCTACTACACTTGTTAATAGTTTCTTTTGACTTGGTTCTGTGGGATTGATCTCTTTAACTAATTCTTCGTATTCTTTTTCTAGTACATCCAATTCTTTCTTCTCTTCTTTTTCAATTTCAATATCTATATCAGAAATCCTTTTAATCAGTTCTCCATATTTTTCCACTTTCTCGTGATAACCCAAAATATAACCGATATTAGAACAAATTTTCGTTCCTGCCAAGATTTCCGAATTACTAAACAGTGAAGCAACGCCTTCAGTAGATTTTCCAGTAACATCGAATCCTAACCTCCAGGCACCGTTGGCATTTAGCATAAATCCAGCTCTGATACTTCCGTTTGCTGAATTGAATGTAATTATACTACCTAAATATTTTACAATTATACTTTCGCCGTTCTTGCTTTCAAAGACTGTTTGCCCGAAAGCTATCTGCGAGGAAATTACAAAAAAGAATAAAATGCATGAAATAAGCTTTATTTTAAAATCGCCTCTATACTCAAAATTTGTATTCATTTGTCGATTCTCCTTTGTTCTCTGATTATGAAATAACGAAGTAAAACAATCTCAACTTACTTTCAGTTCCCTTATAATTTTTGCTAGCCCTTTTTCTGATACTTTAGTGGAATACTTCTTCTTAATCTTCTCATCCACAGTAATTAATAGTGTACACGCAGTTCCAGGAAATCCTTCGGCAACCATCGCGATGTCCAGATTTCCCACCACAGGAAAACTTTCAAGTTCTCTATAGAATTCGCCCTCCACTGGAAAAAGAGCTACTCTACGCCCTTCCAGGAAGAAAAAGTGGTCAAACTCGGTACCAGAAAACTTGACTTCGACTTTGTGTTTGCTTTCACTCAAAATACCCCTCCTTTATAGATAAAAAATACTGTCAAAAGTTTTTCAAGAAAAAATTTCAAAAGCCTCAATTTTCAATGTTCTTTTAAAATTTTCTTGCACTCCCCTTTTTTTTCGACTTCTATCATGAAATAAATATCTTATAAATTCATTAATATTTCAATCCCAACATTTGTGATAATTTTTCCAGAGCCAATTTATATAATCTTCTATTTGAGTTTTTTTTGCAGTCAATGATTATTCCAATATTGGTTCGTAGGACGAATACCCTTTGTTGAAGGTAATTATTTTATATTTTCACCATGCAACATATTTGCAGCATCATAGACTAAAGAATTGGTAGAATGAACAAGAAATCTTTAAAATTCGCCCCAAATCCATCATAGTTCCCTTTGAGAACAAAGATGTTTCCCAAACAGATTTTTTTTAACTGACTTTGTTTTTTCAACTCTACTCCGTAATCGCCAAATCTTGCTACAAATATTCGTGGGAATATCATCAAGATTAAAGCATAAAGTTCTCAGTCTTTGCTCTCACAGAAAGGGTATCCTTGTCCTATATATAAGAACAAGGACACCTGGATTTTGAAATCAAACTAGTCAGAGCACCTAAACCTTATGGATTCCCGTGCCAGAATGTAGGTAAAATACTCCTGGAGTGATTCTGGATCTTGGGGATCCACCTGGGCGTTTTTGAGGTTGCGGATTAGTGGTGGTGTTAGCGTTAGGGTTATGTCGATTGTCTGGGGAGCTTGGTATTCTGTGGACGGATTCTGGAGTTTCGGAGGCTCTTTCTGGTTTGGATTTAGGGGGATTCCGAATTTTGAGCGGAATATCAGGATGGCTGGGATTGTCAGGATTGGGATGATGATCTGGATTGGGGCTGGTGGTGTGGCGGTAGAGATGTTTAAGATGAGGACTGAGATGGAGATTAGGGACAGGAGGCAGAGGAGGGTGAAGGTTCTTTGGTGGCGGATAAATTGGAGATTGAAGAGATTGAGCAGATAGCGGTTTAGGGCTGGGTAGAGATTATTTTTTTGGGATTTCATGGGGTCACCTCGGTTGGGTTTGGATTGGTTTCGAATGATGGATTGTTGG
>CAZBHS010000131.1:0-2564 GCA_964491915.1 uncultured Clostridia bacterium
CCATTCGTCATCTCCTCACCCGGCGTCGCATTGCGAGCCATC
Organism: uncultured Clostridia bacterium; assembly: GCA_964491915.1. Taxonomy (GTDB): domain Bacteria; phylum Acidobacteriota; class Aminicenantia; order UBA2199; family UBA2199; genus JAHELQ01. The sequence goes on from CAZBHS010000131.1 coordinate 43, forward strand.
AAGGTAATCTCCTCAAAACCCCGCTCAGGATCCATCGTAAAAGCATACACCCCGTCATCCTTAGCCTCTACACTCGGCTCCGCCGGATTCTCCGAAGAGGGCAACGCGATCTCGATCTTCCCCCGGAAAAAATAATCCACCAAAGCCGCCGCATACCCCACAGCGCGGGGAACCAATTTTTCGGCGTAGTCTTCATGGCACATTTCATCTCTGTAAAATGCATTATTATATTCTTGCAAATATTCCATATAATTGTGATTGACCAGTGAACGAAGTTCCGACTCCAAATATATGCAGGTTAGAAAATGGCCGATTTTCTCTCCATCCGCAACTTTGGATACATATAGCACTCGGTCGGTAAAACCATCCTCCGCAGTTATATCCTGAGGTTGGAGAATGTCTTGCATGAGTTTATTTAGATTGGTGCTGGATACTTTGGGAAAAGGGAATTGATGACGGCTGGGAACTGAAAAATAATCTTCTGGAGCTGAAAAAATTGTATCTTCGGAAAAAAAATTTGAGTTGGTATATTCAGATAATCCCCAATTGGTGTTGGTAGTGGGAGTGACTCCATAAAGATATTGATCTGAATCCCAGAGTTTTGCGGTTTGAACATAGTCTTTGCTGAAGAAAGGATCGTTTAAATCAATGGTGGGGAATATTGGATTCAACCCGAACAGATCGATCATATCTCCATCTTTTTTTGATAGGCCGTCAGCCCAATTTTCAAATGTTGGAATGCCATTCCTGGTTTCATCAGGATGCCCATCATTTCTCACATGTTCAGGCACTGCCATATCTTCAATTAAATGCATTTGGTGCCCTAAACCCGTGAACGTGGCGATAAAGTTAAAATTGCGCCATTTATTGGAACCATTGCTATCGGAGGGGGTTGTCAGAGCGCTATAATAAACTCTGCGAATCTGCTTCCAGGAATTATCCCCTCCCGGGTATTCTGCTTGATTATTTTCACCTAGGTTTTGAGACCACAGAATAGAAGAATCACCCGTCGCATGATAAAAGATTACTTTCTTGACTATCACCCAATCATCTAGGCCTGCAAAAGAATAATCTCGCAGAGGAGTATGGAAATGGTTGTCATACCGGCGGCTAATTGGTGCACCAAAAAACCAAGAATTATCGTTCATATCTTCTCGGACTGCTCCATGCCTCATCCAACTCATTACAGTTTGGTTGTTGGCTAGTGTAAGCCAGGACAGATACGGCAAGCTCAACGTTTCGTGATAAAGTCCCTTATCGAGGTTCAATTGAAGCATCAAATTTCCAAGATGCAATTGTGTGTTCTCTGCCGCTCGTCGGGTGAGCCTCATGTGAGTGTGATCCCACCATCCCATTACCTGAAAAGTGCAAAAAATTACCACTGCTATAAAAAGAGCCAATTGCTTTCTATGCGTGTTCATGTTAAAACTTCTCCTTTTTTTCTTTCCCTGTCGCCTTGATTACAATGTACAGGTTGATTGCAGTTGCGAAGACCATCACGAAAACCGCGTATGCGACCAGCGATAACGAGTAGGCTAAATGGTCATATTTTTTGAGTTGGTGCAAGGTAACGTAATCAGGCATTATCACGGTTTGAAGTACAGCATATATGCAAAAACTCCAGATTCCCCAGAGTATGGCTAAGATGACGGAAATCCACCTCGAATTTCTTATTACAGACGCCATAGTTAATCGCCTTGATATTAAAACTACTGTCGAAGCCGCAATCAATATTGGCACAGCCGGGAAACCGTAGAAGAAATTTTTGTAAGAGATGGCAAGAAAGCAGGATAGGATAGTCAGTGCTGTGAGCCATGTGACCTTTGAATATATGATTTTTTTGCAATTCTCTTTGAATGAAGCGATTAATGCGTAGAGCAGAACTCCAATCCCGAAAAGAATTCCGAGACTGGCAATTATTATCATAGCCCATTCTATCGGATATAGTTTAACCATTTTTTTGTCCTTATTTTATTCATTTTTACTTCCTTAAAACCTGAAAATCTTCCAGAGGCCGTCTGTGTCCACCGCAAAATAGATGTAATAGGTGATGGTCTGCGCAGCGCCCTGGATGATCTGTTCTCTGTAGATTCTGTATTTGGCCTGGTAGGGGGAATAAACGACCGGGGAAATCTCTCCCATTCCCTGAACTACCGCCGGTAAGGAGTCCTTGACAGCATCGAATATGCCGAAATATTTCTCTTTGGTTTCAAGGGCGAAATAATTGGAGGCTCCGGAGGCGTCACTCTGGGCTAACGCCACTTTCATTCCATTCCATTTATCCTGCAACACGGCATCCAGTTCCGGTTGGTTCCAAACCTTCACTCCAACTGTATCGGTGTAAGTCTGACCGTCGTATGTCACGTAAACGGTGAAGGTGCAGATCCCTCCGCCAGTGAGTCTCACCTTGAAGGAGGCGGGCTCGGTAGGAGTCAGGAACTCTACTTGCCCCGCGGAGGAGTAGGAGATTTGCGCGCCGGGAAATTCAAAGGAGGAGTTGATCTTCAAATCCAATTCCAATG
>CAZBHS010000132.1:0-2483 GCA_964491915.1 uncultured Clostridia bacterium
GCAGTACTCCATTAGGATTTCAACATGCCCTGTGTGTTCATCGATTTTTTCCATGATGATTACGAATCCGCATTTCCGGTAAAAATCAATACTCCTGGGATTCTCCTTATATACAGTGAGATTCAATTTATTTCTTAAAGATTTTGCTTTACCTACTAATCGTTGTCCAATACCGTTGCCCTGAAAATCCGGAGAGACGAACATGGCCGCCAGCGTTTCACCATGAAGCGAGAAGAAACCCTTGATGATCTCACTGTCTATGAATACATACGTATCAGAGGCCGGGATATATATTTTTCGCATGTCGTCAATTTTAGACTCCCAAAACTCCCTACCAACAAAGCTGTGTGCCTCAATTGAGGCCTTTAGCCAAATATCCAAGACATCATTCATGTCTGATGGTTCAAAAGCACGTATCATGTTAGTCCTCAGGCTCATAACGTTAAGGCTCACAGGCCGCGAGGAACGAGCGGTCCTTCGTGAAGCCGTTTGTTAGCCGCTCCATTATGTTTATATGTTTTAGGAAATAATTTGATCAACTCTTTCTTTTACTGATCGATAAGGGGGTTCTATGCCTGCTTTGTTTAACACCTCTTGCGCTTCAGGCGGAAGCTGGCTGATATCTTCAAAAAGATGATTATCATAAAGCTGATTGCTTTTGTCCCGCCACAAAAAACGATATCGACCTTGGTCAAAGTCCCGGTATGTTAATTGATCCGACCAGTTGTTGTAGATTTTGGTATTGGTTGACATCACAAGAGCGATCCATGCTCTGGAGATTCGATTCCACCAGACAGGGGAAGGCATGTTGATGGATACATTGTTGTAAATTTCCGCTTTGTCGACAAAAACATCCAAATATATACCGGCGTTACTCGGATTTATTCCGACTCCATCGATATAGTTGTGGTGAATTTTAATGAAACCCGCATTGGCGCATGAGACATACAGCGCTCCGAAATCGGTTAACCCCAATTGGCCGACTTCACTGGTTCTATTCCATGCGTATTCGATATTCCCGGCGTGCCCTCTCCAGCCAAGATAACGCCAACTATTACGGATCGCTTGAATCGGCGTGTGCCGGACTTCGTTATGGATGAAACGAAAATTGCGAGTGAATTCTGAATAACTGATTCCTGGAGAAGGGGCGTCGAGACCTGTCACCCGGATATAATTGTTCTTGATTTCAACCCCATCAAAAAACTTGTCCTGATTTTCGGGCAAGATACCATTTTTACTCTGATTGCTCACCACCAGGTTCGTCTGATTCAAGGAAATCGCTGATCTTGAAATGTCCCCAAAACCGTTCCCGATTATTTTAATCCCGGTGCCTTGGATATCAAAATGGACCGCGTCATACCCCATATGAAAGAAAAAGTTGTCTTGAAGGAGAATGTTGTGGCCCGCATTAACTTGAATGGCGCTTTCCGGTTTGGGAGTAATCGCTTTGGTTGGTTCCGTGGGAAAACCGGCGGTCACCCCCATTTTCGAACCTTTGCTGTATTGAAAACAAATCCCCTGAATAGAGATATTTTGAACTGGCTGGGTTATGGTTCCATCCAGAAGAAAAAAAGTTTTCAAGTTCGAATAAATGAGGATTGATTTCTTGTTAAAATCGGTTTCACTTTCAGGCTTGAAGTAAACCACAGACGTTGCTTTATCGAGATACCATTCCCCTTCCTCAGTAAGCAGTTCATAGGCGTTTTCTATTGCATAATCGGCTGTCCATATCTCAATACCATTCAACAGCCCAAATAAGCTAAAGGGCTCCATCACCCCTAATGCGGTTGTCGGCACTGAATAGGTATTGAGTTCCTTGGGATCCAGTTGGATCTCATTAGAGGTGATTTTATGGATTTTGGCAGGAATCTGACGCCACATCATCTTTTTGGTAACAATGATTTCATTCAGATTTCGCCATTTTTTGATATCTGGAGCATCCTTTGTCAGCTTTAGTCCCTTGCGACTGTTTTTAAAACCCGGAGGATTCCAACCGGACCAGGCTCTCGTCAAGCGCTTTCTTCCGAACCACAGATGCTCAAAATCGCTATTCAGAGGAACGAATGCTTTCCAGATATTGTTAGTATTGTCGTGGATTTCCCAATTCGTAATATACTTTTCCCCGGTCAAAACAGGTTTCGCGTTTTCTACGGTCTGCCAACGCACCCAGAATCCGTTCTGACCGGAGTCTTCACCCTGAATCCGGATTGGTTTATTTAAACAATAACACCCATCTTCAAGATAGATATTTATATCAGAAGTCATGCTCCTGCTAGCCGTTTTAATAAGATCAGGGACCTTTTCAAGAGAAGTGGGATTGTCTTTCTTTCCATCCCCTTCACCCTTGGGCGAAACATAAAAATTATTCATCGATTTTCTCATTTGTCGGCTAACGCTCCGGATCAGGCGTGCTGTTAAGCATCGCCTTCATCCGATTGTTAGCCTATTCATGAATTTCAAACACTGAGCCAACTTTTCTATAA
>CAZBHS010000133.1:0-2437 GCA_964491915.1 uncultured Clostridia bacterium
TAATTTAAAACAACAATTTCGCCCCTAACCGGGCGGCGATGGGGGCCTGGAAATTCCGTTCCATCTTGAAGCGGGGATCCAGTTTCGCGCCCCGGGCGTTCACCTCGGCGACAGCGTCGAAGCCGTCGAAGATCAACTGCTCATCGACGTAGATGACACCCAGGTTGTACAATTGGTGAATCCGCAGAGCGGCGTCGTTGTTGGTCAGGTTGTCGATATTGAGGCTTAATTGAAGCGCGACGGCGCGGCTCAACTTGAGGTTGTACTCCAAATAGGTATTCAATTGCCATATCCATGGAGTGCGTCCCAGATCGCCACGGCCATAAGGATACCAGCCTTGCATGCCATTCAGATAGACCTCCGTTTGCACCGGTGTTCCGCTCATAGCGAAAGTGTTGAAGCCTGCGGTAAGGCCGAAGCCGAACGAGTAGGCGCCGTAGATTTTGAATTGATGGGTGCGATCTGTCGGTAAGAGGCCGAGCGCTTCTACGCCGACTTCGTCGACATTCAGGAACCATGTATCATAATATCGAGAAGTGCCTGGAGCCTGGCGTCCATTCTCATCAGAACTGGCCAAACCGGAGTAATTGCCGTACAACCGACTCCAGGTATAAGAAACTCCTCCCAGCCATTTCCGGCTAAATCGCTTATCCAGGTTAATGGTTATTGCGGAATAACGGCGCACCGCCTTCCGACTTTCCACCCCTTGGGGCATTAAGCTTAGTGATTGCGATTCGTCGTATTTCGACTGAATCCAATCGGAGCCGGGATTACCGATGAAATAAGCCTCCCCAAAGGGATATTGCACACCAACGCTTTCAATCGCGTTTTTTATCCAATTGTGGACCAATCGGATATTCAACTCAAGGTCGGAGCTCAGCCTTTTCTGGAAGCCAAGGCTCAGTTCGTGTTTTTGGAAGGGCTTGATATCCGGTTGAGTGGTACTGAAGTCAGGAATACGCCAATTTCTAGATTCGAGACGGCTCCCTCCCATATACTCGTCGAGCGGATGATCCGCCACAGTAAATTCCTCCCAATAGGGATACACAATATCGTAATAATGGGAGATCCATTTGAATCCGCCATAGTTTCGCTCGGCACACATCCATTTTGTGGCGTCAAAATAAATCCCGTAATGGCCAGTGAGCCTCCAATCGTTATTTTCCCCCCACACATAGACAAAACCCAGACGTGGAGCGACCTTGTCCAGGAGATCAAATTGAATCGGCGGCTCTGTATACCCTTCGACATCGCTGAAGGATGGTACGTCCTCGCTCTCCAATCGCACACCCAATGTAAAAGTCAGGCGACGCCCCAGTGTCCAATCATCTTGCAAAAACACGGACCAGGAATCTTCATAAACATCGGCGATCGTCCCAAACGGTTTTCTCACTTCGACATATCCCAGGGTTGTTGGATAGGTCACGCCGCTGGTTGGAGACTCAAAATCGTCCCCCCAATAAAATCTGAGATAGTCACTATAATAGGAATCATCTTTATCAACATGCCTCCGGACAAATTGACCGCCAAGAACGATATGATGGCGTCCCAACCAACGGAACTGAGCTTCCGCAGTCTCTTCCACCTGAAACCGGGCCTCAACATTTTTTCTTGTCACATATGAATAGGGGAACGGATAGTTATTATAATATAAGGGTACTTCTGGAATAGCATAGCCCGCAGTAGATCTTAAGTGATAAAACCTGGGCCCCGTTTTATCGTCTTCTTCGTAACTGTTTTTCCTCCAGTAACTGCCTGTAAACCGGAATGAAAAATTTTGGGCAGTATAGGTCAGATCGCCGGACAATGAGACCGAAGGATAATGCCAGACTTCCATCTCAAATTCTCTAAGGCCGTTACTCGATCCATCCAACTCCGGCAATTCCCCTTCCACTTTCCGGTAGTCCATCAAGCCGCTGAGAGATAGACGAATCCGGTCGGAGAGAAAAGCTGTCAACTTGAGCATGGCCTGGTACTCGGTGGTGCTTTGGGTGATAGCACGGTTCAAATACGGATCATAGTTGAACACAGCGTCGCGGGTTCTTTTTTGGAAGGAGGGAATGAAGCCTCCGTAGAACCAGAGTTTGTTCTTGAGGATATAGCCTCCGAGGGTAAAACCCGGTTGCCAGCGGGTCCATGTGTCTTTCGGATAATTAACATAATCTCCGATATCGAAATACCAATTATTGTGCAACACGCGGCGGGGCTTACCGTCCAACCAACTGCCGGTGACATTGAGTTGTAAGGAACCATGAAATTGGTTGCCGCCGCTTTTGGTGACCACATCGACCACTCCGCCGGTGGACCCGGCCCGCGACGCCGGCAAGCCGGATGATTGAACACTGATCTCGTCCACAAAATCAATGTGTACGTCGAAGCCGCTGATACCCGAATAAATTGTCGTTGTATCGGTTCCATCCACAAAGAACAAGTTCTC
>CAZBHS010000134.1:0-2387 GCA_964491915.1 uncultured Clostridia bacterium
TAGGGTTCTAGAATAAAAAATTAATGGAGGCTAACGGTCATGGAAAAAAGCTTACTAGATAAAACATCACACGGGTCAAGTCATTTTTCCAATGTTATGCGTCGTATACAATTATTCCTTTTGTGAAGGTGTTCTTGCCAAACGGAACCCAAAGTCAAGTATATAATCGTATAAGTCCCAAGTGAAATTTCTCATTGCTACTCTGCAAATACTATTGTCGCTTTCAGGATCCCAACTACCACCTCTTAAAATTCTAGTATTACCTGAAATTGAACCAGTTGGATTTACAACAGCACTAGAATCATAAGATGTAAGAGAGTAATCTACTTCAGAAATATCCCAACACCATTCCCATACATTCCCACTCATATCATACAAGCCAAGTTTATTAGAGGATTTTGTACCCACTGGGTGTGTAGAATTTCCAGAATTAGGGTATGACCAAGCAACTTCTTCAATATTGTTACTTCCGCTAAAAAGGAAGTAATCATCGTAATTGTTACCACCCCTTGCTGCAAATTCCCATTCTGCTTCGGTTGGGAGTCTATATCCATTTGCGTTCCAATTGCATACAACTGAATTCCAGTTCTCATCAAAGTCATCAGGTATACTGCCCCAATCGTATGGGTTGGTTGAATTATTTATTGAGTAGCAAGGTAATAAATTTTCATCCATGCTTCTAAGATTACAATATGTTAAGATTTCAAAGAAACTTATACGATATACTGGATAATTATCACCTTGACCATAATTATAATCAAGAGCACTCATGTATTTTGTCCATTTTTCTTGTGTAACTTCGTACCTGCCAATGTAAAAGTCATTTAATGTTACACTATGAACAGGACGGCATCCATCCCAAAGGTCACCTACTTCATCTCCCATCAGGAATGTACCCCCAGAAACTAATACCATTTCATCAATCACTGGAGGATTGTCATTATCCTCTTCATCACTACAAGACCAAAATACTATACTCATACATAGAATGAGTATAAGAAATAAACACTGCTTTTGCATAATACACCTCACTTTTAATTTATGTCTGTTTACTATCATCATAGCATATAAATTACCTTTAAAATGAAAATAATTGTATATGTCGCATAACGGTCATGGCAAAAAGCGAGAAGGGTAGTCAAGTAGGGGAGTTCAGTTATTTTGCCAATGTTACCGCCTGTTGCACTTATTCCATTTTTTTACATGATCGTTAGTGATGGAATAGCCTTATTCCAGTATTGATAAATGCTATTCCAAATTCGTTACACTTTTCGATTATATCATTATCTCGAATTGAACCCATTGGAGAAGCAATAAACTTCACACCATATTTTTGAGCTAGCTCTATATTGTCTACCTGAGGATAAAATCCATCAGAACATAAACAAATATCTAATTCATTAAGAAGGATTTTTTCTCCGAATATTTTTTGTCTTTCGAGTTCAATGATTTGATCCTTTTCAGTTTTTGATGCTTTGAGTGGAAATTCTATTTTATCAAAATCAAGTTTTGTTTTTTGATACCATCTATTTGCTTTTTTTAAAGCTAATTCAGTACATAAAATTCTCGATTGTTGACCGGAACCGATTCCGATTACTTGACCATTGTGAATCGCACAAATTGAATTAGATTGAGTGTATTTTAATGTAATCATTCCTACAATCAAATCTCTTTTAATTGAATCAGGAATATTTTTGTTTTCAGTAACGATATTTTCTAAATCAGAATTAGTAATTGTGAGATTGTTTCTATGTTGTTTTATTTTGAAACCGTAAATGGTTCTTTCTTCAATATCTTCTGGAATATAATTTTCATTTATTTGGAAAATAACATAATTTCCCTTTTTCTTTTTTTGAAGAATTTCGAGAGCTTCAGATTCAAAATCGGGTGCAATAATACCATCCGAAACTTCTGGTCGGATCATTTTTGCCGTTTCGAGATCTACTTTCCTACTTAAAGCAACAAAATCTCCAAATGAAGCTAAGCGGTCGACACCTCTAGCTTTTAAATATGCCATTGAAAGTGATGAATTTAGTTCTCTTGTATAGCAATACGATTTTTTCTCATTCTCAGAAACTAAATTGCCAATAGAGACACCCGAAGGAGTGACATGTTTAAATGATGCTGCCGAAGGTATATTGGTAAATTCATCAATTTCTTTGACCAGTTGCCATGAATTTAGACCATCAAGAAAATTGATTACACTTGGATTGCCATTCAGAACTTTCAAATTTTCATTGTCAACAAATTCAGCATACTCTTGATTGGGGTTCATTCCATATTTTAGTTTCATTGCTTCTCCTAGTGTATTTTAAATAAGTGCAATTGGTGGTAACGGTCATGGCAAAAAGCAGTGGGTTCAAATCGAGAATAGTGACCAAGTAACC
>CAZBHS010000135.1:0-2330 GCA_964491915.1 uncultured Clostridia bacterium
TTTGGAATGATTGACAAAACAACTTACAAGGGTTTGGCTTTAGACAACAATGTTACCCCACACCGAAACCTACTCCTACGACCCCAGAGGCAACAGATTCTCATCCCACCAAAACACCTACACCTACAACAACCTCAACCAGCTAACAGAATCCTCAACCCATCTCTACACATACGATCCAGACGGCAATCTCACCAAAGAAACCGACAAATCAACCGGAGAACAAAAACTTTTCTATTACTCCAGCGACAACCGCCTAAAAAAATTCGAACACATCCCTCCCGGCCAATCCACCCCCGCAACCGTCGCCACCTACACCTACGACAGCTATGGCCGCCGCCTCTCCAAAACCGTCAATGGGACCACCACCTACTTCCACTGGGAAGGAGACAACCTTGCCATGGAGCTAGACGACTCGTTTACCCCCATCCGCCGCTACACCTACGGTGTCGGCAAAGACTCGGTAGAAGGGCACGTCGAATTTTCCGAAGCATCCTCCAACCTCTTCGCCCACCCTTACGGTTGGTACTCATACATCAAAGACCAGGTAGGGACCATATACAAAATCCACTCTCACCAAACCCAATCCACCGTCACCACCCGCCAATACGATACCTTTGGTAACCTTCTCGCTCAATCCGGCCCTACCAAAGGCAACCTGGGATTCCAGTCAAAGTATTACGACCAGGAATCTGGACTTTTTTACTATTATAATAGATATTATTCCCCGGCTTTGGGGAGATTTATATCTGAAGATCCAATGGGGGTCTATGCAGGGATGGATTTCTATTTATTTGTCACCAACAATCCTTCTAATTTTCTTGATCCTTTTGGACTTATAAAAACTTCTTTTAAGTTAAAGGCAAATGGCGCCTTGAATTTAATTTCAAAGTACAACCAGTTATTTTTATAAGTTCAGGGGCAAATAAATTGAGATATATCGAACTATTAAGCCATGAATTAGACCATTTTTATGACTGGCAAGATTGGTACTCAAAATGGAAAGAGAAACTTATTGAATATGAAGAAAGCATGAGCTTTAATAGCTGTTCTGAATGTGAGAGATATCTACGGAATATTAGCGAGAATGCCAATGATTCGGCTTATAAAAACCATTTTGATTCTGTATATAATCATGATGGTGCATTCGTCTGGATTTGGAAGCTTGTAGTGCACTACACAACGAGGTGATTAAATGAAAAAGAAAATTGTTTATTGGGTGTTATTGTTTCTTATATTGATTGTTTTGCGGCTGATAGATTTTTCTTTTTTATGGAAATCTCTTTCTAGTGATTTAATTGAAGAGATGCTGGCGTCGCCCGAATATATAAACCAGACTACAGATAGCAAGCTTGGAAAAAAAGAAAATTCAAAAAAATCACCAGAGATATATTTTGAAGAAATTGGATTGACTATACTCGCTCCTGAGAGAATTTTTCGAGACAGGATAGATAGTAGGGATGAAGATATTGTTGTACTATCTTATTTCGATGCCGTTCGCCCTCTTACCTATCTGATTTATAATAAGAACGATAGTATTTTTCTTGGTAGAGATTGTTATATCAAAGGGTTAAGCAAGGGGGTGAATGAAATGACTATTTATAAATTTGAGCTGGCACATTTTAGGAATACAGAAGAGAATAAGTGGTTTGTTTATTCAGTATTAAACAATTTAACTTTTGTCAACGAAACAAAAATCACCGATTCGAGTATGACGTTCAACTCGCATCATTTAACCATTGAGAGGGAATGGTCAAATCTTTTCTTCACGATGTACACCTACCTCCCTTTGATATTAATTATTATTATATCTTTCACCATCAATCGTGCTTTGTTGCTTACGCTAATATATTACTTTGAAATGATTATACTATTCGGATACAAAAAGATTCTCTGTAATTCCCAATTTTGGCTTTACGATTTTCTGGGACTTGATCCCCAGTCAAACATACTTTCATTTGTGCTAGCATATGTGATTTCTGTATTGCTAGTTATTGGTATCTATTATAAATTGAAGCAAAGAAAATTGAGGGATTTTTCTTTGAAAGAGAAGTGGTTAGTAGTTTTTTTTCTAACTTTGCCACTATTTTTAAGGTTCTAACTTTATCCAGTAACAATTGTCAAGAGGCGTATTTTTTACGAGCTAAATCGGCGTATATATTTACGAATACACAAACGTGTCTTTATTCAACGTCAATCCCAAGATAAACCAACGCTTCAGTGAGGCGGGCAAATACGACCTTTTCCACTCGGGGATCTTTCATGGCTTTCAATAGTAAGCGCCTAACCACCCCCATCTTTTCCTCTACCTCATTTTGTGTCAAAGTTTT
>CAZBHS010000136.1:0-2325 GCA_964491915.1 uncultured Clostridia bacterium
TGTTCCCATGCGCGAGAGCGGGATTCCCTGGCTTGGTAAGATTCCGGCGCATTGGCATTTAAAAAAACTCAAGTATATCGCAAGTTTAGTTCAAACAGGAAATACCCCTCCCTCTAATAAAAAAGAATATTATAATGAAGAGATTGATTGGTATACACCTGCTGATATCGGAAACGATTTGTATTTACGGGAATCAACAAGAAAAATATCAATGTGCGCTATCGAAGATGGGACTTCAAGAATTTTTCCTTCCGGTTCAATTCTTATTGTTGGAATTGGAACAATTGGAAAGGTCGGCATTATTGAGAAACCCTCAAGTGCTAATCAGCAAATAAATGCAATTAGTATTGAAAATATATGGCAGGCAAAATTTTGTTTGTATTACTTACTGGCAAACAAAGAAAGTATTGCGAGTAACGCAAATGCGGCAACATTGCCAATACTAAACCAATCACAAACAAAAAGTCTTCCGATACCATGCTTCGAACACCAGGAAATGCTCAAAATTGTACAACAAATTGAAGAAAGAATTAGCAATTACGCAATAGTAAAAGATAAACTCAACAAAGAAATCAACCTACTACTCGAATACCGCACCGCTCTGATCAACGAAGCGGTGACTGGAAAAATCGATGTTCGGGGTGAAGAGGGAAACCGGTTATGAAACAGATTACTCATGAAAAGACATTTGAAGAGGCTATTGTCGCCTCTTTGAAGGAGAGTGGCGGATATATCGAGAGTAAACTGGTGCAGCGATTGGTCAAGGAACTGGATTTGCGGGGGACTCTGGATGTGTTGCGCAATGGGATTGTGGATTATGGGGTCCGGTTCAAGATGGCGTATTTCAAGCCGGTGACCGCTCTCAATCCCGAAACCCAGGCGTTGTACGACAAAAACCGCTTGACCGTCACCCGGCAGGTGTATTATTCCAAAAAGAACAGGAACTCCATTGATTTGGTGTTGGGACTCAACGGATTGCCGGTGGCCACTGTTGAATTGAAGCACCAATTGGCGGGACAGAATGTGTACGACGCCATGGAGCAATATAAAACATCCCGCGATCCCCAGGAATTGATATTCCGGTTCACGAAGCGGGAAAAAACATCATTATCACCACATTGCAGAAATGCCCCTTTATTATCGAAAAAATGGCGGACCTACCGGACCGCAACTACGCCTTGATCGTGGACGAAGCCCACAGTTCGCAAGGGGGCGATGAAGGAAATCCTGGAGGCCCGCAGCCCGCAACAGAATCTCAGTTTCTTCGCCTTTACCGCCACCCCCAAAACCAAAACCCTGGAAGTGTTCGCCATCAGAGGAGAGGACGGCAAGCCCCGCCCCTGCCATCTCAGTTCCATGCGCCAGGCCATCGAAAAGGGCTTCATACTCGATGTTCACCAACATTACACCACCTACGAAACCTACTTCAAATTATCCAAAGCCATTCTGGTGACCAATTCGCGACCATCTATTTTAGTTGCATCAAACTGAATCCAAACCATCAAAGCCAATTGTTCAACGACAACTTCAAATACGGTTTCATGGAAGCCTTCGAGACCAAACTCCTGGACCGCATGGACCAAAACCGCGAGATCTACGAGCGGGTCTTCGGCGACCGCGAATTCGGCGATATTGTCAAGGATTGGATGCTGCAAAAGGTCTTCAACGCCTTCAACAAGCCCGCCAGCTAGCTTGCCACTCGATTGAGTAATTTTTCTTTTTCAATATGGTGGTTTCGACCTTGCTTGAGCCGCTCTTGTGACGGATTAAGCAGACGGAATCCTGGTTTTATCTGCTTCTGTTACGGAATCATCTACTATTGTATCAGAATCATCTGATTTTATTGCAGAATCAGATGAATGCATTCCGCCGGCATCTAAATTTGCTTCAGATTCATCTGTTTCCGTTAACGAATCACATGCGTCGGGAACAAAAAATAAAAATTTCATGACTCCAGCAGATGATTTTATTCCCGGTACTGGTGAATCGGAAACCGAAGCTGGTGATTTTGTAACAAAAGCAGATGAATCGGGTTCCGAATCAGATGATTCCGATACAAAAGCACACGAAGGGAAGACAAAACCATCAAAAAACGTTTTGGAATCAGGTTTTAGGATTTTGAGGATTGGAGGGTGGCTTTTAGTTCCAGGGCTTTGGCGGAGAGGATGAAGGCGATTTCGGGGACTTCCAAGAATGTTTCGGGGCGGGAGAGGTCCAGGTTGGGATGGTTTTGTTTGAAAAGAGCATGGAGTTCTTTGAGTTTGGCCTGGAGGAAGGGCTTGATAGTTGGATCTGCCATCAGGTGGTGGAGGTCGGCGGGGGTGA
>CAZBHS010000137.1:0-2321 GCA_964491915.1 uncultured Clostridia bacterium
GTCCCTTCGCGGAACTCGACTCTTTCCAATTGGCCCGATTGCCCGGAATGGACAAAGGCCGTGAAAACCAAAAACAGGATAAACAAAACGATGATAAGTCTTTTCATAGTCAATTCTCCTTATCGGTCTCATTTACCCTTTCCCCTGCGCAAACAGAACAACGCGCCCTCCGGCATCTCCAACGCCGAACGACGCGACATTTCCTCCAGAAATTCGAGCGAAATCAACGATTTCAACCGGCCACAGCTTCCCGACCATGGCCAACCACCAGGAATGTTTCGTTCCAACATCATGATTTCACTCACACCAACATGCTAATCTAATTAAACAACTTTGTCAACCAATTACAATCATTTTTTAATATTTTTTTCAAATACCGCCCACTCACCGTTCCCCCTCACTCCCCCACCGCATCGGCCCTCAAGAATCTCCCCAACACCTTTTCATCCTAAAAACTCAATCTTCCAACCAAAGACACACAAAAGAGATAGATCTTCCGCCACAATCCATCCCCTAAACTCCTGGAGCATCTCCCACCAACCATATCAGGCTCCACCAGACCTCTTATATATAGTACTAGGTCTAATAGTACTAGAACTCATAGTACTAATATATTATTCTTATTGCGGTCATTAAGATCGTTTTTTATTTTATTTGATGTATTTTTAGATCTTTTTGATTTTTCTTCGTATATTATTAATGACAGGTGGTTGATTTAGAAAACTTTCGATGCGCTGCGCGGCGAATGGTTGAAGATGTGGATGTGGTTATTGAAATGTCGGTGGAACGTCGATCTTCTCCGGCTTCCATTGACAGGTGAATGGAATGACATCATGGAGAAAGAACGATGACGTTTAAGGAATTCGCTAAGCAGAACCATTGCATCTGGCTGACTCCCAAGCAGGTGGCGAAGTTGATGCAATGCTCGATTGAACATGTTTATGAACTTGCAAAATCCGGCAAAATATCTTATATTAAGGATGGCAAGAATGTTAGATTCAAGCCGGAGGACCTAGACGAATATGAGATACACAGATATGTCAGGAGGACGCATGGGCTTATTTAAGCGCAAAAAAAGCGGCCTTTGGCAAATGTGCTTATTTGTAAATGGTAAAAGGGTCCGTATGTCTACTAAAACCACAAACAAGAAAATTGCCCAAAAGATCCACGACAAAATCAAGGGTCAGATCGCGGAGGGCACGTTCCAGCTCACCCCCGAACGCCCCGTTCTGGGTTTTGACCAGATGGTGGAAGAGTTTCTGGAGAAACATAGCAAGGTGGAGAAAGCGAGCTATGAGCGGGACATGTACATCGGCAAGAACTTGAAGAAGTATTTCAAGAGTACTCCGCTAGACCAGATCAAACCGTACAACATCAAATGCTGGCGGCAATGGCGCTCCAAGCACACCACCAACCGGGGAACATTGGTCTCCAAGGCGACTCTCAACCGTGAGTTGGCTTTTATGAAGACCATGTTCAATATGGCGGTGGAGTGGAATTATCTGGATGAGAATCCCGCCATCAAGCTCAAGCAGTTGAGAGGTGAGAAGAAGAGGATGCGCTTCTTGAATTCAGAGGAGGTCAAAAGCCTCATTCATTACTCTTCCGAATACCTGAAGCCCATTGTGATCACGGCGATATCCACCGGGATGAGGCGGGGCGAGATCCTGGATTTGAAATGGGAGCATGTGGATCTGGAGCACCGGTTCCTTCGGGTCGTGAAGAGCAAGAACAGCGATTCCAGGGACGTTCCCATCAACGAGTTCCTGTACAACACTTTGATGAAGCTTGAAAAGAGCCGTCGGTTGGGGCAATACGTTTTTTGCAAGGAAGACGGCTCCAGGAGAAAGTGTATCAAGGAGGCGTTTAACAAGGCCAGCCGGGACGCGGGCCTTGGCGATTTGTGGTTTCATGATTTAAGACATACTGCCGCGAGCTTGACTGCCAGCGGTGGATGTGATATTATCACCCTGAAGAATCTCCTGGGTCACAAGACTCTGGCGATGACGCAGCGTTACGCTCACTTCATCCCTGAGAAGCATGAGAAGACGAAACAGATCATGCAGGATTTCTGGAGTAGCTGCGGCGTCCAAGAAGGTGCCACACTTAGTGCCACACCGGGAAATTCGGAACACCCCATTCAGGCCCGGGAGGCTTGATAATAAATGATGCCGGGGTGGCGGAATAGGCAGACGCACGGGACTTAAAATCCACAAAACCCAAATTCACAAAAATTCACAGTAAAACCCATATAGCCTGAAAAGGTACAATTATCAATACATCCCGCCCCAAAACGGCGGGATGTATTGTTCCCACCACCC
>CAZBHS010000138.1:0-2162 GCA_964491915.1 uncultured Clostridia bacterium
AAACGTCTATGGGGAGCGACATCCAAAGGTGGCCATCCGCCTCAACAACCTGGGAGAAGCCTATCGATCCCTGGGAGAGTTCGCAAAGGCTATCGAATTTTATGACAGGGCTCTCGACATCGACCGAAACGTCTATGGGGAGCGACATCCAGATGTAGCTATCGATCTCAACAACCTGGGAGGAGCCTATCGATCCCTGGGAGAGGTCGCAAAGGCTATCGAATTCTATGAGACGGCGTATGGGATTTTTCTTGAGGTTTTTGGGGGGGATCATCCAAGTACGAAGACGGTTGGAAGGAACCTGGCGATGGCGAAGCAGGCGTTGTAGGGATTCCCCATCCAACGGCCATACCGGGGCAGGAACCGCAAGGTGAACGGCTATATTTCCCCGGACCGATTCGGCTACCGGGTCACGAACAAGATCATTTTGGTGGGCAATCCCCAGAAGGACTTCTATAGCGAAACCACATTCCTGATCCACAACTCCCACTACTGCTACATGAAAGAGAACGAGGACCTGGAACAATGGCACTTGCACTTGCATCCGCTGGAGTAAATCTCCGAAAACATTGGAGGCGAATAAAAATTCCACTCGCCTCCTCATTTTCTAGACACCAAAGCCTTTTATCTAAGCTATCATTTGCGTTATAATAAAATCAAGCCAACTGAAACCAATCACCGGTGGAGGATTGCCGGTGTGATGCAGGAGGAAATGATGGCGGTGGAATTTGATGTCAAGTTCGAAAAGGCGGATGACGGGGAAGGGCTTTATCTGGTGCGGACGCTTGGGGATGGAACCGAGGACCGGGAAGCGGTGGATCGAGGGAAGATCGAGGCGCTCGAGATGGAGTGTCAGAATCTAGAATTGCCGCATAACCGGGATTTGGAGAAGAAGATTGGGGAGATGTTGTTTGGGATGCTGAATGGGGACCGGCAGGTGTTGGCGCGGGCGTTGAGGGATGCTTATGATCTGGGGGAGCGGTTGCGGTTGAATGTGACGGTTGATGGGGCGGCGCGGACGTGGCCGTTTGAGTTGCTTTATCATGATGTTTTTTTGCTTCCTTCGAAGATAGATTTGGTGAGGCGTGTGGAAGAGCGGGGGAAGAAAAAAATTCTGGAGCCTTACAATCGTCCGCTGAAAGTTTTGTTTATAACTTGCTCGCCTATTGACGTTGAGTCGGTTCTCGGTTTTGAGAAAGAGGAAGATCTTCTGTATCGTGCAACAAAGGATTTGCCGTTTGAGATGGATGTGGAGGACACTGGCTCTCTCGAGGGCTTGCGGGAAAAATTGACGCCTGAAGATTTTGATGTGATCCATTTGTCGGGGCATGCGGGGTTTAGCAAGAATAATATTCCGGTGTTCTTGATGGAAGATGAATTCGGGTATCAAAACGAGGTAAACGCGCTCGAGCTCTGGGAAGTATTGAAATTGGGACAACCGCGCCTGGTATTTTTGTCCGGGTGTCTAACTGGGGCGGTTTCGCAAAAAAGAGCGGGTTACTCATTTGCGGAGACATTGGTTGTCAAGGGATGCTCGGCAGTTTTGGGTTGGGGATTACCGGTGACGGATAGGGGAGCGATGGAGGCTGCAAAAGAACTTTATTTTGAATTGAGCCGGGGCAATGATATTCTTCAAGCAGTATATACTGCCCGACACCACCTCTTCCAAAAGGAGCCGGATGATTGGCCGCTTCTCCGTTTGGTGGCGGATGGAACTCCATTGGATGTACCCATCGTGACTTCCGGACAAAAGAAAGCCAAGAAGCGGCGCGAGATTCAGCATGCCTACCTAAAAAACAGCCAGGTGAGATATCTTGAATTCGGATTCATCGGTCGAAGACGACAAATGCAAACAGGTTTGCGAATACTGAAAAATGATGGTAGCAAAATCGGCCTCCTGATTCATGGAACCGGCGGCTTAGGAAAAAGTTGTCTTGCGGCAAAGCTCTGGGAACGCCTGAAAAAACCGGAACCTATAATAGTTCACGGCCCCCTGACAAGCACGACCTTCCTAACGGCCCTAAAAACAACCTTTCTCCGCACAAATAACGGTGAGGGGCTTGAGATTTTGAACCAAAAACGCGAACTGCCGGATAAGATGAGGATCCTCTGCAATACTACATTTCAAGAAAAAAACTACCTCATCCTCCTGGACGACTTCG
>CAZBHS010000139.1:0-2148 GCA_964491915.1 uncultured Clostridia bacterium
TAATGTTAAACGCTTCTCTAGCGCAAGCGGTCGCATAATTCCCGAACGTTAAGATCTCAGAATAACCGCGCAATATTTCCCAAAATGCCGAGAGGTTTGGTTTAATGCCCCGCTCAAGGTCTTCTCTTATATCGTGGAGTATTGCAAGAAGAGCTTGAACGGAATCTGAATTATGTTTGTAAAATCCTTTAATGTCGCCTTTGGACAAATACTTTGCAACTTCTTGCATGGTCTCGACATTCAAATTATGTTCAATCGCGTATTTTTGGTAATTGAATACTTTAAGCTGGTCGATCCGTTCCTCAATATATTCGAGGCTGTTAACGGTTTGCAAAACCGCAACGTAACAATCCCGAGCAACCTCCAGTTTACTTATGGCGTCATTTACACAACTAACTGAATTGCTAAAATCAAAGGTACTCTTCTCCGATTTTTCAACTTCGGAAAGTAGAAGGCTGGCCGAAGACTGGGACATTAGCAAACTCGCTGTCGCATCGATAACGTAATCTTTGATAGTATACGGATTCCCCAATAATTCTCCATCTGTGGGAGGTGGTGGGAAGACACCTTCAATATCGTTCACAGCAATGACGCTTGATATGTAATTGGGACTGATTAGGATAAATGCCAAAATCAAAACTAAGATCGCTTTCTTCACAATTACCTCCTTCTTCGCCAGGAAGCCACTAGAGCTTATGTGCAATGTTTCACCTGTTCACTTGGTCTTTTTGTCAACTCTATAACCGCTAACTAAAAAATCAGTTTATCATAAAAATAATTCCAACGCAAACGGCGAAATGGATCTCTACACGGGATTCTCTTGCCCCTTCCAGGATTGTAAACGGTGTGTCAATATTGACTTTTTCCCGTATACTTGTAAAATATTTCCAGGATGAAAACAGGGAACAATGAGAACAAACTGAAAGAGGAAATCGGATTACGCTTTAAAAAGATCCGGGAAAAAATCAACAAGTCCCAAAAGGAGTTGGCGCTTGAGCTCAATGTCCATCAATCCTCTATTTCCCAAATTGAAAGTGGCATAATATTGCCATCATTCGCGACTGTCCATTACTTAGCGGATAGATATCAAATCAGTTCAAATTGGCTCATCAATGGAATTGGAGTCATCACAATTCAGGAAGACGATTTGTTCTCATTGATTCGCAAGGGCGAAGACATCGACCAGAGATACATCAACCTGCTCAAATTGATGCGGGATCCAGAAGTTGAAGGAATAATATTTTCAAAAGTCGTCGAGATAGAATTCTTCTTGAAAAAAATAACCGACCAGAATAAATTTTAGTGTTCAACAATTGCAATTGACTTTTTGCCAGATACCGGTAAAATGATAGTGTATGAGCCCTAGTAGAATCGAAAACTCCTTAAGAAAGGACATCGGAAAACGCTTCAAACAGTTCCGCGAACACCTGCAACTTCTCCAAAAAGAGCTCGCCCAAAAAATGGGCCTCTATCAATCGGCCATCTCGCAAATTGAAAGCGGAGTAATATTCCCCTCTTTCTCCACGATCATTTTTCTAGCCAATGCCTTCCGTCTAAACGCGTCCTGGTTGATCACTGGTGAAGGGGATATGTTCTTGCACACAATGGACACACTCACCGAGATCCGCGACGACGGGAGATTGGACGAACATTACATCCGGTTATTGAAAGCCATGAAAGATCCCCGTGTGGAAAAGGTCGTATTCGCCCGCCTCACTGAAGCTTTGGTCTATCTTGGGATCGATATTTAGTCAAAAAAGCATTCATATTTGCTTCTCGTCTGAGAGGCGATTCCATACCTCTTGTTCGCCATTGCAGCTATTTGGTCTTACTCCCCAGCAAATCAAAAATAAATTTTGCTGATCGAGCGCAAATGTATAGAAAGCAGTTAAAGTTACTGATATATATCCATACTGCAAAAAAATCAGTTTGATTGAATTTTGGCAAGTTCGATCTCATTTTTTCTGGTAGAGAATCAATTCCTTCAATATTTATAAGAAGCTCTTCATTTTTTTGCCATGGTACTACTGGATTCGGCGCTTCAGAGATAAAGAATTTAATGCCATAGAACTCTAGTATCCCAGACATGTATTGATCGCGCTTTTCTTCAATCGGATCATCGGGATTCCCAATACAGATGTCTAAGTT
>CAZBHS010000140.1:0-2104 GCA_964491915.1 uncultured Clostridia bacterium
CAATCGCCTCACTCGATTCGAACACATCCCCCCCGGCCAAACCGCGCCAGCCACCGTCGCCACCTACACCTACGACACCTACGGCCGCCGCCTCGCCAAAACCGTCAACGGCACCACCACCAACTTCCACTGGGAAGGCGACAATCTAGCCATGGAACTCGACCAAAACTTCACCCCCATCCGCCGCTACACCTACGGCATCGGCAAAGACTCGGTCGAAGGCCACATCGAATTCTCCGAAGCCTCCGCCAACCTCTTCGCCCACCCCTACGGCTGGTACTCCTACATCAAAGACCAGGTAGGAACCATCTACAAAATCCATTCCCACCAAACTCAATCCACCGTCACAAACCGCCACACCGACACCTTCGGCAACCTCCTCTCCCAATCCGGCCCCACCAAAGGCAACCTCGGCTTCCAATCCAAATATCACGACCTCGAAAGCGGACTGAATTATTTTTATCAGAGGTACTATAATTCGAGGATGGGACGATTCATAACTGAGGATCCAATTGGTTTTAAAGGGGGGTTAAATTTAAATGTCTCTTTTGAAAACAATCCTGTCGGAAACACTGACCCATACGGTGAACAGGTTCCATATTCTTACAACAAAGAAATCTGGTTTTGGGGAGTCATGCAAGCTGGAAATAAATATGTCAAAAGAGTAAGCCATTACGCCGACACTGAGACAACCGGTCCTATTTGGGATGTGATAAAATGGACTCTACAGGGCATTTATTCAAAGAAAACTGGTTGTTGTCTGTCGAGTTTTGCGAAATGCATGGGAATTCCAGATTTTTCACAACCTACATCAGTTGCCAGTGGCGTTCTAACATATTGGCAAATTTTGGGCTGGCAATACCCCGCCTATGTACAGGATTTTAAGTACTTGGGAAAAACCGCTGTTTTATTTGACTGGAAATGGATACTAAAGAGACTTCGCAAAACAATTTCAAAGACATTGGGAGGGATTGGATTAGCCGCGACGATTTATGAATATGGACGATGTTGGTGGGAAATGAAAAAATGTATGGGATGGTAAAATGAAGAGAAAAGAAATTTCAGATCAAACATTTGGAGGAATTTTGGGATGGCTATATATTATCCCTACATTTGTATTTTTTTCAAAAAAATTTGAAAATATTGATGCCGATATTTCAGTGTGGGAATCGGTTGCGATTTTTTCAATAATTTGGGTCGCTATTAGTCTGTTTGATTTCTACGTAAATCTCACATTATTTTTGTCTAAAGGAGTTTTAAAAGAGAATCATGCCTTTGAGCCACTGCGAACGCTTGCCTCTAATATAAAGCACATTCTGTGTTTATTTGTTGTTCCGTATTTTCAGGGGCTTTTGGTATCCGCTTTGCTCTGGGTATTAATTGGAGACCGGATCTTTAAAGCCTTAGGATTTAGTTGGAGACAATTTTCGATAAAAAATGCACTCGTCTTTGGGGCCTTTTTATTACTTATCGTAAAGCTATTTTCTCATTTGAACAGAAAATTGCTATCCTCGAAATTCCCGGCATTCAATAAAATAGATCTCGATCATGAAGGTCATGAAGAAGATGAAGAGGATGAAAAATATGATGAAGTCAAAAGAGATATATTGGGGAAGCACGTTTCGAATTTGTTCATGGTCTTTTTTATTTCAACGATCTTCTTTGGGGCGATAGTAGTTTTGGGCGATGAGATAATATCATTTTATTCCTATTGGTTGATACTTTACGCGCTCCTGTGTCTATACAATGTCTTTTATTTAAAGAAAAAACTAAAAAAAGTTCCGCTATTATATTGCTTTTTGGGTGCGTTGCCATTTGGATTTGTTTTGCCCGCCTTTCTCCCACAAAAGCGATAATATTTCTAGAAGCATGTTATATTCTGAATGATTTGGCGTGGTGGTTTGCGAATGATTGCGAGTTCTGACGGCCACAGGAACGTGTTTCACGGGAACAGGGATTTATTGGTCGAAGAATTCGGGATTTCGGTTGACCGGGGATCGTATTTTGAATTATAATGATTTTTGGTGAAACATGGTGATTTTGAAAATTCTTTGCAAACCTCCTCACTTTCCGGAGAATTTTTGCTCGCAACTCCGGAGGTTTG
>CAZBHS010000141.1:0-2026 GCA_964491915.1 uncultured Clostridia bacterium
TACTTTCTTTGCTTGCACACAATTCTGCATGGATGGCAGAATTGGACGCGCCGAAAAACGCGCCCGCAGGGCGAGGGGCATGGATGTCCCGAGTCAAAAAAAGTAACCAAAGAAATGCACCCCGAGAAGCATCACGGTGAGAGGGTTTGCTCAATTCGAGCCATATAAGAATGTATACTGACAACCAAGTTTTTTTGAGTTGTGCCCACCTCGGTTGTTTTTGAATAGAAAACATTATTTCCTAATAATGTTTTGTTCATTTCTTTGCTCGCACGAAAGAAACGAACCAAAGAAATGCGCCCCGAGAAGCCGCCCTTCGGGTTCGTTCGCTCACTCGGGAAAAATCAGCTCGCAATAAACTCGCTGCGCTCAAACAGAATTGCTCGTTTTTCTGATTTTTCCCTCCCTCCCTCACCGGCTCCAAGGGGTTTTTAAAAGACGTTGAATTTCTCAGCCTGAGACAAGATTATTGAATGCTCGCCAGATTCGAGGGAACCCCGTTTTACGTGCTGAAATTCACGGCCCAGGAGAAGATTGAAAAATAAAATTCCGCTTGAGTCTCAAAGGGTCGGGAATCGAACCCACTTGATCAGCACGGGATAACGACTTGCCCGAAGGTGAAGAAAAAGATATATAGTGAGACAAGAGGTAATGAATATGAATACGGCAAAGAAAGAAGTACAGTCTTTGTTGGAAAAACTGCCTGAGGATTGTTCGATCGAAGATATCCAATATCACCTGTACGTTATCGAGAAGATTCAAAGAGGGATCGAGGTCGCTGAAAAACAGGGGGTATTTTCCCAGGAGGACGTGGAAGATCGTTTGAATAAATGGATTTCAAAATAGCATGGTCTCCTGAGGCCGTTGAGGACCTCGAATCAATTGCCGCCTACATCAGTCGTGATTCCCAATACTATGCCAGAGCAGTAGTATCTAATATTGTTGAAACAGCAAGAACCTTTGGTCGATATCCTTATCTGGGTCGTATCGTCCCTGAGCTTGGAAAAGAAGATATACGGGAACGCTTTTTATACAGTTATCGCCTGATTTATTGCATTGAAGAGCAGCGGATACTCATTGTTTCGATAATACATGGCAAGCGTATGATTGAATCTGTGGCAGATCGACTTGATGAAAAAGAATGACCCCCGCTGAAACCCATCCCCCCTTCGGGATTGTCTGAAAATATTTATCTATCTTTACTAATGTTTATTTCTTTGCTTGCACAATGACAATTCTGCATGGATGTCAGAATTGGACGAACCTCAGTTTCGCCCGCAGGGTGAAATCCAGGGAGGGATCGAATCAGAACTCGCTTCGCTCAAACAGAATCCGCTTTTCTCCCGAATTTTTCCGCATTCGCTCACCGGCTTCAAGGGGCCCCGGTTTGCGTGCTGAAATTCACGGCCCAGAAGAAAATATAGCAGGATCTTCCGACCTCAATATAGGTGCATATATCCAAAGGAGATGTTGAACAAACACTGTATTGGTAAAAATAAGATTGATCAAAATTATATTCAACCTAACTGGAGAGACGAGTTCTTATAGATATCGCTACTTCAGTTGGCACATGTGAGAGGATAGATCTACGAAAGAAATCATTAATAAGGGCAACCCAGAAAATTTTGGCACAAGATTAGTGCATCGAATAATTCCTAGCTGATGGCCGGATGAAGGTGAATTATGTTTGCTCCGACTAAATTATCAAAAGCTCGCCCTGCAATGATAACCTGTGTTCCTGACATTCCATTTTTTACACATAAATCAACAAACGGCTTAAGCAAGTAGTTTTCGCTGTCCCGAAGATCATTAGCTTTGGAAAAATGTGGAGGAAAGTCAATAATAAGAAACCCCGGGTAATTATATACACCATCTTTTGTAAGAGAGAGAAGTGCATAATGATAGGCGATTTGTATTATATAGTTGGCTGTACCACCCGCTTTGATGGTCCAGGGTTGTCCATCGAGGAGTAAATTGAATGCTTCTTTATGGAGCTTTACTGAGACTCGCCCTGTCTTCCAACGAC
>CAZBHS010000142.1:0-1961 GCA_964491915.1 uncultured Clostridia bacterium
GATAGATACTGTCTCCGCGTCAGCCGAGGTCCATGTCAATGTGGCGGATTCCCCCAATGTGATATCCGCAGGAGTGGCAGCCAACGTCACGATGGGTTTGGGAATGGTGACGGTCACAGTGGCTGCGGCGGTTGCCTTGCCTCCGGCTCCAGTGACTGTAATCGTGTACGTGGTGGTTTCAGTAGGCGAGACCACCAGAGATCCGTTCAACGGAACCGCGCCAATGCCGTTGTCAATAATGGCTGAATCCCCGTTTGAAGTTGTCCATGACAATGTAGAGGATTCACCCAACTCGATATTCGCCGGGGAAGCGTTCATACTCACCGACGGCCCTGCGGTTCCGCCGATTATGGTGATAGTGATATAACTGCCGGGTTTGCTGTCCAATGTAACAGCAATGGTGTTCGTGGATTGCAAATTAACTGGTTTTTCAATCCATTCCACCTCTTTGTTAAAATCCTCAGGACCCACCACTTGAACGCCGTTCAATAAAATCGTGGCGCTGGAAACCTGAGTAGCCTTATCAGCAGAGTCTCCATTGCGTATCCGCAACAAGAGGCCCTCACCAGGGGCGCTTGAAAACGTGTCCTGATGTACAACCGGTTTCCCGGTTCCTCTGATATACTGACGGGGGCCAAATACCATATCGCTTTGACCCCACATAGGAAAAGTCATTCCAATGAGCAGTATAATCCCAATAATTCGGTAGAAACTTTTCAACTTCATGAAACATCACCTCATTTTATCTATAGTATGTTCTAAATGCCTAAGAATGGATTTGTCGCAACTATTTTAGCATACTTGAAAAATCATTGCTCTTTTAAAAATTAAAATAAAATGTCTGCTAATGATCCTTGAAATCTCAATGATGAACCCGCAGCCCCCTTACTCAGGAGGCTGCGGAGATTGGCTTATCGCTTATTTTTTCTTTTTTTTGAACAACTGTTGATTTTTCCAAACCCCATGGGATTGGGCCGGTTTGGGTGCGCCATGTTTGATCGGCTGTCCTCCCATAAGAAGGGATTTCTTCCTGGAATTTTCAAAGTGCGACTGGATAATCAGTTGATCAACAGGACATTGGGATCCATCCGGCACATCAATATTTTCGTAATGATAAAGAGAATGAAAATATGTACCCCGAAAATTGGAATATCCGGATATCCAATAGGTGTAACAATCTCCGGGAAATTGTTCTGAATTCCATTCCAATTTATTGACCGCCGGTTCCATGGCCACCACTCCCTGGGGGTACCAATTGAAGCAGGAATCGGCCGACACCATGCTGATGGACGAGGTTTGCAAACTCAATAAGCACTGAGCTGGAGGCTCGTCTCCAATGACATAGATCACCATGCTTTGGCCAGGCATCAACTCATACGCCGGAGAAAACTGGTGATTGAAATTCGTGTCTGTCGCCACCCTACCGTTGAAGCTCAAGCGATGGACCACTATCTTGTCAGGCGTGATATTCAGATCCCCATCCGCACAATCGATCACCCCGTCGCCATTCTTATCCGCCACCCCAAACAGCTCCGGATCGTCCCAATCGACATACGTCCCATTGAAACACACTTTATCAGAATTGTTGAAAATCGTGAGAGGGGACGGTTCGCTCACATCGCGAAAACCAATCGCCACTCCGGTTTCGGTTTCGAATCCCAGATCCCCCTTGAACACCAACGTGAAATTCACATCCACAGCGTTCATGGGGATCGGTTGACTGGAGATATCAAATTTCAACTTGATCCATTCATCGGCAGGAATCCCGGCGACGGCTAGCCCCGTCTCAGGATCCGGCAACGGCTCCACCACCTGAAAGTGCGGCCGGTCAATAAGCGGCGCCGGAGCATCCGGCATAAACGGATCCCCCGGACATTCCCGGTAACGAATCAGCAACTTCATCTCCCCATTCGTCATCTCCTCACCCGGCGTCGCATTGCGAGCCATCAAGGTAATCTCCT
>CAZBHS010000143.1:0-1955 GCA_964491915.1 uncultured Clostridia bacterium
TAGGATAGATCCCAGGATTGGGCGGATCTTTGGGCAAGTCATGAAAGCCTCCTTTTTTTGTAGATCTGTATACAAAAATGTTTGTTATTGAAATTTTTTGAGATTCAACAAGTGCTTTAGGGCGAAGTATAATGGATAGGAAAAAATATTTCAATATCCAGGATCTAAAGATTTTGTTTTTGTATTGTCAGGCGGGCAAATTATTGAAATTGGGGGAGTTTTATATATATTAATTGGTAGAGGTAAATAGGATGGATAAGAGGAATTTACCTTGTTTGTTAAATGTCGCAGGTTCTTGCTTTGGCGCGAGGCCTAAATTTATAATTCCCGTTCCTTCGCGGGAATATTGAGTGTCCTAAAAATATAAGCTGCCCGGGTCGCAGTTCATTACTATATCCTTTGCTTGCCTTATGCGTGTGTGTTGGTGCGTGTATTTTTTAGGTTCTGAATTTTGGTGGATCCTCTTTGGAGGATCGAGGGCGAATGGAACATGTCTTTGGGACCTGTTTTCGTCGCTCTATGAAAAAATTAGGAGACAAAAAATGGCAAATTTTACTAAACAAATGAAACAGGAAATCATGGAGATGCTCAGGATTGAAGAATTGAATTTTGCTATCTATTTAGTTATCAAGCATTTCAAGGAAGCATACGCAGAGGAACTCCGTAGTTTTTCCCCGGTGGGAAACGAACGCGAACCTTTGGTTTGGGAGGGATGCGGCTGGTGCAGAACCGAAGTGATCGGCAATATTCAAAAACATATAGTTTTGAATTGGAGAGTTTTTTTCCAGGGCAAAGCCGTGTTTCTCATTGGGGAATCAAAAAATTCGGTCCGTGGACGAACGTAGACCTGACGATGTTGATACCTCCCCAACTGAGATGCAGGATGGCAGAAGAGCCGATTGACGCAAACAAGATGGTGACTCTGGATTTTACCTCCGACGAGTTGGGGAAAAATTTTCAGGTGACTTTTACCAGAGTAAGCGAAAAAACTATGGTGGGCAAGATTCGGGAAATCGAAGCGGTCGAATGCACCTCAGAGGATGATGAATCTCGTGATCTTGTTGATTTGAGTACGACTGGGTTGCGGGACCGGAACTATGACAATGCTTATATAGAAATGTATCTCTTTATGGAAAAATATCCTTCTCTCAGGTCGGAGATTCTCGACCGTTTTTATCTTTACCAAAAACCCCGGTTGCAGAAAGAAATCGAAGAGAATCAGAGCTCGTAAACTTCTCGAGGCTCTCTCCGATCTCTTTTTCCTCTACAATTGTGTAAGTGTAGGATCATCCATCAGGTATACGACCCGGTCTCCAATTTTTGTTGGAAGTCTGGGATCGCCTGTAACCAACAGGATATATTTATCATCCTGTATATGTTCTATTCGTTGCTCGTTAAATATCTCGAGCATTTCAGGAGAACTGCTCTGAACGGGTTCAAAGACCATGTAAATATCCGCCTTAATTGAGAGTAGCATTGTTGATAGTATCACCGCTTTCGCTTCTTGAGACAGTTGTTTGAGCCTTTGGTTGCCTGTTTTTTCAAGGTTCAATTGCAGATATAGTTTGCCCCAAGAGGATTTCTCCAATTTGAGCAAATCTTCCATGAATTGAACGAAGTGTTTTGTTTTGATGTCTCCGGGGAAGTAATCGGGATGGCAAATATAAATGAATTTTTTGGACTTCGGCAAGTTATGATTTGTCTCAATATCATTTTCATCGAGTTTCAGGAGAGGCTCGGCACCCTCTGCTTTTCCACATAGAATCGAAAAAACCTGACCGATAAGTTGTTCGTCCCGGCTCAAGAGCACCAGCGTTTCTCCCTGTTTTAAAGATAGGTACAGCTTCTTTAGTTTGGTGAATGATTTGTCGTTCCCGTGAAAGATAAAACGATTCCAGCGAAATTTGATGATACCCAGCATGATGAGGGCATAGAGCAGCCTCAACATTGCCCCG
>CAZBHS010000144.1:0-1924 GCA_964491915.1 uncultured Clostridia bacterium
CCAATGCGCCGGAATCTTACCAAGCCAGGGAATCCCGCTCTCGCGCATGGGAACATCGGGATCCAGCCCTTTGGTGACCGCCCGGTTGATGACTGCGGCTTTTTCCTCCTCCAGCAATTGGATGAGCCGCCTCTTCTTCGAGATGAGATCGTCGATTTGTTGGGTTTTCTTTCTTAAAAAGTTGGATATCTGCTTCTGTTCTTCAAACCCTGGAAAAACAAAATAGACCTCTTTAAGCTTTTCTTTGGTTAAATGAGCAATGCTTATCTTATTCACGATTGACTCGAAATACCCTGAAATACCAAGCATGAAGCACTGAAAAAGAAAGAAGTCTTGATCGTACTCTTCATGACACTTAACTCTATAAACGGAGTTCTGGATGTAGCATTCCTCTAGCTCTTCCTTCCAAATACATGCTCTCCCGACCTCACCCCCCTCGGTTATTAGTATATCCTTTTCTTCAAGTCGATATTTTTTTAATTCATCTTCAGAAAACCACATTTTCTTGACATCGGATATATCTACATTGAACCAATTTATGTTTTGCGCTCGCAAATAATTTTTGTAATAAAAGCCCCCGCCATCTTTGTTTGTGAGCATTTTTCCAAGAATAATATCCGAAAAGAATTTTATTTTTTTCTTCTTCCAATGCTTCGGAATATCGCCGATCCATTCAATACCCGACGGTTTGGTGTCCTGGTAGCGTTTCATTCGGAGATTACCGCCTGGAGCAAGCCCTCGGTCTCCTTTTCGAGGGTGAGGATGTCTTGCCGGATGTCTTCGAGGGAGCGCAGCGGCTTGAACTGATAAAAATAGCGGGTAAAATTGATCTCGTACCCCTTCTTGACCTTCTCAAAATCCATCCACGCGTCCGGTACATGAGGCTCCACCTCCCGGCTGAAGTACTCCTCGATGGACTGCCGGCGAAGCGTCCCGCCCCGGTCCGTCATCAACGGCACATTTTCGTAATCCCGCAGCGACGCATCCGGCTTCTTGTTGCCGTTCTTATCCCTGACAATCTCCCCGTTTTCGTCCTTGAGGGGACGCTCGATAGGCACCCGCCAATAACCGAAATACTCATTGGGAAAAATCTTGCAATAAGGCCCCTCGCGAAACTCCCCGTAAATGCGGGTGATCTCTCCGATTTGGTCCTTCTTGCCGTCGCGGCCATCGCCGATCTCTTTTCGCTTGTTGCCCAAACTCCGGGCCATCTTGATCCAGAACCCGTTCTGCGACACATCGATCAGTTGAACCTTCCCTTTACGCCGCTGCGACTTCTGGTTGGCGATAATCCAGATATAGGTTGTGATGCCGGTGTTGTAAAACAATTGGTCCGGCAACGCTACAATCGCTTCCAACAAATCATTCTCGATGATCCAGCGGCGAATCTCAGACTCCCCGCTACCGGCGCTTCCGGTAAACAGCGGCGAACCATTGAACACGATCCCGATCCGCGAACCCGCCTCGGTGCGCTTCATCTTGGCAATCATGTGCATCAAGAACAGCAGCGACCCATCGTTGATACGGGGCAACCCCGGACCGAAGCGGCCTGCGTAACCTTTGTTATCGTGCTCTTCCCTGACATACTTCTCCACCTTGCGCCATTCCACCCCAAACGGAGGATTGCTGAGCATATAATCAAACCCATGATCCGCCAACCCATCCACGGTAAACGTATTGCCGAACTTGATATTCCCGGTGTTCTGCCCCTTGATCAACATATCGGACTTGCAAATGGCATACGACTCGGGATTCACCTCCTGGCCAAACAGCTCCAACCGTGCCCCAGGATTCAACTCCTGCAAATACTCGTCCGCCACAGACAACATGCCCCCGGTCCCGCAAGCCGGATCGTACAACGTCTTGACAATCCCCTCCTTCACCAGAGTATCGCGGTCCTCCCCAAACAAGAGATTCACCATCA
>CAZBHS010000145.1:0-1910 GCA_964491915.1 uncultured Clostridia bacterium
TAATGGTCTTCTGCTTCGCCTAATAATTGAGTGCAATGCGCGGCGGAAGTGCGGATTCCAAGAGACTCTTTAGCGTTTCCGAGAAGTAGGTTTATCTCGGCCCATTGTTCGGGGTATTTTTCGTAGGTTGCGATCTCTTCCGCTTTTTTGTATTTTTCTATTGCTGAGGCAAAATCGTTTGCCGCGTCCAGTGCATTTCCGGCGTCTCTCCAGTTTTGGTAGGCTAAAAGTTTGTCTTCTGATATTTGTTTTTGAAGAGATTTTAGACGTTCCTCGGTCTGGACGGCCGCTTTTGTAAAGAGTTCGGCGGATTTTATGAAATTTTTCGAATAAAATTCACTCAAGGCGCGTTTGCGCGGGTTGCCGCTCTTCTTAGCTTTTTTTGCCCATTGATCGAACTGCTCTTTTGCCTGCTCAGGAGTGAAACCGTATTTTTCCGCCCATTGATCCAGATAGTACTGGAAATCGATTTCGGGGAGATTGGTAGAGTCTGACAGTTGAGGGGCGTTTTTTTTATTTAGCGCTTCTTCTATCTTTGTTTCAATGGTGAGATCCAATTGTTTGTTTTTGTCCCCTCTTACGAATGATATAATACTCACAACCGAACCAATTAATCCAACTACGGCCACCATTATTCCGGTCCATTTTGTTATAGGGAATTTTCTTGTGGAGCGTTTCTTTTTTTGCGAAGCTTCGTTAGGCGGATCGATGGCTTTTAGGATTGTGGCGATGTCTGGGGCCTCTGTTTGGGCGAGGCGTGTGATAATCTGGTGATTCTGGTGGTGGTGAGAGGGGGGGGAGGCGGCGATTTTTTCGGTGATGGTTTGGATGGTTTGGTCGAATTCGCCGATGTGGAGATTGGTGTCGGCTGCTAATTCTGCGGGAAGGGGAGTGGTGTCCAGGCAGATGGGGATGATGGGTTTGTTCATTTTGGCGGCGATGACGGCTTCGAATTGCACGGGTTGGGAGGCGGCGGCATGCTGCGACCAGAGAAGGAGGAATAGATTCTGAGCTGCGACAGCCTCTGCCATGGCTTTTGGCCAATCTTCTTTTTTATAGATTGATTCCTTCTCGATGCAAACTGGTATCTTTTTTTCTTTGAATGCTTTCTCCAACTTTACGGCAATATCACGATCTTCCTTCGCGTAACTAATAAAGATTCCCGGCATTTGATTTCACTCCTTTTTAATGATGTCGGTTTTGCTCTGCGGCTTTATTGTAAGAGACCGAACATTTTTTTTCAAGGTTTAGAACGACGATACTTTGAATTTGCGACCTAACTCAGTAAGAAGTTCAGATAGTGATTACAGTTAGAGTTATTTCTGGGAGTATGTGAGATTATTTATAAATCCTTATGTAATTTATTGCTTGTATATAAGCCATAGTGATGAAGAATTCGTAAAAGTGGGCCTTGCAAAAGGAGCCTTGCGACAGTATCTAGTAAACCGATATATTTATGGCGAGATTGGACTGAATGTCAAGATAATAAAAGCATTTAAGGTAGATGACGGCAAGAGGTTAAGATCCCGAAGTTGGAGAAAATTCAACCGAGAACTGGAAGAGTATCTCCTGCGAGTTAATGGAGGTGAATGTTCAAATATGATTCCTATGGCTGTCGCGAAAGTAAAGAAATTTGACATTGTGAGTGGGATATTTTCTTGTTGCTGCGGGATTCTGTATATCGTTCGTAAGCGCCTAACCACCCCCTTGCCCCGCCTGAAACATGTCGGTTATCTTCTCCATCTGTTTGAAAATCTCCCCTTTGCCGATTCGAGAAAAAAAATAAAAAATCTTTTGCCCATGTATGTCGATAGATCCAAAATAAAGACATTCGACGGGAAATCGTAAAAGGCAATCGCCAAAAGCGTTTCGGCTATCTTACACTCCCCTGAAAACTCTATCTTGTCAGA
>CAZBHS010000146.1:0-1893 GCA_964491915.1 uncultured Clostridia bacterium
AATTATAGTTTAACACCACCTTACGGTGTTGTCTAAATTTAGGGGACCATTATAAAGACCGTTCTCCACCTCGGAAATCAAGCTCCGAGAAAAACCGGTGTACCGATGAGCTTCAGAAATCGTAAGATTTAAGACCTTTCGAACTTCGCGAAGCCGCCGGCCCACTAACTGTGTATCAAATTTATTCGTCTTCATAATCATGTTAAAAATAGTGAACATGCCACTTAATAAATTATATAACACAGTTGAAGAGAAAATCAATAGCATCGAAACTATTTTATTCTGTCCCGTTGTCGTCATCGATTTGGTCGTGTATTAAGTCGTTAAATTGAGCTTTGTATTCGAGGAAATATTTAAGGATGGTAAACCTTACCACATCAGCCTTTTTCATATACATCAATAGGCTGTGCACAAGTTTCGCGTCCTTCCCGAAGTCTTCAAAAACAAGCTCTTCACCCAGAAACATATCGCCACGCCCGGACATGATGTAATTCAAGTTAACCTGATATAGGTCCAGTAAAGCGAATAGGTAAGTGGAGGACGGTTTCTTCAAGCCGTTTTCCGCTTCTGAGATCAAACTCCTGGAAAAACCAGTCGCATGATACATCTTTTCGATTGTAAGGTTCAGCGCTTCACGCACCTCTCTGAGACGCTTTCCAATTTCTTCCTGATTTAATTTCGGTTTTTTGATCATTTTGTTTGCAAATTATTTTCTCTTGTATTATAATCTCTAACAATGAGAACTTTAGATTTAACTTTGTGTATCGTGCCGCTTGTGGTTGAAGAGAGAAAAGTTTCCTTTACGTTCATCCTTTCAAATATACCCCATCAAGTGAGAAAAAACAAGTATATATACGAAATTCGCAATCATAGGAGAAGAAACCAATCATGAAAAAACATTTCCGTTTGACTGCGGACCTGGTGGTGGAGGTCAGGGAGGAAGTGGATAAGGACGAATTGCGGAGTAAGTATATACAGGCTTTGTTAAAAGAGTTATTGAAGGATAAAGAGGCGGTTCTGCGGTTTTATGGAATCTGGTTGAACGATGATTTGCGAGTGGGAGATTTGGGCGAACGGATAAGTAGATGCCTCCCGAAGAATCCGGTTGAAGACATAATGGCGCCGGTGATCGAGCGATGTTCGAAGCCGGTGAGAGAAAATTTTTCTAGCGAAAGGGAAAACAAGAAAAGAAAAAGATTGAACGGAGAGTCGGACCTGGATATTCTTTTGGGGCAATTGAGTCTATTCGAGGTTGAAGGCGCGTCGTTTGAAATGGTGGGGAAAGGAAAAGAGAATGGATAGTTCCTTTTTTTATTGCATTTACACAAATGGTTTAGCCCCGGACCTTTGGTTTGGTAGACCTCTCCTGACATATGCGCGTGGATGGAAATGAGGTCCGGGACGGCGGGCCCCATGGCTTCCGGGGCCCGCTTCTATTTTTAGATTGGAGGAAAAGTGGGTGAAACGGTGAAACCTTGTTTGGGACTGGAAACGGAAGTTTCGGTATTGAGCAATTATTTCCAATATTTTGTGGATGGGGCGTTCATTTTGAAGGAGGGCGACGGCTTCCGGTTGGTGGTGCAGCGGCAAGGGACGGTTGTCTGCAAGGAAGAATTTTTGACG
Source organism: uncultured Clostridia bacterium (assembly GCA_964491915.1). Taxonomy (GTDB): domain Bacteria; phylum Acidobacteriota; class Aminicenantia; order UBA2199; family UBA2199; genus JAHELQ01. Next base: position 1,624 of record CAZBHS010000146.1, read on the forward strand.
GTAGACGAAGCCAGGGAAGCGTTTCTGGATTATTTTGGTTATAAGGACGAAGAGATCGAGCGATATATTCAGCCGCGTTGGTCTGATTTTTCGCGGCCCAAAGAATTGGCGTTGAATCCGCATGTGAAGCTGGTGATGGAATATGCGTTGGGGAGTATCCAATGCTGAGTCTCCGCTTGCATGCTTGTGTGTTTGCCTCTCTTCTTTCACTGATATCACCTCCCGGCCCTCGCAGGTTGCGGAGGTCGGGGTTCCTTATTTCGTTTCCGG
>CAZBHS010000147.1:0-1890 GCA_964491915.1 uncultured Clostridia bacterium
ATATTCTTTGATATTGTTGGGGATTTCATTTTTTGTCTTGAGGCGAAGAATGAACAAAATACCCGAAGATGTGAAGCGGCCTGAATTGACATTGCAGGAAGGGCGTTCATATTTCATGTTCTTCAAAGACGCAGCCTACCGGGATAGTACATTCGATAATTATATCCGACAGGAAAATGTCTCGGGAATTGACCGGGTGGAAATTGAGGACATAGATTTTGAGATTAATCCCAGAGCCGCCGTAAAGTTAATTTCCTCAATTCGGGGGACTGATGAGGGCGAAGTCCTTGAATATCTTGAAATTATGGGAGTTTCTCAGCAGGAACTCAACGCAAAACGAAATACTCCTGAATTGCTCAGAAAAATATATGCCGCATCCCAAATTGTGGGTGGAGAGATAATCGTTATCAATGAATTCCTGAAGGATCTTTCCAGATCGTTTGAGAAGGATTTTTTGAAGCTTGTAAAAGAATTGAAATCCAGAGGCAAAATGTTTGTTTATATGAGTATAGAATTTCTTAATTTAGAAATTGAATCCAAAGAAAGAATTGAAGAGAATATAATAGACTACAATTTTACCGAAATGGCAATTGAGAACGCCAGTATGCGTTAGTAAGACATAATTCCAAAATCAATCAGACAAAGTTTCCGCACAAAACCTCTATTTTTCTCCCCAAAAAATTAAAAAATGTTATTGACAAATTTGGAAATGTGATATACCATTCTTTTATTAAAATTTGTTATAAGTATTTGTTGATGATTAGATAAGTTGATATTGTTGCGATGTGTTAGGAGGTGAATCGTGAAATTACATTTTCGTTTGACTTCGGACCTGACGGTGGAGATTGAGGAGGAAGTGGGAAAGGACGCAAAGCAACCGGAGTTGATCAAGACTTTTATGAAGCGGTTTTTAGCTAATAAAGAGGCGGTCTTGAGATTCTTTCGGATGTGGTTGATTAATGAATTGCGGGCAGGGGATTTGGGGGAGAAAATTTCAGAACTATTTCCATTGGAGCAAGATACTGATATTTTGCGCCCGGTGGTTGAGGCTTGCCCAGTGAGGGTGAGGCGACATTTTCTTCCCGCGCCCAGAAAGGAAGAGGGGCGAGACAATACTAAAAATAATTCGAATTGGGAAAGACTTTTTGAGCAGTTTCATTTTTTTGATGTTGATGATGCGAAGCTAGAGATGGTGTGGAAATTGAAAGAGAAAGAAGCTGAGGAGAATGGTTAAGGTGATTGTTGTTTTTCATATATATCGGCGTTATCAGGCGTCCGATCATTTCCTTATGCGTTTTATGTTTCTAAGAACTTTTGTCCCGGGCTTTGGGCAAAAAAATTCTCTATCCAAAAAAAGCACTTGGAAAGGAATTGAGGACCGGGACGGCGGGCTCCTGGGTTTCCAGGGGCCTGCCTCTTTTTTGATGACCTGGAGGAGATGTGGGTGAAACGGTGAAACCTTGTTTGGGACAGGAGATGGAGGTCTCGGTGTTGAGTAATTTTTTTCAATACTCTGTGGATGGGGCGTTCATTTTGAAGGAGGGCGGCGGCTTCCGGTTGGTGGTGCAGGTGCAGGGGACGGTTGTCTGTAAGGAAGAATTCTTGGCGGCAGATGAAGCCAGGGAAGCGTTTCTGGATTATTTTGGCTATAAGGACGAAGAGGTCGAGCGATATATTCAGCCGCATTGGTCCGAGTTTTCGCGCCCCAAAGAATTGGCGTTGAACCCGCATGTGAAGCTGGTGATGGAACATGCTTTGGGGTGTATTCAATGTTGAACTTTTCATTGTTTGATTTCGTGTATGCTTTTAATCTTTCACTGATTTCACCTCCCGGTCCTCGCAGGTTGCGGAGGCCGGGGTTCCTTATTTCGTTTCCGGGGGATAGATGCT
>CAZBHS010000148.1:0-1837 GCA_964491915.1 uncultured Clostridia bacterium
TCACGCCGCCGCATCAATATGCCTTTTGTAGGGGCGGGACACCGTGCCCGCCCTGGCTACCAGTCAGCATATTGGACAAAACGTGGCGTTTCCCGCACCAAATATGACGGGAAACGCACCCCCCATGGCGAAGGCGGAACGACTTGTGGCGAAGGCGGAACGACTTGTGGTGACGGTATAAAAATGTGTGGTTCCGGCGGAATAAATTGTGGTTCCGGCGGAAAAATGTGTGGTGCGCGCAGAACAATTCGTGGTGACAAAGGAACAATTTGTGGTGCGAGCCAAACACCCTATGGCGGCAAAAGAAAAAATCCCGCCGCCGAACCAACACTCAATAGCGCAAAACCAATAATCCGATACGCAAACTCAAAAAAGGGACAGGCAAATTTTTATTGAAAAAATAGTTCGTTCTGGTACAATGAAACAAAAAGAGGAGCCGGATGATAAAACAGGATTTAGAGAATTTTGGCCGCCGGGTCAATGAGTTTCGGACACGTTTGGGATATTCAACGGAAGATTTCGCGGAAACCATCAAGATTTCGCCGGATTTTCTCCAGCAAGTCGAATCGGGGGAAAAACCGGCCGACATGCTTTTCTTCCACAATTTCACCAAATGCTTCAACGTGGATCTACACTATCTCTTGCATGGAGGCGGAGATGTATTCGGCCAACGGGAGATCAAACTGAATATTGATTTCGAAGATTTCGGTGAAGAAAAACAGCGTATCAAGCAGATGTACGTTTACATGCGTTACTCTCCATTGGTAAAATACGCCATGCTGCAACGCTTCATCGCATACGGCTACGAACACGAAGAGCTCATCAAAAAAGACCTGGACAACGCCGACATCGACATCGACCCCATCACCTAACCCACCAAGACAAATGCACCTGTCCCCTGGATTCCGGTTGACAGAACAGATCTAAATGAGTATACTAATTGCAGGAGAACAAATATGGGACATGCAATGGAGTCTTTACAAATCGAGTATCCCCTTGAGCTGTCGATATCATTGAAATACAGCAAAGAAGAATTGGCCGGAGAAATCAAGAAGCTAGCGATGATCAAATTGTTCGAGTTGGGGAAAATATCATCAGGTATGGCGGCCAAAACCCTCAACCTCTCCCGTCTTGAATTCATCGAACTCCTTGGAAAATACAAAGTCTCCATCTTCCCCTACGACACAAAAGAAGATCTTTTAGACGACCTTAAAAATGCTTAAAGTTGTATCAAACACAACTCCGCTCATAGCCCTCTCCAAAATATCAAAACTGCATTTGCTGCGAGATCTCTACAATATAATTATCATCCCTACCGCAGTTTACGAAGAATATCAAAATGGAAAAGATAAGGATTTTTATGTGGATATATCCCGGATCGATTGGATAAAAATCATTGCCATCGAAAGTCAAAAGGCGTCAGAATACATTCTGGACCTGGATAGAGGAGAAGCTGAGGCGATTGTCCTTGCCGAAGAGATGAATGCAGACTTGTTATTGATGGACGAGATTAGCGGCAGACAATACGCTCGATTGAAAAGCCTGAAAATAACAGGCACAATTGGAGTATTACTGAAAGCTCGGGAGAAAAAGCTCATTCCGGCAGTAATCCCTCTAGCCATGGAACTAAGATCAAAAGGGATCTGGCTTAACGATAAAATAATCAATCACATCAAAGAAATAGAGCAAACAAACCTCCCGACAGTTTTGTAGACACCGTGCCCGCCCTGACTCACCCAAGAATCCCCGGTTTTGTGCCGCATCGCCGCATTCACCGGCAAATGTAAAATCTCTCTACGCGTTAAGGGCGCCCACGGGGTGACGCCCCTACACCATC
>CAZBHS010000149.1:0-1827 GCA_964491915.1 uncultured Clostridia bacterium
TCTTCAAATTCGACCGGAGGTCTGTATCCAAGAGAGGAATGCAGACGTTTGCGGTTGTACACTTCCTGAATGAAAAAGGGAAGCCGAATCTGAACATCTTCCAGGGTTCGGTATTCCCAAAGATAAACTTCTTCAACCTTGAGCGTTTTAAAAAAGCTTTCGGTGGTAGCGTTGTCATAGGGATTGCCTTTGCGGGACATGCTGATGAGAAAGCCGTATTGCAAGAGAGCAGCGACATATTCATGGGCGGCATACTGGACACCCCGATCCGAATGATGAATAACACCCTTGGGTGGCTTCCGGTGAGCAATGGCCATGGTCAAGGCGGCCAGACATAGAGCAGTATTAATGTTGCGCGAAATAGAGTAACCGATGGCCCTTCTGGCAAACAAATCCAGAATGACCGCCAGATAGATGAAACCGCTTCGGATGTCAATATAAGTGATGTCGGCCGTCCAAACTTGATTCGGCACTGTCACCACGAGATTTTTGATCAAATTGGGATAAATCCGATGAGTATGCCGGCTATCTGTTGTTTTGATCCAGCGGCGTTTGGTTTTGCGGGTTAGCTCCCGGTCGCGCATGATGCGTAAGACTTTTTTATGATTGACGATTTTATTACGGCGATGAAGTTCGCGGGTCACACGGCGGTATCCATAGCCGGGAAATTCTTCAATAACGGCTTCGATCAGGGCAATAAGCTCTGAATCATCCACGGCATTGCTCTTTGATTGATGATAATAAGTGCTGCGGGGCAATTTCATGAGTTGGCACCCCCTTTCCGTGTTTTCGAGGAGGTGACGGTGTTCATCAATGAATTGTCGCTTTTCTTCGGTGGCGTCAAAAGACCCCTCTGAACGGCTTTTTTTAAAAACTCGTTCTCCAGGGTTAATTTGCCGACCAGTTGCTCCAGTTGTCGAACACGGTCTTCAAGGGCGGCTTCCTTTGTGGGCTCATTGTTAAATCGCCCTTTGGCGTATTGTTCTTTCCAATGATAAAGAAGGCCGGATGAAATCTCATAACGGCGGGTCAGTTGCGCTGGCGTACTCATGCCGCTCAAAAGTTCTTCAACGATCTGGCGCTTGAGTTCAACAGCAAAACTTCTTCGGTGCTTCATGGCAAGTTCCTTTCTCCCTCTTCAAGGGAATCTGGTTCCTGCCAACTACTCTAACATATTTTGTCCAACTTGGGGGGTGCAGTCCAATTGAAGAAAATTCGTATAATGGTGTGTTTAGCTTTATTAATTAAAACACCATATTTTATTAGTCGCAAATTTTTACGATAATTAACTTTCTACGGAAGGTAAAATTTGTTGCGGTTCACCCAAAAGAAATTTGCCGCTTTCTATCCATTCTTTTAAGGTATTGGCGATCAGCCTTGCCTTGTAATAACTGGAAAGAGGTGCGGTAATTACTTTTTTCCCATCAATTGTAATTGTTCCGCTGCGCAGATCTTTATAACTGACTTCAGCAAGAGATTTTGACACGCCTTTAGGATAATCCATACTGTAATCATAAATCTGGGTATAGATATCTTCGTCTTTGACTGCCGTAAAACGCGCCATTTCCTCATTTAAAATGGGAATCGGGATACCAATGCCAACATACAAAGAGACTCCATAGCCAAGAATACTGGCCGCAGCCAGCCACTCCGGTTTCATTTCTTTTAAATTGCCTATTACGGCCAGAGTACCGGCTCCTTCTTTGGGAACGCCATTGGCGCCCCTCAGGACGTTGGGATTGTGCTGTGTGCCCGGCCAGGCAACAAATCCCTGCGCCCCGCCTAAAAATATTCGCGTACCAATACCTATAGTTCGATAATAAGGGT
>CAZBHS010000150.1:0-1821 GCA_964491915.1 uncultured Clostridia bacterium
TCGTCGATTTTTTGCACCACTCCCTGTTTGTGTTCAAATTGAAAGATGGTGTCCTGCAATTGACGGTCCAGCACCCGGCGGTCCGTGATGACGATGACTGTATCGAAGATCCGTTCGTCGTCCCGGTCATGAAGGCTCGATAGGCGGTAGGCCAACCAGGCGATGGTGTTGCTCTTGCCGGAGCCGGCGGAGTGTTGGATCAAGTAGTTCGTTCCGCAGCCATTTTCGCGGGCGTGGCGCGACAGTGTGCGCACGGCGTCCAATTGATGGAAGCGGGGGAAGATGAGGGTGTCGCTTTTGCTGGTTTTGCCGGTCTGCTTGCTGTGGAATTTTTCCGTCTGAATATGGATGAACCGCTCGATGATGTCCATCCAGCTATCGCGGCTCCAGACCTCCAGCCACAAATAGGCGGTTTTGTAACCCTCGGGATTGAGGGGATTTCCGGCGCCATTGCCGCTCCCTCGATTAAAGGGCAAAAACCTGGTGTCTTTTCCCTTCAACCGGGTGGTCATGAACACGTTGTCGGCGTCCACGCAAAAATGGACCAATGCCCGCTTCGTGAACCGGAAGATCAATTCCTGGGGATCGCGGGATGTTTTATATTGCTCCATGGCGTCGTACACATTCTGTCCCGCCAATTGGTGCTTCAATTCAACAGTGGCCACCGGCAATCCGTTGAGTCCCAACACCAAATCAATGGAGTTCCTGTTCTTTTTGGAATAATACACCTGCCGGGTGACGGTCAAGCGGTTTTTGTCGTACAACGCCTGGGTTTCGGGATTGAGAGCGGTCACCGGCTTGAAATACGCCATCTTGAACCGGACCCCATAATCCACAATCCCATTGCGCAACACATCCAGAGTCCCCCGCAAATCCAGTTCCTTGACCAATCGCTGCACCAGTTTACTCTCGATATCGGAGCCATGAATCGCAAGCAATTTCTCCCACTCGTCCGGCTGAGATTCCCGCAAAAATCCAATAACCTGCGCCGTGTCCAACGCCAGTTCCGCTGAGAAATCCCCCGCCGCCGTCTCGATATATCCGCCATCCTCCACCAAAGAGGCGACAATAGCCTCTTCAAATGTCTTTTCATGAGTAATCTGTTTCATAACCGGTTTCCCTCTTCACCCCGAACATCGATTTTTCCAGTCACCGCTTCGTTGATCAGAGCGGTGCGGTATTCGAGTAGTAGGTTGATTTCTTTAGTTATGGATTTCTTTGAAATCTCAATTTTTTTAAAGTAGTTCTCTAGATAAGTACAAATCTTAAGTTGTTCATCAGTATCTGGAAGTGCAATTTTCAATTCGTCTAGAAAAGCACTGGTAACACGCTTTTGTCCAGCAACTCCCTGCATATATGATTTCCCAACTTCTCTAAAATATTCTGTTTTTACTAAATATAAAAGGAAATCAGGGAGTATCAAACCAGTAGCCCTTAAAACATGAAATTCTGTGGACCCAAAGCCAATTTTACTTCCAAGATTTTTTAATAATGCAGCTTTTCCATTTTCGAAACATGGTGTTATTTTGGCAAAAATCACATCCATCTCTTCAAAGTAGGTATATCCATTCCATAATGAACTTATAGATTTCTGTAATGTATTATCAAAATCACCACATTCTGAGACGTTTTCCATTGGAAGGAATGTAACTAATTCAGAAGATTCTTTGAGATGGTTTTTCTCCGACTTCAATGGATTTGTTTCAACATACCGCTTTAGACGGCCAACTTCCCAATGCCCCGGAATCTTGCCGAGCCAGGGAATACCGCTCTCGCGCATGGGAACATCGGGATCCAGCCCTTTGGTGACCGCCCGGTTGA
>CAZBHS010000151.1:0-1803 GCA_964491915.1 uncultured Clostridia bacterium
TTGTTTCTCTTTTTCCCATTCCTTTTTTTCCTTTTCTGTCATCGGGATTTCTGTTTGAGGAAAAGGATTATCTGAAATAAGTTTTATGTGCTGGTGTATCAATTTTTCAATGTCTTTAATATAAGCATTTTCTTCAGGTTCGCAAAGGGATATGGCATTCCCTTCTTCCCCTGCTCTGCCGGATCTACCTATCCTGTGGACGTATGTTTCGGCTATATTTGGTATATCATAATTGATGACATATTTTAGCTTGTCAATGTCAATACCTCTTGCAGCAATATCCGTTGCCACCAACACTCTTATTTCTCCTGCTTTAAATTGTTCCAAGGCTTTTTGTCTTTGATTCTGGGCTTTGTCGCCATGTATAGCTGCCGATTTGATCTTTTGTTTTTTCAGGTCACGGGCTATTTTGTCAGCACCATGTTTTGTTCTGGAAAATAACAATGCCTGATTGATCTTTTGATCCTGAAGTATATGGTTCAGCAAATCCTTTTTATTTTTTTTATTAGTATAATACAGATATTGCTGTATGGTTTCAGCAGTTGATGAAACCGGACTTACTTCTACTTTCTTAGGATTTATCAGAATTTTCTTCGAAAGTTCCACAATATTATTCGGCATTGTTGCTGAGAAAAACAAAGACTGTCGTTTCACTGGTAATTTGGCGATGATCTTTCGAATGTCGTTGATGAAACCCATGTCGAGCATCCGGTCAGCTTCGTCCAGTACGAAGTATTCGACGGCCTTCAAGCTGATGAATCCCTGATCTATGAGATCCAGAAGCCTTCCGGGCGTTGCAACGAGAATATCGACACCTTTGCGAAGGGCATCCGTTTGTGCACCTTGCTTCACACCACCGAAAATGACAGTATTTTTGATTCCTGTGAATTTTCCATAAACCGAAAAACTGGCGCCAATCTGAATCGCCAGCTCCCGTGTAGGAGTAATGATGAGCGAATTAATTTGACGCGGACTTTTATTCAGCTGACGGTCAAGAAAGAGGTGCTGCAGGATGGGAATAGCAAAAGCTGCCGTTTTGCCTGTCCCGGTTTGAGCACTCCCTAATACATCATTTCCTTTTAGAATGAGTGGAATAGCTTTTTCTTGTATTAATGTAGGTTCAGTATACTTTTCATCTTTTAGAGCCTTTAAGAGAGGCTCAATAATTTCTAAATCTTTAAATCGCATTATTCTCCAATTCTTATTCCTAAATTAAAGTAGCATAATTATGACCAAACTATTTTTCGCCTGAGGTGTTGCCGGTTTTCAGCACAAGATGAGCATGGGTGAGAATGAGCGCCCATGCATAGCAGGCGTTGCCGGTCTCCTGGAGAACTCGACCACGTCGATCCAGGAAGCTGTCTCGTTTCTTATTGTCTCGGAATCTCTTGCGCAGGTCGCGGCCTCTGAACATGATGTGATGGAGAGCACCAGGGGCATCGATTCTTGCTGTGTGCTGTGCGTGGCATGGTGCCGGTATACCAACATTGCTGGATAATAGATACTTATAATTTTATCCGCATTCTCTATTGTGAATCACGTTTCAATTGTAATCGGCACTGTAATATCCACCTGATTTGCAACTGGGGTGTAAATATCTATATTCTCCTCAGGTGTTGAAATGGATACTACCAAGGCATAGCGCGTTCAACGGTCCCATTTTCCTAGCTGATGTCTTTCACGCCACCATCCAATAACTGGATACACCGCAATGGAATTCGCAGTCACCTGAGGGGTCAGTTCTTCATGGGCTGTTGCCCAAAGGAAAATTCATTTGAGTGGTCATCGTGGAGCTTTTTGTTA
>CAZBHS010000152.1:0-1765 GCA_964491915.1 uncultured Clostridia bacterium
GATCGATCATATCTCCATCTTTTTTTGATAGGCCGTCAGCCCAATTTTCAAATGTCGGAGTGTCATACCTGATTCTATCCGGATGGCCATCATTCCTCACATGTTCAGGCACCGCCATATCCTCAATTAAATGCATTTGGTGCCCTAAACCCGTGAACGTGGCGATAAAATTGTAATTCCGCCACTCATTGGAACCATTGCTTTCGGAGGGGGTCGTCAGGGCACAATAATATACTTTGCGAATCTGTTTCCAGGAATTGTCTCCTCCCGGAAATTCTTCTTGATTATTTTCACCGAGGTTTTGAGACCACAGAATCGAAGAATCACCGGTCGCATGATATGGGATTACTTTCTTCACTAACACCCAATCATCTAGGCCGGCAGAAGAATAATCTCGCAGAGGAGTATGGAAATGGTTGTCATACCGGCGACTAATCGGTATAGTAGTAACCCAAAAGTAGTCATTCATATCTTCGCGAATGGCACCGTACTTTAGCCAATTCATTGCTGTGTAGTTATTTGACCATCCAAACCAGGACATATACGGCAAGCTTAAAGTTTCGTGATAAAGTCCCTTATCGAGGTTCAATTGAAGCATCAAATTTCCAAGCTGTAATTGTGTGTTCTCCGCTGCTCGTCGGGTGAGCCTCATATGAGTGTGATCCCACCATCCAAATACCTGAAATGTATTGAAAGTAAATATAGATAAGAATATAAATAAAATTTTTCTTTGACTACTCATAAATCTATTCCTCCTTTTTCGGCTTCGAGGTTTTCTTGATCGCAGTGTATAGGCAGGTTGCAGTAGTTAAGATCATCACCCAGACCGCTATTCCGACAATCATAGCTCCATGAGCCGAGAGCTCATGTTCTCTGAGTTGGTGCAATGTAGGGTAATCGGGCATAATCGCGGTTTGCAGTAAAAAATAGATACAGAAACTCCAAATACCCCAGATTATTGCAATCAAGATGGATATCCATCTATGCTTCTTTATTACCGATGCTATCGTCAATTTCCTCGCTAATAATATGACCGTAAAAGCCGCAATCAATATTGGCACAGCAGGGAAACCGTAGAAAAAATTCTTGTAAGATAAGGCGAGAAAACAAGATAGGAGCGTCAGTAATATTAGCCATGTCTCTTTTGAATACGATACTCTCTTCAGTGTTTTCTTGAACGATAAGATTAGATTATGAACTAGAATTCCTATTCCGAAAAGTAGTCCAAGTGAAGCTATTGTTACTAATGTCCATACTATCGGATGCATTTTTTTGTCCTTATTTTGTTCATTTTTATTGTCCTCAAAATCTGTAAATCTTCCAGATGCCGTCTGTGTCCACCGCAAAATAGATGTAATAGGTGATGGTCTGCGCAGCGCCCTGGATGATCTGTTCTCTGTAGATTCTGTATTTGGCCTGGTAGGGGGAATAAACGACCGGGGAAATCTCTCCCATTCCCTGAACTACCGCCGGTAAGGAGTCCTTGACAGCATCGAATATGCCGAAATATTTCTCTTTGGTTTCAAGGGCGAAATAATTGGAGGCTCCGGAGGCGTCACTCTGGGCTAACGCCACTTTCATTCCATTCCATTTATCCTGCAACACGGCATCCAGTTCCGGTTGGTTCCAAACCTTCACTCCAACTGTATCAGTGTAAGTCTGACCGTCGTATGTCACGTAAACGGTGAAGGTGTAGATTCCTCCGCCAGCGAGTCTCACCTTGAAGGAGGCAGGCTCGGTAGGAGTCAGAAATTCCACTTGCCCG
>CAZBHS010000153.1:0-1726 GCA_964491915.1 uncultured Clostridia bacterium
AAGCCATAGCCAACCCCCAACTCTGGAACCTCTACTCCTACTGCCGCAACAACCCGGTATCTTTTTTCGATCCCGATGGCCGAGATTCAATCCTGGGCATTCATACCGATGTATCTCCAGATGTATCGTTTAGAAATACAGGACATGCGTGGATTACAGTTTATAACATTGATAGTATGGGATTTGATACTTATGGGTTGTGGCCAGGAAGTGCTGGTGGAGGGGTTAGATGGAACAATGAAATAAGAGATACCCCTAAAAGCAGTAGGTTTTACTATTTAAATAAAGCTAAAGAAAAGAAGTTGCAACAAAAGATAGATGAACCACAGACTTATAGTCTTTATTCAAATAATTGTGCTTCGTGGGCATCCTCAGTTGTAAAGGAGGTTACGGGAGAAGAATTGGATGTGACGGAGTTTTTTGTTCTTCCACTTCCCCGAAAATTATCTAAGAGTATACGAAAAATGGAGAAAAAAGCCCCAACCACGGAACTCACGGAATATCATTTCGAAGGCGCTCGTGCCCTATTGGATTTTCTAAATCCCCTATATTAATGTAACTGGAGGTTATATCAATGAGATATATAAAGAAACTATTTAAGAATTTGCTACTAGCCTTACTAAATCTCGGCTGGATATTTCCATTTTGTTTGTCGAAAACTTCTATTTATTATCTTTTTAAATATGAATTCATTGAATCTCACATGATTCGTAGTAGAAATCTTGGGACTGCGATAGAATGGTCAATTTTTTCGGATGACCTGCTTATATTAGCATTATTTTGGTTGGCGTTGGTTATTCTTATATGGGGCATACGGATCATAAAGTTATCTCGGAAAAATGAGGCCACTGAGCACAAGAACTCTTCATTTTTTTGGAGAGTTTCGGGAATATTCTTCTTTACTGGTGGCTGGATTATACCGTTTTATCTTTCAAATTATTTTATGTGCCAGTTTATTTCGAGCGAGGTATATCCCCATCTCTGGGGCGAAACCAATGCATTGAGTAGCGATTTTCCATATATGCAGGTTTCGAAGCTACTTCTAGATATTTCCTGCATTTGGCTGGCATTAGCCATTCTTTTTTGGATATCCGTAGGAATAAGGGCATTTGACAGAATCAAAAAACAATCGGCTGAAAGTAACAAATGAGATTGGAAATTGAGGAGATGATTAATCCTTTTCTACACATGGAACCACCGGCGGAGATGAAGTCGCAGCTCCGCCTACCGCCATGTCTCCAGCCCAACAACCGGGAGCCGAACCCGGCTCGATGGTGTTTGATGGAAGCGGCGGCTCGGTTTTGCAAAGCCAATCCCAAACCATGACATTGGATGATTCATTCGTAGGAGGCATCGATTCCTCTCCCATCGTCAAACAGCCGGCAACCGACGCCGGCTCCTCCACCCGAAGCGCCGCCAAGCCCACGACCACTGGCCTGTCAACCCCCCAGACCGGAAATTACAAGAAGACCTACTACATCTACACCTTCGACGGCAAGCTCCTGGCGGAATACGACCAAACCGGCCAATGCACCCGCGAATACATCTACCTCGGCAGTCAATTGATCGCCGAATACAGACCCATGACCGACAAATACTTCTACTACACCGCCGACCAAATCAATTCCACAAGAGTCGTTACCGACGATGCCGGCAATGTCGTCTATTCCGCCACCTACAGCCCCTTCGGCAAAAAAATCCAATCCAGCCAATCCATCGACGACTC
>CAZBHS010000154.1:0-1725 GCA_964491915.1 uncultured Clostridia bacterium
CCGTGAGTCTCCTTTTTTGATGTGATCGATCAAGGAGTAATGATAAGTTTAAGAGGAAAAATTGTCAAGCCGGGCGGCGCTCCCGCGCCTGTTCCCTTTTTTCTCCATTGGTAGCGAACGGTTCTGCCGGAGAGTAAGACTTTAGTGGTTATTCGCTTGCTTTTCTTAGGGATTCATTTTATCTGCCAGCAGGAAGGCCTCCTTCAAGTCCGGATCATCCTGCCAATTTGAGAAGAGTTTTTTGACTTTCTTGTCTTCGAACAAGTGTAAAAAAACCACGTGGATGATTTCCTCTTTTACATCCGTGTCACCTTCTTTGTAAATTTGAGCAATCCATGAGTTGAAATCATTAAGTAAGCTTTGTGTGATATCAGGATGATTCCAAAAATTGTAAAACCAGGGTAATAAATCCAAACTTGAAAAATATTTTTTTTGAAGCTCTAATATGTCCTTTAGTTCAAAAGGCGGAGAAATTTTTGAAAAATAGCCCATTTCATCCAGGTAAAAATGAATGGTCCCCAGCACTTCTATATTTGTAGATCTCATCCATTTTTTAATAAGATTTCCATCGAATTGAGGTATTCCTGATTCAAAATACCTGTAAATTTTTTGAGCAAATGGGGATTTCGGCATAAAAGCATCTTGTTTTTCCATAGGTTTCTCCTTATTTCTCATAGCTTGACAACTATTTCCATACCTACATTGCAGTTTAACTTTTGTTTGCCAATGCCTGGGTCCACCCCCGCGTCTCTTTTTCGTTCCATATTCATCCAGGTTATTTAATGTATCATTTTCTACAAATAGAAACTGATTGATACCACCGTTTATCCCAATCAGATCCTCGGATGTGAATCTTCCCAATTTAGATGAATAGTATCGATGATAAAAGTAATTCAGCCCGGATTCCTGATCGTAGTATTTGGAATGGAAACCCAGGTTGCCTTTGGTGGGGCCGGATTGGGTGAGGAGATTGCCGTCTGCGTCGTAGGTGTAGAGATGCGAGGCTGATTCGGTCAGTTGGTTGAGGGTGTTGTATGAGTAGGTACTCGAATTTGATGATAGTCTGTTGCCCCGGGGGTCGTAGATGTAGTTTTCGGTGTGGGGGGACGGGAGGGTGTGGTTGACGGCGGTGATTTCCAGGTCGTCGTTATAATTTACGGTGAATTCGTTGTTGAGGGTGACGGTTTGGATGATGCCGGATTGGTAGCGTTTTTGCCAGCCTCGGCCCGAGAGAATTTTTTCTTCGTTGCCGTTTTCGTAGGTGATGGTGGAGGTAATGGCGTCGGTGTGGGCGATGGTGGGGAAATCCATGGGGGACGATTCGCTGCTGTCTGAGCCGTTGATGATGTTTTGCAGGACCCAGGGCTCGATGGTGCGGGAGCCGCCGTTTGGTAGGTTGACTCGGGTCATGACCGGCCATGCGCCGTCCCAGATGTATTCTTTGGTTGTGGTGTTTTGTTTGGCGGCGGTCATGAGGCCCTGCTCGTTGTAGTTGTAGGAGAGATGGCTGCCGTCGGCGTAGGTGACGGCGGTGAGGTCGCCCTCCGAGTCTATTTCGATTGTGGTTTCTCTTCCTGAGGAGTCGATGATGCGTTCGAGGCGGCCGTCGTTGTTGTAAGTGAAGGCCATGTGTTGGCCGTCGGGGTGATTGATTTTGATTAGTTTGTCGCTGTTGTAGTGGTAGGTGGTGGATTTTTTCTGGAGATTGATTTCTTTTAGCATTTT
>CAZBHS010000155.1:0-1629 GCA_964491915.1 uncultured Clostridia bacterium
CCGGAAATCGTCGGGGGTGATGAAGAGCCATCCATTGTCCGTGGTTCAGGCGATTTACGCCCACCTCCTTTCTGATGTTTGGAAAGCGAGATTCCCATCGGTAGGAAACGATCCGAAATACAGCCTATTTCAGCCTCAAACTCCGCTGCCCCAACGACATGCCGCTTATGATCAATGTAAAAACAGGATCAATGGCTGGAATAGTGCAAACTTTCTGATGAATCATTTTAGGGAACGCCGATTGATTTTGATGAGGGCTTAGACGAAGAGGGGATGATAGGGTGGGAATAAGTGGATTGGTTGTTAGCGATGGAAGAAATTGCTCACATTGCCTGCCAATAGCTGCATTATAATTATTTTAAAAATAGATATTAAAAAGATAATTTAAGGGAGGGCGTTTTTATGAGAAGAAGAATTGAGATTTTCATGCTTTTGGTACTCTGTATTCTTGCATTTGGAATTCATGCTCATGCTGGGAAAAAGGTTTACAAAATTACTATTGACCAGAATGGGAACATCCGGGAGGGCAATTTGCCCGAAAAGCGGAAATTTAGCAAAATAAGCTATATCGAGGTAAAAATCCTACCATCCAAAAAACTGGTGGATCTTTCACATGTCTGTAAAAGTTGCCAAAGTGATTTTGAATTCGTGGCTTCACCCAGGGAAGGGAAGATCGAAGCGAAGTGTACTCACTGCAAAGAAGCCTTTGAGACTTACTTTTTTGTTGTAAAACAAACTGAAGAGCTAAGAAAAGTCAGCTCCTTCAAGACCAAATCCATTTATATTTTTCAAGAGGCTGGAAAACGCGAAACAGTTCTGTCACCAAGGACTGATTATGACCAGGAGGCGTTGATATACACATTAAAATTGGATGGAATTTCCAGACAATATTCCCTCAATGTTCTCATGTATAAAAAAGAGGACGACAAATTAAAACAGTCCAATCCCAATAGTTACAAGATTTTCAATGAGACGTTCTATACGTATTTCCGGGACTATTTTGGAGTGCACGCGGGAGTCTTTTTTCCGTTAAAGAAATATGATTCGTATGGGTTGGCGTACAGCAATACCGCGCCGGTAGTAGGCGTACCGGGACCTTACCCAATTATTACTCACGACATGGTTTTCAAACCCAAAGCTCTGGTGTTTTTATCGTTTTCTCCGGGAGTTGAATCTGAACGGAATATATTTGGGAATCAATTCTGGAAGCGGTTTCACTTAAATATAGGGACAGAGCTTTCCGAATCGGTGTTAAAGAAGTTTTATTTTGGGTTGGGATTCGAAATCAAACATTTTAGTATAAATGTTTTCGTCAGTCATGGCAAAGAAGATACCATTGGGCCTGGCTATGAAGTAGGTGACGAGATAAAGAATCCTGCCATTACTACAGCCCCAATAAAAGAAGAGCTTCAATGGCGGTGGGGATTGGGATTATCGTTCCCATTGGATCTAGCCACTTCCATTTTAGGAAGATTGATCGGTTTATAGGATGGAGCTGTTGGGGGACAGGCTAATGTACGAATCTCCGCCTGCTCCCCCGCTTCCCCCCGGAAGGGCAGCGCCGTTTCATTTCTCCAGAAAAAAGTTGACGAAAAAGTTCATTCCGGGCTATAATGATTTTCTGGGTGA
>CAZBHS010000156.1:0-1604 GCA_964491915.1 uncultured Clostridia bacterium
ACAGGGGATTTGACCATCACTGATCGGAATCTTAGATTCATCACCGTAGTATAGCGAAAACCGGGTTTTAATTTCCTCATCGTCGTAAGCTTCGCCAGGATGCATGCGGACCAGGAGATGAAAGTGATTTCCCATCAGGGAAAATCCAAGGACCTCGGTGAAATAGACTTTACTCAACCGTTTGATGAGATTAAGGAAATATTCCTTTTCGATATCCCTCAGCACGAATCCGTCCAGGGCCGTTCGCGACATCACGTGGTAGACCGTCGGCTCTCCTTTTACAATCAAACGAGCGATTCGGGGCATCGTCTCTTCCTTCGATTAAGGTTGAGTGCCATTCAAGCGCAAACTCCAGCACGTTATCATCTATCTCTCTCCCGCTCATTCACTATTTGCCCCTATTTTCTTTTTTTTTGCGATTGCTATCGGTATTCAGGGGGCCGATATATCAACTTATCTAAATTTATCATCTCTTCTAAACTTCTTTTACTACCCCTTGAAGATTCAATTATTTTTCTCGCTTCAATTCGTTCGTTGGACAAATAAATTTCCTCATTTTCCCCTGAATTACTAATAAAACAATATTTTTCACCTGTTATAAGGTACAATGAATGCACAATTAAAGAACTCGGAACATGTGCAATATTCTCATTGTAATTTTTCAAAATATTTTCCAAAAAGGGCACTACATCTTCATTCCCTATCAACCCCATACTGATTATAATATCATATATAAGACTCCTATAATTTTTATTGTTTTGATATTTAGCATAAATCTTCATTAAACAAGGGAGTGCATCTTCTTTTCCAAGAACTCCTAAAACTCTTATATAGCAATTGTAAAGGTGCTCATTTTCACCTTCGATCAAATGCTCTATAAATTTTTCACCGACCTTCTTTTTAACCGAAGCCTTATATATGTTATCGATTGAGGCGTAATAAAGCCTGGATGGTTCATCAAAACCTTGCCCGACCATACATAATAAACTCGGGTTGTCCAAAACAATAATTTTTAAAAGCACAGCAATTCCGATCGCAGATGCTAAAATGCCCCCTATTAGTACTTTAATCAATGTTTTCATGCCTTACCTAATTGTTCTGGTTTCGGTCCAAGTTTCATATATCGCCTGTTGTCCCTTGTTTACTTTCTCTCGACCGACAAGGGTCTTTGAGATTTGATCACCTGTACAGTCATCAAAACACACTTCATAATAATTTCTGTAAATTCCAAACATTTCATAAATAGTAAAAACTATTTGATATTCGTATAGCTTTTCCTCGATAGGATTCGTAGGAACAATGAATCTTCTGGGTAACTTAAATTTCACCATTTGAACTCCCGTCCATGCAATCAAAGCCGGCCAATAATTTATTGTTTCTTGCTCGCGGCGGAATCTGATGTGGAAAGTACCAGATTCATCCCAAATAATTTTACAGTACAGACCGAGTGCATCAATCAGATTAACTGGATTGTTTTGGACGTATGAGAAAAGATTAATCCCCCCAGTCAATCCAATCGGATCAGCCCTCAAATACCTCCCCGACCCCGGATCATAATACCGGTGGTAGTTGTAGTGGAGGCCCGTCTCTTCATCATAATACTG
>CAZBHS010000157.1:0-1601 GCA_964491915.1 uncultured Clostridia bacterium
AAGAAACCTGGAGTGTGGGGTTTCGCGTCTTCCGTCTGGATCTAAGTATGTGATGGGATTGTTTCGGCAATATGAATACAAGTTCCAGCGTTGGGGATCCAGGAGGGCTTCTTTCTTGTTGATGACCGGATCGGTGGAATTGAACCTGTATGTGGAATGATCGTAATACCGGGCGCCGAAATAATCATTGGATGTGGCTTGTTCACGCTCCTTGCCGGAAAATTGGGGCTTCGGGGCCTCGTCGATCGTTTGTGTCGATTGAATTTTTTTGCCGTAAGGACTATACGTTGTCGAGGAGACCACATTGCCCGAGCCGTCAGTCACCACCCGAGTCGAATTTATCTGATCATTTGTAAAATAAAAATACTTGTCGCTCTGCGGACGGTATTCCGCCACCAGTAGATTGCCGGCATAAATATACTCTCGCAAACAACGGCCATCTTGATCATATTCCGCCAGCAGCTTGTTATCGAACGAATAGATATAATAAGTTTTTTTCCCCTGGGGGATTTCTTGCCCGCTACCTCTAATATCCGAACCATATACGGGTAAAACATTCACAAATATCACTAGAAGTAAGAATTTGGCAATAATTCGATAGCCTCTTGAACGTTTCATATGCACCTCCGCTTCATCTCTATCTTCTCCTGCTTTCCTTTACAAGTATCTTTATAATTCTTCCCCAAAGGTTTGTAAAGACCCCAAAAGTCAATTTGGTGTATTCCCCCTTTAATATCAACCGTATCGGCAAGTTCTATTTTTTTTTATACAAATCCCGCCAAGTCCCGGAACACTTACGAAAGCTAGCGGAACCGACTGTGCCTGTCCCCTATTTTTCACTGATTGACAAGCATTCTTGAAATCTGTACAATAATTTCGGGAACCAATGGTCTCAACATGCCATAAAAGAAAGAAGGAAAATTGGACAAAAGCGGAAAGGGATGGGACTTCACCACTACATGATTGAGGAGATTTTGCAAAATGGTCCCCCAATAGGAAGGAATTGATAAATGAAAGTGAACAAAAAGCAGGTATATAAAAAGCTAAACCATTTTCGTGACGCCACGAAAATGGTCGGTTATCCTGGCAATTTGCTAATAGGATCAAAAAGAGGATCAAGTATTGGAACTTAAATTTCACATAGTGTCCCCTATTTTTTTGATTGGTGTCTCTTGTAATATTACCCCGGAATATCGGCCTCAAACATAAATAATGAAATAACTGTCCCAGAAGCCATTCTGCCGAGACTGCCCTTCAGTTCATCGATGCAATCGAGTCACACTTTTCGGGATTGCGATTGCAATACATTAGGGAATATAATTGAAGAGAAGATGGTGTAAACTTTTTAGTAAGGGGCGTTCATAAATTGAGGAGGAGAAAATGTCGAGTCATCGCTCAAAATTATTTATCCTGATTTTTGTTTTCGCTTTAGGGGCTTGTTTTTGTGACCTTCAAGCCGGCATCGAAGAGGGCCTCGTCGCCTATTGGCCGTTGGACGATAGTCTGGCGGATGTGACGGGAAACGGGCATGATGGAGTGATGCTCAACGGCGTCGTCACCTACATCCCGGGAATCAAGGGCGGGGCGGTAAAACTTCCGGG
>CAZBHS010000158.1:0-1537 GCA_964491915.1 uncultured Clostridia bacterium
AGGACACGAAGAGCACGAAGCGTCTTCCCCATGGGCCAAGCGGTTTCAATCTCGGCTTCTTTGGTAACGGCGTTTCCTTCTTCAGTTTTTCTTCGTGTTCTTCGTGATTCAAACGGTTTTTTAGAGTTGGCCATGGCTGGAAACAAAAGGGCGGTTCTATTTTCCACTATGATGGCTAGGATCGAGTTTTGTTTCAGCGGCCGGATATGTTAAAATGTCCTTAACAACATTGAACAATAAAGGAGACATGTTCAGAGGAATTGGGGACGGGTTCAATACCTATAGGTCATAGTAAGTTTTTTCTGTTGCAAGGAATACTACTCTGACCCCGGTTTTATTCCATAGAATAAAACCATTTGAAATGAAAAGAATGGAGGGGGGATGAAGAGATCGAAAGATAAGATTCTGGATACTGCATTTAGCGCAGCGAAACAATATGAGATGAAGAACGGTGGGTGTCCCCAATGTACCTTGTCAGGGATTTTTGATGCCCTGGATATTAAAAATGATGATATTTTCAAGGCTGCGACAGGCCTTGCCGACGGTATCGGCTTGTCCGGCGATGGTCACTGCGGAGCGCTTTCCGGTGGAGTTCTTGCTATCAGCTATCTTTTTGGAAGAGATAAAGAAGACTTTGGTGACATGATGAAACTGGTGGAAGCAAATTTTCTCTCAAAGAAATTGCTCGAGCGGTTTGTAGAAAAATACGGGACCTGCAGATGTGTTGATCTGCAAACTTTATTTTTTGGTCGGTTTTATAATCTTTACGACCCGGATGAATTGTATGCCGCCATGGCAGCAGGTATGCTGGAGAGATGCTCAACGCTGGTGGGAGAAGTTGCTCGGATGACCACGGAGATAATCCTCGAAGCACAAGCAAAAGAGGGATTGTCCAGTCAATTATAAAAAGTTCATACCATATAAACCGGGCCTGATTTTTAAGATAAAAAAGAGAACTTTCAGAGAGGCAAAATCGGGGGGCAGAGTCGTATTTTTTGAAAAACCTACTACAACCTCGGTTTTGCTTGCTCCTTTTTGCCATGCAGATGGAAACAGTTTGAAAATATTCAGGTCATGATTATCTTTATAATATAATGAAATGTTAGGGGAGTTATTTGTTTCGATGGATAGACATGCGCGAATTCAATTCCTGCCCCGGCTTATAAAGACACTGTTGTCAGGACAGGTACCGCCTCCCGGGATGTTTCCGGAATGGATGCTGGATGGAGCAGCGGCTTTTTGCAGCACCAGGTCCGGATTGAGTCCGCTGACCAATATCGAACGGATTATCACAACGATTCGTCACAAGGAGCCTGATCATGTTCCCTGCTGTCCTCTGGTGATCAGTGCGAGCAGGCGGCTCGTGGGGGCAACTTTTCCTGAGTTTGCCCGGGATCCACACATTGCCGCAGACGCCCTCCTGGCCGGATTGGAATTCACCGGTGGAGAGATCATTGTCCCCATGCTGGATCTCTCGGTAGAGGCTGCCGACTTCGGGCAGAAAATGATTTACCCCGCGGATTCCACCCCTCACCCG